>CAMDCV010000009.1 GCA_945890645.1 Akkermansia muciniphila
ACGGACTGATTCGACAATATCTGCCCAAAGGCATGTGCCTGAACAATCTGACTCAGGCTAAGTGTGATCGCATCGCCCAAAAATTAAACACCCGACCCAGGAAACGCTATGGATACAAGACTCCTGAAGAGCTTTTTAACTAAATATCATTCTGTTGCACTTCGCTCTTGAACCTGAGTGCACTGTTTTGCATCACACAGCAGAACTTTTACTCCTTCCTCCAAGGATAACGGGGTGTCCGGTTGATTCTCTTGATCGTTCATAAATTACCAAAATTTGAGATTATGTGCAGCGCGACCAATACGATTGGACAACGATTCAACAGTCCGCGTGGGACGTAATCGATGCACCTGATCCATCGCTTTTCCGACACCTTCACGCGCCGTGTCATATCCTTCATGGACACGGTGAGCAACAGGAGCAAATGCACCCCGGATTGCGTCGCGCATCGAGAGCATGGGCTCGTCTGCAAAACGTTCACCGAAAGTTGGCTTTCTTCTCGCATTGATGATCATGTAGCCGATGGCCGCTCCTAAAACAACGGATCCCAAAACGAAGGTCATTGGATTGCGACGCACATACTCCTGTGAAGTAGCGAGTGTGTCTTCGGCTTTAAGCACCGCCGAGTGATACATTTCCTTTGCACTGTCGGAAACGCGCTTAGCTACATCTTTGTTTGCAAGAGTGATGTCTCCCGCCATTTCTTCGACTTCCTGAGCTGTGTGTTTTGCGGCATTATAGACGACTTGCGCCGTTTCATTAGCTTCATCAGATGCTTGACGAGCAAAATCCTTGGCTACTTCCGGTAATTGAGGAATTGGTGGTACTGTTTGGATATCTGCGCTCATGATTTTGCTGCGGTTAATGTTTTCTCCGTAGTTTCTTCCAGAGCATCTTCATTGCTGCTGGCACGTGCTAAGATCGTCAGGGCTTTGTTGGTGGAGCCTTCTTCATCAAGAATTTCCTGCAACAACGTCGCTGCTTTCTTGTTTCCAAGCAATGTAGCCCACTCGTGAAGACAACCGTAAGTCGCCATTTCATAGTGTTCGACTTTTTGTGCAGTGGCAATCAATGCGGCATTGATTGCGGGTGAACCTAGGAAGGAGGTGGCCATTTCATCGCCTTCTTTTAACAAGCCAACTGTGGCCTCACAAGTTTTCGCTTTCGCTTTGCGATCGAAGCATGCGAAAACCTCCTCGACTTTCTTCGCATGCTCTACGGTTTGTTTAAGATGGAGTTCAAATGCCTTTTTCAGAGGTGTGCTAGTAGCGGCTTTTGCCATTTTGGGAAGCGCTTTAGCAATACGGCGCTCTGCATCGTATATATCGGCTAATTCGTTTAAAAATAAATCTTGGAGCGTTTTCATTAGTATAGTTTCTGTTTGTTGAAATGGGGCCGCGATAGATTCGCAGCGTTCGATTGGCAAACTAGAATGTTACACATGCAATGGCTATGGGGTCTAACCCTACAAGATGCGGCTATTCGATAATTATAGAAAAGCAGGGTTTTACCCTATAGAAAATTTGAGAAATTCCGCCATGATGTTCCAACAGCAAGATGGAAAAATAGCTAACAAAAATTAACGAACTTTTTCTCTTACAGAAAATCACATTATAATCATTGTATAGCACTATTCATTCGTATCTCTCCTTCAAAACTATATTCTTCACTGTCTCCAGTCAAAAAATCCCACCAACTAAAAATATGAGCAATAAATCAGTATACGCAATCGCAACCTCGGAAAACCAAGCCAACCAAATCGTTGATCACCTCACACAGTCAGGCTTCTCTTCGAACGACATCTCTGTTCTCTTCCCTGATAAGGATACTAGCCATGAGTTTTCTCATGAAAAAAACACTAAAGCTCCCGAAGGCGCTATTACAGGAGTAGCAACAGGCGGTGTACTAGGGGGCACTCTCGGATTGCTTGTCGGCATCGGGGCACTAGCGATTCCTGGTGTAGGGCCGCTTATTGCCGCAGGGCCACTTCTCGCTGCACTTAGCGGTGCAGCAGCCGGAGCTACCGTGGGCGGCATTACCGGTGGACTGATCGGTCTCGGCATTCCTGAACTTGAAGCTAAGCGCTATGAAAACAGAATCGCTGAAGGCAACATTCTCATTTCTGTTGTTGCGATGAATGGCGAAGATGTTGACCGTGCCGAAGACATTCTCACGAAAGCTGGCGCAGAGGATATCTCTGTCACATCGATTGGTGAGATCGCATCCACTTCGAATGCCTGATCCGCATAGATTCATACGTCTTAAACTTCATACAGTCCCCTTCTCTGGGGACTGTATTTTTTTACCCATAAATTTCAGTTAGTAACAGGTGGGAAAGAAACCCTATTGGCCCAACGTATGACTTGACGATGATAAAGAATTTATTAGTTGCTTTTCTAATCACTACGGTCACGCATGCCGCGCCTCTCAAGGTGTACATCCTATCCGGGCAATCAAACATGCAAGGTCACGCTAGTGTTACGACCTTTGATTACCTCGCCAATGATCCAAAAACAGCTCCCATGCTTGAGGAAATGCGCGATAAAAGTGGCAAGCACACCGTTTGCGACCGCGTATGGATCAGCTATCTTTCGCAAGACAAAAGCGGCAAAAATACCGTCAAAGAAGGCAAACTCACCACTGGTTACGCGGCCCGTGAGGATACCATCGGGCCCGAATTCACCTTTGGCATCACCATGCAAAAACTCCACGATGGTCCCATTCTCATCATCAAAACGGCATGGGGCGGGAAAAATATCCACACCGATTTCCGACCACCTTCCTCATCTCCCGAAGGCGCAGGAGTTTACTACAAACTCATGATGGAACACGTGAAAAAAGTCCTTGAGGATCCGAAAAAAGTCGTGCCTTCTTTCGATGCCAAAGATGGCTACGAAATCGCTGGCTTCGTGTGGTTTCAGGGCTGGAATGACCTCGTCGATCAGGCCAAATATCCCAAGCGCGGTGAGCGTGGTGGCTACGATTCTTACACGGATAACATGGCTCACTTCATCCGTGATGTGCGCAAAGATTTAAACGCCCCCAAGATGCCATTCGTTATTGGAGTGCTTGGCGTCAATGGTCCCGTCGATACCTTCGATGGCCCGCGTTACAAAGGCATCTACCAGAATTTTCGCGATGCCCAAGCCGCCCCTGCGAAAATGCCGGAATTCAAAGGCAATGTTGCCGCCGTCCTAACGGAAAATTTCTGGGACCACAAACTCGCCGCCGCGCGCGATAAAAAAGACCGCAGCCCTGAAGAAGAAGAAATCGCCAAGGGCGCGTCAAACCAAGGCTTCCACTACTATGGTGCCGCAAAATTTTTCGCTCCTGCTGGCAAAGAATTTGCAGAAGCTTTGCACAGTCTTAAATAATTCGCCAATTACCGCAGCTAATGCCTTTACCATCTTTGACCTTCACTGCCCCTACAGCATGGTTTTTTAGTAAAGAATGTAAGCACGGTATTGCTATCTATCTTTAGGAAGTTATTGTCGCACGCTCCGTCTATTCGTTATGAAGAAGTCGTTTCTACTTACTATTACTCTTTTCAACCTGCATTCCCCTGCGCAGGCAAAAATCGATTTTTCCCGTGACGTCCGCCCCATCCTTAACGCCCATTGCACCGCCTGCCACGGCGGCGTCAAGGAAGCGGGCGAAGTTTCCTTCATCTACCGCGACCGCGCCCTCGGCAAGGGCGAATCAGGAAAATTCGTCATCGTCCCTGGCAACCCTGCCGCGTCGGAAATGATCGCCCGCATCACCACCAGCGATCCGGACGACATCATGCCGAAACCCGAACACGGTCCGCCACTCCAAGAGAAGGAAATCGCCATTCTTCGCCAATGGATCACCGAAGGCGCTGAGTGGGGGGAACATTGGTCCTTCGTCCCACCCGCCAATCATCCGCTGCCTTCCGTTAAAAATACCTACTGGTCGGTTCAACCACTCGACCACTTCATTCTCGCTCGTCTCGAAGAAAAAAATCTCACGCCCTCCCCCGCCGCCAGCCCTGCTGCATGGCTGCGCCGCGCCTCCTTCGATCTCATTGGTCTGCCGCCTACGATTGAGGAACTCGATGCCTTTGAAAAAGCCGCCGCCATCGATTTCAAAACCGCTATCGAAAAAGAAACCACCCGCCTTCTCGACTCCGCACGTTTCGGCGAGCGCTGGGCTTCTGTGTGGATGGATCTCGCTCGCTACGCCGACTCCGCTGGCTACGCCGACGACAGCCGCCGCGAAGTCTGGAAATACCGCGACTGGCTCATCGATGCCTTCAATCGCGACCTACCCTTCGATCAATTCACCATCGAACAAATCGCCGGCGATCTCATCCCCAATGCCACACTTGATCAACAAATCGCCACCACTTTCAGTCGCCTCTCCCAAGTGAACAGCGAGGGCGGCACCGACGACGAAGAATTCCGCGTCGTCGCCGTCATGGACCGCATGAATACCGCTTGGGAAGCGTGGATGGGTGTCAGTTTCGGCTGTGTGCAATGTCACTCGCACCCCTACGACCCGATCCGCCACGAGGAATTTTACGATTTCATGGAGTTCTTCAATCAATCCGCCGATGCCGATCTCATCGAAGATTTCCCTAAGCTCAGCGTCCCACTCGACAAGTCCCGATATCCCGAAGCCAACGCACTCAACAAACAAATTCACGACGCACAAAAATCTCTCTTCGCCACGCGCTCGCAGATCGACTCCGCCTCCACATGGCATCAGCCAAAGGCCATGACTGCCACAGCGAAAAAGGCCCTCCTCACAATCAGCGAAGAAAACGGAATTGCCGAGTTCCGTGCTGACCCGAACGTCGCTGCTGGTGCCGAATACATGCTGAATTTCGGTACCGATCTCAGTACCGTGACCGCCCTGCGTTTGCAACTTCTCCCGCTCGATATCGAAAAAGCCAAGCACACACCCGAGTGGGGCGGCATCATTCGCAAAATTGTATTAGAGACCATCGCGCCCGATGGCAAAGCCACCGCCATCCCTTTATTCGAAGGCATTGCCGATGAAGCCCACCCAATGTTCGACCCGAGTCTCTCGATCAAAGGAGCCGACCGCGCCTGGGGCACCTACTCAAAAATTCACACCCCACGACACGCCACCTTCGTCCTCACCGAGCCACTCACACTCGCCCCCGGCACCCAACTCCGCGTCACACTCCACAATGGTTTCATCTACGGCGCCAGCTACCCGATGGTCGCCAAACGCGGACGCATCAGCCTCACCGATCAACCGCTGTGGATCACCCATCGCCAACTACCAGAAGTGACCACAGCGAAGCAACAAATCGAGGACGCCCGTCAAAAACTCAAAGCCATCCCCTCCGTAGCCACGCCGACCATGGTCCAGCTCGATCCTTTCGTCCCCCGCGCCACCCACAAGTTTGAGCGCGGCAACTGGCTCGACAAAGGAGTGTTTATCAAAGAAGCCAACACGCCCAAACTTTTCCCGCCATTGAAAAAATCTGGCGACCGCGCCACCCGCCTCGACCTCGCCCGCTGGGTTGCCGCCCCAGAAAATCCACTCACCGCTCGCGTCGCCGTGAATCGCCTGTGGCTCGAACTTTTCGGCACCGGCATCGTCCCGACACCCGAAGACTTCGGCTCAGCTGGTGAACCGCCAACTCATCCGGAATTGTTAGATCACCTCGCCCTTCGTTTCGTGAACGACAAAAAATGGAGCATCAAGGCCATGCTGCGCGAACTCGTCACCAGCGCCACTTACCGCCAAGATGCCACCATCCCCGAAGCCCTCGCCGAGAGTGATTCCGGCAATCGACTCCTCGCCCGCGGCCCACGCCAACGTCTCACCGCAGAGATGATGCGCGACCACTCGCTTACCGTCTCCGGCCTCATCAGTCATCAAATCGGCGGCATGCCCGTCCATCCCCCACTGCCACCCGGCGTCTGGAAACCCTTCACCCGCGATGACTGGAAAACACCCCCACCCGGCAACCCCGAGCGCTATCGCCGCGCCGTTTATATCTATTTCAAACGCAGCCTACTCTATCCGCTTTTCAGTTCCTTCGATGTCCCCGCACGCGATCTTTCCTCCAAGCGACGCCTCGTTTCAAACACCCCGTTGCAAGCGCTCACCACCCTCAACGATGCCGCCTTCCAAGAAGCCGCCGAAGCCCTTGCCCAGCGCATGAGCACCGCCGCGCCAAACGATCTGAATGCCGCCATCGCCTACGGCTATCGCCTTACGACATCACGCCCCATCACCCCCGACCGCGCCACCGAGCTACACGCCCTCCACCAACGACTACTCACCGAATACCAGTCCGATCCCAAAGCCGCCCTCACCGTCATCGCCTCCGTCCTCATCAACCTCGACGAAGCCCTCACCCGGTAAATTCTTAACGCCATGTCTCTCCATCAACACCTTCTCGAAGAACAACTTCGCCACTCGACTCGGCGCCATTTCCTCAAGGAATCGGCTTTCGGCCTCGGCGCTCTCTATCTCGGCGCTCAGCAACTGCAGGGTGCCACGGGAAAGCCCGCGATCCAGCGCGACACCGCCACGCCCCTCGCGACTCTCGCCCCCCCGTTCGCACCGAAGGCGAAACGCATTATTTTCCTCCACATGGCCGGTGCGCCCAGCCAGATGGAGCTTTTCGACTACAAGCCGATGCTCGCCAAGTATGACGGCAAGCTTTGCCCCCAGGAATACCTCGAAGGCCAACGGTTCGCCTTCATTCAAGGTGTGCCGAAATTGTTAGGTCCGCAGTTCGACTTCAAGCAACACGGCAAATCCGGTGCCTACATTTCCGATCGCTTGCCCTCTCTCTACAAACACGCCGATAAACTGTGTTTCATCAAGTCGATGGTCACCGACCAATTCAATCACGCTCCCGCTAAACTGCTGATGCACACGGGAAATCAGAACCTCGGTTACCCGTCGATGGGTTCCTGGGTCACTTGGGGTCTCGGCAGCGAAAACCAGAACCTCCCCGGTTTCATGGTCTTGCTCTCCGGCGGACGCTCGCCACGCGCGGGTGCCGCATTGTGGGCAAATGGTTTCCTACCTTCTGTTTACCAAGGTGTGCAATGCCGTTCCGGCAGCGATCCTGTTCTTAATGCCGCCAACCCCACCGGCCTCAGCCGCGATGTCCGTCGCGCCGCTCTCGATTCTCTCAACCGCCTCAACGCCAAAACACATGAAGAACTCGGCGATCCGGAAACCGTGACTCGCATTTCTCAATACGAAATGGCCTACCGCATGCAGGTATCGGTGCCGGAAGTCATGAGCATCCGCAATGAACCGAAACCCGTGCTCAACATGTATGGCGCGGATCCTGACAAAGCCTCGTTTGCGAACAATTGCCTGCTCGCCCGACGCCTTGCCGAAAATGGCGTGCGTTTCATCCAGCTCTTCGATTGGGGTTGGGACACGCATGGCTCCAATGCCTCAGAATCACTCAAAGACGGCTTCGTGAAAAAATGCAACGACATCGATAAAGCCGTCGGCGCACTACTCAGCGATCTCGAAATGCGCGGCATGCTCGATGACACTCTTGTGGTTTGGGGTGGCGAGTTCGGTCGCACGCCCATGCATGAAAACCGCGGCGGCGGCGCGGCGAATGCCTTTGTCGGACGCGACCACAACCCGAACGCCTTCACCATCTGGATGGCCGGTGGCGGCGTCAAACCCGGCCTCACCTACGGCGAAACCGATGAACTCGGCTATCGCGTCGCGACTAACCCGGTGCAAGTCCGCGATTTCCAAGCCACCATCCTCCACCTCCTCGGCTTCGATCACCACAAACTCTCCTTCCCCTTCCAAGGACTCAATCAAAAGCTGACAGGGGTTAAACCTACGAAAGTCATTAAGGATATTCTCACGTAAATAAGATTGGTGTTGAAAAATCCGAGCGAACTGCGCCTGCAAAAATATTAGCAAATGACGTCCTTCCCCACTCTCCTAGAAATATTCAAATCTCTCGCGACGCAACTGCCTCTCGTTCTCGTTTGCTTGATTGGCTTCATCATCATTATGCTTCGAGCGCGCCATCTGGGGAAAGCGGCGTTGCCTGCCATGATGGGCTTCGGTTTGGCGATCATCATGACGGTTGTCGGCCCTATTATCTGGATTTTTTTGCCACAGCATTTGATCAACATTCAGCACACGGATATTCCCGGAGTATTCGCGGCGATTTCAACAATTCAATCCTTTTGCTGGGCCGGTGTTCTGGCGCTGTTACTGATGAGCATCCTAGCCAGACATTCATAGACAAATCATTCAAGTTTCCCCCAAAAAAAATAAAGTATTGCCTAAAATCAAGGCGTGTGATTGACACTGGTAGCCGCATTAAAGAAGCTACTTCACAGCAAAACTGTCGCATGAACAGACACACATCAAGTTCGACTGCCTTCACCTATCTCGTCGCAGTCATTTTTCTGAGTTTGCCTCCTTTAGCGAACGCTCAAGAACTCTACACCCAAAAAGGCACTGATCCCACATTCAAAGAATTGCTCGCGGACAAAAAAATCCCGCAAGGCGTCAACTCAAACGACGGTATCAAGGGATCAAAAATTGATGTCAACAATCGTCTCGTCGAAATGACTCCGGAAGCGAAACGCCGCATCCCTGAAGATATCAGTATTCACACCCTCGGCAATAGCGTAATCCGCCGCGAAAATTTCGATAAATGGTCGCGCTGGTACCAAGAAGACGGAAGCACACAAGTCTTCCGCCTTTTCACTGGCGAAGTAAATGTCCGCAATGAACGCGACAAAGCCGCTCGCATCGAAGCCTTCAGCAAACTCAGTTGGAAACGCGGTGATTGGCATGAGTGGAGTGGCACATATACCTTGGTCAAACCGCACGGCGCCGCCATTTTTCAAGCGAAAAACAACGAAAACGATTGGTCCGTTCAGCTTAATACAAATTCTAAAGGCGACGTCATTCTGAATCATCGACGCGATAAGGATAAAGTCATCGCCAAAGCCATGATTGGCAAACCTTTCCATATATTGGTGCGCGATAACGGTCACGACTATGAAGTTTTCCTCAACGGTACCAAGGTCGGTTCCGGTTCCTACGCACGTCCCACTGGCACAACCAATTTCCGTTGGGGCATGTATCTCGGCGGCAATGATGTCACCCACGATGCCATCATCTTCGTGTCCGGTGCCACCATCGATGGCAAAGCAAAAAAATAACGCCCACTTTTCCCTACTCTACTCACTCTGCATCATGTCGAACAACCAAACCAACACCATCCCCCCCCCGGCTCCCCGCGCTACTACACCCGCACCGGCTCCGCAAAACTTACTCACCATCGATCGTATTTTCGGTCCAGAGGCTGAGTTCAAACCAGAAGTATGGGGACCCGCGTATTGGTTGAAAAAAGGCACCGGCTACGCGACGCTGGAAGTCGCTCCTGAGTTTTCCCATTGCGAAAAAGCCAAGGAAATCAAGGACCTCGTGCAATACGATCCAGCCACAGGCGAACGCAGCATTCTCATCCCTGCCACCAGCCTAATTCCTGCTGGCAAGGAGCTCCCCCTCATCATCGAAAACTACGCTTGGACCGACGATGCCGAAAAAGTCATCATCTTCACCAACACCAAGCGCGTCTGGCGCGAAAACACACGCGGCGATTATTGGTTGCTTCATCGCTCCACCGGTCAACTCCAACAACTCGGCGGCACCGCTCCAGAGGCAACGATGATGTTCGCTACACTCTCGCCCGATGGCACCCATATCGCCTACGTTTGTGAAAACAATCTCTTCGTGCAAAAGCTCGATGATTTGCAAATCACTGCCCTCACCACCGATGGCGGACCGACTCTCATCAATGGCACCGCCGATTGGGTCAACGAAGAAGAATTCTACCTCCGCAACGGCTTGCGCTGGAGTCCCGATAGCCAATCCATCGCCTATTGGCAGTTCGACACCTCGGGCGTGCGCCAATTTCCGTTAGTCAACAATACAAAATCGAGTTATCCAGAGATCACCTACTACGCCTATCCCAAGGTCGGTGAAACAAACTCGGCCTGCCGTGTCGGTGTCGTCTCTGTGACCGGCGGAGCCACGCGATGGTTCGAGTCAAATACCGATCCACGCAATCACTACATCCCGCACATGGAGTGGTCCAGCGATTCCCAGCGCGTCCTGTTCCAACAACTCAACCGCCTCCAAAATACCAACCACTTCATCAGCGGAAATCCACAAACCGCTGAAACAGAAATCATTTTCACCGACCGCGATGACTGCTGGGTCGAGGTCATGCGCGAGTGGCGCTGGATCGAAAATGGTGCCCGTTTCCTCTGGCTCAGCGAGCGCGATGGCTGGCAACATCTCTACTCCGTTTCCATCGAAGATCAATCCGTACGACTGCTCACACCCGGCGACTACGATGTCATCAGCTTGGTCGGCGTCGATGAAAAAGAAGGCTGCGCCTACTTCATCGCCTCCCCCGAAAATGCCACTCAACGCTACCTTTACCGCGCCCCACTAGATGGCTCGGGCAAGGCGGAACGCGTCACTCCCGCGTCACAACCCGGCACACATGCCTATCGCTTTTCCACTGATGGCCAATGGGCATTCCACGTCTACTCGTCATTCGGCCAACCATCCATCGTCGAATTGATTAGCCTCCCCGATCACAAAGTAGTCCGCGTTCTCGCTGACAACAAAGAGCTCCGCGCCAAGCTCGCCGCACTCACTCCCTGCCATAATGAGTTTTTCAAAGTCCCGCTCGAAGATGGCTTCGTGGCCGATGCTTGGTGCATCAAACCACCCGATTTCGACCCTGACAAAAAGTATCCACTCTTCATCCACGTCTATGGCGAACCCGCCGCATCGACAGTACTCGATGTCTGGCAGGGCGATAATTTCCTCTGGCACTCGATGATGGCACAGCGCGGCTACGTCGTGATGTGCATCGACAATCGCGGCACCCCGGGCCCACTCGGTCGCGCCTGGCGCAAGAGCATCTATCGTCAAATCGGCAGCCTTGCTTCTCGCGACCAAGCCGCTGCCACTCGTGAAATTCTACGCACCCGCCCATATCTCGATGCCGCACGCGTCGGCATCTGGGGCTGGAGCGGCGGCGGTTCCATGAGTCTCAATGCCATCTTCCGTCACCCCGATCTTTATCACACCGCCATGGCCGTAGCATTCGTCGCCAACCAGCGCTTTTACGATACCATCTACCAAGAGCGCTACATGGGATTACCCGATGATAACGACGCCGGCTTCACCCACGGCTCACCTGTGACCTGGGCGCACCAACTCGAAGGCAACTTATTGCTCGTCTATGGCACAGGCGACGACAACTGCCACTACCAAAACTGCGAAGTCATGGTCGATGCTCTCGTCGAACACAACAAACAGTTTTCCCAAGTCGCCTACCCCAACTGCGGTCACGGCCTCAACGAAGGAAAAAACACCAAACGCCATCTTTACGCCACACTCACGCGCTACCTAACGGAAAACATGCCCAGCATCCTCCCATACAACCATTCATAATTCACTCTTCACCATTCACTATTCAAAATGTCCACCTCACCTGTAGCCCGCATCGCCGCCGGCGTTCCTCAACTCCACAGCAGCCTTTTTTGGCGCATCCGTTTTTCCGTAGGCGATCAAGTCGTCTTGTTAGAAATCCCTAACGGAAACACCACCGAGTCCACACTCCTCCTGCGCGATATCGAAATGGGTCGCGCTAAACAATACGCTCGCGTCGATCACGTCGGTTGCCCTCCCATGTTCGCCCCCGAAGGCGGTCTATCCGGCGACCGCGAAACCGCTAATGCCCAAGCCGCCGTCGAATGCCTGCGCCGCGCCGGTGTCACATACGCCCTCGGTGATCGCACACTGCCCTTGATCTTCGCCGACTTCGCCCGCAAAGCCGGCATCACCATCGAGTGCGATCCCGATTGCTGGGTTGATGAACGCCGTCAAAAATCCGCCGAAGAAATCGAACACCTACAAGAAGCCCAACGCGTCACCGAAGGTGCCATCCAGCTCGCTTGCGAAATGATCGCCCGCGCCGCCGTTCGCGCCGATGGAGTTCTCTTGCACGACAATGCTCCGCTTACCTCCGAGCGCGTGCGCGCCACTATCGAACACTGGCTGCTCGATAACAATTTTTCCAATCCCTCCTCCATCATCGCCGGTGGACCCATCGCCTCCGATTGCCACAACTACGGCACCGGGGAACTCCGCACCAGCGAGCCCGTCATCGTCGATATCTTTCCCCGCGATCGCCGCACCCGCTACAACGGCGACTGCACCCGCACCGTCGTCAATGGCGACATCCCCGATGAAGTCATCCGCATGCACGCCGCCGTCCGCGCCGCTAAAGCTGCCGCCGAGAACACCATCCGCGTCGGCGTCACTGGCGAAGCTGTGCACCTTGCCACTATCCAATCACTCAAAGAATCCGGCTACCCCTTCGGCTTACCCGATGAAAACACACCGCTCTCCTATTGCGCCATGACCCACGGCACCGGCCACGGCATCGGTCTCGATGTTCACGAGCCACCCTTGCTCGACAAAAAAGGCCCACCGCTTCTCGCTGGTGAAGCCCTCACCGTAGAGCCCGGTCTCTACCGCCGCGACCTCGGTGCCGTCCGCATCGAAGACATGGTCATCGTCACCGAAACCGGTTGCCTCAATCTCAACAAACTCCACGACGAACTCACCTGGAAATAACGTGGCGGCGCTTTCCAAGCGCCAAGCCAATAAAAAAATCAAAAATCATCAATCAAAAATCAAATTTCCCATGAAAACCATCATCCTCCTCACCCTCTCCATCACCACCGCCTTCTCCCAAATCGCCATCAAATCTGGTGATAAAATCGCTTTCCTCGGCGACTCCATCACCCAGGGAGGAAAGAGCAGCCCCAGCGGCTACGTCAACCTCGTCAGCCAAGGCCTCGCCGCCAATGGCGTGACAGTAGAAGTCATCGGCGCCGGCATCAGCGGCCACAAATCCAACCAAATGCTGGCCCGTTTGGAGAAAGATGTGCTTAGCAAAAAACCCCAATGGATGACCCTCAGTTGTGGCGTCAACGATGTCTGGCACGGTCAGAACGGCGTGCTCATCGATGACTACAAGAAAAACATCACCGCCATCGTGGACCAAGCTCAAGCAGCCAGCATCCAAGTCGTTATTCTCACCTCCACCATGATCGGCGAAGATCAAGCGAACCCTAACAATCAAAAACTCATTCCTTACAATGAGTTTCTCCGCACCCTCGCCAAAGAAAAAAACTGCCGCCTCGCCGACCTCAATACCCTCATGCAAGCGGAAGTCAGCAAAGCCAACACTCCCGGCAAAAACGCCCTCACCGGTGACGGCGTGCACATGGCTTTCCCGGGCAATAAAATGATGGCCACTGGCGTACTTCAGAGCCTGGGCCTCAACGCCGAGCAACTCAACAAAGCAAACGAAGTCTGGCTCGATATCCCCGCCACGACATCGCTCAAATTCGAAGCCAAGTTCACCCTCCGCGAAATGCAACAGCTCGAAAAAGCCGCCGCCACCCGCAACAGCACTCCCCAAAAACTCCTCGACGAAGAGTGCCAAAAATTCCTCAACTCCCTCAAGTAACGTGGCGGAGGCGTCTCGCCTCCCAGCCCATGGCGCGCGGACTTTCTATGGCCTTCGTAGCCTCGGCGAAGTAGGCAGTCCGCCAAAAAATTCAGAGGTCAAGAAATCAAAAATTCAAAATCAACATTCATCAATCGTAAATCCATCTGCCTTTATGCCTTCATTGGTCCTCGCTGTATCAGAAGTGAAAATGCCGTAACCACCAAGTGAGCCCGCATCACCATGAAACTCCTCACCCTCCTCGCCCTAACATTTTCCCTAACCGCCCAGGAGTCCCCGAACATCCTCCTCATCCTCGCCGATGACCTAGGCTACGGCGATGTCACTTGCTACAACACCACATCGAAAATCACCACACCCCACATCGATCAACTCGCACGCGATGGCATGCGCTTCACCGATGCCCACTCGCCCTGCACCGTCTGCACGCCCACCCGCTACAGCCTCATGACGGGTCAAATGGGATTTCGCATCCCCCGCGGCGGCACCGTCTTCAGCGGCGCTGGCGGCCCTTCCTTGATCACCCCCGAGCGACTCACCTTACCTGAACTGCTACGCGAGAAAAATTACTCCACCGCCTGCATAGGCAAGTGGCACATCGGTCTCACCTTTTACGATAAAAACAACCAAGCGCTCCATGATGGCTCACCCGCTGCCATCGAGCGCATCGACTACGCTCGTCGCATTGATGGCGGACCACTCGACCACGGCTTCGATCAATTTTTCGGCACCGCCTGCTGCCCCACCACCGACTGGCTCTACGCCTTCATCGAGGGCGACCGCATCCCCGTGCCGCCGACTAAAAAAATCGACCGCACCAAACTTCCCAATCATCCGTATTCCCAAGATTGCCGCGACGGTTACATCGCCGATAATTTTCCCATGGAAGACATCGACTTAGTCTTTCTCGAAAAAAGCCGCGCGTTTTTACAAGCCCATGCCAAAGCCAAATCCGGCAAACCTTTTTTCCTCTTCCACTCCGCCCAAGCCGTTCACTTACCCTCATTTGCTGCGGAACGCTTCAAAGGAAAATCAAAAGCTGGTCCTCACGGCGACTTCATTCTTGAGCTCGATTGGATCGTCGGCGAGCTGATGAAAACACTCACCGAACTCGGCCTCGCAGAAAACACCCTCGTCATCTTCACCAGCGACAACGGCCCCGAAATCGCCAGCGCCGTTCACATGCGCGTCGATCACCAACACGATCCCGCCCACCCGTGGCGTGGCATAAAACGCGACCAATGGGAAGGCGGACACCGCGTGCCATTCATCGTACGCTGGCCGAGTAAAATCAAAGCCAACACCACCAGCGATCAACTCATAAGCCACACCGATGTGATGGCTACCATCGCCGCCATTACCGATTCCAAGTTGCCGGACAATGCCGCCGAAGACAGCTTCAACATGCTCCCCGCGTACCTCGGCAACGCCCCCAAGCCCATTCGCCCCTATCTCCTGACCCAAGCATTTTCCCCAAAATTTTTATCCATCCGCAGAGGCCAGTGGAAATACATCGACCACCCCGGATCCGGCGGCAACAACTACGAAAAAAATCCCGATCTCAAACCGTATCATCTCCCTGATACTTCACCCACCCAACTCTACGATCTCGCCACCGACCCCGGCGAAACCAAAAATCTCATCAACACCCAACCAGAAATCGCCAAAGAGCTCAAAACTCTGTTAGAACAAACCAAAGCCTCAGGAAGAAGTCGCTAACCGTGGCGGAGGCTGCTTGCCCTTCGTAGCTTCAGCGAAGTAGGGTCTCGCCTCCCAGCCTTCAATAAGATTAGTGAACAATCCCATGAAAACTCTAACATTTCTTCTCGCCGCCCTCTTCCTGGCCAACGCCCAAGACATACCCACTTCCGGCCTCATCCTCGACCTCGATGCCGCCCACGGTATCACACTCGAAGACAACGACAAAGTGAGCATCTGGCGCAATCAAATCCAAACCTCCCCCGCGAAAGATTTCATCAAACGCGATGAGGGCCGCAAAGAAGCGGGCAGCGGACGCCCCACCTTGCGCAAAAATATCGCCATTCTCAACAACCATCCCGCACTCGTTTTTCGCCAGCAAGAACTTGTTTGCTTGGACGAAGATTTTTTCGATAGCCTCTCCACCGGCAAAGGCCACACGTGGATTACTGTCATCGCCATGCATCAACAACAAGTCGGACTCAAGGATGTGAATTCCTTTTTCGGCAACCTCCGCAACGGCGGAAAATACGAGGGTATCTGGGCCTGCGTTAACGACGACAACACCCTCTGGTGGGGTATTCGCAATGGTCTTACTTTCGGACGCTTCGATAAAAACAATCCACAACTCCTCGGACCAAAACTAGAGCCTAACAAATTTTACATCATCGCCGGACGCATGGCCGCAGGAACAGGCGAAGTGAAACTCGAACTCTTTGTCGATCAACCGTCCGCCGTCGCCACTACAACATTTCCCGTCGATCCAAAAGCGAATCCCTCACGCATGAGCATCGGTCAAGAGCGCGATGCCATCCAACACCCCGGCTTCGAATCCTTCGATGGGGAAATCGCGCGCTTCCTCATCTGGGACAAGCCCCTCGACGACGAATCTCTCAAAATCGCCATGAGCGCCCTTCAAAAAAAATACTTCGCACCGTAGTTTCAGGCAGGGACCGATCTCCGAGCGGTCAGATGGAGAGGACGCAGTTTTTTTCCCAAACGAAACTAACCTTCACCCTAGACTTTGTTCGCGAAGAATGCGGATGGGTGCTAATGCTCTTATGTGATCAAACAAAGTATTTACCACCGCACGCCGCGGAGATCGTCCCTGCTTTTCGAGCCACTCCAATCCTGTTGACACCCTATCCCGCTTGTCGCATCGTTTACCCGTCGCACGATTCCCATTATGAAAACCCTACTATTTCTAATCATCAGCCTCACACCCAGCCTGCTACTCGCCGAGCTAAGTGTTCCGCATTTCTTTTCCGATCACATGGTACTGCAAAGAGATCGCGCCGCCGCTCTTTGGGGTAAGGCCGATGCCAATGCCGATGTGAAAATTTCCTTTAAAGGCAAAACCGCCAGCACCAAGGCTGCCGCGGATGGCAAATGGCGCACCACCATCGAGACGGGCAAAGCCGATAACAAGGGAGCCACTGTTACCATCAGCGCTGGTGGTAAAACCATCGAAATCAAAGACGTCCTCGTCGGCGAAGTCTGGTTTGCGTCCGGTCAATCCAACATGGCCTTCACCATGCAAGCTTGCAAAATTTATGGTAAAGTCATTCAAGAATCCAACCATCCAGGCATCCGCATGTTCAATGCAGCTCTCGTCACAGCTGTTGAACCACAAGATGACATCAATGGTAACTGGGCGGTAGCAACTCCCCAAAACGTTCCGAGATTTTCCGCTGTCGCCTTCTTCTTTGCCCGCAAACTTCACAACGAACTCGGCATCCCCGTGGGCATCATCAATAGCTCTTGGGGCGGCAAACCCATCGAAGCATTCACCAGCCGCGAGGCCTTAAACACCCTGCCCGGCACGAAAGCGCTGGTCGATGCCGCACTGAAAGCCGATGCCGCTTACGATCCCGTCAAAGCCCAAGCCGAATACGAAAAAAATCTCGCGAAGTGGAAACAAGCGAACGAAAAAGCAAAGCAAAATCCCGCCATCAAACGCACTCCCGCTCAGCAAAAAATGCCAACCCTTGCCAGGCGCGCTCTCGACACCGAACGGCAACCTGGCGTGCTATTTCAATCGATGATCCATCCCTTCGTCGGTTACACCATGCGCGGTGCGATTTGGTATCAAGGCGAAGGGAACGCACAATTTACTGCTGTCCCCTACAATAAAACACTACCGTTGATGATCAATGACTGGCGCAAGCGATGGAATGATCCCTTCTCGTTCTACTACGTGCAACTGGCCAATTTCCGTAAACCTTCCACTAATCCCGGCACGCCCGATCCTTGGGCATTGCTGCAAGACCGCATGCGTCTCGTGCTCGATACCACTCCCAAAACTGGCATGGCGGTCATCAATGAAGTCGGTGATACAGCAGACATTCATCCGAAAAACAAACTCGATCCCGGTGAGCGCCTCGCCCTATGGGCTCTTGCCAAGGACTACGGCAAAGACATCACGTACTCCGGCCCACTCTATCAAAAAAATGAAGTGCTCAAGGATGCCATCCGCATCACCTTCGCCCAAACTGGCAAAGGCCTCAAAGTGCGCGATGGCGGACCGCTGAAGCGATTCGAAATTGCCGGATCCGATAAAGTCTGGCACTGGGCCGATGCGAAAATCGAGGGCAAAGACAGCATTCTCGTCAGCAGCCCGCAAGTGAAAAAACCTGTCGCCGTTCGCTACGCATGGGCCGCCAATCCCGAGGGCGCGAACCTCATCAACAGCGAGGGGCTTCCCACTTCGGTCTTCCGCACTGATGACTGGCCAGAGCCCGCCACAAAGTAATTCACCTCTCATGAAATCGATCTTTTTTCTACTCCTCACACTTACTTGCGCAACCGCAGAGGAAAAGCAGCGACCTAACATCTTATTCATCGCCATCGATGACCAAAACGATTGGATCGGTCACATGGGTGGTCATCCGATGTCTAAAACTCCCAACATCGATGCCCTAGCCAAACGCGGCACCACTTTTCTCAACGCCCACTGCCAGTCACCGCTGTGCAACTCCTCACGCGCGAGCTTGTTGTTAGGCAAACGCCCGACCAGCACCGGCATCTACGGCCTCGCCCCCGCGCCACGCGAACATGCCGATCTTAAGAATCGCATTTCGCTGCCTCAACATTTCGCTGAGAACGGCTACCGCACTTACGCGACCGGAAAAATTTTCCACATGGGCACGAACGCAGGCGGTGGAAAAAACGCACCAAAGGAATTCGACGTTACAGCACCCTTCGGCGGCGTCGGCACCTTTCCTCCCCAAAAACTCATCGGCGAGACGCCCATGGGTAATAACAAACTCATGGACTGGGGCGTCTGGCCACTCGATAACGACGACACCAGCAAGGGAGATTACAAAGTCGCCACCTGGACCATCGAGCAAATCAAATCAGCACCGAAGGATCAGCCGTTTTTCATTGCTGCCGGATTTTTCCTACCCCACGTGCCCTGTTATGCCACGCAAAAGTGGTTCGATCTTTATCCCGATGACGATACCGTCCTGCCAAAAATTCTCGAAACCGATCGCGAAGACACACCACACTTTTCCTGGTACTTGCATTGGCAGTTGCCCGAGCCCCGATTGAAGTGGCTGAAAGAACACAAGCAATGGCGCAATCTCGTGCGCAGTTATCTCGCCAGCACCAGCTTTGTCGATTCACAAGTCGGGCGCCTCATGACCGCACTCGAGGAAGCGGGCGTGGCTGATAACACCATCGTCGTCTTATGGAGCGATCATGGTTGGCACCTCGGCGAAAAAGGCATCAGCGGCAAAAACACTTTGTGGGATCGCGGCACCAAAGTTCCTCTTATTTTCGCTGGTCCCAGTGTCACGGGTGGTCAACGCTGCACACAACCGGCAGAGTTGTTAGACATGTATCCGACCTTGATCGATCTCACCAACGCACCCAAACGCGAAGGCATCGAAGGCCTCAGTCTCATGCCACAACTTAAAGATGCCGCCACCAAACGCGAGCGCCCTGCGATCACCACACACAACCAAGGCAATCACGGCATCCGCAGCGAGCGTTGGCGCTACATCCACTATGCCGATGGCACCGAGGAACTTTACGACATGATCGCCGACCCGAAAGAGTGGCACAATCTCGCCGCAAAACCAGAACACGCTGCCGTCATCGCCGAGCACAAAAAGTGGCTGCCATCTATCGACTTGCCACCCGCACCCAAAAGTGCCGCGCGCATTCTCACCTACGATATACAAACCGACCAAGCCACATGGGAAGGCAAACCCTTCAAACGCACCGACCCGATACCTCAATGAAATCAACCTAAGGCCTTGGACTGCGCCCCTAAAGAACCACATGAAACTCTTAACTTTACTTTTCCTTTTCTTCACATTCACCGCCCACGCCGCGCAAAAACCAAACATCCTCCTCATCATGGTGGATGATCTCGGCTTTTCCGACCTTGGATGTTACGGTAGTGAAATCGAGACTCCTCATCTCGACAAACTCGCGACCAATGGCCTGCGCATGTCGCAATTTTACAACACGGCCAAATGTCATTCCTCACGCGTCAGTTTGCTCACCGGACGCTGGTGTCGGCAGGCCGGCGACGAGAGCATGCGCCGTGCCGTTACCATTCCCGAGGTGCTAGCACCCGCCGGCTATTTCACCGCCATGACCGGAAAATGGCATCTAACGAAACAACCGACTGACTTCGGCTTCCAACGCTACTTTGGCCATCTCTCCGGCTCGACCAACTACTACACCGGCGACAAAACTTTCCAACTGAATGGCAAGCCTTGGTCGGTGCCGAAAGAAGGATTTTACACCACCGTCGCCAATGTCGATCACGCCATCAACTTCCTCGGCGAAGCGCGCACAGAAAAGAAGCCGTGGTTTCTGTACATCGCCTTCAATGCGCCCCATGCGCCTTTACAACCGATGGAAGTGGATTACAAAAAATACCTCGGACGTTATGATGTCGGCTGGGATGCCATTCGCGCGGCACGGGTCGAAAAGCAAAAGAAGATTGGTTTACTTCCGGCCGAACTTCCCATTCCACCGCGCCCTGATCACGTCCGCGCCTGGGACAAACTCACACCCGATCAACGGACGTGGGAGGCCAAGCGCATGACCGCCTATGCCGCATTGATTGATCGCATAGATCAAGAACTCGGCCGCCTGATCGCTGATCTTGAAAAAGCCAACGATCTCTCAAACACCCTGATTGTCTTCGTTTCCGACAACGGTGCTTGCCCCTACGATCGATCGAACACGAACATCGACAAAGAACCTTTTTCCCCCGATACCAAATGGACCGATAGCACCGGCTGGGCTTGGGCGCGCAATAGCCCATTCCGCTACTACAAACAAAATCAATTTGAAGGCGGCATCGCTTCCCCTGCGATTCTTCATTGGCCCGCTGGCCTGAAAACCAAAGCGGGTACCATCAACAACAACCCCGCGCACTTGGTCGATGTGCTGCCTACCTTCGCCGCGGTTGCGGGTGCGAGCGTGCCTATCACATTTCCCGGTCGTGATCTCACGCCACTCGTCGGTATTTCACTCGCGCCGATTTTGGCAGGGGAAACAATGACCAAACGTCCGCCGATTCATCTCCTCTATGGCAGCGATCGCGGCCTGCGCGATGGCGAATGGAAACTCGTGAGTTTTCAGAGTCAACCATGGGAGCTCTATCATATCCCGACCGACCGCGCGGAAACCATTAACGTCGCCGCGCAGCATCCGGAAATCGTCGAGCGCATGGCGAAAATTTGGCACGACATGAGCAAAGACGTATTGATGTCTCCGGCAGCCGAGATCAAGCCCGTCGGCATCGAATCCACCGAGCATCTCCATCGCGAGTGGACCAAGTATGATAAAACAGATTCCTCTAACAAAAAAGCCAAGGCAAAAGAACTAAAGCCCTTCACCCCCGCCGCTGATACCGCTGGCCCATGGGAAATGAAGCCCAACCCCAAGTTGCCAAACGTTCTCATCCTCGGCGATTCGATTTCCATCGGCTACACCCGCGATGCGCGCGCCATCTTACAAGGTAAAGCGAACGTCTATCGCCCGATGGCACCAAACAACAAACAACCCGCCAACTGTGGCGATACCACCATCGGCCTCGCCAACATCGATGCTTGGCTCGGCCAACAAAAATGGGACGTCATTCACTTCAACTGGGGCCTGTGGGACCTATGCTACCGCAATCCCGAATCCAAAGAGCAAGGCAATCGCGATAAAGTTAACGGCAAGCTCTCGACCTCACCCGATGACTACCGTCGCAATCTCGAAGCACTCATCGCAAAAATGAAAGCCACTGGTGCCAAACTCATATGGGCCAGCACCACCCTCGTACCCGAGGGCGAAGTCGGTCGCATCGTTGGCGATGATGCCAAGTACAACGTTATTGCCGCCGAAGTGATGAAAAAACACAACATTCCCGTCAATGATCTCCACACCACCACCAAAGCCTTCACGCCTGCGATGTTCGTAAAACCCGGCGATGTTCATTACACGGATGAAGGTTCCAAAGCATTAGCAAAACAAGTCGCGGAACACATCAGCCGAGCACTAACAAAAAATTAAACTCCGGCATCACGGTAAAGTTCCCCCATTCGTGTTAGCGTGCCATCCTCTTTCAGTAAACTATGCGGCTTACCAGGAGCTGGATTGAAGTAGGCATAACGCTCCACCACTGGATTCTTTTCGAGAAACTTCAGCGAATCCTTGAGAAAAGAAAAATTCTCTTTCTCATCACCGGCCCAGCCATTGAACTCGGTAATCCAAACTTTCCTACGGCCGTGAGTTTTCGACAGATCTTCGACAAATTCTTCGAAGGCATTGGCATCACGCGAGCGGTACCAATGCACGGCCACAAAATCCATATGCAGTTCTTTCTCTTTCGCTTTCTCCATGAACTCTGCAAACCAGTCCATGCCTTTTTTATCAGAAGAACAGGCAGGAGAGCCTAACCGCACTTTCATGCGTTCCGCTAACTTCACCAACTGCGGCCATAGATCGAGCACTTGATTGACAGTCAAATTGCCTTGATCCGCACGTTCCGGCTCATTGAATCCGAGTATGCTATCGATGCCACGCAACTTCCGCACAACATCAAAAGCATTATCATTGATGGTGCCACCCCCTTTGAACAGCGGCACAAATTGTTGTTTTTGTTCACCCGGTCTCACCATCCAGTTGTAGTACCAATGCGCATTAAATTGTGTAGGTAAATCCCCTTTACCTCCGGCCCAGCCCTTCTTGCCAATCGGCCCCTTTGGCGCAGCAAAAAGTGGGAACGAAGCGGTCGCGGCGAGTGAACCAGCTAGGAAATTGCGTCGTGTAATCATCGCTGGCAAACTGACCAATTACCCGAATTGGGTCAACCGCAAAATACTTGCCAAATCTGTATCGACTCGTTACTAGTGTTCCTCAACATTGCATGAAACTCTTAGTTCTTCTCGCCTGCTTGTGCCTGCCGTCAATCGCCGCACCACAGCCCAATTTTCTCTTTATCATTGCAGATGACCATCGCTGGGATGCCATGGGATCAGTCCAGCGTGAGCAAGGGGAAAAGGGCCGCTTCCCATGGATCGATTCGCCAGCCTTGGACCGACTCGCGGCAGAGGGCGTGCGCTTTCGCAATGCCTTTGTGGTTCACTCGATCTGTTCCCCCGGCCGTGCGGCGTTTCTCACTGGGCAATACAACCACGTCAATGGCATCATTAACAATAACAAGCCCTTTCCTACAGACGCCGTAACCCACGCCACTTTATTGCGCACTGCGGGATATACCACTGCCTACTTCGGAAAATGGCACATGGGAGAGCAAAAAGGCCAGCGTCCTGGCTTCGATCACTCGGCTAGCTTTATCGGACAGGGCATCTACCAGAATTGTCCCTTTGAAATCAACGGCGAAACGAAGGCGACAACCGGCTGGGTTGATG
This sequence comes from Akkermansia muciniphila, assembly GCA_945890645.1. Lineage (GTDB taxonomy): Bacteria > Verrucomicrobiota > Verrucomicrobiia > Verrucomicrobiales > Akkermansiaceae > UBA956. Next base: position 23,164 of record CAMDCV010000009.1, read on the forward strand.
ATGTCAGCACCGATCTTGCCATCGACTGGATGAAACAAAAACGTGACAAGCCCTTCTCCATGGTCGTGGGTTTCAAAAGCCCGCACAACCGCCGCGGTGGTGAGAATTTACCGGAGCGACTTCTCTCCTTTTACAACGGTAAAATCAGTCGCCCCGTACCCAATCTTACCACTCCCGCCATCTATCACAAACCTGATCCAGCCACCGGGCTTTATGGTCGTGGACTCGCCGATAACGATGTCCATCTCGACTACCTCCGCCACGTGAAAGGCATCGATGAGAATCTCGGGCGCTTGTTAGATACACTCGACCAACTTAATCTAACAGAAGATACCGTCGTCGTTTACACCAGCGACAACGGCTATTTTCTTGGTGAACATGGATGCGGCGACAAACGAGCTCTTTACGAAGAATCCCTGCGTATACCTTTTCTTGTTCGATACCCGCGAATGTTCAAAAAAGGACAACTCATTGATGACATCGTGCTCAATATCGATTTGGCACCCACCTTCCTCGACCTCGCCGCACAGCCGATTCCCACAAAAATGCATGGCGTGAGTTGGAAGCCTCTCGCCACCGGGGAAAAACCAGCCAACTGGCGCACATACTTTCTCGCGTATTATTATAAAGAACTCGGCGATACGCCCACGTGCGTCGGGATTCGCACTGCGAGTGCAAAGCTCGTTCACTATCATGGCAAGCCCGAATTTACAGAAGCCTTTGATCTCAGCAGGGACCCCTATGAAACGAACAACCTCGCCAAAGACGCGGCATTCACAACACCTCTGCGCACGTCAATGATCGAGCTCGCCAACAAGCTTGACTACAAGTTACCCACTGAACTTTCGAGCGCTCCCGAAAAAAGCGAATAACGTCCACAAGCGACTTACATTCTACTTTTGGCTGCTACCGCAATCGTGCCGCCGTAGACAAATTCGGCAGGTGTTAAGGTTTGACGCAGATCTTTTTTGCCTCGGCTAATATTCGAAGCCCATCGCAAGATGCGGCGGATCACTGGCCGACTGTCCCATCGTATATGCGAGATGGGTGGATCACACCAATTGAGCGAAGGAGAATGATCCGTGCAAATCAACGACACATCCTCAGGAACACGAATACTTTTACGTGCCAAATATTGCAGTGTTCCTACCAATTGCGGGATTTCATCCACAATCAAGGCTGTCGGCGGAGAAGAAGCAAATAGTGAGTCCAAGCGAGCAAGGTAGCTACCAATCGACTCATCCCAACTCGGCAAATTGTAGTCGCTCACGGGCAATTGATGCGCGGCCAGCTCCATGAGAAACGCTCGCTCTAACGCACCCGGGGTAGGAATCCGCCGTGGCGGACGCACCATCATCACGATGCGCTTATGACCCAACGCGATGAGCTTGCGTGTTACCTCAGCTAACACCGGGATTTTATCCGGCCCTGCAGCGGCAATCGGCAGACCTCTGCGTCTTCCAAACAGAGAAAATACTGGCAACGGTTGCTTGGAAAACCACTGCAAGACATCGCGCGATGCGGCAACCACTAACCACGCATCAGCTTCCGTTTGGAGCACTAAGCGTTTGACCAGTTTCACATTCATGCCCATTTCATTGAGAAAGCGTGGCGCGTAAAATGCTTTGTGGCCCGCTTCATTGAGTGCGAACATGAGATTCATGACATAGTCAACTTTGCAATCATCCTCTTCGTTGGCCAATATGGCGATACGCAAATTCGTTGGCGCGCGACGACTGGGCAAGATGATTTTTCTTTTCCGACCCGCTCCCTGCGCTATCAATAATCCGTCTTCCTCTAGCAAACACATGGCCGCATCAATCGTCTTGCGATCAATACCCAGCGCTGCCGAAAGTTGAGGTGAACCTGGCATCATACCTATCCATGTTTCACGAAGTAACTCCCCGCGCAAATAGTCCGCTACTTGCTGCGATGGCGACAAAATCGCAAAATCTGACATGAATGGATCCTGCCCATTTTCGGACAAGTTACGAGAAAATAATAAATTGCTGCGATAAAGTACAATCGCTAAGGGTGGGCGCGTCTGAAAGATTCCCTACGGGGTTGGATCATGTCTTCGGGCATGGTTCGGGCGAGAAGCATTAAGGGGTTTTTGCTTCTCGCCCATTTTTTTGCCGTAGCTCAACCTCATGAAGACGGCTCATGCCGAAATATCGCTTGCCACGGGCCAGCGTATGTTGAGAATTCCGGCCACATGAAATTGCGAAACCAACGCCGTGCCGGCGTTTTACTTCCCGCGTTTTCTCCCCGACGCAAAGACGATCTCGGTATCGGTGACACGCGAGCTCTCGAAGAATGGATTCGCTGGGCGGCCTCTCATCATGTGGGCTTTTTGCAATTGCTGCCGATCAATGAAACAGGCGCTGACAATAGCCCTTACAATGCGATTTCCTCCGTTGCCCTTGATCCCGTTTATTTGACCATGGATCCGCAGCTCATTCCCGGGCTGCACGAGAGCGACAGCACAGCCGCGCGCGCATTCCTCGGCAAAGAGGTGCTGGAGGCTCGTCTCGTCGATTATGCCAAAGTAGGTATTTGCAAACGCACTTTGCTCGAGACAGCCTATTCGCGATTTCTCGCAGGAGATTTCGCTGCGGAAAAACAGGAACTTCGAATCTTCCAACAGGAAGAAGCCTCTTGGTTAAATGACTACAGTCTATTTCGTTGGTTGATGGAACAAGCGGGCGGGCGAGAACATTGGGATCACTGGCCGAAGGCGTTTCACACACCAGCGTTAGCTCGCGAGTATTTTCATGCAGAGCGCCGCAAACGGGGAGACCTAGTCGTGCGAGAGCAGACGTATTTCTCATGGGTACAGTGGCTCTGTTTCCGCCAATGGCGAGCCGTCAGAGCCCTCGCCGATCAACTCGGCGTCCAACTTATGGGCGATGTCCCCATCGGCATTTCTTACCATTCAGCTGATGTTTTTTTTCAGCCCGAACAGTTTGACCTCGAATGGTTCGGCGGCGCACCTGCAGAGACGATGTTCAAGCACGACCTTTTCATCCAACGCTGGGGACAGAACTGGGGCGTGCCACTTTATCGCTGGGACACCATGGAGGAAAACGGTTACACATGGTGGAAACAGCGCATCGGCAAACTAACGGAAATTTTTAACATCTTCCGCATCGATCACATCCTCGGCTTCTATCGCATTTACGCCTTCCCCTGGCGACCCGAACGCAATCCGGAAATGATCGACCTCTCACCCGATGAAGCGAAACAACGCACTGGGGGACGCCTTCCCCAATGGGCCTGGCGCGATGACAACACGGAAGAAAACCGCAGAGCGAATCGCGACGATGGCGACCGCCGATTGCGAGCGATCATCGCCGCCGCGGGTGACAGTGAAGTCGTGGGCGAGGACCTCGGCTGCGTTCCCGAATATGTGAGACCCCATCTTGAATCACTTGGCATTGCCGGCTTCCGCATTCCTCATTGGGATTCTGATGACGGCCACGTAGTCAATGGAACTCGCTATCCGGAGTGTTCTTTCGCCACTTACGCCACGCACGATCATGATACTCTCGCCTCGTTGTGGGAATCGTTTCGTTTGAATGCCATCGGTGCCACCTGCACCGCTGATGAGCAAGCAGGAGGACAATGGAATATCCGTATGATGGCGGAATTCGGGGACATGGACATCGATATCGAAAACCCACCAGTGTACAATCACGATGTACAGTGGAAATTGTTAGACGCGCTGCTGGCCTGCCGTTCTCGTTATGCCGCTCTGATGATCACTGATCTCTTTGGCATGATCGATCGCTACAACATGCCTGGCACTGTAGGTGCAGAAAACTGGAGCTTCCGCCTTCCCTTCACACTCGAAGAAATGCTCGCAGATCCAGATAAACAAAAAGAACTGCAACAACTCGAAGCATCCATCAAACGCCATCGCCCACTGGATTCAGTGTCATCGCAATGATACACGTGAAGCAAGTCGGTGAGATCATCACGCACGAATCAGCTCTGGCTTATCTTTGGACGCTTTGATTTTTTCAATCGCTTCGCGAATCATGCGGACCTTGTCTTTGCTGAGGCGATTGGGGAAATTTCTTTCTCCATTGCGTTCGATGTCGTCGGCAAATTTTGCTAGCTCAGGAATGTATTTTTGTCCGTGAGCACCGTATTGCAGCAAAATCTCGATCAACTCGACGGTGCGATGTTCGCTGGCCCATTTTTGTTGATTTTGAATGTAGGCCACACACTCGATGAGACCCTCTTCGATGCGGTGCTTGGCTAACAATTTCAAGCCATTATTGCGAACGCCAGCGGCAAACATTTCGCCACTCGGCGATTGCTCTTTGATGGCGAGAATGATGTCGGGCAGCAGTGGTTTGATTTGCTCTAAGGTGAGTTTGTCATAGACTCCGCTGATTTGCGAGCGGGCGTTGCCATCTTGGTTTTTCAGACCTTCTTTGATGGCTTTCGCGAGCAATGTTGCATCAACCGTTTTGAGCGCTTCGCGATTGCGGAACATGTTGCCAAACACGGCAAAGGTCAGGCAGCGTTGTTCCATGCCGCGTGGGTCGGCAGCGGAAGGTCCGGCGGCGATGCGCTCCAAGAGCACCGGCAGAGAAGGAAGCGCGGCGTCACCCATTTTCGTTAGGGCATCCGCGGCTTGCACACGCAACCACATGTCTTCATGGTTCAGAATGTTCAGCAATTTCGGCACGGCATCTTTTGCTTGGCTACCTAGATGCTGAATGGCTTGGCAGGCACCGAGGCGTTGATGGATGTTAGGAGAATCGAGCATATGAATGATCGCAGCAATGGGCTTGGGCCCCTGCTTGCGTTGAATCGCCATCGCCGCGCGCTCACGAATGATGGGTGACCAACTGCCGAGCAATTCTAACAGATGATCGACGCCGAGTTTGTTATAGGCAGTAAATTTATCCCCCTGCGACCAACCGCGTCCTTGCACGATCAAGGCCTCCGCCGCAGCGGCATCCAATGGCGGCACGACGCTCGGCACCATGCCCGTAAGCATGATTTTTTTGCCCGGCTGCGCATAGGCTAACAAGATGGCACCTGTGTTATCCCAGCGTACACCGTAGCTATCCCATCCCGGCTCAGGCGGCCCTTGATGGCGGAAGGCTCCGTCCCAAGTGCGGGCAAGGTCGTAATACCAAGCACCGAATTCCTTCATCCATGCACCAGTGGCTTGCGGACCAGACAAGGCCACGCTGGGCATCGCCCAAAGCATGTTGGTGAAATTTCCCGTGTGCCCACAATCGCGCTCCGGACCATGCGCGGCGACACTCATTTTCGCAAAGAATTCCGCATGGTTTTTCTCGCCAAGGAAACTGAACATCACCGCCGCCATGCCATTTTTGCCATTGTCTTCATGGCCTTCCATCCACGGTTCATGATCTCCATAAGGCACCGAGCCTTTGCCGGTGTAAAAGCGATAAAGTTTCGCACTGCGCTCGATCGCTTCTGCAACGACAGGCTCCTTGATGCCACAGCGTCTCGCCATGTCCATCGAGATGATCAACGGAAGACCCGGAGCATTCATCATGCCGTAGCCGTCCAGACGACCATTCGGCAAGGCAAAGCCATGACCCCAGGAGCCAACGGCACTTTGCCCCTCCGCCGCTTCTACCACAAGCCGCTTAAGGCCCGGCAATACTGATGGATCGCCTGTCACCAGATGATACTCTGCGAGTAACATACAGACGTAGCTATAATACCAAGTTTGAAAGCTATCCGTTTTAAAATCCGCAGCCCATTCCGCTTCCTTGCGCACCAGCGGCAGATAGCTAGCATCGCCGCTCGCGAGCAAAGCCAAAGCATTGAGAGAACGTGTGATGGGATTTTGCGTGCGTGGATAATTGGCGTCACTCATGCGCTGGGCCAGTGCCTTGCATCCTTGTTCCAAAATGCGCTTTGATTTGGGACAATCGAATGGCGCGGTCGCACTGTAGGCACCGAGCGCAGTTAACTTGACTGACACCTCTTCACTTGCGCCAGCGCGCCAACGTTGGAGCTTGAGATTGCCGTCACCCGCTTCCGCCTTCGTGAGCGCCTTGCCAAATTCCGTGCGAGGATCATAGGCAAAGGGCATGCCCTCCACCCCAAGAATCACATCGCCCACTTCCATCACTCCATCCGCGGGCGAACGCTTTTCTACTTGTGTGATGAGAATTTGACGAGCTGTTGTCGTAGCGAAATTTTTCGTATAAATCCACCCACGCATTCCTGTCGCCCCCAGATTCCAATCGTGGGTGAAGCCTTCAGGAATCTTGTCGCCCTTGGTGAAATCCGGCACCGCAGCATTCGCAGCAGGAGACGCAGAATAGCCAAGTCCGATGAGTGTCAACGACAAGCAGGAGCTGATGAGAAAAAATCGTTTCATAAAAATTCAAGTGATTGAGCCACTGCATGACTCATGAAGGCACAGAGAGCTATCACATAACGCACCATGAGACGAACATTTTTCGCCAAAGCCTACTTCGACGGGAAAATTCTCATTTTTGCGATTGCAGAAGGTCATTTCCCTCCCCTATCTTACTCACGCGTCTGCACGATGCCGCTGTAGCTCAGGGGTAGAGCAATTCATTCGTAATGAATAGGTCGTCGGTTCAATTCCGACCAGCGGCTCCATCATCGTCACGATTTCCCATGCCTGATCTCAGCTACGAAAACGAGGCACGTTCGCTCGGGCACACGATCATCTGCGGCATCGATGAGGCGGGGCGGGGACCTCTTGCTGGCCCGGTTTCAGTGGCTGCGGTGATTCTTCCTGTGGATTTTTCCCTCCCCGGTCTTGATGACTCGAAAAAAATTACTGCGAAAAAACGCGAGTATTTATTCGAGCAACTCACCACCGACCCCCAAGTGCAATGGGCGCATTGCGAGGCCGATGCCCCCACCATCGATGCCATCAATATTCTCCGCGCGACCCACCACTGCATGGCCGCCGCCGCTCATGCCTTACAAAAAAAATATCAACTGTCCATCGACTACTGCTTGATCGATGGTTTACCGGTAAAAAATTTCCCAATCCCCCATCAAGGCATCGTCAAGGGCGATGGAAAATCGCTCTCCATCGCCGCCGCCAGTATCATCGCGAAAGTCAGCCGCGACCGCCGCATGGCGGAGTACGCCCGCGAATTTCCACAATATGGCTTTGATCAGCACTGTGGATATGGTACCAAGCAACATCTCCATGCACTCCATCTTCACGGGCCTTGTCGCATCCACCGTCGCTCGTTTCAGCCGATTGCTCAACTCACCCTGCCATTTGATTCATAAAGACGGCAGCGCGTGGACGCCGCAAGAAGTCGGCGAGTTCGGCGAGCGCGTAGCCTGCCACTGGCTTCGCAGCCAAGGGGAAAAAGTTCTCTATCGAAATTACCGCGCACCCCACGGCGGCGAGGTCGATATCGTCGCCCGGCGCGGCAAGTTATTACTATTTATCGAGGTAAAAACGCGACGTTCCGGCGGGGTCGGTCGTCCACTCGATGCCGTTGATCGCAGCAAGCAGGAACTCATCGAACGCGGCGCAAACTCATGGCTGAAATTGCTCAACACCCGCCGTATCCCTTGGCGATTCGATGTCATCGAGGTGATCCTCGAGGAAGGCAAACCACCCCATCTCAATCGCGTGGCAAACGCGTTCTAAAAGACTGACAGAGATTTTTTTGACGCGGGCTTGCCAAGTCGCCACTCACCTTGCACAATTTTGCCGATACTTCACAATTATCAAAAAAGAACCACACGATCATGCCCGAAATTTCCGATAAAGAACTGCCGCAAAACGTGAAAGCATACTGGCTCAAGGCACTGAGCGCAGTAGAAGTCAAAAATCACGCCTACGCGGTGAGTTTATTGCAGGCAATACTCAAAGACAATCCAGGTTTCCTCGCTGGGCGCGAAATGCTGCGCAAATGCGAAGGCATTCTCACAGGCGGTCCTAAGAAAAAACAAAAAATCTTTGGTATGGATTCTGGCGGTCCTGGCATGAAATTGCAGAGCACCGCGAAAAAAGAACCCATCGCCGCCGTGCCGCTGATTGAAAAAGAGCTCGAGAAAGATCCATACAGCGACAGCCTCAACGACCTTCTTCACGACTGCCTCGTCAAAATGGAACTTTTCGATAGCGCCGCTTTCGCCCTCGAAACCGTGCGCAGAAGCCACCCGGATAATACCAAGAATATGCACAAGCTCGCTCTCTTTTATCTAGAGCGCGGTAAACCCGACAAAGCCGGTGAAGTGTATAACGACATTCTCAAAGTTGAACCGACGGATGCGAAAGCGATCAAAGGATCAAAAGACTGTGCCGCACAACACTCAATGCAGCGCCAAAACTGGAGCGAAAACACCAGCGTGCGCGACCTCATGCGAGACCAGAGTGAACTACAAGAACTCGAAGCCGCGAACCGGGCGGGCATGACCATGGATCAGATGCTCGAAAAACGCGATCGCCTCATCGGTCGCTACAACGAGGATCCCAACCACCTTGGAAACGCTAAGGAACTTGCCAACGTATTTGAACAACTAGAAGACTGGGAAAACGCCGCCACTTTTTACGACTGGGCATTTAGTCTCAGCAATGGCGACGCCGCCCTCAAAGCCAAAGGCCGTCAGATGTCGGACAAATTCATCGCCCAGCAAATCAAAAGTTTGCAAGCAGGAGTCGATGCCGACCCTAACAACGAAGAACTTCGCAGCCAACTCAATGAAGTTGTCAAAAGCCGTGCGATGGAGATGGTGGCCAATGCGAAACAACGCGTCGATGAGAACCCCACCGACCCTCAATTACGCTTTGAACTTGGCGTCGCGCTCTACAATGCGGGCGATCACAGTGCCGCCATTCCGCACCTTCAACAAGCCAAGAGCAATCCGCACATCCGCACCAAAGTGCTGCTACTATTAGGCCGTACGTTCAAAGCGAAATCAATGTATGACCTTGCTCTCAAGCAGCTTGGCGATGCTCTCGCCGATTTGCACGGGATGGACAACATTAAGAAAGAAGTGCTTTATGAAAAAGGCCTCATTCACGAAGAAATGGGAGATAAAGCCGCAGCGCTTGATTGCTTCAAACAAATCTACGAGGTTGATTACGGCTACCGCGACGTCGCACAGCGAGTGGAATCTTCCTACGGCGATTGAGCAGGACTCGTCCCAAAGATACGATCACACTAACGCAACCCTTGTTGTTTTGTGGCGAATTTTTTATTCACTTGTCATTGCAAGGACCTCTAATGTTTGCTAATTTCTCGTTCATGACAAACGAGCCTGACACCCGTGACTGGACAGACAATACCGCCTTGGCTTCCCCCGCGTTAATTGGAGCAGCGGCTGGATTATTATTAGGTGAACTTATGCATCGCGGTGCGCGACGCGGAATTGCTTTCGGCTTACTAGCACTCGGCGTGGCAGCACTCGCGCCCTTTACCGTTAGTGAAATCAGACAGCGCATCAACTCGCCTAACACCAATCGCGGATCCCGCCGTCGCCTGCGCTCCATCCGCGAAGCGGGTGTTTACGGCTTCGATGACGTTGATGACGAGCTACGGGAACAAGGCTTGCTGTGACGCAAACTTAGGATCTGTCAGGTCGGACCGATCCGTCAGATCCGCTTGATCCTTAAAAATCAGTGCTTTCAGCGTTATCAGTGTTTCCGTGATTCAAATTTCGTTTCGCGGAATCATTGACTCTCCCTGATTTCGCACAAATCGCCGCTTGCCACACGCACCGATTCCTTTATCATCCGCCGCTTTCCGAAATACGCTTATGAATACCACAGTTCTCTCTGCCGCCGCCAATCAAGCCCGTGGACTCGCTATGGATGCGATTCACGCCTGTTCCTCCGGCCACCTCGGCCTGCCCCTCGGCTGCGCGGAAATTGGTGCCGTCCTTTTCGGCGAAACCATGCGCTTCTCGCCCACCACGCCGCGTTGGCTGAATCGCGACCGGTTTATTCTCTCCGCCGGTCATGGTTCGATGTTCCTCTATTCCTGGCTGCACATGTCGGGCTACGCTGTTTCTCTAGAGGAAGTGAAAAATTTCCGCCAACTTCACTCCATCACCCCAGGCCACCCCGAGTTCCATGAAACCCCCGGTGTAGAAGCAACCACCGGCCCGCTTGGACAAGGCATCGCCAATGCTGTCGGTTTCGCCCTCTCCGGAAAACGCGCTGCCGCCCGCTTCAACACCTCTGCGCATACCATTTTCGATCACCACGTTTTCGCCCTCTTCGGCGATGGCTGCCTCCAGGAAGGTGTGGCGAAAGAAGCCATCGCTTTCGCCGGTCATAGCGGCCTCGACAACCTCGTTCTGATTTACGACTCCAATGACGTCACTCTCGATGCCATGGCTGATGTTACCCAAGGCGAAGATGCCGAAGCGTATTTCCACTCGCAACAATGGGACGCCGTCACCATCGATGGACATGACTTTGCTGCTATCGCCAAAGCACTAGACTATGCCAAGTCAAACAACAACGGTCGCCCGAAAGTGATCATCGCCAAGACTCTTATCGGCAAAGGCATCCCTGAAGTGGCCGGCACTGCGAAAGCCCACGGCGAAGGAGGCGCGAAATTCATCGATGATGCTCGCAAAAACCTCGGCCTGCCCGCAGAACATTTCTACGTGTCCGACGAAGTGCGCGCGTTTTTCGCCGAGCGTGCCGCGCAAAGCAATACCGAGCTCGCCGCATGGCAAGCCACTTACGATGCATGGTCCACCGCGAATCCAGAACTCGCGCAAGAACTCACCGAAAGCATCGCCTCCGCTGTGCCTACGGACCTCAGCGCGCAAATCCCGACCTTCGCCGCCGACTACAAAGACGCTACTCGCAGCGCTGGTGCTAACGTCATCAACGCCGTTGCCAAAGCCATGCCGAACTTCATCACCGGCAGTGCCGACCTATTCGGCTCGACGAAAAACTACATCAAGGACGGCGGCGACTATTCCGCCACGAATCCGTTAGGCCGGAACATTTGGTTCGGCATTCGCGAGCATGCGATGGGTGCGATCAGCAACGGCATCGCCTACGATGGATTGTTCCGTCCTTCCTGCGCGACTTTCCTCGTCTTCGCCGATTACCTGCGTCCCTCGATCCGCCTCGCCGCTCTTGCGAAACTTCCCGTCACTTACATTTTCACGCACGATTCCGTCGGCGTCGGTGAAGATGGTCCTACCCACCAACCTGTGGAAACCGTCAGCGGTCTGCGCGTTATCCCCGGACTCGATGTCATCCGCCCCGGCGATGCCGAAGAAACCGCAGGTGCCTTTATGGCCGCCATGCATCGCACCGATGGCCCTAGCGCTTTGATCCTCACCCGACAAGCGATTCCCTTAATGAATCATCTCAGCGTGGACGAGCGCCGCGAGGGCGTCGTGCGCGGTGCCTACATCGCCAAAAAAGAAACTGCCGCTCTGGAAACGATCCTGCTCGCCAGCGGTTCGGAATTGCAACACTGCATGGAGGCCGCCGCCGAACTCGGTGCCGGAGTTCGCGTTGTTTCCGTCCCTTGCTTCGAACGCTTCGATCGCCAAAGCCCCGCTTACATCGAAAGTGTATTGCCCTCCACCTGCACCAAACGCATCGCCATCGAAGCAGGCGTCGGCGGCTTGTGGTGGAAATACGTCGGCCTGCAAGGCAAAGTCATTGCCATCGATCGTTTCGGTATCTCCGCCCCAGGGAATACTGTCATGAAAGAACTCGGCATGACCAAAGACTCGGTCATCGCGGCTGCACAATAAAGTGGCGGACGCGTCTCGCGTCCCAGCCCTCAAACCAACTCCTTGGCGGCTTTTCCAAGCGCCGAGCCCAACATTTTCAGAGGCAAAAGGATTGTCCGATCCAATCTGCATCATTGTTATACCTCTGACCCAATCTTAGGCTTCATAAAGTAAATCACCCCAGTCAAAATCAAGTTCACCACAGGTATCACAAGCAGCCAACCCAAAGCCCTACTACGTCCCAGAAATTTCAGGCGAGCCACCGAAACCATAATTTCCAGAACAACGCATACCAACGCAATGACCAATAACCCAAGTCCCGTTGGGTTTCCACTGTCCACCAATTGATTGCCATTTATCATCGATAAAGCATGCAAGCCAAATAGAGATAGCATGACTCCGAGAAAAGCGTTTTTGTTTTTGTAGAAATTCATGCTGACAAAATGTATAGGTGATTCACTAGCGCCAGTCGATAATTGCTTGAACTTTCAGTCTGCCTCTCGCGTGATACTTAAAAACCACGTGCCGTTACGCCCATTAGCCATTGACGCAAACAGAAAATCAGTTATCTCAGTAGGTTTGCCTTATTTTTTGTAAGTAATTTGTTCTGCATTTCCCATGTGCTCCGGTTGATGCTAAATACGCAGCGATTCCCCATGCTCATCCATGCCGATGTAACGGCACTCCCTGTTTTTTCTGTCTTGCTCGTGAGTCGGAACTGTGATTGAATCACCTTTTCCCACATGAGCGCATCACCTGTCATCGGTATCATCATGGGCAGCACTTCGGACTGGCCCACCTTGGAACATGCGGCCCGCACGCTAGAAGATTTCGGCGTCGCATGGGAGGCGCAGGTCGTTAGCGCACATCGCACGCCGCAAAAACTCTACGACTTCGCCCACACCGCTCTGGACCGTGGACTGAAAGTGATCATCGCCGGAGCTGGTGGAGCCGCCCATTTGCCGGGCATGTGCGCTGCGATGACACCCTTGCCGGTTTTAGGCGTGCCCGTAGAATCGAAGACGCTTAAGGGCATCGATTCACTCCTTTCCATCGTGCAAATGCCCGCCGGTGTCCCCACCGCCACCTTCGCCATTGGCAAAGCGGGCGCGATCAATGCCGCGCTCTTCGCCATCGCGCAGCTCGCCACCACGGATGCCGCACTCGCGGAAAAACTCGCCGCGTTCCGCAGCAAACAAACCCAATCGGTGCTCGACGCCTCTCTTCCTCCTCTGGCCTAACATGACGCCTACTCCCTTTCCTCCTGGATCGACCATCGGCATCCTCGGCGGCGGTCAGCTCGCCCGCATGCTTTGCATGGAAGCCAAACGCATGGGCTACCGCACTCTCGTCTGGACCGGTGGGCTTGAAGCACCGGCTACGGCACTGTGCGATGCTGTAATCGAGCTGCCCTTCGATGACGTCATCGCGATCTCACAATTCACCACTGCTGCCGATGTCGCCACCGCCGAGTTTGAAAACATCCCACGCGCCACGCTCGATGCCGTCGCCGCTGGAGTGACCTTGCGTCCCAGCGCTTCTGCCATCGCGACCTGTGCAAATCGCGAGCAGGAAAAAACATTTCTCCGCGAACAAAACATCCCTTGCGCACCATTTTGGATCGTCACGAATGCAGAAGAACTCGCCCGAGCCATGCAGGAACTTAACGGCCCGGGAGTTCTCAAAACTTCCGCCTTCGGCTATGATGGCAAGGGTCAGCGAAAACTATTAGGCACCGAAAATGCCATCGTAGTATGGGAGGAATTCCAAGCCCCACGCGCAATTCTGGAAGGCTTCATTACTTTCCAATCTGAGCTATCGGTGATGATTGCCCGCAATCCAGCTGGCGAAGTGCGCTGCTTTGACCCCGTGGAAAATCAGCACCGTCATCACATCCTTGACCTCACCATCGCACCTGCTGCGATCTCACTGGAACTCCACCAGCAAGCAATTGCCATCGCTACACGCATCGTCAGCGCCTTTGACTACGTCGGCATCATGGGTGTGGAATTTTTCCTGCAAGCGGGTGGCATCATCCTCGTTAACGAAATGGCACCGCGCCCGCACAACTCCGGACACCACACCATTGATGCCTGCGAGACCTCGCAGTTCGAACAGCAACTTCGTGCCGTCTGCGGTCTGCCGCTAGGTTCTACTAAGCTGCTTTGTCCCGCCGTCATGCTCAATCTATTAGGCGACATGTGGCCGGGCATCGATCAAGCGCCCGACTGGTCCATCGTTCTAAGCGATCCCTCTGCCGCCTTGCACTTGTATGGGAAAAAACGCGCGATAGAGCGCCGCAAAATGGGTCACGTTACCTTCCTCGGTACCCAGGCACACGACAGAGCAGAAAACATCAAAGCACGTCTCTTAGCCGCAGGCCTTGGACTGCGGTGAGCATCGCCGCTTTGCTTACGCTTATTAATAAGCAATCACTTTCATCCGTGTAAGCCAACACTTAACCGACCGAAGAACGGCAACACTCGCGGCCGTCCAAAGCGGCATGCGCCACGCTTGTCTCATGCCCCACACAATTTCCACACCGCAGACTTGCCAAGCCTCAGAATTCTTCCCACTCTGTCTTCGTGTTGGAAATCGTTTTTAATGAAATCAGTGCCGCAGAAATGTCGCAGATGGGGACCATGGAGCAACTTGATCTACTCGATCAGTTCCATGTCAAAAAAGACGACCTCGAACACCTCGACGGCGATAAATTTGGCGTGATCGAGCGCGACAACAAAAAACTCTATCGCTTCCGAACCAAAGACTGGCGCATTTATTTCGAAGTGAAAGACGGAGCCGTGATCGTCCATCGCGTGTTTCATAAAGGCACACTCTCGGATTTCCTATTCCGTTCGAAGATGCCTGTCGCCGAGGACGAAGCACTAGCACAGTCTAAGCATTTTTGGAAACTGATCGACGAAGGACGCAAGGCCAAGCGCCTGTGATTTTGTATTGAAAACTGCTTGGTACATTCGCGTAATCTGCTAGAAAAAATACTCATGAGAATCGTATTGCACATCGTTGCTATCGCCGTGCTGTCTTACGCGTGGTTGAATCATTTTCAGAACAAAGCTAACGTAGCCGCTACGCGTGCCCTCGCTGACACCATTAGCAATAAGGATCTCCGCAGCGATCTCTTGCCAGAATATCTCAAACAAAGCAAAGATTCTGCTGAACAGGAAGCCATTAAAGAGCTCATCACGTATCTCAAACAACGCGAAACCGATGTGAGCGAAACCGTGGATGCCGCCAACGCACTTGCCGACGACAAAGACAACAGTTCGACATTCACCGGAATCCTCTACACCTTCCTCACCGCTGGCTATGTCGGCATTTTGTTTGTCGCATACATCCTGCCCCTTATCGCCCACCGCGCCACGCACACCATTTACGACAGCGGTGAGATCTTGGAAAAAGACAACATGTCAGAAGCGCGTTCGAAGCTGGCACAGGGAGATTACGAGGGCGCCATGCTCGCCTTCCGCGAAGCGGCGGCGGCCGACCCAGAGAACCGTATTCCTTGGGTCGAAATTATCAAAATCCAGCGTGAATCACTCCATGACCCAGCCTCCGCTGTTGCGACAATCCGTGAGATATTGGAAAATCTGACATGGGCGGAAAACGATGCCGCTTATTTCCTCTTCCGACTTGCGGAACTGTATGACGGCGATATGGGCGACCGCGAGGCCGCTGTAGAAATCATGAACCAGGTGCTGGAGCAATTCCCCGAAACACGCCACTCTGCCAATGCCCGTCACAAACTTCACGAGTGGGGCTTGGTCTAACAAAAAAGCCACATTGTTGCGCTGGCTTGCAAGGCATCGCCTATCATGCCTAGCCTTGTGTTGTTGCTTGGCGGTAATCGCTGTCGATAGCCTTCACTTCGGTAGTGCGCTTTTGTGCATCGGTCTGTTGCTTTGCCTCACTGCCTCTTCAAGAAGTTTTGCGCGATTCGCTCTCGCTCTATCATTGCTATGCGGTGGCCTACATGTACTGCGATTGAAGGAACTGAATCGTCAAGAAACACTCATCGAAGGTGGTATTCTGATGCAATTCCGAGCGAAGATCACCGACGCGCCTCATCTTTACCAAAGGTCATGGCAATGCCACGCAGAGATCATCCACAGTCAACCTCTTCACTATGCCGGGAAAAAAATATTACTTTCTGGAACCGCAACCCCACCTCAATTAGGGCAGGAAATCGATGCCCATGGACGTTGGGAAACCATCGCAGCGCCTCGCAACCTGGGTGAATTTAATCGAGCCGCTCATCTGCGCCGTCTGGGAATCGTAGCTGAATGCTATACACGTGAATGGCATGCTACTGCCAAGCCCGTGAGTCTCTTTTGGCGTATTACCGAGAAAGGACGCTTGGGTTTCCGCAATGCGATCACACAAGGAATTCCGTTAGAAAGTGATGAAGCGAAAGTAATTCTCGCCATGGTCATGGGGGAACAACCGCCCTATCAGGACCCGATCATTGATCCATTTCGCCAGAGTGGCACCCTGCATTTGTTTTCCGTTAGTGGCCAACACGTTAATCTTGTGGCGGTGATTTTATGGGCAGCTTTGCGATTGCTGCGGGTGCCGCGCCGCTACTCGATTTTACTGCTGATCCCTGCTGTATTTTGTTATGCTTGGCTCACAGGAGCATCGCCTCCAGCCATGCGCGCTGCGTGGATGGCCGCTGTATTTCTGAGTGCGTTTCTTGTGCAAAGGAAAGCTGACATCATGCAAGCGCTGTCGATGGTGATCATCGTTGCCTTGCTGTTGGACAGTAACCTCCTGTTTCTCCCCGGAGTGCAACTCTCGTATGGCATCGTTGCCATGATCGCGATCGGTCTCGCTCTCTCACGCAAGCGCCTCGAACTGATGAACTGGAACGATCGCTATCTGCCGCGTGAGCTCTATACACCGTGGCAAATCCGTATCGGTGATGCTTGGAAAAAACTATGGCAGTCTTTGATCATCTCACTCTCTGCCTGTGTCGGCTCTGCACCGCTCACCATTCGATACTTCAGCATGGTGACTCCGATTTCGATCATTACCAATCTGGTGCTGACGCCATTGGTTGCCGGATTGTTAGGCCTCGCATTGTTATCGACAGCGCTCGCTCCACTCTCGTCTTCGCTCTCGATCGGCTGCAACCGAATGAACGCATGGCTGGCGCGCGGTTGCATAAGCACCACACAATTGTTTGCCGGCGTCCCCGGCGGGCACGCTCTGATTTCTCCTCACGACTCATCCCACGATGCCATCCACGTCTATGACTTGCCACGCGGAGGAGCCGCGATACTTGTCCAATGCAAACGCGCCGATGTGTTACTCGACTGCGGCAACGAGCGCACGTTTCGTTCCATCGTATTTCCCTCGTTGCGCTACCTCGGCAGTGAGCCCGACACTTTGATCTTGAGTCATCCCGAAGCCGCCCATATCGGTGGTGGTCTCTCCGCGCTGCAACAATTGCCGATTCATCAAATCATTTCCCCAGTCCCAAGCGCTCGGTCCGCTTCTTTTCGCAAACTACAGACCAGTGCCAGCGAGAAAAAAATTCCGTTTTTCTGTGCGCAAGAAAACGTTCGCGTCACCCAAGATCAGAACGTGGCATGGGATATCTTACAAACGCCCGAACCTAACGAAAAATACGAGATTGCCGATAATCGTGTCGCGATTTACTTGCTACACTTCCATGACTATCGCTTGCTTTTGTTGAACGATGCCAGCGCGGTAGCGATAAGAAATCTGTGCCGCACTTATCCGGAATTGAGCTGTGATGTGATCATTTGTGGCAGGCATTCGCTCCATCCGCCAGAGATTAACGATCTACTCGATCACACAGAGGCGGGTGCGGTGATCGCCACACACGCGGACTTCCCACAGACAGAACGCATCCCCTCAAATTGGGCTACTTCCCTTCCGCAACGCGTTGCCTTATTTCACCAAGGCAAGACCGGCATGGTTAGCCTCCTGTTGCAAAATGATGGTTCATTGCTTATGCAAGGTTTCATCGAGGGGCAGCATAGAATTTTGCCGTCAAGTCGCTAATACGGGAAATCAGCCAGCGCTTGCAATTGTGCATAAGCCAACTACAGTGGCGCGCGACAACTGATACCCTACCATATGCCTAATTACGATTACGAATGCGAAACCTGTGGAAAACGTTTTGAGATATTCCAAAGTATGAAGGACGCCAAGCTCGAAGTTTGCCCCACCAAAATCTGCGATAAAGGAGGAAAAGTCCGACGCCTTCTCGGCACAGGCGGCGGCATCATTTTCAAAGGTGGCGGATTTTACCAGACTGACTACCGGTCGGCATCCTATCAAAGCGGAGCAAAGAAAGACAGCGAAAGTAAACCTGCGGCACCTGCTCCCGAAGCCAAGCCCGCAACCCCCAAAAGCGACGCGTAACAGTTCGGCTATACTCAATAAATCTTAACAAATTTTCTAGCATCTACTGCTTGCAATATCCCCCATTTGCCTACAAAACTGGTTCAGAAATTACTTATGAAATTCACTTCACTTTTTTCGCTCGCCTTCTTGCTGATGGTTCATTCTTCGCAAGCTGCCATTAGCTTAGATTCCCAAGAACAAACGCCAGCCGTACCCTCCGACGTAGAAGGTCCTATGAAGGAAGCACTGGCCGCTTTCAATGAAGGACGCCACGTCAAAGCCATCGATATCGCCACCCGCCTTGCAGATAAGGGCAATCCCGATGCTTTATTTCTTCTCGGTTATGCCCACGAAACAGGTCGCGGGCTCGAAACATCTCGTGAAAAAGCAATCGAGTTTTACAAAAAATCCAGCGACGCTGGACAAAAAGATGCCACGTATCGTCTCGCACTAATTCTTCTCAGTTCCAAAGAAAAAGCAGAACGTGAGCAAGGCAGAAAGAATCTAGAAGAAGCCGCGCTCAAAGATCCCGCCAATGCCGGCCGCATCCTGGGCGAAGCTTATCTGAAGGGAATGATCGACGAAAAACCTAATTTCGACCAAGCTGTAGTCTGGTGGAATAAAGCTTCCGAAGCAGGTGATGTCGTGTCCATCATGGGCTTGGCACGTTTGTTCGAAGCGAGCAAAGAATTTCCCGACAAGGTCGATTATAAAAAGTCGTTAGAACTTTACCAAAAAGCTGTCGTGCTTGGTGAAAAATCCGCGATGGTGGCCGCTGGTTCACGTATGCTCAATGGCGATGCCACAGTTCGCGATGAAGCCGCTGGTCGTGCAATGCTCGAAAAGGCAATTGAGGCCAAACAATACGACGCCTACCTCGCGCTGGGCGATTTCGAAGAAAACATCAAAAAAGATTTCAAAGCTGCGCTCACCCAATACGAATTGGGTGGAGCTAACAAGCAAGTGGAATGCGCATTGCGTGCATCGGACTTCTATTTGGCTGGTAAGGAAGGCACCGAGAAAAATGATGTCAAAGCCACCGACTGGTTGCGCAAAGCAGCCGAGACGGGAAATCCAATCGGTGGCTATCGTTATGCCGCAAAGTTGTTGCAAGTTCCCGAGCCGGACAATCGCAAGCCGGAAGAAAAAATTGACGCAGCGCGCCGCGCCTATGACTTTTTACTCAATGCCGCCATCGGAGGCATTCCCCAAGCTCAAAATGAAATGGCGCTCTTCTACCTGTCGGGTGCCATGGGTGTAGCCGATCCTTCCGCCGCTGCTGGCTGGTTCCTTCGCGCCTCGCAGGCAGGCAATCTCGTCGCTACCGTCAATCTCGCCACCCTCTATGAGCGCGGACACGGTGTTGCACAAAACTTCGCCCAAGCAGGTCAACTCTATGAAGTCGCGGCACGACGGGGCAACGGCCAAGCTGCCGCTGCCATCGCTCGCTTCATGGCCGCAGGTGCAGGCACCACTAAAAATATTCCTAGCGCATGGGCATGGGCCAACGTCGCCATTCAAAATGGTGACAATGAAGCCAAAACCATTCTCGGTGAGATCTCCACCATCGCCACTTCTAAAGAACTGGAAGAAGGCAAAAAAGTACTCGATAAACTTCGTGAAGAATTTGCCAAAGCTGCCGCTGAAGCGGAAGAGGCTGCTAAATCTTCCGGCACCACGCCAGCTGCAGGCACTCCACCTACTCCGGAAATTCCTAAAACCAGCTCTGCTACCTCCCCTCCCATCGGACCAACACCCGAAGATAAAAAAACACCCGCGGGCGATCAACCATAATTGCCCAAGCGAGAACAGCCGCCCTCGTGAAAATTCTCATCACTGCAGGGCCGACCCGTGAGCCCATCGACCCAGTTCGATTTCTTAGCAATCGATCTTCGGGTCGCATGGGATACGCGCTCGCGAAGGCATTCCTGCGGCAGAAGGCGCAAGTCCTGCTCATCTCAGGTCCTACGACCCTCGAAATTCCCGATCATGTCGATTTTATTCCCGTGGAAACCGCACAAGATATGCACGATGCCGTCGCTCGCGCTCTCTCACGCGTCGATATCGCAATTTTCTGCGCTGCGGTCGCCGATTATACACCGGAAGTAGTCGCAGCACATAAAATCAAGAAAAGCTCAGATACGATTACGCTCACGCTTAAAAAAACCGTAGACATTCTCGGAAGCGCCAGAAGCATTCACGGCTTCAAGGGTTACCTCGTAGGCTTTGCGGCAGAAACGGAGCACCTCGAAGGCCATGCCCGTGAAAAGTTGTCAGGAAAACAGTGCGATATGATTATCGCCAATGATGTTTCCCAACAAGGCATCGGTTTCGATTCGACAGAAAATGAAGTGCTGATCGTCGAAGCCGAAGAAAATACCCAACTCCCGCGCGACAGCAAAGAACACCTTGCCCACCACATCGCCGAGATCATCTTGCAACGGGCTGCTCAAAAACACAGTCAAGCCTGATAGGCAGAACGGATTTGCTGCGCCCATAGCGCGGCACGTTGCGCGTACGACTGATCATCGCCCGCATACAAGATTCCGCGCGAGACATTGATCACATCAGGAGCCGAGCGCCCCGCTGCGGCCAAAGCCGCCAAGTCGCCACCTTGCGCACCGAGACCGGGCACTAACAACGGGGCATCTGGCATTTTTGCCAAGACCCCCGCGGCATTCGTGAGTCCCACGACATATCCAACATCGGTCATTTGTCCTTCGTCTATCGCGCGCTGCCCTAAAGCGGTCACTAACTCAAACACCGCGCGGCCGTCCGCCAGAGTTTGACGTTGAAAATCCGCCGAACCCGCATTGGAAGTCACTGCCAACAAGTAAATACCCTTCTCAGGCCATGCCAGAAATGGTTCAATCGAATCGTAACCGAGAAATGGATTGAGAGTCACAGCGTCCACATTCCAATGGGAAAAATAACTATGTGCATAGTACTTTTGCGTTTCGCCGATATCACTGCGTTTGGCATCGAGAATGATGGGAACCTCACGCGGCATCCATCCGAGAAGTCGATCAAGTATTTCAATGCCTCGCAATCCCATGGCTTCGAAGTATGCCATGTTAGGTTTAAAAGCTGCCGCCTGTTGCCATGTTTGATCCACCACTGTCTTGAGAAAATCCTCCACGGGTGAGGCATCGCCATCCACGGGACGAGGATCCAAGCCCACACACAAGCGCGATCCAGTCACTTCAATTCGTTGAGCTAATTTTTCCACGTAACGCATGGCGCAAGATCAAATGATTTATCACCGCTTGGCAAGCATTAGTGAGCACTCTCAGTGCAGTGCGCATTACCGATTTATTTGCAGCCACTCGCTTCTCACTATACGTTACTGAAGAAGGTGGCTCGAGCCGGGATCGAACCAGCGACACGCGGATTTTCAATCCGCTGCTCTACCAACTGAGCTATCGAGCCATGCATTTCTGCATCTTGGTGTCCCACCGTGGTGGGGCGGGGATTATGGAAGCGTTGACCGGTTTGGCAATGCAAAAATGCATCATCTTCTAAAAATATTTCCCACGCATTGCCAAACCTTGCGACGGGCTCTAACCTACCGTCATGCCTATCCTCGATCTCGGAACTCGTTGTCTTCTCTGCCTGCATGGGGCTGATTCCGTTCGCTATCTCAACGGCCAGGTGACGCAGGATGTGCGCTTGCTCCTTGCTCATCCTCAATCCGCCTTAGCATCGTGCGTCACGGATGCTAAAGGTCGACTGCAGGCCTTTGTCACGCTCTATTTACAGGAAACACAACGGCCTTCGTTGTGGATCGAAGCCCCCATCGAGCTGCGAGAGGTACTGCTTGCGCGGTTATCTCGCTACCTCATCGCCGACGATGCGGAAATCGAGGACATTTCGGATCAATACCACCTCGCTCATCACCTCTCACACACTCCCACACCAGGTGATTTTTCTCACTCTCGCCTGGGTGTTCCGGGGTTCGACCGTTGGCTACCCGCGCAGGAAACACACTCCCATACGGACCTACTGAGTATCGAAGAAGCTGAGCGCATTCGCATCGAAAACGGCATCCCTGCATGGGGACACGAACTGCAGGAAGGTATGCTGCCGCCCGAAGCAGGATTGGATGCCACCGCCATCTCCTATCAAAAGGGCTGCTACATCGGTCAGGAAGTCATTTCACGCATCAAATCCGCCGGTAAAGTCAACCGTCGCCTCTGTAAGTTTTCGTTAGAAGCGAGTGATGTCTGCGCATGTGCGATCCTACTTGATGAGAATGGCGGGGAAGTCGGCGAACTCACCAGCGTCGCACATCCCTTCGCCCTCGGCTATGTGTCCAAAAAAGCATTCGGGCAAACCAGGTTCACCCTGCGCTTGCCCGATGGTACTCTGCGGGGCGATGCGGCCCGCATTCGCGATTAACGTTGATAAAGGAAAATCTTTTTCTCGCTGTAGGTGATGACCGCGTCGAGCTCGCGCATGAAGTCCGCGCCGAACAAACCAACATAATCAAGATCGCGACCGCTGCGGGCGGACATATCGGTGGCCAAGGTGCGGCGATTCGTCAGTTGCACTTTACCCAACGTGATTTTTTTCATCACCGTCTCTCCCGCAGGTGCGCTGCCGCCGATGCCATAAACCAAATGTTCCATTGGTCCTACCTCGCAGCCGCTCTTGTTCGCCTGTTTCAAGTCGAGCAAGGATGTATTCGCACCAGTATCGATCATCCATGTCACCGCGGCGTCATTGAGCGTGCCATCGACAAAAATGTGGTTGCCGCGACGCTCATAAAGGAAGGCGTTATACTTGCGCAAATTCAGTAACTCCTCAATGGTCAGCGCGCCGCAATAGCGGAGGAAAATATCGCCCGCTTCCGTCCAAGTATCCGCGTATTTTTGGTCTTCATCAGACAAATTTGCCACTGGCACTTGCTGGGTCTTGCCATCATTCAATTTCACCGTCAACACAGTCGGAGTTTTGGAAATGATGTTCGCCCGGAAGCTCTTGCCGTCGCGCGTTTTGAAAATGCGGAAATTGAGCGTTTCATCTTTGTTCTTCACCTCGCCCTCGACGCCGAGGTCAGCAGACTTGGCAGCATCGCCCTCGACTTGCGTGCGATCCGATTTGTCGGGTCGGAAAAAGATGCGGTTCTCTTTGTAGGAAATCACCGTGTCCAATTGCGCCAGCAAATCCGCACCGAAGAGGCCGGCGGTGTCGTTCGACTTGGCACCATCGGGCTTATCCTTATCCATGTCGGTCGCAAGAATCTTGCGATTTTTGAACAATGACTCCCCTAACGAAAGAGTCGGCACGTCCACCCAGCCCGCAGGCACATCACCTGCCACGCCGGATACAATTTCTGTCATCGGTCCGACAACAAGATCGCATTTTTCGGCAGTTTTGGTGTGCAAGAGACTGGTGCCAGCTCCGGTATCGACGATGAACTTCGCGTCTTTGTTGTTGAGTTTGGAAGTGACGATGATCGAGTTTCCTTGCAAGGTCATCGGGAAAGATTCGTAGCCACGCAATTCCAGCAACTGCCGCACGCTCAAGCCGAGGCATTTTTGCAGGAACAAGGCTTTTTCTTTGCTCCACTCCTTGATGTACTGCTGATCTTCTGCCGATAAATTGGTCAAGGGCACAATCGCGCGACGTTTGTTTTCGAGCAACAATGTCGCATTGGTGTCATCCTTATCGATGAGCGCCGCCTTGATTTCTTTGCCATTGGAACCTTTGAATACACGCAGCGCTTGCGTGGCATCCTGTGCCATAGCCGTCGAGGCGCAACACAGCGCCGTGATAAAAATACTGAATAATTTCATGAGATAAAATGTGTCGAGTCGCTACAAATTGATTCTGCGCCTCATTTAAAATCGTTACTTTTCAGATATGCGATCCAATCGGCTTCCATCGCAGCCACGGTATCAAAGCCATAAATTTTGGCCAACTCTTCCAGTTCAGGAATCGCGTTGTTTGACTCGACCCGCCGAATCGTGCGCGCAAATGCGCAGACGCGCTGTGGATTACTTTGCAGGTAATTTGCTAAGGAATAAACCAGCACCAACTTCGCTGGATTCAAGGTATCAGCTTCAACGGCGAAAATCTCTTCAAGGTTCGGCTTGATCTTCTCGCGCTTCACTTCCGATTTCAAAATCTTCGGCCAGGCAGTGCCATCGTCGAATCCCGACTTGGAAGAAATTTCATCGCCGGCAGAGCCACCGACATCGAGCAAGTGGGTTTCCGTTTTTCCGGAGAGCTTGATCTCCTTGTAGTATGCGTGACCTGTAGCGATGGCGAAATAGCCTTTTTTGCCAACGCTACCGACACCACCCATTTGCTGGTTGAGCAAATCACCGGCGATCACGTGGGTGGGAAACGGTGTGAAAACTTTTTTGAATTCACGATCGTTGTTCATATTGAACACTGTTGCCATGGCATGAAATTTTCTTTCTTCGCAAAGCTCATCGGGAAGCTCGATCGAAGTGCCTCCCACCTTGTCCCAAGTGGCAGCTTGTTTCTGGGCACGAAGTTGTCCGTCGGCGTCGGCGGCTTTTGCGCCTAAGATCTCACCATACCAATTACCCAGCCACTTGTAGGCCTCACGATCTTCGCAAACGAAAATGACGCGGCGTTTGTCACCCCAATCGCGGCGGAAGTTCATGTGATAAAACGCCATGCCATGCCAGAGGCGTTCGGCAATCTCGGCGACCACCTGCGGACGTACGTCACCCGCATAGGCGATCAGGAAATGCTCCGTCTCCATTTGCTCGAACAGGCCTTCGGACTGATCTTTCGCCAACACCAATTTGCCATCCAGTTTTTTATAAGTGCCCGAATCGATTTTGACATCTTTTTCCGGCTCACTCAATTCACCAGCCGTGAGGATGGATTCGGGCGCTTGCACGTTTTCCACGAGATACTGACGATCCGCCAGCGATAGCTCGGTCACGGGAAGTTTGATTTCCTTGCGGTCCTTCGTCACTAGAGTCGCGGTTGCGCCCTCGAGCTTACCCAAGGTGGCATCCACAGTCGAACCCTTCAAAGAGGTCCAGGTGCGAACATCCTCCGCCATTGTCACAGCCGAAAGCGCGATACCAACGGCAACAGTTATACGATAGATTGTGCTTTTCACGTAAGCAGTCTCAGGACCACGCACCGTGAAAGCAAGAAAAAAACGCTCGCGGCGTGTGGCAAAGCGTGTAGTTTTTCTCATGGAATTTGATCTAACGGGGCCACATGCGGACGACGCCTATCGAATTTTAAGCTCCCTCGTGACGCCACGACCGATTGCATGGATCACCACTCTGAATGAGGACGGCAGTATCAATGCCGCGCCCTTTTCGCATTTTAATGTCGTCGGTGACGATCCGCCGATGGTGATGTTTTGCCCCAGCAATCGCGATGATGGCACCCCCAAGGATACCGCACTGAACTGCCGCCGGAATGGCGAATTTGTTGTCAATTTCGTCGATGAATCACTGTGTCCCATGATGGTGCGCAGCTCCGCACCCCTCCCCTACGGCGAAAGCGAAATCACCCGTGAAGGCCTTGCTACGGTCGCTAGCAACAGCGTCGCCGTGCCCCGCATTGCACTCGCCCCCGCTGCGCTGGAGTGCCAGGTGCACGATATTTTGGAGATGGGAAACAATCGACTGATCATCGGACTTGTGCAGCGCGTTCACGTGAGCGATGCCCTCATCGATCCGCTGACAAAGCGAATTCACTACCACCCGATTGGTCGCATGGCATCGCCCGATTGGTACTGCCGCACCACCGACCAATTTAGCATGCCGCGTCCGCGTTGAGTGCTGATATTGAAGAGCAAAAGTGGGAAATTATTTCTTCCACCGACCGTGCTGCAACACTTCCGCTGGCACAAGCGACTCCCATCGAGGATCACCATGCAGCCACATCTCGCGCACTTCATAGCTGCTGATGCGCATCAATTCGGCATCGCCTTCCGCGATCTCACGGATTTGCCCGATCTCGATCAGATACTCTAACAATTTTCTCTGCTCCACGGGTACACGAGCCGTGCGCGCAGTCGAAATTTCATCGGTGCCCTGCCGCGCCATGGGATAAACATACAGCCGCAAGCCATGGCGAAGCATACGCCCGAACGACTCTAATAATCCGCCTGGAATTTCCTCATACCATTTTTCTTGGAACAATTCTTCAAACAAAGGAACGCCCAAAACGATGCCCACCGGCTTGCGCGTGTGGCGCGTCACGAATTCACTGAGACGGAAAAAGCGGGCGTATTTGGACACAAGCACGTGCTTGCCCATTGCCTGCAAAACATCAGCACGCGCGAGAAAATCTTCTTTGTTCACCGTGCCTTCGTGTGTTAGCAGGTTGTTCATCGTCAGCTCCATCACTTCGAGACAGTCCTTCGCTTCGTCGCCGAAATCATCACGAAATGACTGCGCTCCCCGTGCGAGCATGTCCATGTGCAAGCGCGTAACCGGATCAAAGCTGCCGCGTTTTAACAAAACCGACTTGCCATAAAACACATCCGAAGCCTGCTGAATGGAACCATCCGGACCAAACAACGCGGCATCCGCAAGCCCTTGCTCCACCAGCGACAGCGCACACACCCTATCCTCAAATGCCGCAGAAGAAAACGCTGTGCCCTCGACGTGCAGCATGTCGATCTCCACACGACGACGATCCAGTCCCTCCATCAGTGCGTGCAGCATCTCCGGCAGCGCGTGGCGATGATAGAATGCCGCAGAAAGAAGATTCACCCCGAGCACTCCGAGAGCCCACGCTTGTTCGGCATTGGTGTCATCGAGCAAACGCACGTGCAGCACAATCTGCTGGATCTCACCGCGCGGCTCATCTTGAAAACGCACGCCCATCCAGCCTTGGCAACAACTGCTATCCACATCGCGAAATCCCCTCGCCCGCACCGTATCGGCCAACGCGAAAAAAGTCGTGCGCTCGCCGCGCTTTTCATCGAGCCGTTGCTGCAAGATGCTGAACTCGTGATCGAGCATGGCCTTCAGCCGCTGCACGGATACATAGCGATCACAGCGACCATAAATTTCATCGCTGAAGGTCATGTCATAGGCGGACATCGTCTTCGCCACCGTGCCTGCCGCGCCACCCGCGCGGAAAAACCAATTCGCGATTTCTTGGCCAGCGCCGATTTCCGCGATCGTGCCATAGCGCAGCGGATCGAGATTGATGGCCAACGCTTTTTCTAACGTGCCCCTGCTTTTGGCGGCGATCAACTCGTCGTGCATGGCGGCAGGTTGCTAGATTTTCAAAATACGGGCAATACTCAATCGACTGCCTTGAGCAAATAATCCGCCACCCAACCTTGTTCGCCACGATCATTCTGGCACCAATGCCAGCGATGGATCTGGCGGGTCGATTGCAAGGCATCACCGCGCTTCAAGGTCAACACCGTGGGATCAAATGCCGTGATCGCACTGAAACGACCTTCACCCAGCGGTTCGAGAATCTCCTCCGGCACGTAGCCATTTTTCCCATCACGATTCTCCGCCCACACCCAGCCCGGCCAAGTCTGATCACAGAGGCCCGTGGTCACTTCATCACCCGGTTGCAAAAACAACGGGTCACTGTCCTTGTCCTCATAATCCGCATTCGCCACAAAATTCGTCATGCAAGGACCATAGAAACGCCTACTTACAAACGCAAGAATTTCCCGTTTTTTTGTAGAGTAAATCGTTCAAAAGTCATGAGGCCACACATGAAGGCAACACCGAATCTGCCCCCATTTATTTATTCTCGATAAGGGTAATTGTAATCTGGACTTTTGTTAATTAATTTGTATTCATCAAGTGGAAATTGATTCCATTTGTTGCCGTTGTAATCAACGACTTGATGATGGCAAAAATGATAATTACTATCGTGAAACATTTGGTGTATATACACATTTTTATCCCAATCAAAGTCTTCACCAGTTGGCTTATACTCTCCAAAAGATTCAAAAGCAATAAATGTTCTCTTCGAGAATTTTTGATTTATAGTGTGGCAGTGAAGTAACATTCTGCATATATACTCTGATGTGGGCGTGCCATTGTTAATTTTTTTTATAACATCATTGATTAAATCACTATTAAGTATGTAAATTCCATGCATTCCATAATGATCATTTAATACGTGCGTGAAATAAATACTGCCAAGAGTATTGAAGATCGTGGCCAGATTAAATTGTTGATGCAGCTCCATTACAGGGCAACAGGGTTGTATGAAATCGTTTATGCCTAGATCATTAGAGTAGCAATCATAAAGGGAATCACTCTGTTCCTGACTTTCATTTTGAAATAAAAATGAGCTGAGTAGTACTTCTTGAAATTCCGAGTCTATTTTTTTTCCATTGAAACAAAACCGGCCCACAGAACGCATCCATGTTTACTATTATTAAGCATAATCTAGTTGTTTTTTCTTAGAAAATGCACTACCGATAAGACCAGAATGGGCGACAATCCTGCGAAATGAGCATTTTTCATGCTTCGCTATCATTTTCTGCCCTGCTTCGCTCTCTTGATAAAATCTTACCACTTTGCTCATGCCAGCAGGATGACCCATTTCCTGGCGTATGGCAATCTCCTTTGCCACTGTCTATTTTTTGGTTACAAAGAAAGATCCACTATAGCCAATAGAAACGCCCTCAAAAGAAAGAATGTTTGACACAATAGCGACAAGCAGGGAGTTGTTGGTCGGAATCACTTTACCCAATATGAGAATACTCCGTTTCATTCTTCTCGCAGCCATCGGTCAAATCACGCAAGCAGCTGACATCACGGTCAATAATCAGCCCGGTGCTGTCGCTGATTTTTCTTCTCTCTCCGCAGCCTTGACCGCTGCGGAATCTGGCGACCGTTTGTTGATTTCTGGTTCTGCCACCAGTTATGGCGCTGTGACGATTCCTAAATCTGGTTTGACCCTAGTGGGCATCGGCTATCTACGAAGCGCTAATAACTTGCCCGCCGATGCGTCTGGCAACAATCATTCCGTAAAATTCAGCCTCTCGCTTGGAGTCGGATCCGCATCGATCAGCGATCTCACAGTGATCGGTTGCGAAATAGCTACTGTAAATTTGTCCGGCAGTCACAGCCGGGTACTTTTTGATCGTTGCTACATGGACGGATTTATTTACCTGGAACAGGAAAATCTTACTCGATTCACGCGGTGTTATCTTGTCAATGGATTGTCAATATCCTCGAGCACGAATTGTTCGGTAGTAGGCTCCATCTTAGGCGGGCTGGCATTAAAAGATTCCGCCATTGCTTCGCATTGTGTGATCCGCTCCACGGCTGTCCTCGGTTGGTCTGTTCCCAGTGGTGGAACGGTCCTTGGTATCGATGCGACATCTACCGCTTCAAATTTGATTGTGGACAGCACGTCTAGTTCTACAAACTATGCTCCATCGGTCTTTGGAAGCGTCACGCATTCTATTGGCTTTGGATCGATCGATCTACCCTCCGGCGCAGGAAATCAAGAAGGCTTGGTCAAAACCAGTGTCGTAACTGCAACAGGCTCTCTTGACGCGGCTTGGGTTCTAACGCCTACCAGTGCAGCCAAGGGGGCGGCATCGGACGCGACGGACATTGGTGCCTTTGGTGGTAGCTCACCATACGTGCTATCGGGAGTTCCCGGCGCGCCAAGAATCACCCGCCTCTTGGTTCCGGCTATGGCTTCCCCCACTACGGGACTATCCATCGAAGTGGATATCAATCAAGACACACCGTAAGATGATACGCTTGCTTTTATTTTTCTGCTGCACGGTCGCGCCCTTAATACAAGGTGCGCCAATCGTCTATGCAGAGTATGTCATATCAACTGGCAACCCTGACAACGATCCCGGCCTAGGAAATGGAACCGAGATTTCGCTCGCAGGAAATGTCAACTCAGCTACGCTCTCGGTTTCCATCCCGCCCTCGGCATTATCCCTGGACGTACCTGGCAGCTATCTTTTGTCGGTAAGGATCAAGGATTCATCCAATCTCTGGACGACACTGACGAGAACGTTCCAAGTTTCTGCTCCATTGCCCGTATTGCCGGAGCAGGGGGCCTTGACTCATGTCGAGGCCTATGTGAGTGCTGCAGAAATTCCGAATGACGTGGAGACTGGTCTGGGCATCTCAGTGCTCTCCCCGCCCACAGCACCCCAACCGAGTGGTCATTATTCCCGGGTTTTTCTTCCATCAGATCTTGAGGGGCTAGCGCCGGGAATCTACCGATTGGCCATGCGTGCGCGTTCCGCTGACGGGCTTTGGAGTGCGCCAGTGTCGCGAACTTTCGCGATTCTAGCGAGAACCGAACCGCAATTTTATTATCCTCGTTGGAGGATGAAGAATAGCCAAGGAACGATTTTGCAATCCGGTGCATTGAGTGAAGCACCTTTGGAAACATTTCCCAGGCACTTTGCTGCTAGAATTCCGCTAACCGGCATGTTGCCAGGAAACCATACACTGGAGGTGTCTTTAGAGGATTTATTGGGAGCACCTGCGCGAGTGGTGGATAGTGATTTTGAAGTCGTGACTCATCGAACCTTATGGGACGAAATTTATTTCAAGGATCCTGTCATTCGCTCAAATCCCAGCTTATCGGGGCCTTCAGCGGATCCTAATGGTGATGGAGTCACCAACGCCATGGCTTTCGTTTTAGGTCTCGATCCCGAGCAATCGCATGATTGGGTGTTGCGTGCATTGCAAGGTGCCGTGGGGTCTCCGCGCGCGAAGATCAAGCTCCCTCAAGAACTCCCTCCTGGCGCAGTGGTCAGAATCAAAGGCAACTCAGAGCTTTCATCCTCCCTATCCATCGTCACTGAGATTCTGCCACCTCTGAACATCAGCACAATACCGACATTCAGCTCGAATCTACAGAATGACGTGCAAGGAAATCCGCTGGCACTTTTTCTTACACCTCCCACAGGAGGAGTTTGGGATACACGTGGATTTTTCGGACTCGAAATAGAGTACTCGGGTCAATGGCCATGGTAGCATAAATGAGTAAATGAAAAATGGAGGTCAAAAATGGGTGGCAGCCCATGGAAATAAGCGTTTTTCATGCTTCCCTACCATCAGATGCCCTGCTTCGCTCTCTTGAGATAGCCGTGCCACCTGACTCATACCGGTAGGATGACCCATTTCCTGGCGTATGGTAATCTCCTTTGCCACTGTCGATTTTTTGGTTACAAAGAAAGATCCACTATAGACAATAGAAATGCTCTCAAACAAACGCAAGAATTTCCCGCGTTTTTGCAGTTGCCTCCCTCAATCACACCGTTAGTGTGAGTGCCTGATGCAATTGCTTACACGTTGGCAAAAACTGCCGCTCTACTTGCGCACACTCATCGGCATGATCCTCGGTGCCGCCGTTGGGCTTTGGTTAGGCGTTGACGCGGCAGCTCTCGCCAAACCGGGTAGCATTCTTATGGGATTGCTGCAAATGCTTGCCGCACCCGTCGCATTTTTTGCGATTGTTCACGCACTGGCGGGCGCAAAAATCGAGAAGGGCAAAACGCCGCAATTGATCACGTTGCTTATCACCAATACGGTCATGGCAATTCTCATCGGCTTGTTGATCGCCAATCTCATTCAACCAGGCAAACGCAAGGCCTTACAAGAGTCAGAGCGTATTGGTATCGAGCAACAGGCAGTGCAGTTGCAAGATACCATCAGCGAAGCAGGCAAAAGCGCGAAGGAAACACAAGTGATCGATAGTTTTTATCACATTCTCGAAAAACTGCCAAAAACTGTACTCGGTCCATTCACGGATGGCAATGTGCTGGGAGTCATCATCCTCGCGATTTTGTTAGGCTTAGCGCTGCGCAAGGTGTCGCCTGATATTCATGCCACCACTACCACCGTGAAAGTGTTCATGGATGCCTTTCTCGCGATTCTTCATTGGGTGGTGCAACTGGTTCCTTTCATCGTCTTTGGCGTGGTTGCGGCCGAAGTCGGCAAAAATGGTTTATCTTCCTTCATCAGTCTCGTCTGGTTGATTGTCGCCGTCCTCGCTGCCTTAAGCCTGCAATTCCTTTACTATATGATTCGCGTCAGCTTGCAGTCATGGGTGAGTCCCCGGCTCTTGATTCACCATTGTCGCGATGCTCTAGTAATGGCATTTTCCACCGCCAGCTCCACGGCTACCATGCCCGTCACTTATGAATGCCTGCGCGCCAATCTGAAACTGCGAAAACAGTCGGCGAATCTCGGTGCCTTGGTGGGCGCCAATTTCAACAATGATGGCACCGCATTGTATGAAGCCATGGCAGCTTTATTCATCGCACAACTCATCGGCGTTGAACTGGGATTAACCCAACAACTGGTCGTCGTCATCTGCGCTATGGCCGCCTCGATCGGTGCGGCGGGCATTCCCTCATCAGGCCTGCTCACCATGACACTGGTGTTGACCGCGGTCGGTCTACCGCTCGAATTCAGCCTGCTGTTGATTCCCATCGATTGGTTTCTCGATCGCTTCCGCACGATGATTAACGTCTGCGGCGATCTCTGTGTCGCGTGTGTTATCGATGGCAAGCACCCCGAGTCCGAACATTTACCCTAACGGAAAAACTTACGCATTGCGGATTTCATCCATCACTTCCATACAGCGACGGTTCTGTTCCATCGTGCCGACGGAAATGCGCACCCACTCGGGTAGCATGTAGCTGCTCATCGCACGAAGGATGATGCCACGTTGCAGCATCTTGCGGAACAAGCCATCGCCATCGCCCACTTTCACCAGGATGAAGTTCGCCACGCTCGGCACAAACTCCAAACCTCGCTCACGGAAGGCTTGATGATAAAACGCGAGCCCTTCGGTATTGACCGCTTTGGTTTTCTCCATGTGGCTGTCATCGGTCAGTGCGGCCAAGGCACCGGCTTGCGCGATGGCATTGACGTTGAATGGTTGCCGGGCTTTTTGCAAAATCGTGGCCAGCCCTTTCGGCGCGAGTCCATAGCCCACGCGCAAGGCAGCGAGGCCGTGGATTTTTGAGCAAGTGCGCAAGACACAGGCATTGCGACCTTCGCGCACATACTTGAGTGTATCTGGCGCATCATCGAGAAATTCATAATACGCTTCATCGAACACCGCGATCACATGCTCAGGCAGTCGATCCATAAAACGATCCAGCGCTTCCTGTCCGACCATCGTGCCGGTGGGATTGTTCGGATTCGCCACGAACACCAAACGCGTCTGTGGCGTGATCGCATCCGCCATCGCATCGAGATCATGCACAAAGCCCGGATCGGCGACTTTGATGTACTTCGCGCCAAACAAAGTGGCCATCAGTTTATAAACGACAAAGGCGTGCTCGGCAGCGATCAGCTCAGAATCGCGATTAAGGAAACTGTGGCACAGTAGCTCGATAATTTCGTTAGAGCCATTGCCGAGGATGACATTTTCGCGTTCCAGAGAAAACTTTTCCGCAATCGCCGTGCGTAGCTTATAGCCGCCGCCATCAGGATAAATGTGTGCCTCCTCGAGTGCGGCACGCATCGCCTCTTTCGCTTTCGGTGAGGGGCCCAGTGGATTTTCGTTCGATGCCAACTTGATGATGTCTTCAGGGCGCAAGCCGAGCTCGCGAGCGGTTTCATCAATGGGTTTTCCTGGTTCGTAAGCGACAAGATCACAGACGAAGCGATTTGCATAATTTTCTACAGCCATGGCGCGGGGAAGATTTCACCGTTAGTCGATACCGTCAACAACCGATTCCTTGCACTGTGCTGATTTTGGTCACAAATTTCCCTTATACTTACACAAATCGAATCTTTTATTGTCAAATCGAATGAAATCTGTACTATTCTGACAAATGCAAGTCACACGCAAACGAAAAAAGCGCGCTAATCCGATGGCGAATCTCTCGCAGCACCTCGCCGGTCCCGTCGAAAAAGACAGCCGCGTGCTACAGGCAGAAATTGCACTGCGCCGCAATTTACGCGCCGGCAGTTGGGAAAAATATATGCCCGGTATCCGCACACTTGCGAATTCCTTCGGCGTCAGTCCGGCGACGATGGTCAAGGCCGTGGAACGTGTGCGCGGTGATGGCTGGATCAGTAATGAAGGAGCACGATGCCGCTTCTCCATCCATCGCGATGTGATTTTAAAATCCAAGGGCAAGGAGCAAGTCTTGCGAACACTGTTGCTGCTCGCTCCGAAAAGCGGTCGCAATGAACCCGCGCGCGGCACATCACAAATCCTCCTCTATCTTTGGGAAATGCTAGCACCACATGGCTGGAGCATTCGATTCCACCTTGATGATTACGCCTCGGGTAAGCGCCGCCAAAAACAATGGGATGAACTAGTGGAGATGGAAAAACCGCAAGCTGTGTTAGCTGTGCTCGGCACACCGGCCATGGCGGCATGGGCGCGCGATGCGAAAATTCCGATTTTTTTCTGCGGTGGTGCACTGGAAGATTTCCCTGTTCCGATCGCGGGTATATCAACCGGCATGATGTTGGAAGAAGCTCTCGATCATTTGATCTCTCTCGGCCATCACAAGATCACGTTGCCTCTGTGCCAACGCGCCAAATCATTTTCCACCTCTCTGAAAAAATCGATGAGCCATCGCTTGATTCAAGCGAATTACGATTTCATCTCGGAACTCAACACTCCGACCTCAGACGAAAACACGCCTGCCGCATTCCGCATGTGCCTCGACCGCGCCTTTGCCGCAGGCCCACCCACTGCGATCGTCTGTGTTGAGTGGCGGGAATTCATGGCGACACTCTGCTACGTGAAAGACAAAGGATTGCGCGTGCCACAGGACATTTCATTGGTCTCGCTGAGCTTCGATCACACAGTTGATTGGTTGTCGCCATCACCCACTTGCTTCCAGTATCCTATTGAAAAACTGGCGGCCACGCTCTGCGACTGGCTGGAAGATATGTCGACTTATTATAACTACAATTTAAACGCGCAACTTCGCGGCATCTGGGTTAAAGGTGAAACCATTGCAGCACCACGCGACTAACAACTTTCGTGCATCATGTCGTTCCTGCGCTTCGAAAACATCCGTAAGTCCTTCGGAGACTTCCGCGCGGTGGATGACGTGACTTTATCCATTGAAAAGGGCCAAGTCTTCTCGCTACTCGGCCCGTCGGGCTGTGGCAAGACGACTTTGCTACGTATGGCCGCCGGCTTCGAGCAACCCGATAGCGGACGCATTTTTCTCGATGGCATTGATATCACCACGCTGCCGCCCGAACAACGCAAGGTGAATACGGTGTTTCAAAACTACGCGCTCTTCCCGCATCTCAATGTGCGGGAGAATATCGCCTTCGGCTTGAAGATGGCGCGGCACGGAAATGATTTTATCCGCAGTGAAGTGGATCGCATGCTCACTCTCGTCGATCTCGAAGAGCAAGCCGACAAACGCATCAGCCAAATCTCTGGTGGTCAGAAGCAACGTGTTGCCATCGCCCGTGCACTGGTGAATCGACCTCAGGTTCTTTTGTTAGACGAGCCCTTGGCCGCTCTCGATTTAAAATTGCGCCAACGCCTGTTGGTGGAACTTGATGCCATTCACGATGAAGTTGGCATCACGTTCCTCTACGTCACGCATGACCAAAGCGAGGCGATGTCGATCTCCGATCAGATCGCGGTGATGAACCATGGCCAAGTCCAACAAATCGGAACACCGAACGAGATTTACGAAACGCCGCGCAATTCCTTTGTCGCCGCTTTCATTGGCGATACGAATTTTCTCACCGGCACCGTCGAGAACTCGCTTGAGGCAAATACATCGCTGGCCCGCATCGATGATGACATCACAATCATCGTAGAAAACGACCGTCCCTTGCGCGCGGGCGACCCGATCCATCTCTCGCTGCGCCCCGAAAAAATCCAACTCACTCGAAGCGAACCGCCGACCGCGCCCCAACGCAACAGGCTCACCGGCATCATCGAAGATGCGATTTATTACGGCTCCCACACACGCTACTGGGTTCGCTGTAGCTCGCTTAAACTTTGCGCGGAAGTTCAACATCGGAAATTTTCGTTAGAGGAAAAAGCACCGCATTGGGGTGATACGGTGTGGATCCAATGGCAAGCGGAGGATGGCTTTTTATTGCACTCCTACAATGCGGAAGATGAATCGTTGCTGACTCTGCCCGAGGAAGAACTCATCGAGGAAACGCCATGAAACTGCAGGAACTCCGCGCAACATTTCCCAGTCTGTTGTGGCTGCTCGTCTTTGTCGCAGTGCCGACCTGCTTGATTTTTTACATCGCCTTCAAGCCCGCCACTAGCAATGGAGGGATTGGTGCGGGATGGTCGCTCGATGCGATGAAAGCTCTCGCTGATCCGCATTTCCCCGCGATCATTGCCCGCACCTTATGGATCTCTTTTGTCACGACAGCTCTGTGTTTGTTGATTGCGTTACCTGTGGCATGGACCATGGCGCGCGCGAACCCGCAGTGGAAACAACGCCTGCTGTTACTCGTCGTAGTGCCGTTCTGGACGAACTTTTTGATCCGCGTTTTTGCGTGGAAACAAATCCTTCATGCTGAGGGCTTTCTCGCTACGCTGTTGAAAAAACTTCAGCTCATCGATTCCAATGCCATGCTGCTCTATCAACCTTCCACGGTGCTCTTGGTGAGCATCTATAGTTTCCTACCCTTCGCGATTTTACCTCTTTACGCGGCAGCAGAAAAATTCGACTTCAGTCTGCTCGATGCCGCGCGCGATCTCGGTGCTTCACGCGCCCGTGCGATCCGACAAGTTTTTTTACCAGGCATCCGCCAAGGCTTGCTTACAGCGGCGATCGTGGTGTTCATTCCGATGTTAGGCTCCTACATCATCCCCGACCTGGTCGGCGGGAAAGAAAGCGAGATGATCGGCAATAAAATCGCCCAGCGCAATTTTAACGATCGCAACCTTCCCCAAGCTGCCGCTATCTCTGCAGCGCTGACGCTTGCTGTGCTGTTGCCCTTTGCGCTGCGCCGTCGCCGAAGTTAAATGAGAGAAAAGCTTCTTTTTTCCCTTAATGCGCCAGCAGCTTTCTCGCATCGCGCAGTTTCCTTTTCTCCCGCACCGAAAGATTTGGATCCAGTAGACTCGCGAAAAAGTCACGACGATCTTCCATCTCCGCAGATCGCATGCGCTGCTTGGTGGCCGGGTCTGTCAAACTCCAATTGCGACCATCGGTGCGTAGGAAAGTCGAAAGTTTAGCCGCCTCTCCTTCGGCTCGTGGGGCAATGTGATAGAAACTCGTATTGGTATCACCACAGTGACAACCGCAACAACTTTGCAGCGAAATTTCGCGTCTTAACCGGTCATCGCTCATACCCCTGCCATCCCAATGTGTCGTCTCATCCTTAGCGACCGACACAAATCCACTTACGGGTGTCATCACGCGGCTAATAAGGATTTGTTCAGGCAGACCCACCGCCCGCTTCACAGGTGTGATGCTCGGATCTCGATTCAATCGCACAGCTTCTAACCATTCAATCTGCGCTTTTTGCGCGTCGTTTTCCAGCCACTTCACCAAGTGACGGTTCACCGGATCGTTGCGTTCTAAAAATTCCTCGCGCGGGGAACTTTTTAACACCGCCGCACGTAACTCATTTCCCACATATTCAAATTCACGAAACTCCCGCAGGGCACCACCGACTCCATCATTGCTGCGCACGCGCAACAAGGGCATGCGCTCTTTTGTCAACCGCGCCATGAGATGATCGACAACCGTTTGCGGCTTCTTCTCTTCCGCACCCGCCACCTTTTCCACGCCACGGTCAGTGAAACAACGCGTGAGTTTCTGAAGCTCATCCCGATACTCTTGATCAAAGTTTTTCCTCTTTCCCAGGGCATGCCACGCCATCGCCCAATCGAGCCTTGTCGCTTCATTATTCCCATCCAGACCATACTCAAAAATCAAAGTAAGCCCTTTCTCGAACGGCTTGCCTTGCTCATCTACCAGACAAAAAATCAACCGCGCCTCGCCATTTTCTCTCGTAGCTAGTGACGCCCCACCGGAGTAGTAAGCAGGCGACGCTGCATTCGCAGTAAACTCCGGTAAGGCCAAATCCATGCGGTTCACGATCGCTAACAAACGAAATGGCGCATTTCTCCATTGCGGCTTCCAGGCCTCACCCGAATCCTCTCGATAGCCATCACGATTCTGCCATGGAAGGATGATCGCCTCACGCAAGCCGCGCCGAGACTGCACCGGAACTTTGCCGCCCGCCGCCACTTGCCCCCCTGCCCAGAGTTGCAACCACTGCTCCACTTTCACCGGTGCTTCTTCACGGCCAAAGGCTTGCTCCACCAAATGTCCGAACGACCAAGCCCCCGGATAACGAGCTTCCGTCGCATCCACCACCTCCGGGGCGGTGATCAATAATTCCTTATCGATCACAATCGCATGATCCTGAAAATCCGCCGCCGTCACCGGCAGCCAACCCAGAGACAATAACACAAACAAACGAGCAGACTGGACTAACAAGAAATTTTTCATCGTCAAATAGAATGGTTCGAGGGATCGACTCTTTTCCCAGCACAGTTATTCAATCAATTCTCCAATAGGCGAAAATATTGTTAGGTTACCGTTTATTTCCCAAAACCCACAGTGTGACTCTCACTCTCTCTGATTTGTCACCCGAATTACGGCGTTGTGATCGAAGTCATCAAATTGGACCATGGGAGAAATATGGCCGTCAATAAAAGGCCCAAGCCTAACCCTTGGAATAGCAGACTCAATGAGGCAAGGATCGCGCCCTTATGATTGCACCAAGCGAAAAAAATCGTTGATACCATCATTCCCAGAAAAAATATCAACGTCGCTAGGGGGTATTGCGATAGAAAGCGCGACAACCCCGGGAGTTCCCCACCAAAATCTGCTAACATCTCCACAACTCGCCCTAACATCCCCACTAAAAAAAGTATCGGCAAAAACAATAGGATCGCTAATGCGGTCATGAGGCATTGGTAACGAATATCACGCACTGGCATTTCAGGATTCATCGTTCCGTTAGCCTGACTACACCCCAGAAAATGACAAGTCGGATGATGGAAAACGAATCGTCCACTCTCCCAAGAAAACTTTTAAACGGGAAAAACTCCTTGATTTACTGAGGTTATAGCCGAATCAAAAACTTTTCTCTCACTTTTTTCTTGCCTTATTGAGACTGAGTCTCAATATCGCCTTGCCATGCTTTCCTCTCTTCGCTTCCCACTTCGTCCGTTCTGGCTACCCCTTAGTTTCGGTGCCGCTCTACTTCATGCTCAGGAAATCAATGCTCCAGAAAACTCGGAAACTCTCGATGCCGTTGTCGTTTCTGCAGAATCTGAATCCGATGCTTCGATCCAAGACCCCTGGCTGCCTCCTGTCGTAGGAGCTTCGATTTACTCCGGTAAAAAAACCCAAGTGATCGACTTCGACAACCAACCGCGCATCGTCGGCAACAACTACCGCCAAGCTCTCAATCAAACACCAAGTCTCTTGCTCAGCGAGGAATCCACGCCCTTAGTCAGCATCGGCTACCGCGGCCTTAACCCGCATCGTGCCCAGTTCACTCAAATGCTTCGCGACGGACTGCCCATCCATGCCGATCAATTTGGTTATCCCGAAGCTTACTACACGCCACCGCTCGATACCGTGGACCGCATCGAGTTCCTCCATGGCGGTGCCTCACTGCAATACGGACCACAGCCCGGCGGCGCACTGAACTACATCACGCACCGCCCCCGCACGGACAAGAAATTTTCTTTACGCACCCAACACGTGATCGGCGATGATGACCTTTATTCGACCTTCTCCTCCGCCGACGGCACGGTGGGCAAACTCGGTTACTACACCTACTTCAACCACCGTGAAACCGATGGCTTCCGCAGTTCTAACAGCGACTACGATCTCGATACCGGCGCGATCAAATTACTTTACACGCTCGACAATGGCGGCAACTTGATTTTCTCGCTCGATACCTATGAAGAAACCCACGGTGAACCTGGTGGACTGACGCGCGCGAATTTCAATGCCGGTGATCTCAGTGCTACACGGCTTTTCGACAACATGACCATTGAGCGGGATTCGGCAACGCTCACTTACGAGATCGAACCCAATGCCGATTCGTTTTTCACCAGCAGCATTTGGTGGTCGGACTATACGCGATTCAGCGCCCGCCAACGCGGTGGCGGCTTTGGCACATTGCCTGTTGGTGGCACAGCGAATAGCAATACCATCGAAGACCAACGCTTTAAAACGTTCGGCTGGGATACCCGCTATCGTCTCAATTGGGGCACGGAAAAACAACACACCTTCACCAGCGGCGTGCAGCTCTATCATACTGACTCGCCACGACGCGACTACCGCGGTGCCACGGCCGATGCGATGACAGGAACCTTGCGCAATTATTCGGAGCGCGAAGTATTTTACGCACCAGTCTTCGCAGAAAACCGTTTCGAATTCGGAAAATTCTCAATCACCCCTGGCTTGCGCATCGAAAACTCGTGGCAAGATGTCGAGGAGATCGTTAACCTTGATAAGTCAAGTGTGGGCACGCCACTCGGCTCGAAGGATGAGCAAGCCACAGTTGTGCTGGGTGGTCTCGGTCTTGAATACGAATGGCAAGCAGGCTCAGCAGTCTATGCAAACATCTCGCAAGGCTATCGCCCGATGATCTTCTCAGAAGCAGTTCCAAGTGGCGGCACTACTTTCGTCAATGACGACCTCGAAGAAGGAAAGTCTCTCGAATACGAACTCGGCGTGCGCAGCCGTCCGACCGACTGGTTCTCGATCGATACCAGCATCTTCCTATTGCAGTTCACCGATCAAATTGGCAGCGTCGCAGTGCTCGGCGGCACATCGTTAGAAAATGTGGGTGATAGCCGCCATTACGGTATCGACTTTTCCACCACGGTGGATTTGTTGACGCTCGCCACGGGAAACAAATCCGATCGTGCGCTCGAATGGTTCTTCAATGCCACTTTGCTCGATGCTGAATTTACCGACGGCCCGCGCGATGGCAACACGCCCCAGTATGCCGCGGATTTCATCGTGCGCAGCGGTCTCACTTATCGCCATGGGGAGCGTGGTTTGGTCACACTCAGCAGCACATGGGTGGACGAACATTATGCCGACGATGCAAACAGCGCGAATTACTATGTTCCTAGTTACAACGTATGGGACCTAACCGCTGAACTTAAAGTGCATGAAAACCTCCGACTGCTCGCCGGCATTAACAACCTCTTCGATGAAGACTACTTCACCCGAGTGCGCGGAGACGGGATTGATCCATCGAACGGTCGCAACTTCTACGTCGGCGCTTCGTTAGAGTTCTGATGGTTTTTTACATGGCAGGGACGGCTCCCCAGAGAGCTGTCCCTGCCCATGTTGTATTAGAAACTGAGCTTCGCGCCTGTCTGCCACATGAGGCTGGAGGTATCGGTCTCACTGTCGAGGTCATCGCGGAACAAGGTGTATTCCAAGCCGTTGCTGATGATCATACGGTTTTCATACACATGCACATTCGCGCCCATGTAAAACGAGTGGTATTCATCGCCACTGACGATGGGGCCATCACCTTCGTAAAACGGATCCGCACCAGGGCCGTAACCGCCGTAGAGGGCATCCTTCTTATCGGTGTCAGCATAGTGATAGCGGCCCACGAGCTGGATGGTTCCGGGCATGACCCAGTAGGTCGGCATCAGCGTGATCCCCCATGCATTGTTGTCGCCCCGTGCCAGAGTGAAGTCACCCAGGAAGCCGAAACGATCCTGCTGGATACTGAACCCGGTGGAGAATATATCGCTATAGCCAGAAGCACCGGCATAACGGTGACGTGGCAAAATTTCACTACCGTCCTGATCGAGATTGTGAATGTAGTTGAGGTACCAACGACTACGCAGCGGTGCGCCGGACTCAGCTTTGCCCGTTTTTTCATACGATATCCCCGCGTTGATGATGCCATCGTTTTTGACGCCGGGAAGGTTATCGCTGAAGTCGCCGGAAAACCAACCGAGTTGATATGTCCAATCGCCAGAAGTGCCATCAAACATCACACCGAGGCTATCCGCTGGTGCCACCATATTGGAGAGCAATGAGCGTTCGCTGATGAGCAGATCCGCATCGGGGATGCCATTTTCCATCGTACTCAGCGGACGGAATTTACCAAAAGTGACACCAGTGTTTTCTGTGATTTCCGTGCGCGCTTTGATGGTCTGGATGCCATTCATGCGCGAAGGACCCGCCATTTCGACGACTCCAGTGACTTCGGTGCGATAGAAGGCTTTCATGCGAGCCCCCAATTGTGCGCGACGCATTTCCACTTCATTGATATTTTGATTCAGTGCCGAGGCTTTGTTATCGTTATCGATCGATCCCCAAGCGGCAGATGCTTCAAACAATCCCGTTAGAGAAAACTCCTGCACATAGGGGTTCTGGTCGTCCTTGTAGAGAGTCGTGCGCGCCCAGTAAGGATCAAAAAGTGCGTGCGACTTCACGGAAAAGTCCGAGGGCACCATGGGCTTGTAGGGTTTGACGACTTTGCCGTCGCCGTTTGCAGCACCGACGGCTCCACTGAGGACCGGAGCATCTTCTGCCAGAGGTGTAACAGTGACGTCGGCAGCGTCTTTTTTCCCTTCCAGAATGTCAAGAGCCTCATTGGCCATGGCGGGCAATGCGAGCAACAACAGGATGGCGGATGGATGAAGTTTCATAGGTCGATGTTGTTAGAAAATTATGGTTTGGGTTTTGCATTGGCGCGCTCTGCTTGTTCGCGTTCGATGCGGGCTTTTTCACGATCTGCGGCACGACGCACACGAGTTGTATACTGTTCGAGAGCATCTGATTTCTTAAGGCTGAGAGCTTTTTCGATGAATGGCAAGGCATCAAGCGCGCGACCATCGCGGACGAGCATCTGGCCGTAGTTTAAGTTCGCTTGCTGGGCGGTAGTCTCGTTGTTGATGGCGAGCATGTAGTGAGTTTTTGCTTCAGCGAGCAGCGGTTTGCGCTTTTCTTCATCGGTCTCTTCGCGAGAGAGAAGATCATAGTGCTTTCCTGTCTCCAAC
This sequence comes from Akkermansia muciniphila, assembly GCA_945890645.1. Classification (GTDB taxonomy): domain Bacteria; phylum Verrucomicrobiota; class Verrucomicrobiia; order Verrucomicrobiales; family Akkermansiaceae; genus UBA956. The sequence goes on from CAMDCV010000009.1 coordinate 66,238, forward strand.
ATGACTTCCGGATTCCCCGGAGCATCGGTGGCGAGTTGGGTAAGGATCGTCGTGGCGCGGTCGTTTTGTTTCAGCGAACGGGCGATCTTCACAGCAGTGAGTTCGAGTTGCACGCGTTCTGCGGGAGTCATTTGAGTGCCTGCAGCACGGATTTTTTTCAGGAGTTCTGCGGCTTGATCAGGATTGCCGAGGTCATTCATGATTCGTGCAGACTTAAGTGCCTGCGGCGCGTTAAACTTTTGCGAAGCATCAATGGCAGCGCTGTAGGCGGCGAGCGCCAAAAGTGGTTGTGATTGATCCATGTAGATGTTACCTAACAAATTAAGGTTTGCTTCATCGGCCATGCCTTTGAGGTGCATGGTCTCCAAATTCAGCGCGGCCTCGATTTTTTTATCTTGGCTCAGCAAAGCATTGGTTTGTTGCAACCACAATTGTTTATCGTTTGGGTTGCTCTTGATAAGGGCATCCAGCGCGGACGTAGCTTCGGGATATTTTTCCTGCATCATCAATGCCTGAGCGAGCCCGAGCTGCCAATCTTTGTTCGAAGGCTCCAACACTGAAGCACTACGGTAGCAATTTTCGGCAGCGACGGCATTCTTTTTCAAGAGATAAGTGTAACCCAACAAGCCCCAGGCGCGATGCGAGTTTTCGCCGAGCTCGATGGCTTTTTGCAGCATGGGCATGGCGTCATCGAAACGTTCCTTCGAGACATAGAGGAAAGCGAGGTTAGTATGGGCGCGGCGGAATTTGGGAAAGCGTTTGATGGCTTCTTTGAATGCGCGCTCGGCTTCGTCGCTGCGGTTTGCTTGGAAATAGAGATTTCCTAACACAAATACCAGCGCCGGACTGATTTCGCCGGGTTGCAGTTCAGGGTCGGATGGCGTGGTGGTTTCCTTGATGTAGCGTATGATCTCGTCTTCTGCCTCTTTATACTTCGAAGCCGCAAAGAATTCGGATACCCGCGTCAGCAAAGTCGATTCGGTGGAGGAAACCTTTGGTTCAACTTCGGAGAGGATGCCGTACGAGCCGACGAATTCGCGTACGAATTTCGGATCACGGAACAACTCGCTGGGTGGTATCAGCGACTGTGCCGACGCCCAGGATGCGGTGAGAATGATGAAGGTGAAGAAACGCATGTGGTTCATTTGAGTTCGAAGTTAAAAGGAACAAGGATCGAGCCTTTGACGGGGCGGCCAGCTTTTTGTGCGGGTTTGAATTTCCAGCGGGTTACAGCGCTAAGCGCCGCTTGGTCGAGTTCGCGTTGCCCGGAGGACTGACGGATGGAAGAGGTGAGAATCTTACCACTGGAATCGATCACGCAGGCGATGATGACCTTGCCGGTGATTTTTTTCTGGGCCATGCTCGAGGGATATTGTGCCGGAAATTTTGCGGTAGCCTGAGGAGGAGTATCCATCTGGTCATCCATCATGCTGTTCGCGGCATCCTTGATACCGAAACTGGACATATCTACCATGATCGAACCTCCGCCACCAACGGCCAGGTCTGATGCGTCAAAGCCGAGATCGGGACCACTCACTTCTTCGACCAGCTCTTCGACTTTTTCCTCTGGCTCGGGTTCGGGCGGAGGTGGGTCGAGAGTCGCATCGTCGAACTTCGGTGGATCGACGGCTAGAGTATCCTCCGGCACCGCCGGTGGCGGCTGGAAAATGTCATTGAGCTTTTGGGAAAGCGGTATGACCACAAACACGACGAGCGTTGCAAACAGACCGCCTAAAATCGCGAGAGATGCTCCCGATTTTCCTTTTGGTGGTTTGTAGGTGTGGCGAATCATGATTAGTTTTTCGTCGAGATGGAAATTTTGTTTTTATCCGCGCCTGCAAGAATCGCCTGACCGTGCACTTGTTGCACGATGCCGTGGGCAGACTCCTTATCGCCTTGGATAATTACCGGCATTTCAGGATTTTCCGTGAGCAATGGCTTGATCTTGCCGATGATGCCCTGAATGCCGATGCTATCGCCACCGTAAAAAATTTTATTGTCCGCTGTAACAGCAATCAAAATGGAATTTTTTTCCAACGATGCTGCGGCAGGACCAACGTCTGGTTTATTCACTGTAACACCGCTTTCCTCCACGAAAACCGTGGAGACGATGAAGAAAATTAGCAGAATGAACACGCAGTCGATCATCGACGAGAGGTCGATTACCACCGGTTCATCTTGGTCATCATTAATGGAGCGTCCGAACATAAAAAGTCAGTGTTTGGTAAAGTGAGTAGTGAGGATGAGCGACTCGAGACGCACGAGTGTCTGAGCGATTTCGTTGCGTTTGTTTTTCACGATCAGCGCGATGAACAAGCCGGGCAGCGCGATGGTGAGACCTGTTTGAGTGGTGATGAGGGCTTCTTGCATGCCGTTCGCGACAGACTGCATGCCAGCGGCACCACGACCGCGTGAGAGCCCTCCGAACATCGCCAGAATACCCGTGACGGTGCCTAACAGTCCGCAAAGCGGAGCGGCAGCGACGAGTGTATTAATGACGAGTAGTCGGCGGTCGATCGCAGCGAGCACATTGAGACGCACTTCATCGAATCGACGTGAAACAATCTTCACGCTGAGGCGCGGGCCATGCATCACATAGAGCAAGGTTTCCCCCAAGTTTCCCTTGGCTTTTTGCGGATCTAAGATCCATTCGCGCCAATGCTGTTCGTCCTTGCTGTTAAGATTGCCCTTGGCGACATACGACCATGCGGCAAAGGCAGCAGCATAAAGAATGAAAGCCACAGTGCCGAGCATCCACATGATGTCGCCACCCGTGATGAACATGTTCCAAGCATCTGACAATTCAGTCGGCATCGCGGTGTAAGTTAGGCTTTGGCAGGGAGATTCAGTTCAAAGTCATCGTCGTCGGCACTTGATTCCTTAGCTGAAGTTTTAGGATTGCGGCGATCAATTTCCGTGGTTCCATTCATGAGCGCGATGGCAATGCCTTCGATCTCACCGGACTTCGCTTTGGCAAGCGATTTCATTAATCCATGGAGCACCAGGACAGGGATAGCAACGATCAAACCTTCCGCTGTGGTGATCAGAGCTTCGGAAATACCCGCAGAGAAATTTTTCGCATTGCCCGTTCCGTAGAGCACCATCGATTGGAAGGTTTTGATAATACCCAAAACCGTTCCTAACAGGCCCATCAGCGGCGCGACAGCGGCGGTCAGCGCAAGGAAAGGAAGGAATTTATCAAGTGACGGCTTAATGCCCATGAGTTTTTCGAAGAGCGCTTCTTCGAGAACTTTTCTTTTGTCATAAAAATACTGCACACCCGTGCGCACCATATCACCCGACATGCCGGGCATCCCTTTGGCGATGCGCGCCGCTTCTTCCGCGCGTTCGTTGACGAGAGCATCGATAATCGCATTGATATCGCCGCGCGATGGCACAGCAAAGCGGGAGATTTGCAACAGTTTATAAATCACGATCAGCAATGAGATCGCACCGAGAGCGAGAATGCAGTGACCAACAAGACCACCTTTGCGGATTGTGTCCATCAGTGTGTCTTCGTTTGCTTCGACTTCAAGCGCTTTGCCCATGGTGCCATCGACAGGGATGCTACCGGCTTTCGCGGTAAACACGTTTGTCAACGCGGGGGCATCCATCGTTTTCAAACTTAGCACGTTAGGATACTCCGTGCCGGACTGACTGATCGGGCTGACGCCTTGGAATTTGCCATCCTTCGAGGAGAAATAAACGGAGGGTCCGAAAACGCCAAAGGTGCCTTGCATGGCTTCCGTGCCATTGCGCAGTGCTTTGCCATCAAAAGTGCTGCCACCAATGCTGGACTGCAAACGATTCATGCCAAGAGTGGCGACTTTCAAGAGCTCTTCGAGTTCTTTGCTCGCGTTATCGATATTGGCGGAAGCAGCCCGTTCGGCGGCTTCGATATCACTCAAATACTTTTGATTTTCCGCTGGGTGCAAGCGCGTAGGCAAAGTCTTGGCGTATTGACGAAGGACGCCACCCGAGTAATCAAACTCGGTCTTGCGATTCGCTAGTGCCGTTTCAGTGCGACGGAGATTCGCCGTGCGCTGTGTTTCCTGAAATTCGAGAGAACGAAGCTCTTTTTGTAAGGCCAGAGCTTCGTCATCGAGTTTGTTGATTTCGCGATAAAGCGCACGGCGCAAATCCGAGTATTCGGCGGCTTCCGCAGTGCTTGCTTTCACAGCTTCATCGAGGCGTGCTTTGGCTTTGTCGGCCTCAGCATTTTGCGACCATGCGGGAAATACAATGGCAGTGAAAAGGGTAGTAGTGAGGATCAGTCGTTTCATGGTAAGCGCACGGGAAGTGTCGTAAAGGAAGGATCGCGATCGCCGACAGTCGAGGCGATGGCTTCGGAAATGGAAGTGAAAAGTTCAGGCTTTTCTTCATAGGTCCAGCCTTCCGCACCGGGTGTACCGACAATGGCAATATTACCCTCCGCAGAGATGCCATAAGCCACGGCGAGGCCGAGATACATAACCTTGAGGTTCATTTCGCGACCGTCTTTCAGGGCGTGTACTTCTTCTTTGATGTGAATGGTTTGCTGCCACTTTTCGGTCTCTCCGAGGAAAGCGAGTATGTTGTTAATCCGTTTTGGCAGCGCTTCGTTTTGTTTTTCGCCGGTGAGTTGCACGTCCTTGGCAATTTCCACGAGAAATTGTGCCATGCGGGCGTCTTTTGCGAGAGTGGTGGGTAAGCGTTTTGCTTGAACCAGTGCGGAGTTTTCGAGCACGCGCACGGCTTCGCCAAGCATTTTTTGCGCTTCTTGGTAGGCGGTAATTTTAGCAGTCAGGTCGAGCGATTCTTTATCGGCCGCTTGATTGCGTTCCTTGGTTTCAACAATCAATTTTTTCAAATCTTCCAATTCGCGATTGAGGCCGTCCTTATAGTTTTGCAGGACTTCTTGATCACGTTTCCAGTCATCCTGTTGAACTTGGCGGTTCTTCATCGTCTCCACCCAAAGGCGGAGAGATTCACGCACGGGATCTTCGACTGGCGCTTGTTGCGCAGCTAAGTGCATCAGCGAGGTTGCGAGCAACAGTAGTGTCACTTGGATGGATTTCATGAGTGTCAATATCGTCAAGGTAGTGAAAGTTGATAAGGGCCGTCGGCTTGGGCCGACGACCCTCTGATTTGTTTTGGTTTCTCTTGGGGGAAATTATGGGTTCGGCACGCCGGTGCTCAGATCAACGCGGAAGAACTTCTTGCCGGCTGGAGTCGGAACGGTAGCGGTAGCGTTGCCTGCTGCAGTCCAACTTCCGGGAAGGAGGGTGTCAGACTTGAAGATTGGCAGCGTGAGGACAGCGTTACCACCAGGAGTTACTGGACCGATCATGAGACCAGTGCCACGAACATCCTGAATGCTATCGTTGTCATAAAGTGCGTTAAACAAGTTGGTGGCAGGAACTCCACCATGATTGGTGACGTTGTTTACACCAACTGTGAATCCGAGGTCAGCCAGAGCAGCCGTGCCTTCGAGTGTGTCATCAATGCCGTCACCGTCGGTGTCAACGATTTCAGCGGCAGGAGCAGCGCCTTGTAGAACGCCCGATTGGCTCAACTTAGTCCAACCAGCCGCCCAGTTGCCTTCGGGACCGAAAGCACCACGATAGGAGACTTCCTTAGGAGCTCCACCGGAGACGGGTGAACTCAGAAGAGGTGAGCCAACAGCAGGAATTGGGTTGATTGCAACGATGTAGTTGTTGGTGCTAGCATTTGTTGTCACCGGATCACCAGATGTACGTGTATATGTTGTAAACATCGGGTTAGTGTTGACATCGCTATTGCCATTGATTGGATCACCAGCGAGATCGAAAATTGGATCGTATGGCTGAATCGCTGGATTGCCTTTTACATAACTCAAGTTGTCACCGGGGGTGCCACCACCAAATGAGCCAAAGGTGTTGTTTTCGATGACAAAATTGTTTCCAATACTTGAGGCAGGGCTATCGATGTATCTCACAACGCCTGCCGCAAAGTCGTGGAAAACGGAGTTGTAAACTTCGCCGTTGAAGAAGTCTTCTACGTTGAAGGCGTGATTACCTTTTTCCCAGTGAACTTGCGCAGTTCTATTGGTGATCTGCGAAAGGGTATTATTGGCACCAGCACCAATGATGGTTGCATTGTAAATAACTGGTTTAGAGTGATGGAGCGTACCACCAGAGGATATGGTAGGATAACCACCAGACGTTCCGCCTACACCGTCCCATTCTCCACCGCCGTCAGCATCGCCAGGATTCTGAATGCCGAACCAGAATTGGTTGGTGCCGCGATAGCCCTCGTCGATGTCAAAAATGTCATCTTGCACAAAAGCCACCACAATGTTGTTCGTGCTCACGCGACCACCAAAGAATTCTACACCGTCGTCTTTGTTGGCATAAATCTCAACATACTCAACGGTTGTTCCGGAGCCAACTCCACCGAGGGTCAGTCCATTGATTTCTTTACCTGTAGAAAATTCATATCCACCGTGACGAATCGAGCAGTAGCGAACTACACCGCTGTTGTCGTCATCTTTGCGGGGGAAATTGTTACTCACACCATACTGAATGGCGTCTGGAACACTATCTGAATCTGCTGATGGCGAACCATCAGGTTCGAAACCTTCAATTCGTTGGGTGCCTGCGTTGACTCCAGATCCGTTAACGGTGGAAATGTAGGCTTGGCCGAGCAAAACGATACCGCCCCACAAACCTGCATCGGCAGAAGTAGGAGCAGGACCATCCACGAGATCTGAGTCGAACGGAGAATCACCATTGCCTGGCAGGGCTTCCCATTCGCGCACTGAGGTGAAAACGATAGGATTTGCAGCAGTACCATCGGCGATCAATTTGCCACCGCGGCAAGCCACGATGGAACCGACAAGGTCGTTCGTGGGGTCTGCATCGTTTCCAACGTTTGTGGTTGAGAAATAGACTTTTGTGCCCGGTTGAATCGTGAGTGTGGCACCGCGTGGGATGTAAAGTTTGTCAGTAACAAAATATGTATTGTCGCTTGTCCAAGTAACATTGACTACGTTCGGGACTCCTGCCGTGTAATCACCTGCGATGACGCGGACGTTGGTTCCAAGACCACCGTCAATGCCGGCGTTGGTAGAGGCGAAACTGTCTTCGCTATATGCGCTATTTCCAATTACGTCAATGTCGGCAGCTTGAGCAGCCATCGGCGCGCAAAGGCCGATCAACGTGAGTATGAGGTTGTGTTTTGCTTTCATAAGATTTGAATGATTTGTTTGTGTGTTGTGGTTAGCTCGTGCCAACGGCGCGAAGATGGTGGGTGGTTGCTAATTTGTCTTTCCTATCTTTGTAACAGTCTCGTCACATGCCGCTATTTTGTCACAATCGTTAGAACGACAACTGGATTTCCATCCAGTAGCTGCGTCCCGCGGATTCGCTGTCATAAATGCGGTTGTTGTAGAGATAAACGTCAGTGGCGTTGAACAGGTTTTTGATGCCACCTTTAATGAGGTAGCCGACCGATTCCGTCTCAATTAATTTCGAGAGCACCAAATCAAAAGTATGCACGGGGTCACGAGTAACCTCGAAATCCTCAGGCGTAAGTTTAAGGATTACAGGGTAGTCACCATTGTAGTTGTAAATCAAGTTGGCATTGAGTTTCCAAGGCTCATAGGTGTAACCTAAGTTAAGATTCGCTAAATAAGTTGGTTGATAAGGTAGTTGACTGTTAACTGCCACGCCTATGCCGTTTTGCACGTAAACATAATCGAGAGAAGCATCAATGTAGGTGAAATTGCCCCTTAAGGAAAAAGGCCCCATTTCCGTAATTTCTGCTTCCAACTCAATGCCATTAATAGAGGAGCTGAAATCTTCTTTGACTCCCTGGGGACTTGTATAGGAGTCAGCATAAACAAGGGTGCCATTTTCAAAGAATGAGACCAGCGGGCGCAAAAGATTTTTGTGGAACAAAGACATACGAATACTTGAAAACTCACTCGTCTGCCATGTTATCGCCAAGTCAAAATTATCAATGTCCGTCTGACCTAACGTGTTGTTACCACGGCGACCAAGACCGGTGGATTGGTCGAGCGTCTGCGAAGGGATAAATTCCCAGAACGTCGGACGCGCCACCGTCTGCGACCAAGCCACCATGAATGACAATTTATCACTAAAAATCGAGGTTCCCGCACTAACAGAGGGAAGAATCGCCTCTTGCGGATCACGATTTTCCCAGCCATTGGCTTCGATCTCCTCGTCGGAAAATGTGGAGTAAGGCGAAGCAAGAATGTCAATATCGTAGGACTCTTCTTCGAAGCGCACACCACCGGTCACATACGATTTGCCCATGCGTAGCATAGTGCTGTAGAAATAGGCTTTTTGCTCAAGGCGAGTATCGATGTTTTCGAGACCATTTAACGTCAGAGTATTCGCATAAAATGGACCGGAATCGTAAGTACCGTTAAAGTAGTCGGAAATCAATGTCGGGTCATTGGCAAACTGCTCGCCCAAACCACCAGGCCCCGCGAGTGAGCCCGGGGGAAATCCTGGGGTAGAATCCGAATTCAGGCTCAGGCCGAGGTCGTATTGCCTTGCCGTTGTCTTCCGTTCCTTATCGAAGGTAGAGGCACCAAAACCGAATTCAATGTAATGCTCATCATCGTCGTCAGAGAAATAATACGGAACAGCCGCAGACATTTGGCGGTTTTGTGCTTCCTCCGTAGTTTTCTCAGTTCGCCTTGTAGATCTCTGTTTGCCGGGTACCGAACCGCTGTAGTTTCCGTGCTCTAATGTTTCAACGGGTGGGCGCGTATCATCGGGAACAACGGTATTAGCAGCATTAAAGTTATCGTAAAGCCTTTTGGTATTTGGGCGTGCATACATGGGCTCTTTGATGGTTTCCCATGTGTAGCTTTCAGGGTCGGGCAAGCGTAAAAAACGGGCGTAATTTACCGCCTGAGCTGCCAAAATCGCCTCCGATTGCGCAATTACTCCACTGAGTGCCTCTGAAGAGAAATCTAAAACACCATATTCAAAGTGCGTGCTGTGTGGTCGGTTCTCGACCGCATTGCTATTGGTAAATCCCCAGTCGATCTTAATTCCGCGATCGTGCAAGCGGTGAGTGCCATTCATTTGGAAGATCTCCAAGTCGCGCTCCAACGGCGTAATATCCCAGGCCGCTCCGTAATAAATCGCGTCCGGACCATAATCATTCAATGGATTGATGCTGGAGTTCTTCAAGTGACTTCCATAATTAAGGTTTTCCTCGTCATCGATAATATTTGTCGAATTGCTAACTTTATCGCCTGCGATATGCTTGTTGAAATAAGTCGCTGTTACCGTGTTGTGCTCATTGATCTCAAGCGAAGCAGATAAGTAGGCGGCCCATTCGACGTTGCGGCTGTATTCTTCACGCATAAACTCACGTGTTTGGTTCGTCACTGGTGTCGAGTCTGATGAATCATATGACTTCTGGCTGAAAGCTGTCATAAGACCAAGACGCATTTTATTCGGTAACTCGAATGTCTCGCCGTAGGTCAAAGACTGCGAATACTCCATGCTCGAATTCGTTTCTTTGGGCTTCAAATTTTGTGAGTCATGCATGGTTTTCCATAACTCTGTTGTCTCCGAATTCGGCAAATCGGCGGGATTGATGAAGCCATCTTCATTTTCTAATACGTCCGGCATTGGTTTGCCGATGTCGCCGAAGAAACCTAACGAACTTTCCGAGCGAGTGAAAATTTTGTCTTCTAAAGCGTCATTGTAGCTGACCTTGGTGCTAATCTGTAGAATCCGCTCTTCTGGCATCGTGCGGGTAATAATGTCGATCGCACCACCGCCGAAGTCACCCGGCAAATTGGGAGAATAGGTTTTATCCACTCGGATCTGCTCGATCGAACTTGTAGGGAAAAGGTCGAGCTGAACTGCTTTGCGTGAAGGATCAGCACTCGCAATCTGGCCTCCATTAAAAGTGGTCGTTACGTAGCGGTCGGCGAGACCGCGCACCACGGCATACTTGCCATCGACGATGTTCGCACCCGATACTTTAGCGATCGCCTCACCAGCATCACTGACGTTATTTTTGGTAAACTCCTCACGTCCCATGGTAGCCGTGAGCTTGGGAGCTTCCATGTTAATGGTGAGATTGAAGTCGCCTTGGTTGCCTTCTTGGAATTCTCCCACCACGGTCTCTTCCTCCAGCATTGTCTCTTCCGATTCGCCATCCGCAGCTTTGACTTTGAGCACGATATTGATGGTCAACTTTTGCCCCGGCAATGCCGTCGCGCTTTGTGTGTTGCTGGTAAAACCAAGCTTAGATGCCTCGATGGTGATATTTCCCGAAGCAACTGCAGAGAAAGTAAATACACCCTCGGCATTGGTTTCGACTGATTTTCCCGTGCCAACAATTTCCACAATGGCTCCTGCCACCGGATCGAGTTTGTCATTGGAAACTTCACCTATGATTTCACAAAACCCTTGAGGCACAGGGATCATCACAGGAGGAGGAAGGTCTGGTAATGCATCGACCGGCGCGATGACATTTCGTACCATGCGATTTCCTGCCAAGGCTTGACCTTGCTTTTGGTAGGCCTCGACCAAGGTTTTGCCCGACCACTGCGGCTTGATGCCCCAGGATTCCGCAGCCAAAATACCAGCGCGCTCAGGAATCCAGCCCCATTCGTCCGCCAAGCTACCCGATTGGGCGCGAGCCGAGGCTGTGACGCACACGAAGCCTAGGCAAATCAGGGTTAGGATTCGGGACAAACGCAGGAAAAATGTATTCATTCAGAAAATGGGGATAACCGCAGCAACCAGTGTCGCGTGCGGAGCCAGGCCGTAATTAGGTGAGCAGGACCGCAATCAGAATATTGCTTCTGTGACACATTCGTAACTTTGGCGCAGATGGGGTTGTCAAATGGCCGACGAAATCGCCTCAAAAAAGGGTTTTGTTTGACAGCGTGACGAGTATGTCACCAATTTCCCACTCACCTATGTCTTATCTGATTCGCGGTCTTGGCGCACTTTCCGCCCTTGGAGAAACAGTCTCCGCGCATCGCCATGCCCTGCTCTCTTCTTCCCTACCCTTTCGTCCATTAGGGGAATTGATGGACTGCGATTACCCGGAAGTGCCCGCCGCTTGGATTCAAAATCGCGCGTTACTCAACCATCGCAAGTGGTCGCCGGCAGCGATGGCGGCCCTACATGTCGCCCGACAAGCCATCACAGCCTCGGGCTGGTCGGAAGAAGAACTGCGTGACGCCGTGGTCATCCTCGGCACCTCTCGCGGCGGTGCGGCCGGTTGGCTGGAACCTTGGCCGAAACGTCGGGGCTTTCCACTCATGCAGGCCAGCAATGCCATGCACGGCGAAGCCGCCGCGGCCATCAGCATCGAACTCGGTATCCGCGGCGCGTATCAAGTGATCGCCACCGGTTGCTCGGCGGGGTTGGACGCTCTGGGCATCGCGTCCATGCACCTGCAATGCGGCATGGCCGACCGCGCGTTAGTGGTAGCCGTCGATCTACCCTTAGTGAAAATTTTGTTAGATAGCTACGCATCGACAGGGATTCTGACAAAAAATGGCCGCAACGATCCCTACCACCCTGAAACGACAGGTATTTTTCCTGCGGAAGCCGCCGCCGCGCTGACCTTGGAAAAAAACGAGGCATCGCGAGGCGTCCACCTGCGCGGGTATCTCGCCAACTCCGATGCTGCCGATCCTCTTTCGCTGTCACCCGCCAGCGGACAATTGGTGGCCTTACTCGAAAAAGCCCGCCAACAATTCGGCGAACCCACTGCGCTCAGCCCACACGCGACAGGCACCGCATCGCACGCACTCGCGGAACCGAAGTGTCTCGCCGCCGCCTTCCCAGATCAAAAACCCAGCCTGCATCTGCTCAAGCCGTTTCTCGGTCACGGCATCGGCGCGGGTTCGCTTTTAGAAACCGTGCTGCTCTGCGACTTCTTGGAACGCAAAGAACTCCCTGCAAACCTCCCCCATTTGCACGCACCCGCTGGGTTTTCTCTGCCCGATGCAGTTACGCCCTGTCACGGCACGGTTTGGAAAATCGCCGCCTCACTGGGAGGCCACAATTCTTTGGTTGCGCTGGAGAATTGTTAGAAATGAGCGTCTACTCCACTTTGAGCTCCAATCCCGCTGTGAACTGGGAAAATTGGTGCTTCAGGGCGTCGTTCCACATGTTTTTTTCTTTCGCGGCCGTTTGCCATGCGATTGCGGCGGACTTGCATTGTTCTAACAGTTTCGCGGAACCAGGTTGGTCTTTCCACAGCGAAGGTGGATATTTTTTCATAAAGGTAATCAACGAATCGTTAGGGATTTTTTCGGCGTCCGCTTTTTTGAAAGCGGCAGGGACCACCTTATCGAGCTCGGCTTGTGTGACCTTGGGCGACGTCGCAGGCTTGGTCGTAGTTTTGGAGCTGGGAGATTTGTTCGGAATTTGATTCAAGTTTTTCCAGGCATCGCTGATGACCACTGGTTCGGTCGCGGATTCCCCGGGGAGGCCCGTGGCGAGCTGGAAGCATTGTTTGGCGAGATTCCATGCCCCTGACGAAATCGAATGTCCCACATCCGGCCATGTTCCGCCGATGTAGCAGAAACCCTTTTGATCGATATCTTTTTGAAAGCGACCATACCACTCGAGCCTGCCAAACGGCGCTTCGGGAAATGATTTGCCCGTATCCTTTTCCCCGCAGGATATCGCGAAAGGAATTTTTTTCGCAGCGGCGCTGATCTCGCCATAATTGTCTGTCGCCCAGGTGCCACCCGAGTGCGCGGAGACACCGCAAACGAGTTTGGGATGCAACATGGTGAAGCGATGCGTGAACTGACAACCGCCCGAAAAGCCGTGGAGAAACATTTGGTCGTGCAGCTTGTATGATTTTTTGAGCGTCTCAAAAAGTGCCATGAGTTTTTCCGCGTGGATGCCATCGCCATTTTGGTAAGGACGCTCCCCCTTTGTTTCGAACGAGGGTCCGATCACAATCACGTCCCCGCGTTTCGCCCAATCTTTCATGCCAGCGGCGCCATTGCCTTTACCGCCGGCGCCGTGCACCCCGACTACCAGCTGATACGTCTTCGCAGGGTCGATGACGTCAGGCGTATAGACATAGCAGTCCATGTCTTGTTTGTCTTTGATCACGCTCTCGGCGGCAAATCCACTGGCGCCACACAAGATAAGAATGACGATCGCTAAAGTTCTACCAATGGCGAATCTCATGGAAAAGGAATTTGTGGAGTAAAACATTACGGGGAATTGGGCGTGGCCACTCCTAACCATACGACGCACGACTCACAAAACTCTCACACGAGTTTGCGCAAATCACAGTGCAATCGCTATTCCGCAATTATGAGAAGGCCCTTGGGAAAATCCACCCTTACTGGAATTTGCCACTGATAAACTCCACGAGCCTTTCATCGCTCATTTTATTCGTAGTACATTCCTTAGTAACCGTATTTTTGAACTGGGGCGTTTCTGCCAAGTAATGAATAAATTGCTCCTGAATCGTGCCGGTTCCGGTCAGGTGTATTTCATCAGCGTTTTGCATGTGACTCGTGATTTCCTTGAAAAATTGCGTTTGCAAAGTTCGCTGCTGATTATGCAGGGCGTTCTCGTTGGAGTTTCCCTCTGCACCCGGATTTTTCACATGTCCGATGACGGAAAATTCTTCGGTGTTGGCGTGGCCGATGATGGTGGCATGATGGTTGTCCATCCAAACGCCGAACTGCTTCTTATGATTTACTGACATTCTGCAATCTGTCGCAGGATCATCCTAATAGCGAATTTTCTTTTGAGCTCATGCCATAAGAAGAAGGGGTTTCCCACCCCTTTCTTCGAAATCTCCTGCGAGAACCTCGTTATTTTGTTCGTATCTCTACCAACTTTGACAACAATGCCGCCCATGAGTTTCAGAAAATTCGCTCTCGCTTCTTCATACCTGCGCTTCGCCTGTATCGGAGTTTTTTCCATCTTGTCCGCCTCTGCTCTCACCGACGAGCCGCCCGCTACAACCGAAGGAACCGCGAACCCTAATGCAGTCCCCTCGCTGGACGAAGAAAAGGCGATTCTCGCCAACATCAAAGCGCCCGAAGGCATGGTGACAAAACTTTTCGCCCGCGAGCCCGATGTCCAAGATCCGACGGCGATCACGTTCGACGAACAGAACCGCCTCTACATCGCAGAGACGCATCGCTTTGAACGCGGCGTCGAGGACAACCGTCGTAATCCATGGGTCGCGGACGACTATAAGCTCGAGTCCACCGCGGATCGTCTCGCGATGTACAAAAAATACGAAAAGCACAAACCGCTTTCCTATTTCACCAAGTATTCGGAAAAGATCCGCGTGATCGAAGACCGAAACGGCGATGGCAAAGTCGACCACGCCACGATTTTCGCCGATGGCTTCAACGATCCACTCGATGGCACCGCCGCCGGCGTGATGGCGCTCGAGGGGAAAATTTACTTCGCGTGCATTCCTAACGTCTGGTTGTTAGAAGACACCGATGGCGATCTCAAAGCCGACAAACGCGAGTCACTCCAAGAAGGCTACGGCATTTCGGTCAGCCTCAGCGGACACGACTTGAATGGTTTCGCGCTCGGCCCTGATAACCGCATCTGGTTCACCATTGGCGACCGCGCCTACAACTTAAAAACCAAAGACGGCCGCCATCTTTACAATCAATACGAAGGCGCCGTTTTTCGCATGGAACGCGATGGCAGCGGACTGGAAGTCGTTCACACGGGCTTGAGAAATCCGAAAGAGATCGCGTTTGACCGCTATGGCAATTTATTTTCCGTTGATAACGAAGCGGACATGCAAGACATGGCCCGCGTCGTCGATGTGGTCGAAGGTGCCCACTCCGGTTGGCAGCGGGGCCATCAGGCATTCCAAAAATTCACCAATCTCATCTATGGCACCAGACGCCACGACACCAACTGGATGAAAGAGCGGCATTGGGACATGGACAGCCCGCTGCGCCCGCGCGCCATTCTCGCCCCGGCTGGTTGGGTCAGCAAAGGCCCCTCGGGTCTTGCCTACAACCCTGGTACGGGTCTCGCGGAAAAATGGGACAACCATTTCTTCGTCTGCGATTTTGTCGGCGCGAATAGTGCGGTGATTGGTTTCCGTATGGAGCCAAACGGCGCGGGCTTCAAGGTCGAGCGGAAGGAAAATTTCGTCTCGGGCATGCTCTGCACCGACATCGAGTTCGGCTACGACAGCAAGGCCTACGTCACGGATTATGTCGGCAGCTGGCCGACGCATGGGTTCGGAAATATTTTCACCTTCGAAGATCCCAAGGAACTCGCAAGGCCAGAGACCAAGGAGGTGCGCACACTTTTCTCCCAGGGCATCTCGAAGATGACGCCCGAGCAGCTCGCGAAACTTCTTCGCCACCCCGACATGCGGGTGCGGCACCGTGCCCAACTCGCGCTTGCCGAGAACACCGCGAACCGCAGCATTCTTATCGCTGCCACCTCTGCCGAGGAAACACTCACCACTCGCCTCCACGGTGTTTGGGGGCTCGGGAATCTGGCGCGTTTGAAAAAGGATAGCGAGTCAGCCGCCGCACTTATGTTACTTTGCTCTGACTTTGATGCGAAAGTCCGCGGCCAAGCGGTGCAAGCCCTCGGCGACGCCCGATTCAAAGCAGGTCTCCACGCCGCCACCTTATTGCTCGCCGATACCAATGCGAGAACGCGCATGCTGGCCGCCATCGCCACCGGAAAACTCGGCACCAAAGAGCAAGTTCCGGCGCTGATGAAAGTGATCGCCGAAAACAACGACAAAGATGAGTATCTCCGCCATGGCGCGATCCAAGGCATGCTCTTGATCGGCGATGCCGATGCCGTCTTCGCCTTCGCGAAAGACAAATCTCCCGCGGTGCGACGTGCGATCGTGCTCGCGTTTCGTCGCATGAAAGACGCACGCATCGGAACCTTCCTCAATGATGCCGATCTCTCCATCGCCGTCGAGACCGTGCAAGCGATCAATGACAATTACATCGAAGGCGCACGCGAAGACCTCGCCGCCGCCCTGCCTCTTCTGGGCAAATCCACCTGGCCCGTCGATCTCCGCATCCTCAACTCCATGATTCGTGCGGGAGGCGATGCGAATGTGCGACGCCTGCTCGCCGTGGCCGCCAACCAATCTCTCTCCGAAGACGCCCGCACGGAAGCGCTGTGGCTGATTGGTCGATTCGACAAACATCCTCCCACCGATCCCACCACGGGCATGCATCGCCCGCTCAAAGAAGAGCGCAAACTCAGCGAGGCCATCCGCAAAGAAATTCACGACGCTTTGCTTCCTCTGCTTTCGCAAGCCACCGGAAATCTTCTCGTCGAAGCCATGGGCCTCGCCGGAAAATACCAAGTGAAAATCCCGCAGGAAATTTTGATCCGTCAACTCACCGAATCCAAAAATCCGCTGCCACTCCGACTCGCCGCATTGAAAGAAATTCAATCGGCGAAACCAGACAATTTCACGGAACTCCTGATCAAACTCGTTTCCGATCCCGATCCCAAAATGCGCGCGGAAGCACTCAAAACGTTGGGCGCGACGAGCCCGAACAACGCGCTTGCGGTCGCCACGAAGATTCTCTCCACCGGAAAAAATTCCGACAAACAACTCGCGCTCGCCCTACTCGGCACACTCAACCATCCTGATGCCGAAGCCGCGTTACTGGATCTGATGAAGAACATCAATCAACAGCCTCTCGCCATTCATCTCGACATCATCGAAGCCTCGAAAAAGCGAGGCGGTGAAGCATTGAAAAAAGCCGTCGCTGCCTACGAAGCAAGTCTTCCCAAAGAGGATCCAAACGCAGCGTTTGTGATCACACTCGAAGGCGGCAACGCAGAAAACGGTCGCAACATCTTTTACAAAAGCGGTGCCGCCAACTGCGTCCAATGCCATAAGGTCGGGGGACGCGGAGGCGAAGCCGCACCGAGCCTTGATGGCTTGGGCGCGCGCCAAGATGCGAAATACATCTTGGAATCCATCGTCGCTCCCAGTGCCAAACTCACCCCCGGCTATTCTCCCATCGCCATCACCATGAACGACGGCTCCATCGTCGCAGGCATGCTGATGAAAGAAACCGAGACCGAAGTGATCGTCCGTAACATCGAAACCAAACAGGAAACCGTCTGTAAAAAATCTGAAATCAAAACGCAACCACCCGCCATGTCCACCATGCCGCCGATGGGATTGATCCTAAGCAAATCCGACATCCGCGACCTCGTTGCCTTCCTTGAATCGTTGAAAAAATGATCGGTGGGGCAAGAGGAAAATTTTGTTTTTCTGCGCAGCTCTTCAAGGGCACGCTCCCTCAGGCAGGAAGCGGGCCTTGAGCGGCGAGTTCCCGCGGCGCCAGACGCGATGCACCATCCAGCCGGTGGCGAGAAGCGGGGCGCAGAGATTGATTCCAGGAATGACGAAGAGAAGTGACAGGGTCAAACCACCGCGCATCATCCCTTTGCGATGGGCGCGATAGAGATCCTTGGCTTCCGCCAACGAAACATGGCGCACGGCCACCACTTGAAAATATTCACGCGAGAGCAGGAAGGAATTGAGCATCATGTACACCAACACATTGATCACAGGAATGAAATAGAACGGCAGCGCCAGCAGGTTCCAGCCGATGCCGCGCATCAAGACACGCAGCGAGGAATGCATCTGCTCGCCGAAGGGAACCTTGCGCGGGATGGGCGCCGATGGGTAGTAGCGACGTTCGATCCGATCCGCCAGCGGCTCAAGAAACATTCCGGTCATGGCGGTGACGATGAGGGGGAAGGTGAACCATCCGACCACCAGCACGAGAATCGACCCCACTCCGCCGAGCATCCATTCGTCCACCCGAGTACTGGCCAGCCATCCCTGGTGCAGCCAGTCAAGCCTGTGGATCAGCCACCAAGCCAGACAGGCGAACCCCGTGAAAATCAGCAAGGTCCCCAAGAGACCCGCGAGGAGGACCAACCAAGCAAAGGGTTCGCGCAGCACTCCGAACGCGAGCCTCAAATCACTCAGCTCGCGTTTCACGGTTTCGGTTGTGGGTGGAAGTGGCATGATGTGTTGGATCCGGGATCGAGTCGGGTGATTTTTTTCGATGATGCAGACTATCGCTGCAATATCAACCGAAGTTTGAAGAGACTGGCTTTTTTGTGGAGGTTCATTCACAAAATGCTTAATGCCGTGCCATTCGTAAAGCCTCATTTTTCGCTCAGTATCTTGGATGTTAAGGTTATGCCTTCTATCCCAAAGGGATTGCGCATCACAGCCCAGGGTTGCCGCGCGCAGCGGGCTACCGTGGGTCATGGCATGGTTAATATTTGCATCTACCACAATGTGGTTGCGTATAGGGTGACATACGTAATCCCAACGATACCCTATTTTGCTTATCACCCGAAATGGCAAATCATCCGATACGCAACCCACTTCGGGGTTGGGGAATTTTTGGGGGAAACGGATTCCCCAGGGTAGCCTCACCGATGGCGCGACATTCCCGGGCTTTGTTACGCAACACTGTTGGAGTTGACAGTGACATGATTCATTCAGACTCGCGTTGATGAGCACATCGCCTCTCCTCGGCCAGTGATTTGATGAGTTGTGAAAAGGGATTGGAGAGTCCGTTCTGCTTATTGCTGCACTTCATCCCTCTTTGCGATTCTCTCTGCGACCTTTGCGCTTTTGCGTTTCGTTAGATCGTGGAATCGGCGGGGGGGGGGGTGAAAAAAGGGTTTTTTGCTTCCTGAATTTTTATGACAGGGGGTGTGAAAAAGGGATTAAAAATCCCTTCTCCTTATTGATTCATCAATGCTTCAATCTCATCCACTTCGATGGGGATCTTGCTCATTAAATCAAAGTTGCTCTTTTTACCGATGACGAAATCGTTTTCGATGCGAATGCCCATGTTTTCTTCGCGGATGTAAATGCCGGGCTCGATGGTGAAGACCATGCCTTCGCCCTAGCCAAAGCCCACGAACAACTCGACCGCGCCGTGGACCGCTGCTACTGCAAAGACCCCTTCCTACACGACCGCCAACGTGTAGAACACCTCTTCGCCCTCTACGAACAACTCACCGCCCCACTGGCGGTGGAGAAGAAGGGCAAACGTGCGCACAAAGCCGCGCAGCAGTAAAAAATTCCGAAACCGGCATTTTGTGGTTGCGGAAATACCACGCGGGACTATTGTGGTTGCGAACCAACCACGAATATGAATACACACAAATTTGGCGAATACGCAAAAGACCGTCGCATCGCAGTGGGCATGACCCTGCGAAGTTTCTGTAGGGAAATTGAAATGGACCCAAGTAATTGGAGTAAAATTGAGCGCGGCGTGCTCGCCCCGCCAGACGATGCGGACTTGCTAGCAAGAATCTCGGGACTCTTGGGACTCAACGCAACCGAGCAGCAGGAATTCGCAGACCTCGCCGCTATTGCACGCGGTCAGCTTCCGCCTGATCTTAAAGACGAAGAGATACTCGCGAAAATGCCCGCTTTTTTTCGAGCCATTCGTGGACAGGAATACACTGCGGAGGATTTTGAAAAACTCATGGAAGGGGTCAAGAAGCTCCATCAACCTTGAATTAAAAAAACATGACTAACACCGAAATCTGGAAAATCGCGGAAGAGCTTCGCAATACTTACGAAACGCTGAAGGTGGAAAAACTTCCCTTAGATTTGATTTCGTTTGTGGAACTTGATCTACGCATGGACTTGATTCCTTACGACGGGTTGAAAAAAGAATTCGGTGCCGATGCTGCGATACTAGCAGACTTCTCCGGTCTCTACATTGACGGCGATATCTTCGACAGGATTGATGTGATCCGTGGACCACAACTGAACCGGTTGCGATTTTCTATCGCGCACGAACTGGGTCATCTGTTTCTTCATCGGCAGTCATTTGAAGCTGCGTCCATATCTAGCTCCGATCATTTGCTTGACTGGTTGAACGAACATCAGGGACGAAAATACGATTTCGAACGTGAAGCAAATGAATTTGCGGGCCGGCTACTCGTGCCTGTGACAGTTCTCAAAGATTACTTTGACCGTATGCTTCCAGCGATGGATGCGAAATATGGGCGACACTCATGGGTTACAAATGCGGAAATAAGGAGTTCCACAGCGGAGTTGATTGCGCCGCGTTTTGGTGTGCATCCTATAGCCATTGAAACTCGCTTTGATCGTGAACGAATCTGGCCATCGCCTTTCTGATTGAATCTCATGGCCACTAGCTCAATCGAATGGACGGAACTCACTTGGAACCCCACCACGGGCTGCGACAAGATTTCCGCAGGTTGCAAGTTCTGCTACGCGGAGATTATGTCTCGTCGTTTGCAGGCGATGGGCGTGGATAAATACAAAGAGGGCTTCAAGATTCGCGAACATGAGGCAGCCTTGGCGATTCCTTTCACGTGGCGGAAACCTGCCATGGTCTTCGTGAATTCCATGAGCGATTTGTTTCACAAGGACGTATCGCTGGACTTCATCCGCAGGGTGTTCGATGTCATGAACGCAAACCCGCATCTCATTTTTCAAGTGCTCACCAAACGTTCCGAGCGCCTTGCGGAATTACGCAAAGAACTGACATGGGGACAAAACATTTGGATGGGCGTCAGCGTGGAAGACGAGCGAGTGAAGCACCGGATCAAAGATCTCCGAAAAGTTCCCGCAGCCGTGCGTTTCCTCTCCTGCGAGCCATTGATTGGTCCGTTGAATCGAATGAACCTCAAAGGAATCGATTGGGTCATCGTCGGCGGGGAAAGCGGCGCAAGTCCACGCCCCATGAATCCCGAATGGGCCATCTCCATCCGCGATCAGTGCGAAAAACACGACGTGGCTTTCTTCTTCAAACAATGGGGCGGCAGAAACAAAAAAGCCGCTGGTCGCGAACTCGAAGGAGAATTCTACGACACCTTCCCCACGCCGAAGAAACGGCGCTTGGCTTCAGCTGGCTAACTCAAGAGATCGCATCTTCATTTCAGCGTGCATCCCACGTGAGCTTTGAATAAGTAGGTATTCTACGATTGGGTTTCGCTTTGGCCTCAGCACACTTTGTTGCCACCAAGGCGGCGTTAGCACCAAGCCATACCTTAAGGGCAGCACACCCGTCCGCCTCGTTAGGGACATCAAATGGTGCCACGTCTAACGTGATCGCCAAATCTTCTTGCAGCCATTCAAGTATTTTCTGATTAGCCAACGAACGTGCCGTAATTTCAATATCGGGTATTCCTTCAGCCACCATACGTTTCGCGATGGAAGCGTCGTCCAATCTCTCTTTCTGCAAATTCAACAAACGCGGGTCCAGCACATCAATAAAAAAGCCAGTCGCGAAGTCGACTGCCCACTTTTTCTTTTTAGGGTCGGTCTGTGCGGCTACAATGCGTAGTAAAGCATCCACCTTCTCATTATCGCTAACATCCATGACTTCACGAATCACTAGGTGTAGGTTGTTTGTTACGTCACGTATAATTTCCTTAGGCGTGTCTTCGGGAGCATCTAGCACGATTTCACATAATGCATCAATATTTGTCGCGATCTTTGCCCCAGGCCAATTGGCTTTTAGCCCTACATTGTAACGCCTGTCTGCATAATAATTGTGCTTAGCGGGTAAATCGGAAACCGAATTGCAGGCGAGAACATCACCCACTGTGTAAGCCGCGATGGTCTTATCCGGTGCTGGTTGCGTAGGTATAATCGCAGGGAGTGGTCTGCTCTCAGCAAGCGCCGTAGCAGCCAGCGTCACGAGTAGAATCATAGAATATAATGAGGATTTCATCTTTGTACTTTCGTATAATTGTTAATTGTTAATTGTTAATTGTTATAAGAATGCTAATTGTAGAGTGTAGGAATTTCCAGAACATTCAGATTTTTAGGAACTCCCATTCTTCTTCAAACAATGGTGCGGCAGAAACAAAAAAGCCGCTGCTCGCGAACTCGAAGGAGAATTCTACGACACCTTCCCCACTCAGAAGAGACGGCGCTTGGCTTCAGGTGGCTAACTCAAGAGATCGCATCGTCGGGCATGTCATCTGCGGGTTGGTCTTCGAGGTATTCCAACTCTTCTGGCCATTCGCCGATCATGGCGAGAACAGAAGAGGAATTCACCACCTACTCTCTCAACTCCAAAGGAGTTGCCTCGTAAAGCCCAGGGTTGGCGCGCCAGAGGCGGGGCTACCCTGGGGAAATCGCACCAAATCATATCTTCAACCCCAAAGTGGGTTGCCTAGGGATCGGAAGTATTTTTGTAAATTATGAGTCACAACACACGATGCAACCCCTTCAGGGTTGGTAAAAATTGTGGTCAACGACCCTGGGTAGCCCCGCTGTGCGGAGCAACCCAGTGCTTTAATAGGCAATCCCTTCGGGATAAAAAAACCCAGATCTCATTCTCTCCCTGACTTAATCGCTGTGATTTACTGCGAAGCCGCATACCCACAGCAACTCGGCACGACCTCTACGACTCAATGCGTATGTATTCCCCGTGCTCGTTGACATTGCTCTTTCCCTCCAATGACGAGGGTATGGGAAGGCGTGCCGCTAGTTTTCTCACAGCCTCGACTTGCGAGAACAGGCGCATCTGTGAATCGAATCCCATCAAGCGCATCTCCTCGATGCGTTCCAGTTTCTCTTCTTCACTAAGTTGTTTTATGGGGTGTGGATCCATGACATACTAAATTTTCTCACGCATTCATCAATTCTTCAATCTCATCCACTTCGATCGGAATTTTTCCCATTAAGTCGAAATTGCTATCCTTACCGATGACGAAATCGTTTTCGATACGGATGCCCATGTTTTCCTCGCGGATGTAAATGCCGGGCTCGATGGTGAAGACCATGCCTTCGCCAAAGGGTTGGTGCGGAGGAAAGACATCGTGCACGTCAAGGCCGAGATGATGTGAGGTGCCGTGCATGAAATATTTTTTCACCAAGGGTTTATCGGGACCTTGTTCTTTTGCGGCTTTTTGATCGATGAGTTTCAAATCCACTAACTCTTTCTCCATCAGTTCAAGGACTTGTTTCTGATACTCCGCAGGCGTATTACCCGGGCGCAAGAGTTGATTGGCACCGCGCATCACTCGAAGGACGGCATTATACACCGCGCGCTGACGTTCCGTGAATCGACCATTGACGGGAATCGTGCGCGTCAAGTCGGACGCCCAACCAGCATACTCGGCCGCCACGTCTAACAATAACATCTCGCCGTCCTTGCACACGGCATCGTTGCTGATGTAATGAAGAACGCAGGCATTTTTTCCGGAACCAATGATGGGCTGATAGGCGAAACCACGCGATCCCCTGCGCACGAATTCATGGATCAATTCGGCTTCCACCTCCCACTCACCAACGCCGGGTTTGACAAATTTCAACAAGCGGCGAAAGCCCGCCTCGGTGATGTCGCAGGCTTGCTGCATGAGAGCGATTTCCTGCGGTTCCTTGATGATGCGAAGTTGATGCATCAACGGAGCGAGACGCTCATAACGATGCAGGGGGAAGCGTTGCTGGCAATTTTTGATGAGGCGGTCATTTGCCGTCTCTACCACCAAGCTCGCCCTCAAGTATTCGTTCGTCAGCAGAAAAATCTGTTGCGCCTGCGGAATGAGTTGTTGCAGCATCGCATCAAATGAATGGAACCACTCGACTCGCTCGATCCCTGTCGCTTTGCGGGCTTGCACTTTGCCCAGTTTTTCACCCTCCCAAATCGCGATCTGTTCGCTGGTTTCTTTGACAAACAAAATCTCCCGTTGATGCGGATCCTTCGCATCGGGAAACAAAATGAGCGCCGTATCTTCTTGATCGACGCCGCAGAGGTAAAATAAATCGGCATTTTGCTTGAAGGGCATCGAGCCATCCGCGTTGGTCGGATATACGTCGTTCGAGAGCACGATCACGATACTATCCGCAGGCAACAACGCACGCAGTTTTTCGCGATTGCGAACGAAGAGTTGTGGGTCGATGGGCTGGTAGCGCATAGACAACATCAAACCAAAGTCTCCTCGCCGCGCCAATCACAATGTGCGGACACCGACAGATTATCCGCGCCAGCCTAACTTCTGCCGCAACGCTTCATAAAACGAACGGTTTTTCAAACGCAGCAATTGAAACGAACGCGAAGACTTGCGCACGCGGATGCGAGTGCCGGCAAACACCTCTACGATGTCGCGACCATCCACTGTGAAAAACATCGGCTCCTCGCCCGTGCCTTCGGGCACGATTTCCACCTGTGCATCGTCATTCACCACCAGCGAGCGATAGCTCAAGGAATGCGGGCAGATCGGGGTGATGACAAACACCCGCGCATCCGGACTGATCAAAGGCCCACCTGCGGAAAGGTTGTAGGCTGTGGAACCAGTCGGTGTCGCCACAATCAAGCCGTCCGCGCGGTAGTGATTGAGCATCTCGCCATTGATCAAGGCGCACAAGCTCACCAACTTACCCGTTTGACCACGCGCTAACACCACTTCATTGAGTGCCAAAAATTCTCGGCTCGATCCATCGGCATGCACGATTTCCGAATGCAATAAGGTTCGCTCGCTGGTTCGATACTCACCGCTTTGCAAGGCATCCGCAAACAATTCCAATTCGTTCTCGGTGCAACTGGTGAGAAAGCCCAAGGTCCCGATATTGATCCCCGCCACTGGCTTTTCCGTGCTGCCCAGTTTTTCCATCGCCGCCAGCATCGTGCCATCGCCGCCGAGCACAGCGATCACATCCGCATGCAAAGCTAGCTCATCCGCCGAGTGCGACACTTCACTCTCGATCAAGTCCGCTGCCGGATGATGCAGCAGCACTTCGAACCCACGAGACAACAAAACATCACACAACGCTCGCACCGCCCCTCGTGCATCCGCTTTGCGCTCGTTGACCATGATACCTACTTTCATCGGCAAACTATGAGACATTTTACCAAACGCCGCAACCACGGAAGCAAGATTTTTCCGCCATGTTATGTCGCAAGTCGTAATCCAAGCCTCTCTAACAAAACCAAACGCCTTGCCTCAAGGAGGCGAAGATACCTCGTCGAGAAAACGCGACGTCTCTCTATCATATGTGACTGGATCCGTATTGCGGAGGTTGTAATGACCAGCCATCGGCACAGACACAAAGCGGTAGTTTGATCCCTGAGCCGCGGCTTTGATTGCAAGTGCGTGGGAAAAGGAAATCATCTCATCGCACTCTCCATGCAAATGCAAGACGGGCACGGTGATGGAGCGCATCGCTACTGCTGGCGCAATTTGTTGGGGATCGAAGTTGCCGAGCTTTCCTGCCCTGGCAATCGCAAGGGGTGCGATCCATTCCAATGACTCAAAAGAATGGATGCTCACTTGCTCGCGTCCGACCTCGATCAGGCTCGAGAACGTACTTTCGACAATCACGAAATCGAAACGCGGGTCAGCAGCCGCCGATTGGACAGCGACTGCTCCCCCATAAGACGTGCCCCACAGGCCGACAGGTATTCCGGGATACTCATTTTCTAACGTATCGAGAATGCGCGCCAAATCAGCTTTTTCATGAAATCCATAACTTGCTACTCCGGGACTATCACCATGCCCTCGGAGATCTGGAGCGATGGCGAGAATCCCGCGTCGTGCCAGATGACTCAAAGTGCCCTGTTGGGAAGCCTTTGAATCAGAAATGCCATGCAACACGATCATCGCCGCGCGCGGAGAATGGTGCGGGACCGCCTTCCACGCAGCGAGAGTGATCTCATCGGATACTGTGAAAGAAACGGGAACAATCGCCGTGGGAGGCGTAGCGCCTACCCCGTTGCGCGGCGGCTCCAGAATGGCACGGGGAGCGACATGCCAGATGAGCAACCAAGCAATACCGATCAAGATCAAAACCACGACGCCCAAGCCAACCAAAAGCTTGCGTTTCCTTGAACGTGGCGCGGCTTGGGTGGTCATGCTAAGCTTCGCTGCCTCAAGAAATCATCGCTTGATAAGCGGCAGCATCCATCAATTTCTCGACGGCGGCTATGTCTTTGACGCGCAATTTGAAAATCCATCCTTTGCCATAAGGATCAGTATTCACGAGAGCCGGATCAGCTTCTACTTCAGGATTTCCTTCTACGATTTCCCCCGATATTGGGGCATAAATGTCACTGGCCGCTTTGACGGATTCCACAACGGCAGTTGGGTCACCGAGATCCACGTGGCGACCCACGGCAGGAAGTTCCACGAACACAACATCGGTAAGCTCGGCTTGGGCGTGATCGGTGATACCGACGGTGGCGATGTCACCTTCGAGGCGAACCCATTCGTGCGAATTGTTGTAGCGGAGATCAGCGGGAATATTCATGGCTGCAGCAGTTATGAGGCTTTGGCGTTCGTTTTGTAAAATGGTTTTTTGACGACCTTGGCAGAAAATTTGCGACCACGCACATCGATCTGCAGAAGAGTGCCGAGCTTGCAGTGCTCGATTGGCAGATAGGCAATGCCAATACCTGTCATCAGACTTGGCGAAAGGACACCGCTCGATAGCTCACCAATCACTTCACCAGCTGGCGTTTCCACCGTGTAGTGAGCTCGCGGTGGCGCGCCTTTTTCGAGGTATTGCAGGCCAACGAGCTTGCGCGTGAGGCCGTTTGATTTTTGCGCAGCAAGAACATCGCGGCCGATGAAGTCGCCTTTATCGAGATCGACGAAAAATCCCAACCCTGCTTCCAGCGGTGTAAGCTCTTCGGAGAGGTCGTTGCCATTCAGCGGATAGCCCATTTCCAGACGCAGACTATCGCGCGCGCCGAGCCCGCAAGGTTTCGCACCAGCAGCCACGAAGGCTTTTAACCATGCCGGGCCTTCTGCCGCCAAACTGAAAAATTCAAAACCATCCTCACCTGTATAACCGGTGCGGCAAACCACCAACTCTTGCCCTTCATGCGTGAAACGCACGATGCCATTGCGCGGTGGCAAGGTAATATCCGGAAACAAACGCGCGAACACCGCCGCTGCCAATGGTCCTTGCACGGCAAGGCCAGCCCAAAGATCGCTTTCATTGCTGAGCGCCACGTCTTCCGGTTGATGCTGAGCCATCCAGAAAAAATCTTGTTCGATGCGAGAAGCATTCACCACGGCAAAAAATCGAGATTCCGATTCGCGATAAATGATGAGGTCATCAATCACTCCACCGCGCTCGTTGAGTAATAAGCTGTATTGCCCCTGCCCGACTTGCAGCTTCGATACATTATTTACGAGCATGCGATTAAGCCAACTCTCAGCACCCAAGCCTTCAATGACGATTTGCCCCATGTGCGAAATGTCGAATACACCGACTTGTTTCCGCACCGCAGCGTGCTCGTCGAGAATCGATGTGTATTGCACCGGCATATACCAACCGCCAAATGGCACCATCTTGGCACCCAGTTCGATGTGTGCCGCTTCTAGCGGAGAGTGGAGAAGTTCCTCAGACATGGCGGGGAGAAAATGACACGCGCAACTCGCTTGTCAATGACCATCCCAGTCGATACAAAAAAGCTCTGCATGAGCAAACAATATTGGTCATCTCGCCGCAGCCACCGGTCGCTGCACGACTTCACTCACTACTGCCCGGTCACCTTGTTTCTCATGGCCGTGTGCATCATCGTCGCCGGTTTGACCAAGCTCGGCGAGAGCCCGGAAAAAATGGATAGCCTGTTTTATTCTGCCCAGCGCGAGGTGAAAGAAGCCTACTACTCACCGGATGAATATGCTCAGTGGCGTGTCACAAACGTTGATGAAATTGTTAGGCGCAATGCCATCATCAAGGATTATCAAAACAATCCACAACGCGATATCGCTAAAGGAGAAGCCTGGCGCGTGGCCACGCCGATGTTTTTGCACTTTGGCATCATCCACATTGTTTTCAACATGATGTGGCTGTGGCAGTTCGGTTTGGTGCTAGAAACGCGTTTTCGCTCGATGCGATTCCTCGGGCTAGTATTATTCACAGCAATTCTTTCAAACACAGCGCAGGCCTTCATGAGTGGCACCAACTTCGGCGGCATGTCGGGGGTGAACTATGGACTTTTCGGCTTTCTCTTAGCGCGTTCCAAACTGCATCCCGATCCTGGATTCATCCTGCATCGTCAGACCATTACGATGTTTTTGATTTGGCTGGTTTTGTGTTTCACCGGACTTGTGGGACCGATCGCCAACACCGCACACGTGGTCGGCTTGCTCTGTGGAGGACTGATAGGCACTATCAATGCAATGCGAAGCGGTGCCTGGGCTTTACTAAAACGCAAGCGACAGTTCCGCGGGGCTTTGCGCCAGAGCAACAACGCTCTGCATCATTGTGCCACCTGCCAAAGAACAGAACTCAGCGATCCGGATCTAGAATTCTACGTCCACCCGAATGATGGTCAGGAATACTGCACGGACCATTTGCCCAAGTGAGGCATTTGGATCGAAGCGTGACAAGCGGCCACCTTCACGAATCAGCGCATGGCTGTGGAAGAAGAAGCACCGCGGAGGCGTTGGATGTTTACATACATCTGGCGGCAATGCGGGAACTTGGTGCGCTTCGAAAGCACTTCGGCGCTACGCTCTAACGAACCCCACTGAACAACAGCGATTTCGACATTGCGGCGACCCCACGTATTCATCCAATCGCGCGAAGGCTTGTAGATGTCGATCGTGCCAGTACCAGTGAGAGCGGAACCATAGTCATCGACCACATAGAGATAAGGGAGGCCTTTGATTTTGAAAACGGTGCCGAGTGGGTAGAACGACCAATCTGCGGCCGCGGAGCGCACACGGTTATTGTATTTCAGCGTCGTGCCGATGGCGTTTTTGGATCCGTATTGAATGTGATCGTCTTCTGAGCAGGTATAGGCCGTGGTGCGAACCACACGATTTCTTTCCCCGAAGGTGTAAACTGGCATGCTGTGGCGATCTTTCGGCTTCACCTGCGCTGCTGCCACCAATTTGGTGGACGGAGCCGCCGTTGCGATCGGTTGAGGCTTTCCAGGATTCATAAAGCGTGAGGAATCAGCCTTTACGATTGTCAAAGAATCGTTAGAGCAATTGGAAAGGAGTAGTGCCACCATGAGGGCCGAACCAGTGGAGAAAAGGATGTTTCGCATGCAAAAAAACGTGTTGGGAGAAAATAAACGCGATTGTGACCGCACAAAAACGACTCCGCGCTACTACCGGTTCACTTTCTGTGCGGCAAGCAAAAAAGAGCACAATTTTCATAAAATCCCTATTTATTTAATAAAACCAAGGAAAACCAACGCGTGCATGTCACGATTTTTCTGCCATGCCGAGATTGCCAAGTAGGAAAATCCCGACCATGGTGGCGTCCGTGAATTTGCCCAACTCGATCACCCTCGCCCGACTTTTCCTGACGATGGTCTATGTCGTAGCCGCATCGATTACCGGCAACGCAGCCGCTTGGGTGACTCTCGCCGCATTCGTAGTCGCCGCCACAACCGACTGGCTCGATGGTTATCTCGCTCGCAAACTGAACCTCGTGACCGCTCTCGGCAAGCTGCTCGATCCACTGGTCGATAAAATTCTCGTCTGCGCCGCGTTCGTGCATCTCACCATGGAAAATCTTTGCCCGATGTGGGTGACCATTCTGATCATCGGTCGCGAATTCCTCGTCACCGGGTTGCGCCAAATCGCCGTCGAACGCGGGGTCGTGATGGCTGCCGACAGATGGGGGAAATTGAAAACGATTTTCCAAATGATCTTCGTCATTGCGGCGCTGTTGTGGATCTGTCTGGAAGCCCACACGGGGCCTAACGCAATCGTTCAAGGCCTACGCTGGTTAGTTGATCCCGCGCATCACATCACACCCGCCACACTGTGGATCGCGCTCTTCCTCACCTGCCTCTCCGGCTGGAACTACCTCCGCGGATCACTAGAATTTCTGGTCGATTCAAAAAAATCCTAATGCATGGGATCACTTCGGTCTCATCACTTCGCGCTTTTTTTCCTTTCCCAAAAAACGCAATGTGAAACAATGAGGTCATGGAAATATTGACCATCGCACAACTCAAGGAACAAGCGGGAGAGCAACCGTTTTATGCGGAAATCGATGTGCAGTTGCAGTCGCGACAAGCGAAGACGACGCGTACGAATAAACCGTATCTCGAACTAAGCTTCGCCGATTCCACTGCGGGCTTTTCGCTCAAACTGTGGGAAGACCGACCCCTTTTCGCCGCAGCACGCGATTGGCCAGATAGTGTGATGATTCGCCTTTCCGGCAAATGGACGCAGAACCAATATGGACTTGATGGCAATGACCTCAGCGCCCGTGTGCTGAACAAAGAAGAACGAGAACTCTTTCTCTCCGGTGATCCCGATTTGCAAGTGAAGCAACACTACGATTGGCAAACCATCGTCGATCTCTGTGGCACATTGAAGGACCCTCGACTGCGCCACATCACGCAGATGTTTTTTGACAAATTCGGTGACGTCTTTCGTCGCACCGCTGCCGCGCGGCGCAACCATCACGCCCGGCGCGGTGGCTTGGTGGAGCACGTCGCGCAGATGATGCGCGCGGCCGAAGCATTGTGCGGCGTTTATCCCGGATGGCATCGCGATCTCTTGCTCACCGGTGTGTTGTTTCACGACTGCGGCAAGCTTTGGGAAAACTCTTACCCGCGCGATGGCTTCAATCAAATTCACAGTCTCCGCGGAGAAATGTTAGGCCACATTCCCATCGGCATCGAGGTCGTGAATACCTTGTGGCGTGAGATGATGGAGTCCGAAATCGCTTCCGGTTGGTTGACATTAGACCCGCATTCAGAAGAAGTGCGTCTGCATCTGCTACACCTCATCGCAAGTCATCACGGGCAATACGAATTCGGTTCGCCGACCTTGCCGCGCACCCCTGAAGCCTTTGCGCTGCACTTTATCGATAACATCGATGCCAAAATGGAAATGCTCAAAGACGCCTACGCAAACAGCAATGAAATCGCGCCGAACATCTACGAAAAAGTCTTCCCTCTTCCCGCGAATCTCGTCAGTCCTCTCCGCACTTTTGAGGCACCGATTCTCATCGCCGAAACTCAGGAGGAAAGCAGTGAAGAGTCGCCGGGGCATTTCACGGATGAAGAGATCATTTCGTAAAGTCTTCCCATATGTGTGATGCTTACTGCACCTCCTCAAACACCCCACCGCCTAACAATCTTCCCCCATCGTAGAAGGCGCAGATTTGGCCGGGGGAAAGAGCGCGTTGGGGGGTGCGGAAAATTACTTCGCACTTTCCGTCATCGCGGGCAGTGACATTGCAGGGCTCCGCTTTGGCGCGGTAGCGGGGTTGGGCTTCCATGAGTGCTTGGCCTTTCGGCGACTCGTTGATCCAATTTAAGGAGCCGACAACGCAATGCGTCGCATACAGACCGGGAGAATCTTGCGTGTCCCATCCAACGACGAGGCGGTTGTTCGCTAGGTCTTTTGCAACGACCACATATGCCAGGCCCTCGCGAGGTGAAGCAACACCGTGGCCCTTGCGTTGGCCTAAGGTGTATAGATGCAGTCCTTGATGACGACCTCTCAGTTTGCCCTCAGTATCGACAATGTCACCTGGTTGATCGGGAACGTAGTGACGGAGGAAATCACTCATCTTCACCGCGCCGATAAAACAAATCCCCTGGCTGTCTTTTTTCTGCGCCACCGGCAGGGTAAAGCGCTGCGCCACTTCGCGCACTTCCGGCTTGAGCATTTCACCCACGGGAAACAACGCATGCGCGGTTTGGTTCTGCGTCATCATCGCGAGAAAATAACTCTGGTCCTTGTTCGGATCAGCACCGCGCAGAATCGCCGCGGAGCCATCGGAAAGCGTTCGACGCCGAGCGTAGTGACCCGTGCCGACATGCGAAAATTCCTGCGATAGGGCATAGTCGAGAAACACGCCAAATTTCATTTCGCGATTACACCACACATCCGGGTTCGGCGTGATGCCTTGACGATAGCCATCAATCAAATAATCGACGATGCGTTGGCGATAGGCATCGATGAGATCGATCACGCGAAACTCGATGCCAAGATGTTTCGCTACGGCATGAGCGTCTTCGATGTCCTGCTCCCACGGGCAATCACCCGGGATACCTTCCTCATTGATCCAGTTCTTCATGTAGCCGGCCACCACTTCGTGACCTTGCTCTAACAATAAAGCCGCCGCTACCGCGCTATCCACGCCGCCCGACAATCCGACCAATACTTTTGCCATGATTGAATCAAGTTTCCGGCGGAGCCACCGCCCGTTGCAATGCTATCGATAGCGACTCAATCTCGTTCGCGTTGAGTGGTTGCTCGACGATTAAGCCCAACACCCTACGACCCACAATTGTCGCGACGGGAATCACTTCCAATAGAGTCGCGGAACCAATTTTCAACCGCACGTGACCCGAGTCATTTGACGAGCTAATACGAACCAAAGCCAAATTGCGAACCATGAAATGGAAACGTTCCTGATCGCCATCGTCAAAAATCAGTTGACCTCGATCATCATAGATAAAAAAGCCATTCGTAGGATAATGCAAGCGCAGCCATTCACCGAAGTAGTCCAAACCTTGCGCCGGACCAATGACTGTGTCAGAAGGATTTTGCATCGGCAACTCCCGTGCTGCGAGTGACTCGACGGGCAATGGAGCGATGGAGAATGCTGATGCATTTACCGACTCCATGCGCGGCATGAGTTCGCCTTCCGCATAGCCGACAAAATCACCACTAAAGCCAGCGTCTGGAGACTCTTGTGGAGAAGTCGGAAGAGGACTCATCAGAGCTTCCGCCAAGCGTCTCATTTCCAGAGAGTCTACCCATGGATGAACCGGATCCATCATATGCGAATGTTCATGAGTTGCCACTTTGTCTCAATTTCAGAACGCAAGCTATCGAACACTGCTTGTGCCCCAGAGCCATCCTCCATAACGCCGACAGGTAACCCCTTGGCACTCGCTCTTACAAAAATTCCATCACGAGGCACCGAGGTCTGAAATACCATGCCCTGTGGCAATAGCTGACGCAGCGCCTGTGCCGCTTCACGACTCTCAGCCAGATCTTGCTGCACCATCGTCAGCGCAACGCCCAGAACCACCAATTTCGGATTCAGCATTCGAATGCGGCCGAGACCCTCTAACATTTTGGGCACCGAGCGCACGCCCAGAGGCTCTGACTGTTGCGGAATCAACACGGCATCGGAAGAGGCAATCACATCCGCCGTAACACCGAATAGTCCTGCTGCCGTGTCAATCAAACAAACTTCATATCCCCGTGCCGCCACGGCTCTCATGAATGCACGACTGCGCGCGAGATGTGCCCCGGCAATACCGCCACCGGCTTCGTAGTTGCTCCCTTGGCCCGCTGCCACTAACGAAAAGGTCGCCAAGCGTGTGGGAACAATCAATTGATCGAGAGCGAGTCCCGGATCTTCCAAGAAATCATAAAATCCCTGCAACAAGCGCGATTGACGCGTCAACGACAATCCCACAGAGCCCTGAGGATCGGCATCCACCAGCAACGTGCGCACACCTGCGCGCGCAAAGGCGTGCGCCAAATTGATTGCTACCGTCGTCTTTCCGACGCCTCCTTTTTGACTGGTTATCGCTATACTGATCACAATGGGTTGGGCAAAAGCTGCCCTTATGATAACGCCCACTCGCTTTTGCGAAAGTCTTTTCTTCGTGATGGACAAATCAAGTTATGGGTGGATCGTACACCACGCTCATTTGCGAATATTCTTCACTCGTTTTTTTCTGCAGGCACAACTCCCAGCACAAAACGAGCGGCATGGTAACAGCCGGCGTTCCTGTGATACATGGCGAGTTTGTGTTTCATGCCTCTCCACTGAGCGGCTTGATCGGCAAGTAAATCGACGGTGATCGCGCGAATTTGCTCGGGAGTTTCCGCGAGAAACCCACCGCCGAGGCGTTCGAGAAGACGGAGATTTCCTTCTTCCTGACCAGGAACAAGGTGATGAACCAGCATCGGACACTGGGCCGCGATGGCTTCGTGGACGGTGGCTCCGCCCGCCTTACCGACGACAAGATGATGCGAATTGAGAAGCTCCGGCACCCGTTTGGTCCAACCGCGAAGACGGACACGCCCGGGAAACTCGCGCTGAAGCTCTCTCGCCCGTCGGTAGAGTAAGCGCACGTTTTTGCCAAGAACGATGGTCAGATGCACATCGGGTGATGCCTGCAGCAGCGCACGAGAGACACGGCGAACGTGCGGCTTCTTCGCAGTTGTAAAATACAGCACGCGGAATGGTTTCACCGACGCTTGGCGGTCCACACCGGTCAGCTCAGCAAAAGCAGGATTCACCGGGAAACCCGTATCGATGATTTTTTCCTGTGGCATGCCATCCCGCATCAAGGCCTCACGAGTAAAAGCATCTGTGACCAACCAAGCCGTGGTAGGAGCCTTTTTCCACGAAGCGTTGATTTCGATGGAATCAGTGATGACGGTAAATACCGGAGGCTTCAACGCTAGCGGAGCAAGAATGCGTTCCAAGAAATAGGGATACAGCGGATAGGTACAGACGATGGCGCTGGGTTGGTAATCGGCCACCAGCTGAGCAAGCAGTTTTTCTGGCTTGCGCATGTAGCCAAAACGCTGGCGGGAAAAGTCCATATCATCCGTGGATAAATAGATACGGTACCACAAATGCGGCGCATGAGTCGTCACCCATCGGTAGAGTTTGCAGAGGAAATTAGTAAGATGCGGCGCAGCGGCGCGGCAGGGATCGACGACCTTGCACTCGACTCCCAACCGCTCGAAAGCCAAAGCTAGATTGCGCGCGGCACTGTTGTGACCTTCTCCAAAAGCGGCCGTTAGAATGAGAATGCGCGTGGCGGGCATGAAGTGAACTAACACAGTTTGTAGGATTGCGTCGAACAAGATTTTCCGTTACTATCGACCCCGATGAACGACAACGAAGATGTTTTCCAACTACCGGAAGATCAAGCACCCAAGGCGATTGGGCGCTCGGCACGTCTTGATTCCATCAAAAAACTGCGCACCGATCAGAGTGCTGATTCTGTTCGCAAAGGGAAAGATCCCGTCCTTCGCCCGGTCTCAGACGCTCCCGCACGACCCGCTGAGCCGACTCCCTACGTTCTCGGTGAGGAAAAGAAACGCAATTTCTTCGATGGAAAAAGCGTTGAATACAACATCGATGAAATTTTAATCACACCTGGCCCTGCCATCGAAGAAGGCACCGAAAAAGAGTGGGGCACTACGAACAAAACAATCCCGATTGG
This sequence comes from Akkermansia muciniphila, assembly GCA_945890645.1. GTDB lineage: Bacteria > Verrucomicrobiota > Verrucomicrobiia > Verrucomicrobiales > Akkermansiaceae > UBA956. Next base: position 101,390 of record CAMDCV010000009.1, read on the forward strand.
CTGGATCTTTGCGCTCAGTGCCATGACGCTCACCGTGATCGGATTCGTGGTTTACCTCGCCTCCAACACCACTAAAGCCGAGAATAAGATCGAAGAAATCCGCCAAATTGAGGTTATGGATCAGATGGACGATAGCGATGGCGCGCTCGATCTCGTAAAAACAATTGAACAAACGGTGCAACAGTATCTCGAGGCTGAGACCATCGACGAAAAGCTACGTCATGTACGTCATGCCGACGTGATGCGGCAACGCATGGAAAAATTCTATGCAACGAATGCCATAACGCCGCAGGAATGCCGCTCTGTGACAAGTCTGAAACCAATCACACTGAACGGCCGAGCCTTTTGGCAAGTGGTGGCTGTGACTGGCAAAACTACCGGACAAGCTCTGTTACTAGAGCAACTCTCGGACACCGAAGTGAAAATTGATTGGGAAAGTCATGTTCACTACCAACCGATGCCATGGGAACAATACGCTGTGGAACTTCCCGGACAACCGATGGCGTTTCGCCTTTCGGTCAGGGAATCACCGCGCTACTTTGGCGAATTTTCCGATCAAAATCGCTGGGTCTCTTATCAACTGAATGCGATCAAGAGCGATACGATCATCTATGGTTACGTACTTCGCGATAGCCCGGCACACGTGTCGATCAACCAAGCGACGCAACGCGGCTTCTCTCGCATGATCCTACGCTTGCAAGCTTCGAAATCGATCCAACTCCCCAACGCGGTGGTAATCGAGTCATTTGTCAGCGCCGACCTATACCGGATCGATCCACCCAAGACACTGATCGACTGAATGGAAAACAACCGCAAAAAGGTTCGGCCCTTTGTCGCAGGGCTCTCCTTTTTTTTACTCTTGCAATACGCACTGGGCATCTCTCGGCTGGTCAACAGCTCGGGCGACATGGATAATAAATTCAGTGCCCTCGCACGAGAACAGCACTTGCTATTTTTATTGCAGAAAAATCTCTACGTTGGGGTAGCGTATCTTCTGTTAGGTCTGGTGGCTTTTGTCGTATTGTGGCCATTATGGGAAAAGCTTGAACTTCGATTCCGCCCCCATCGTTTATGGTCCACGCTGCGAGCCTTTCTGATGGTCGTATTGGTGCATGGCTATTTTGTCATACGATTGAGTGCCACACGTCCCTACTTTTTGCAGGAAGCTGAATACGGGCAGTGGTATTATCACCTCTGCGATTGGTTTCCACGCTGGCTTAATGCGCTGGTTTTTTCGTGGTTACCGTGTGCGGCGCTGCTGGCTGTCAGCGTTTGGTATTGGCGACGTTGGCAGCATAAACCGCGCACGCGATGGCTCATTGCCGTGCTTTTACTTACATTAGTGGGCTTTTGGACCATTCCCAAACTCACGCCCGCACCAGTTGCCGCAAAGCATGCATTCAACCCCACGCAAGGACCTTGGAATGTGTTGATCATAGGGTCTGATTCCTTGCGCGGCGACAGACTGGGATTCAGCGGCTATAAGCCCGCGCGCAGCGATGGTGCCGCAGCGGCAGGAGTATCGCCCGCCATCGATGCACTAGCGTCGAAGTCGCAAGTTTTTGCACGATGCTACACGCCTATCGCCTCGACATTAGAATCGAACACCAGCCTGCACACTTCCCTCTATCCACACAGTCATGGCTTCCGCCAGATGTATCCTAACCAGCAGCAAGTGGAAAAAACCACCGCCTCGATTCAACCGATCGCTACGCAATTGCGGCAAGTGGGCTATCATACCGCAGCCATTGGTGATTGGTGCGCGGGGTTTTATGAAATGATGCCTCTTGGCCATGAAGAGGTTTCCGTTTCCTCATTCGACAGTTTTAAAATCTATATGAGCCAGGCAGTGATCATGGCGCACTTCATTGTGCCGCTTTATTTCGACCATGAAGTCGGCTTTCAAGTGTTTCCCGAAATTGAATCGTTCGCACAATTCGTCACGCCGGAAGTAGTGACGAAACGAGTGGAAAATAAACTCGCTGAGGTCGCGCGGAGTGGTCAGCCATTTTTTTCGCATGTGTTTTACTCTTGCAACCACCTGCCCTATCGCTCGGTGGAACCCTACAACAGCCTCTTTGCGGACCCCAATTACCGCGGGAAAAACAAAACCTCAGTGGATTTTGATATCGATGAATTCATTGGCGGCACAGACCTAGAAAATAAGTGGAACAAACTCACGCCCGCCGATGCCCAACAAATCTCGGCACTCTACGATGGCTGCACGCGGCAGTTCGATGACTGCGTCTCACGCATACTTGAAGCCCTAAGACGCTATGGCCTCGCCGAGCGCACGATTGTCATCATCAGTTCCGATCACGGCGATGATCTCTACGAACCCGGTGCCACACTGGGCCACGGCCTGAGCTTTAATGGCGGCGACCAATCGAATCACATACCGCTCGTCATGTATGTGCCGGGAAAAGCACCACAGACATTTCCGCAAATCGTTCGCGCCATTGATATCGTACCGACACTGATGGACTTGTTAGGACAAAGTTCTCCCGCCGGCTGGGAAGGAAAAAGTTTCGCACCATGGCTCGATGAACCGAGCATTGCCCAATCACGCCCCTTTTATGCGGAGACCGGATTTCCCTTCATCCAGTTCCGCGTAGAAAACGTGCCACGCCCGCCGTTACCGCCCATGGATGAGATGACCTTCATCGATGACGACTACGATTATCACTTCGTGCTGAAACCGGAATACGAACAGCGTCTCGTCGATGCCAAGGAGCGCGTGCTACGCACTGAGCATTGGAAACTCATTCTCACGCCACGCGCCGATGGAGAACGCCATTACCGACTCTTCGATCTGCGTAGCGACCCACACTGCGAACACAACATCGCCGCCAATAAACCCGAAGTTCTTGTGTCCATGAAAAAAGCATTAGAAAAATGGGTCGATGAAAAAACAGAGTCTGACATCGCCACAATCTTCCCACAAGGCGAGCCGTGATAACAGCCAATGGAGCGCGGACTTCAGTCCGCTTCATAAATGAGAAGTCAAAGATCAGGCGTCAGAACTAAAAAAAGTCAGTGCGTTCAGTAGTCCCAGTGTTTCCGTAGGTAAAAATGCTTCGACTCTCCCTGCTGGAAAAAGCTTGAAACTTAGACTGTTTTCAGGGCGTATTTGTGACCGCTCATGACTGCTAAACCTTTGCTTCGTCTCCTGCCACTTACTCTATGCAGCACTGCACTGGCATTGCCTCCGGAATTCGATATCCGCACTTACGCGGAATTTCCCAACGTCAATTACCCCACCGCCGTCTCTGCTGCGGCAAATGGCGATGTCTATGTCAGCTCGGACCCAAACGGTTCGCTCGGTCACGTTAAGGGCTACGGCAAAGTAATTCGATGCCGCGATACCAATGGCGATGGCAAGGCCGATGAGTTTAAAGATTTCGTGCCAACTCTCCACTCCCCTCGCGGCGGTCATTTTCTCGGTGATACACTGTATATCATTCACCCACCTTACCTATCTTCGTTCACCGATAAAGACGGTGATGGAGTCGCGGAGGAAAGCAAAGAACTCGTCAAAGGTTTCGGCTGGGGCATTGAGCACCCTCGCGGTGCCGACCACACCACCAACGGCCTGCGCATGGGTATCGATGGTTGGCTCTACGTTGCCGTGGGCGACTTCGGTATGCCAGCCGCAAAGGGAACCGACGGCACAGTCTATACTTTGTTCGGTGGTGGCGTCGTTCGCGTGCGACCCGATGGCTCGGAGATGGAACCTTACGCTCTCTTCTGCCGAAACATTTGCGACGTCGCCATTTCGCCTACGCTTGACATGTTTGCGCGCGACAATACCAACGACGGAAAGGGCTGGAACACCCGCCTGCATCACTTCGTACAATACGCCAATCACGGCTATCCGAAGTTTTATCACAATTTCAAAGACGAAATGCTCACTCCCCTCGCCGACTACGGTGGCGGCTCCGGCACGGGCGGGCTCTACATGGACGAGCCCAATTTCCCAGAAGGCTACGGCCAAGCACTCTACACCTGCGACTGGACCACCGGAAAATTCCATCGTCACCCGCTCAAGCCATTCGAGGCCAACTTCGTAGCTGATCAGGATGTTTTCCACGACCAAGCACGCGCGATTGATATGGACGTCGATGGCTCACAGCGCATCTACCTCGCCGACTGGCGCAATGGCGGCTTCAAGTATTCGGGCGATGGCAAAGCGGTCGGACTCGTGCAACAAGTTACGGTCAAAGGTGCCAAGCACACCCCATTTCCGAATTTGAAAAAACTGGGTGATGCAGAACTCGTCAAAGGCGTCATTTCCCCCTCCGCCGTCGCACGCTTGGAAACGCAGCGCGAAATCATCGCCCGTGGCAAAAAGCCTGTCCTCAGCGACGCCCTCCTCTCCTACATCAAGGATGAAAAACTCACCATCGCCGCCCGCGTCGCCGCGATCTTCACCTACAAGCAACTCCTCGGTGCCGATGCCAACCCCGCACTCGCCACCGCTACCAAGGATGCCGCCATCCGCGAGTTCGCCTTGCGCGCCATGACCGACCGCAAAACACAACTCGCTGGCGTACCCGTCCAGCCGTACCTCGATGGCCTCAAGGACGCGAACACTCGCGTGCAACGCGCCGCCATGACCGGCCTCGCCCGTCTCGGCAAAGCAGAAAACGCCTCCGCCATTCTCGCTGCTGCCGCAACCTTCGAAAACGATCCCGCCAAACTCAAAAAAGGTGCCAAGTTCGAGCAAAATGAAAGCTACATCTTACCGCACATCGCCGCGCAGTGCTTGATTGAATTGAAAGCCGTCAAACAATGCCTCGCCGCTCTGGAACAACCAGCGCAACGCCGCTACGCCCTGCTCGCCCTGCAACAACTTCATTCCGATGAAGCCGTCGATGGCTTGCTCACCATCGCGAAAAACACCAGTGATGATGCCTTACGTTTTGGGGTTCTCGGTGCCCTCGCTCGCCTCATGCATCAGGAAAAACCATGGGATCTCAACCTCTGGTGGAATACCCGCCCTGATGACCGCGGCCCCTACTACGATCCCATCACGTGGTCCGCATCAGACCGCATCAAAGCGGGCATCGAAGCCAATTTTGAAAAAGTCAACGATGCCGATCGCAAGCGCCTCATTGAAGTTTTGGCTAAAAACCGACTCGATGTTTCGACACTGAAGCTCGGTAATCTTGATCCCGTGACCCTCGCTCTCGGTATGACCGATGTCGATGCCGCCACCGCCGCGATTTTGAGCAACGCTGCCAAGAGCAATCAGCGCTCCTGGACCGAACGCATCGATTGCTACAACGCCCTGCTGCGCAGCAAAGATAATGCCACTAAGAATCGCATCGATGTGCTAGCTTCTTGGCTCGACGAAGAAAAGCGCGACCATGCCGCCGATCAATTGATCAACGACTTCGTAAACGAAACCTCGCGCGGTACTGAGATCAAGCAACTCAACGAGATCGGTAAAAAAGCGAACGACAGTGCCTCACGCATCGCCTGGCGCGCCATGCTCACCATTATCAACTCGCCCCTCGCCAAAGAACCATGGAAAGCCGAAGTACAAAAAATCGCCGACAAAAATCCACAAGAGGTAGGATTTTTCCTAGCTTTGGCCGACATGAAGCTGTCCGGCTTTGACAAACAAATCGAGGCAGGAATTACCTTTGATAACAAAAAAACGATTGATGCTGCCAAGGCTGCGAAAGAAGCCATCGCCAGCGCCCAAGGGCAAAAAGGCGGCAAGCGCGTGATGGAAATGAAACCCGATGAAGTCACTAAAATCGCCATGACCACCAAAGGCGACGTCGCCAACGGTGCCAAGCTTTATACAGCACAAGGCTGCATCGCCTGCCACAGCGTCGATCCCGCCGCCGAACAAAAAGGCCCTTACCTCGGTGCCGCAGGTGCGAAGTTCCAGCGCGATTATCTGATCGAATCGATCCTTGATCCGGGTAAAGTCGTAGCCCAAGGTTTCCAAACATCCATCTTTTCCCTGAAAGACGGCTCCATGAAAATGGGCTTCGTCACTGCCGAGCAAGATGGTGTAGTAAGCCTTCGCGACATCAGTGGCACTGCTAGCCAAATCAAGCGCGCTGATGTCAAAGAAGAACAACACCCCGGCACCAGCATGATGCCTCCCGGCCTCGCAGCCGGTCTCACCACTCAGGAATTCGCCGACTTAATCGAGTATCTCGTTTCCCTCAAACAACAAGGCGGCTGAGGAGGAAAACTGAAATGCTGAAGGTTAGAATTCATAATCCCCATCTACCATGTACGAAGCACCTACCTCTTCCCCCGTTCCACCACCGGTGAATCAGCCTACTGGCGATGCTACGGGCGGTGTAATTCCTTACAAAAATCCACAGGCACTGACCTCGTATTACCTCGGTGTGTTCAGTCTGATTCCCTTGTTAGGATTATTGCTTGGCTGTGTCGCAGTGCCCCTGGGCATCATCGGTTTGCGCAAGCGCAAAGCGATGCCACAAATCCGCGGCACTGCTCATGCATGGGTCGGTATCATCCTCGGCGGACTATCCGTTTTCGGGCATGTCGCCTTGATTGCGCTGATGTTTTTCAATAAGAGGTAGCCTTAAAGGTTCCTCTCATTGGCAAACCAAAAGTCAATCCACATCGAACAGCTCTTCGGCAAGTTCGCGGCTTTTATCAGAAAGTTTTTCCAAGGGGTAGTCCACCACTTTCCCATTTTCCAATTTGAAAGTCACCGAGGTAACGTTGCAGGCGATCGCTTCCGCTTTGATCGTCTTACCATCTGAATTGATCCACTCACGCATGCCGCCTGTATTTTCCGTTTTTGGGGGGGCAGGCGCTTTTCCACCCGGAGCTACGGGTGCTGGTTGGGCGGCTACTTGGGCAAGGCCCGCATCTACTTCCGTCTTCAACGTAGTAAATGCTTTCTTACCGCTTGCAGAAATTTGTTTGTAGCACAAACCACCCACCAATTGCTCATTGGTCGGCGACAGCACAGCGACGATGGGAATGGTGTTGCCTTTGGATTTGTATATCGGAAACGTGCGCTGTTTGACTTGTTCCGGTAACTTTCCTTGGCTCTTCGGATCATCGATCACTACCACGTAATCCTTTTTCATCTGCTTGAAGACTTCCTCATTGCCCGCCATGCATTTGGGGCAACTACTCTTCAACTCCGTCGTCACGATAGCAATCGGCTTTCCCGTCTCTTTTGCTTCCGCCTTAGCCGCCTCATATTCTCCCGCTGGAAACGTGCCACGCGGAATCGGCGCTGCAAACGCAGAAGTCATCAGAATAGTAATGGGTAAGATCCATGTGAAAGATTTCATATACTGAAAATACGAGCCCCTCATTTTTTGTCAATCAGTTTGATCTTACAGAATCGATAGCCAGCCTCACGGCTGCGGAGCTGTATACAGGAAGCGCAAGAATCCGCTCGAATTTCCCGCCACGGGCAAGCGCGCTTCAATGGTTTGAATACCATTGATCGTCGAAAGCACACGCTCTTGAAGACCAGGGGCATTCCAGTTCGACAAATTGCGCGCTGCTTGGCAAGTGACAGATCCACCCACGGCGGCACCGAGATTGCGTGTGTAAATGCAGCGCAAGAAACCTTCTTCGATCGCGACAGGACTCACGCCCTTCGCGTTGCGATCCATGGGATTCGAGCCGTGAAGGTATTCTTTCCAGTTCTCGACCCCATCTTGGTCCGGATCTTTGTTGTCGCCCGAAATGTTGGCATCCGCGAGTTGTGTGGCATTGAAATGCGTGCTCTTCCAAGTCGCCATGGGCCATACGAAATGCGCCGTGACCGATTTAGAGCTATCCATCAGAATAGAAGCGGTTGATTGTGTCGAAGTGAAGTCGCCGGACCAACG
>CAMDCV010000010.1 GCA_945890645.1 Akkermansia muciniphila
GTCTCTTGAGCTAAAGCTTCCCAGTTGTTGGGAAAAAACGACTTCAAAATGACCCAGTCTTCTTCGAACCCATGATTGCTATTGTTCATGCACTAGGAAGATAGCCGTAACGCGTCGAATGTCAAGAAACAAGTTAGCGCTTATGGGCCATCGGCCTAGGGAAAAGTGCCGTATTGATTTCCGAGGGCTGAAAGTCCGAAACTCAGGCGACCTACCACCGTCAACCAGAAATGTGGCGGACTTTCAGCCCGCTGTTTTTTTATGAACCGATGACCCAGCCCGATGGGCTGGGCTGGTATGTTGCCGGACTTTTGGTCCTAGGGAGTTTCGGATTTTATGAGCTCTCCCGTAAAATCACTTCTCTTCTTTTTTCGGAGCGCGGAGTTTTAGGAGTTGATCGCGGAATTGTTCGGCTTCTTCTAGGTCCTGGGTGCGGAGGCTCATGCCGCCATCGGTGCCGAGTTGCATAGAAACGACTTCTTCAATATCAGCGAGGGCTTTGTCGTACTCTTTGAGAGCCAGATAAACGCGAGCGCGGGCGCGGAGGTGCGTCAGGCTGGGTGGAATGGGCTTAACGTTTTTCTTTTTTGGATCGGTCGAGACAGGAGGGGCTGTCGGCGCGCGGAGGAAGGCGATGCGTTTGGCTTCCTCGATATTGCCAGCGGCGAGGGCATCGATGACGGCTTTTTCGTCGTGCCATTCGATGATGTTGGTGATTGTTTCGTTGTGTCGGTTTAGAGAAGAAAGGGAGGCGGCGATGGTGCCATCGGGGCGGACGAGAACAGTATTACTATTGCCTGGCTCGTTGAGGAGGCCGAGTCGGGTGACGAGGGGATTGTTCATGCCACCGGGCATCATGAGCACGGGGCTGGTGACGGGTGCGGGTAGATAATTTGTGGTGACGCGGGTGGCATCGTCGTCGAGAATCACGGTAATGATTTGCAGGTCATCGGTGCCGCGTTTGGTGGTGAGGTAGCGTTTTTGCTCGTCGAGTTGGCCGGTGACGATTTTGGGCAGAGGCGTTTTTTCGCCGGGCTCGGTCGAGGGGAACAGCAGGATGAGCCATTTACCGGCGTAGTCTTGGGGAAGGGAAACGGTTTTGCCATCGAGCGCTGTGAGTTCGGCGTTGAATTTGCGCTGGGCATCTTCGGGTTGGCCGTGGGTTTGGAAGTATTTTTCACGGCGACCATAGGACCAACCGGCGGAGAAGGGGACTTGGTGGAGCCAGTAGCGATGGTAGCGATCGAGTAAGAGGGCGACGACGGGATAGATGCTGGGGTCTTCGGCGTAGCGTGCGAGGATTTGTGTGCGGTATTGTTCGTGGAGTTCGCGGTCGGCCGTTTCGAGCGCCAAGAGGGAAGCGGCGGCGAGGGCAGTGGCGGGGGCTTTGTCGCCGCCGAGGGTGGTGAGGAATTGGGCGATGACTTCGCGGGGCTTGGCATCGGGCTGACGCAGGGCTTCGCGGGTGAGACAGAGCTGCGGTACGACTTGGGCGGCAGTGGGTGGATTCGCGGCGAGGGCGGCTTTGGATTCTTCTAGGGCGCGGTCGAGGTGGTCGCTGTCGTTGGTGAGTTTCCACAGGCAGTTGAGGGAGGTGATGCGGTAGTTGCGCAGCAGCCAGAGATCGGGCGATGAGGCGTTTGCGGCGATGGCTTTCGCGGTGAGGGATTCGGCGTTTTGGTAGAGGGTGATGAGTTCCGCGTTCGGCGCGTGAGTGCGACGTATGGGGGGGAGGAAGCACTCTTGGATGGCGCTGAGTGTTTCCTTTGGCAGGGCGGAGGATTTCTGATCATGGACGAGGAATTCGCCGCTGAAGAGGGAGCTCATCTGGCTCATGTAGGTCGCCTCTGTCCAACTGCGACTCAGCGAACTGGTGAGCCAACGGGAGTAATCGATATCGGCAGTGATTTCGACGTTTCTGCCGCTATTGTTTTTGGTGGAGCCTTCCAATACGAGTGCTGCATAGCCGGCGGGGCTGATGCTGATGGCGGCGGGAGATTTTCTGGCAAAGGTTTTGAAATACGGGTTCTCAGTGCCGCCGGGGAGCTTGAGGGCCGGCCAATCGACGCCGACTTCCTTGAGGATGCTTTGTCCGGCATCGGGTAGGTTATCGAGATTGAAACTGACGAATTGCATGCGGCCTAACAGTTCTGCTTGGTGTTGTTTCGATGCCGCGGCAAATCCTTCGAGGGTTTTTCTGCCATTATCGTCCTTGGACCAGAAGATGACGATGGTGGTCTTACCCATGGCATCCATGGGGAAGCGAGTCCACTTGCCATCGGCGCGTTCAAAGGTTCCGGCAATGGGAGCGCCGATCACTTGTCCACCGAAGTGCTGGCGCTGGAAGGCGATCATATCGATGTCGGCAGCGAAGCGTTCTTCTATGCGGATGCGAAGTTTTTCGGCGAATTGGGTATCGCCTAGTTCCATGGCGATGACGACGGCGACTTTGATAGCCTTCGCTTCCGCCGTGGTTCCGCGGTAGCGATCGACGAGTTGCTGCAAGGCTTTGATTCGGCCACCTTCCTCAGCACCTACTCGGACGCTCTCGCTCTGCGAAAGAAGCAGCTCTGCATCGAAGCGCTGCATGGCAAATTCATCGGGTGCGGCCGCGAGGAGTTTGCAGGTATCGAGCAGAGCGGTGCGGTTCTCCGGATCATTGTCGAGTTTGACTAATTCTTGACGCGCGCGGAAAATTACTTCGAGCAAGACGAAGCGGTTGGCGGCCGTGGCGTGTTCCTTGAGCAATTCCTCCGCATCGCGGACGGCGCGTTTCACCGAGAGTCGCTTGCGTGCGGCGGAGGCTTCGTCCTTGCTGGCGGTGAGCGCTTGTTCGAGCGCGGTGATTTTTTCTGCGGGGACTTCTGCGTGCAAAGGCAACAAGCAGGCACAAGTAATAAGCCCGAGCAGACGAAAGATGCGGGTAGGAGATTTCATGGAACAGTGAAGGGACGAGTAGAATTATTTCACTGGCTTCAGCTCGAAGTGCTTGAAGCTGATGCCGCGATTTGGTGTGCGGGCGGTGATGCTGATCATGTTGGTGCCTTCCTCGAGTTTTACTTTGAGTGGGGCACTCTTCATCCAAGTACCTTTGGTGTAGGGGATGTCGTAGGTGACGGGTTCTTCGCGGTTGATGCGCACGACCATGTTTTGTTTGATGGAGACGGTGGCAAGAAGGGCAGAAAGTTCGTATTCACCAGCGGTGGGGACCTCGATGCGATACTTCACCAGCTCAGGGCGTGCGCCGATGCGAGTGTAGTGCATCTGCATGCCTTTGTCGTGACTCTTCATGAGTAAGACGCGATCGGAAGGTCCGCGCGGTGAGTAGCAGGCAACGGCGGGGATGGTGAGGGTGCCATCAGTGGCGGTAGTGATCGTTTTATCTGCCTCGGGGATTTCTATTTCGGAACCAACTTCATCGCCGATCAATTCATCGGATTCCCCGAGCTTCATGCCACCCGTGAGTTCGAGTGCTTTGATTTCCGCATCCTTGACCAGTGCCATTTTTTTATAAAACGCCAACCCGTCCCAAAAGCCACCGCCTACGCCATATTTCCGCAGGTCCACGTCCTCTTCGCCAAGGGCATTGCCGATCCATTGTGCACGCATGACTTTCACATATTCATCGGTGAACTCACGTGCCTGTGAGTCTAACAGAAAATCCATGCCGCCTTGAGGACCGCACCATGCCACGGACCACCAAGCTCCGAAGCAGATCGTCCAGCCATCGGGCGTCCAATGGCTTAGAGCGGCGTGCCCCGTCTGTGTCGAGGCGCGAGTTGGAATACCAAACGCACGTAAACTTAAGCGACCGATGAAAGCGCGGCGTCCGCAAATGCCGCCGAGCGCGATTTGTTCCTGCGCTTGTGTACCGATGGTGGGATCGTGCGTGGTGCTGCAATACGGCATGTCATCTTTCACGAAACGAATGTAGCGCCACTTGTAGTCAGGATTAATGATTTGATCGGGGCGGTAGGTGCGGATGGTTTGACGTATCCAAGTGAGCTCTTCGTTGCTGTAAGGATCATCGGTAACGAAGCGGCATTCCCACGTATTCAAATCCTTGAAGGCGGGGTCTAGCTCGCCATCGAGATAGGCTTTTTCATAGTGCATGTAGCGCTCGACTTGGTCGGTATCGAGATCGGTACGCTGGACGGGCGCATACACGCCAATCCTTTGCTTGCCAGGAAACCACGGCGTTTGCAAGCTGGTGCCAAGCGCGAGACGTTGAAAAATACTGCCAGTTTCGCGCGAGCGTTCGCTGGCTTTTTGGATCGCGGCATAGACTTGCATGCTTTGACCATAAGAGCCGCCGTTGGCACCGCCTGCTTCAAGCATCTGGCGCATGAGTGGGGCATCCGCGAGGAGACTATCGATGATTTTTTCTTCTGCTGCACCGAGTTGAGAAAACTCCGCCAAGCCACGCGGTGTAGCCTGGGTGATGATGGCGATTTTCATCAATGTGGCATCGAGCTTATCACTCGCGAGGGTGGCATCGAGATCCGTGAGCAACACGCGGGCCGCAGCGAGGGCTTTGGCTTCTGTCGCTACGACAGCATCGTCGTAGGCTTTGCGCATTTCAGCGCTGTCATCTTCTTTCGGTGCCTTGAGTGCGTTCCATTCGGTGCGGGCGGAGAGGAAAGCGGTCTTTTTCGCATCGTCCACGGCGGGCAATGCGGATTTGATTTCGGCCTTTAATTCATCGAGTAACTTCGTGTATTTCGCCATCAACGTTTCACCACGAGCGGTGAGCGAAATTTTTGTAGAAGCCGCTACGGGGGCCTCATCAGGAATATCGTCGGCGGCCTCTTTAGGCGCGGCTTGGACACTAACCATGCTGAAAAGTGCCGAGCAGAAAATGAGTGCGGTATGTTTTAGAGAGATCATGGGGTAGGAGTAGTGAATACGTTTCAAAGATGCCGGAAATTTCTCCGAAGATGAATCAGCGCTGATAAATGGGAATGTAGCAATGCGGAGTGCCGAGGATGATAATGGCCATCGGGGTATTGCTCGGGTAGTCGCCTTCTTTTTCTTTCCAAGAGCCGTCGGGTTTCTGTAACTGGATAAGAGAGTCGCGGATTTTTGGATACCACTCCGCGTATTGTTTGTCGCCAGCCTGAACCATAGCCGACATGGCGTAGTAGTGAGCGTAGTAATAATAGCCAATCTCCGCGCGTGTGAAGGCTTTGGGGGAATTTTCGAGATAGCGGATGGAGGCGGCGACCCATTCGGTGTCGCGCTGGCCGCAAAGCTGTGCGATGTATGCGCCACCGGCGGTGCAGGCAATGGTGGTGCCAGTTTTGCCTTGGTAACCGAAGCCGCCGGTTTGTTCGTTCCAGACCTGATCGCGGAGGTAGCCGACGACGCGATCAATGGTCTCGGTGGGCACGAGGATGCCGGCTTGTTGGGAAGAGGCGAGTGATACAAAGACGGTCGCGGTAACGGAGGTGTCTTGGCCGCCATCGGGTCGGGCGGAGTAGCGCCAACCACCGAGTGGACTTTGCGCGCGGAGAATGATTTGCACGGCTCTTTCCAGAGCGGTTTGAATTTTTTTGTTGTCTTCTACATCGGCGGTCATGCCCCAGAGTTCCGACATCGCGAGAGTGAAAAGACCATGTTCATACATGCCCGACATGACGCCGCTTGTAGAAGCTTCCGCTTTTTGGAGAAGGTAATTTTTGGCGCGATTCAGCGGCTCGCCGTAGCGACCGAAGCCAGGGAAATGCCCTTTCACCATAAACGCCATCAAGCCGAGCGAAGTGCCCCCGATGTCGTATGTGCCGGTTTCCGTCGCCCAGGAACCATCGGGTCTTTGGGTCGCGATCAGCCATTCAAAGCCACGCTCGATGGCGCGGTCGGCGGCTTCGGTAAGTTCGGGCGCTTCGGCGGTTTCTTCCTGCGCGCGAGCTGCGGTGTGCAAGAAAGAAAATACTACGCACGCGGCGAGGATTTTTTGTGTTAGATATTTCATTGGGGTGGTTGGTTAGATTGGTGAGAGGTATTGATCATCTCGATGGCTTTTGCAGCGAAGCGTTCGCCGAGTGTGACGGACTCTTCTTTGCCATAGTGTAAAGTATCTGCCCCGGGCTTGGCCTGCGCGATGTCATTGAGATCATCGGTGTTGATCCACGCACCGTCGGACTGGCTCTCCGCCAATTTGACCTGCACTTCTCGCATTTTCGTCCAGTCAGGAAACTTCTCATTTTTCATGTCATGGTCACTGATGCGACCGATCACAAATGGCATGCGCTCGCGCTTCAGGTCGGTCTTCAGTCGGTTCAAAAGTTTGAGAAAATTTTCTGCATAGACATCTGCTCGGCTTTTGCCTGCATCGGATTCGCCCTGCATCCAGATGAACGTGACGGTATCGAAAGATTTGTCGCCCGCCGCTGTTTTGACAGCGTCGATTAGCGCTTGGTAGAGACTTCCATTGTCGGTTTTCTCTTGATCGCTTGGTTGATGATCATCAGAATAACGATAATCCGAACACCAATAACGGAGGCCTCTGCCGCTTTTCATGCTCATGGCAATGGTGACATTCTCTTTGCCATAAGCTTCCTCCACGGTCGCGGTGAAGCCTTTTACGAGATTGCCCGTCATGTTTGATTGGCCGGAGAGAATGAACAAATGGCGCGCGGGTTTCTCCTCAGCCACCACTGGCAATGTACACAGAAAAACGATGCACAAGCACAGGGCTTTGATGCGATCGGTTACACTATTAGGTAGGGCCTTATTCATTTGGCGACTTTTTCGTAGTAATCTTTGAGCATGCCGCGGTATTCAAGAGGAAGCTCGCGGGCGAAATTTTGATTGAGGGCAGCGCGATTGCGAGTTCCGAGGGTTTCCCACTCGCTGCGTTTGTCCTTCGGTGCTTCGCCACTGACGAAGTCGGAGACCAAGCTGGCGGCTTCAGAGATGGAAAGGTCGGATGATTCTGCTTCGGTTAGAACAGGATCCGAGGAAGCAGCAGCGGGGACGGCTACAGTATTGAGCAATACGGACTGCGCGATGATGAAGTGACGCATCGATTCATCATTGGCACTCAGGTTAACGAGTGCCTGATCACGTGAGGTAGCAAGTGCGACTTGAGAGGCTTGCTGTTGGGCGCTGACGATCAGTGGATAAGGGGTTTCCTTCTGCGTGTATTTCGCGTAGCGGGCTTCGAGTTTTTGCTGGCGTGGCACGATCTTTTGCAGGTCATCGTTATTGCCGAAACGCAGAGTGCGATAAATGTTTTTCTGGTCACTGGCGAGGCCGTGGATCTCAATCAACTCCGGCAGTTCTGGCGGCGAGGTGGTGAGCACTTCGATTTTGGAAAGACCGTGCAGCACGCTCATGACGAGGACGAGTTGTTCGCCATTCGCGCGCAGGGCGGCCTCGGATTGATTCATGGAATCGATGGCAGCGGTGGCGTCGTTTGCTTTGATCAAACGAGTGGCATCCGCCATGAGCGGGGCGGCTTTATTAAAATCGGCCATGCCGGTGGTTTTTACGAGTCCGCTTGCGAAGGACTCGGCAGTCTTGAGCAAGTCTTCCTGGCGTTGCGAAATTTCCGCAGGGATGTTGGCGGGTGCGGCTTCGATGGCGAGGCGGATTTGTTGCTGGCCAGATTCCATTAGAGCGACATCGGCGAGCGACTCGTGGCAGAACTGCATGATTTCGGCAAGGTAGCCATTCTGCTCGCTGACGGATTGGATGAGCGTTTGTACTTTCGCGAGGGATTGAGCAGCGACTTCTTGGGCATCGAGGCTGTCCTCCCGATCACCATCTTCTGTGGCGGCGATGGCATCTTCGATGTCAGAACCGGCAAAGAGCAAAGCGGAACCGACATCCAAGCGCGATGCCACCAGATCAAACAAGGGCGCCACATCGGTGATGCACTGGACCAAATTGTTCATGGTCGGCAGTAGTTTTTTCAGAGCTTCCTCGTCGGCATCTTTGGTTGCTTGAATCAACTCGTTTTGTGTATTGACCAGATCGAGCATGGTGAGGCTGGCGTTGCTGACGTCGCGCTGAAAGCCGTAGATTTCTTGCAGCAAGGAAAGGCGTGTGGATTGAGATTGAATCATTTCCGTGAGGAGCGCAATAGCGTCTGAGGCGCTTTCCTGCAGGGCAAGCGCGTCTTCGCCTTTGTCGGCAGTGAGTGCTGCCGTGGCATTGGCCATGATTTTTCCGATGGCATCGATGCGGGTAACAATCGGCTGTGTGTCTTTATCGGGATTGGCCTTGTTTTCTTCTAACAGGTCTTTTTTGAAAAGCAGCAGTTCTTCCGCGAGACGTTGTTGCGCTTCTGCGAGTGGCTTGGTGGGTTTTTCATCGAGGGCGGCTTCTTCGCATTGTTCAAGAAGTTGGATTTGCAGGGTTTCCAAGTCTTTGATGCGTGAGAGGCGCTTGACGGACGTGGATACCAAGGTGGTCAGGCCGACGGTGCGCGTGGATAGATCGATAGACCAAGTGGCGACGTGATCGGTGAGGGCGGCGAGCGCGGTCTCGGCGGTGCGTAGGCTGGCGATGGCATCCTGACGCTTGCCGGCTTTCATGAGGACGAGTGCATCGCCCATGGCATTTTCGGTGGTTGCGCGGAGGGCATCGACGGGGGGGACTTGCGGCATGACTTCATCATACAGGCGCGTGCGCGGCGCGGGGATCGCGGGGATGAGCATCTGCAAGAGAGTGCTGCGAAGGGCGAGTTGGCGTTTTGTAAGATCATCGGTGATGGCATCGGAGGTCAGGGCTTCGCACTCGGTGCGGAGTTTGCTTTGCTCCGCTAACAATGTCGTGAGTGTGTCGCGAGCGAAGGTAATCGCCGTGTATTCGGCTCCGGTGCGGACGCTGTATTCGGCCTTGAGTAGCGCTTTCATGGAAGCCACCTGCACTTCTGCGGCTGTCGCAAACTCACGCTTGCGGATCATTTCTGCCGCTTGTTTCATCTGTGCCTCCGTTTCGTTCTGGCGGAGTTCGGTCATGCGACGGGTGAGGTGCAGCACGCCGAGTGGGCGCTTGTCGTAGCGCATGGTGGATTGCAGTTTCTCTAACAATTCCGCGGTCCATGCGGCGAGCTCGGCCTGGTGCTTGGCCAAGCGTTCGAGTGCTTCATCATCAGGCGCGATGGCGAGTGCTGAGCCACGCGAACGCAGCGCGGCTTGTTCGCTGGAAAGCATCTGAGTTTCCAACGCGAAGACCTCGCGTGCGGCATCGATGCCGCGCTGCATCACGAGTGCGGCAAGCTCGCGTGCGGCTTGGTTCACGGTGACATCGGCAGCAATGAGATCGGCGGCATTGCTTTTGCCCACGCCTGCCTGAGCGCGCAGGAGGGCGGCGGCTTTGGCGATGGATTTTTCGGCGATGGCTTCCATGCCATCGGCTAGTTGCAGAAGCGATGCATTATTCGCGGCATCGGTGATGTTGTTGGCGGCGAGGTCGGCCAGCAGCAAGCGAGTCTCGGCAGAAGTTTGCTTTAGTTGTTCGCGCAGCATCTCTTGGCGTATCGCTTCGAGTTGGCAGGTTTGCGAGAAACTTTCTTGTGTGGCATCAAGACTCCGCACCAGCAAATGCGCGGCGCGTTCTTGACGATAGATGGCGCGCACACGAGTCAACAAGCGATCCATCTTTGCCTCGATCTGCGCGAGGTAATCTTCGCGTGACAGGAAGGTGATGCGACGCGCATCGGTGCGGACGCGGTGCGGGCCTTGTGGGGCGGGATAGCTGTCGGCGATCTCGATGATGAAGGAAACTGTGTCACCTACTTGCAGGTCGGTGATTTCCTTGCGATAGTCCCAATCGAGTTTCTGCTCGCCTTCGCCATTGCGCAGGGGAGTGGCGAGGGTCACAGTTTTTTCCGGTCGGAGATTGACGCGATACGTGATGGTGGTGCTGCCGATGCCATGGTCGTCCTGAGCGCGAACAGTGAAATCGAGTTGGCGTCCGAGCATGGCGAACAGGTTTGCGGCAGGGGCGATAAATTCGATGCGCGGTGCTTCATCCGAACTCACCTGCATGTGATAGCGCGGGCTGTTGAATTCGAATCCGTGATTTTTTTCCACCCAGGAAAAATAGTAGCCTCGTGATGCTGTGACGCGCTCCTCGACGAGCAGTGAACGTCCATCACCGCTGACTTCGAGAGGCAGCGGTTCTTCGCCATCGCGATGAAGCACGGCCTTTTGAATTGGTTGATCGAGGCTGAGTTGCCATTTCACCTGGGTGCCCTCGGGCACGGTGAGGGTCAGGGCTTCCACGGTTTCGGTGGGGCGTTGTTGGTATTCGGGATACTGCAACTGCACCTTCGCTTCAGCAATGCGAGGTGCAGGGATAACCTTTACCTCGTGCCAATCGCTGCGCGCGTCACCCGCCTTGATGCGGTAGCGGAAATCGCGCGAGGCAGAGGCGATGGCGTAGGTGGCAACTCCATCTTTCACGTCCATGACGATGTCTTTCGGACGGCCTTGGCCAGTGACGAGTTCAAACTTCGCGGTCTTCGGCACATCGCCGAGCAACTCCACATGGATCTTGGCCGCATCGCCTTCTTTCAGAACGAGCATGCGATCACCGGACTGGATGCGGGTTTTCGTGGGATACGAAACCATGGACCACGGCGTGAAAATCCGCGCGAGACCAGCGGCGAGAAAGGGTCCGTTGAAAACAGCGAGCGCGCCAATGAGAAGCAGCAGCACGAAAGCAATGCGCATTGGCCGTTTCAATGCCGCGAAGTTTACGATGTCCGAAGCGCTCAGTGATTTGACCGACTCGTTTGCTTTTTGAAGAGAAGCTTCCCATAACGAGGTGGATGTACCGGGGCTGGCTCCCTTATCGCGGAACTGAATGGCAGTTGTTAGCAAGCTATCGAGCTCGCCGCGTTGGCCTTCGATTTGCAAGGCACACTGCATCGGATCAAAGCCGCGCAGATGGCGCCAACCGCGTTGCCATGCGTGATACAGCGAAAAGCCGAGTATCACTAACAAAATCACCACCCTGCCGATTGGCGGGAGATAGGCGATACGGTCCACGAAAATCCCTAACAGAAATAGAGGAATAGCCCAGCTCGCGAGAGCAAGAAAGCCCGCGTAGAGATGCTTTTTCTGCGTGCGCTTCCAGACGCTTTGCAAACTGTCATTGAGGGCTGAAGAATGTGTTTCCATGGTCAGGTCAGGTCGTTTTTACGGCGTAGGAACCACTCCGCGCCGAGCAGGCCGACGAGTAAGAGGGCGATGTAGCCATTGTCCCACAGCGAGCGTTCCGAGCGCACGGTGGTGGTGATAGGTTCGCGATTGACGAGGGTATTAAGCTGCGACAATTGGCCCAGCGAAAGGCAAGCACCGCCGGTGCGTTCAGCGATGTGCTGCAACTGCGAGCGGCGAATGGCGGTATCGAGCAACTCTGTTTTCGCATCAACCACTTGGAACTCGGTCGTGTTCGATACCGGTTGGTCGTTTTCGTTAGACTCTAAACGATAGCGCCCCGCAGTGGGTGGAGAAAAGAATCCTTCATACAGACCCGGCTGCGTGCGGTCGGGGCGCAAGCTAACGCGCTCCTTGCGATCGGTGCCATCCAGTGCGGTGACTTCGACCTCAAATCCTGTCTGCACAATGGCCTCGAATTGCTCATCGAGCACATGAGCATAGAGACGCGTTTGCGCATTGAGCGGATAGACGGAGCGATCCGTTTCCAAGCGGATGCGTTTGTGTTCACCCATCAAGCGCGAGAGCGTGAGGAACTGAATGCTCTGCGACCAAATGCGCCAGTGGTATTTATCGCCGGTATTGAATCGCAAACGCCACAAGCGGTCGGTGGCCAGTGACAAAACTTTGCCCGTGCCATAACGCTGCCACGCGACCAAGGGATAGCGCTGCGTGCCCGAACTCGCATCGGAGAGCGATGCCAACACTGTGGCACCCGGCTTCGCGCCGAGCAAAGGCGGCAAGTGATCGAGCGGGGCGACGCGACTCCAGATGCGATCATTGTCCTCGGTCTTCTCTTCCATCGTCATCACCATGCTACTGCGCCCTTCAGACGTGAGCACGGGATAGACTGACTCGGAAACTTTCTCCCACTTGCCATCCGGATCAAAACGCACCGGCAGCATGTCTTCAACCGGCGTGCCCGCATACGACAGCGGCGAGTGCATCGGCCCACAAAGCATCAGCAACGAAGCACCGCGATCGCGCACGAGTTCTTCTAACAAGCCCAATTCTTCCTCCGTAAAAAACTTTGCATCGGTATCGCCGAGAATCACGAGGTCATACTGAAATGCCTCCTCGCGTTTGCTGGGGAAACGCTCCAAGTGATCGGGAGAATTCCGCGCAATTTCGGGACCGACGCTGGAAGCGATGAAGGTCACGTCGATGCGAGGATCGCGTTTCAAGATCGCAGAAAGATAGCGGAACTCCCATCGGGCATTGCCTTCGATGTAGAGGACTTTGACCTTTTCGTTGACCACGCGGATGCTGCGTTCGATGCGATTATTCGCGGCGGAAATTTCGTCGTTGAAGGGCTCTACAACCACTGCGATGCGAGCGGCACCTTTTTCATACAGATCAATGCGGAAATCGATATCCTCAAACTGCATGCCCCCTTCGAGACGGATTTCTTTTTGCGAAACACTGCGGTCATTCAGCAACACCGAGAGACGCACCATGCGTTTCTCGTAACCATTCGATTGGATTTGCACCCGCACTGGCACGCGGTCGCCGGAGAAGGCAACTTCTTGCATCACGATGTTGCGCAGCGAGACGTCATCAGGATCGGCGAGGCCCACAGGCACGGTGAACACCGGAATGCCACGCGAGCCAAGATCGCGCAGGATCGCTTCCGAACGCAGGGAGGAAACTTGATCAATGCCATCGGAAAACAACACGATGCCTGCTGGTGTGATGCCGCTGGCATTGGCAACGACATCGAGCGATTCGGTGATCGAGGTGGCCGGTTGATCGGCGGCTAGATTGGCGACATCGGCGGCCTGCAGCGTGGATGAATCGCGGATCATGCGCGGAGATTTTCCGAAAGCATGATAGGAGAGATCGAGGTCATTGCCGAGCGATTGGAACAGCGCATGCGATGATTTCGTGAGAGAGGATTTGGTGAGATCGAGACGCGACGAGTCCGCGATGGTTTGACGTTGTGCGGCATCGAGAGCGATCACGGCGCGATCCGCTTCGACCTTTTCATCGGCGGCCACGAAGCCCAGAGCGGTCGCGGCTTCCATGAGATCTTCTGGACGTTTGCGCTGGTCTTTCATCGCCATGCTTTCGGAAACATCCAGCATCACGGGCAAGGCACGTTGGCGCGTTTGCGTCTCGCGCACGACGGCCGTTGGCTCTAACAATGCCGCAACGATCAAGGCCAGTGCCACGATCCGCGTCACCGCGAGAAAGATGCGCAACGGTGGTCGCAGCCCCCAGGAACGACGATAGAGAAACACGCTCAAGGCGACGATGCCGACGAGCACCGCAAGCAGAGCGGCCACGCCGATGGGGCGTGCGAAAAAGATGTCTTCAATCCCGGTGAAGTTGGATAGTCCCTCAAGCATTTTGTTTTCCTAAATCGCCCGCAGGCATGGTTTCTTGGTTGTGATCGGTGGACTGCTGACGGCGCATCAGTCGATCGGCGAAAAGACATTCGATGATCAAAAACGCCAGTGCCGCATACAGGAAAAAGCGCCACGAACTGCGACCCGTGCGGGTGGTATCGATGGCGGCAGCCAGCGATGCTTCATCAACTGCAATGATCGCACCGCTTTCCTTGAATTGCTCGGCAAGTTCCGATGTCGGCACGCAGGCCACATCCGATTCGCGGGTGTCCACATTCACGGCAACGGGCATGGCGGCAGACTGCACGCTGACACGCGCGAGGTAGAATCCTGCTTCATCGGCATTTTCGATAAACGCCACGTATTGATTGCGATACTCGCGGACAGGAACGGTGAGAGTTTTTCCAGAGGGAGAATCAAACACCGCATCGCTGGCATCCGGCTGCTCGACGAAGGAGAGCGTGAGGGTATCGCCGACGGTTTGCGGACGTTCGAACTCGCGCCCCGCCAGGTAGGTGATCATTTGCTGCATGAGCATCGGGAACACCGGCGTCAGCGCCATATTGTTCCACGTCGTTTGCGCGCTGGTGGCAAACATAAAGACTTGCCCACGACCCAGAGATTTTTCTAACAGAATCGGCGAGTCACTTCCCGCCAATCGCAGCACGGAAAAACTCGAAGTCGAGGGTTTCAGTTCGACGCATTTCAGGAAACGCGTCTCGCTCAATAAATCTTCCGCCAAGGATTTCAACGGCAAACACACCGTGTGATCCGGCATATTCGGATCGAGCGGTTTGCCCGCGCCGACGGCATCACTGGTGTTGATGATATTGCCGATCACACCGGGCAACAAGGCGTTGTCGCCCTGCGCGGCGCGTTCGTTCCATGAGGCGGCCTTTACATCATCGCCCGCGAACCAAACGAGGCCATTGCCTTCGCGCACGAAACGGGAAAGTTGTGTCTCTTGATCTTCCGTGATCTCGGGAACATCGGCGAGTATGATCACATCGGCTTTCGATAAATCTTCGGCAGGAAATGCCAACCATGGAATCGAACGGACGGTGTAGTCTTCCATATTCGCGGCATCGCCCCGTGCCAGCAATGCCGCGCTGATGAGACGTCCGGCATCGCCTCCGGATCCATCGACACACAACACCGAAACACGGTCACGTACCACGGCCACCGTGCGGCGGACGTTATCAGAAGCTAACAGATCACCCGAAATTTCCGCCGTGATGCGCGTGGCACCGGCATTGTAAAAAGGCACAAACAACGACACCGTCTCCGATGCTCCCGCAGCGATGAGTGGGATTTTTTTGCTATCGATTTGTGTATCCTCTACGCGGCAACGGACTTCCACGTTCGATACCGGCTCGGTGCCACAATTTTTCACCGTGGCTTGGTAGCGAGCGATGTTGCCCTTGCGCAAGGCACCGGAAACCAACTCAAGATCAGTAACGGCAAGGTTCGCAGATTCACCGGGCACGGGCACAAGGAACACCTGTGCGGCGGTATTGAGATTTTTGATTGCATCGTGAAATTCCGACGAGCGGTTTTTCCAGTTGCGTTCTTGCGTGTCCGTGATGAGGTAAATTTCTTTCTCCGCGGCATCCATTCCCTCGGCTAGTTCCATCAGGCGCTTGGGCACGCCGTCCCATTCGAGGGCGGCGGGAGTGGCGGCAACCTCTTGCAACAACGCATCCCAGCGCTCGCGATCGAAGGCCATGTTGTGCGCAATCAGTTGATCTTTTCCGCCGAGCAACAGCAAGGTCACGGGGTCGCCGGCTTGGATTTTATCGCTGATGACGGACACTTGTTTAAGGGCTCGTTGGAAACGAGAATTGCCTTCGTCGCCGTGCTGCATGCTGAACGAGGCATCGAGCGCGATGATTACGCCGGCACGTTTTTCTCCCGGAATCCACGCGGCGACATCACCACGCCAGGCAGGTCGTGCGAGCGAAAAGGCTAAGAACAAGAGCGCGAGACAGCGCAGGATCAGCAGCAGCAAATCGCGCAGCTTGAGTTGGCGCGATCGCACGCGCACGTTGCGATCTAGGAAGCGCATCGCCGCCCAGTCGGTGCGCTGGACTTGGAAACGATTGAGCAAGTGCGCGAGGATCGGCACACTGATGCCGAGCGCTGCGAGTAGGAGCCAAGGATTGAGAAAACTCATGAGCGGGATGGAGCGGATTGGCCGCCGGGGGTTTCACGTTTAAGAATGATTTCGCTGAGCAGCTCATCGAGCGCGCGTTTGGTATTCGTCATGGTGTAATCGATGTGACTGCCCATGCAACGACTGCTGAGTTCGTCGAGAAATTTATTGAGACCAGTGAGATACGATTCTTTCAAACGCTCGGCCTCGGTGGTCAGTGGCTCCTCGCCTTCCAAACCTTCAAAGCGCCATGTTCCTTTGAAAGGAAACTCCAGCTCATAGGCATCGAGCGGTTGGATGACGACGACATTGTGACCATCGAATTTCAAGTGATCAAGACCAGCCATGACATCATCGACATCGGCAAAAAGATCAGAGATCAACACCACGAACGAACGCCGCCGCAACTGCATCGCGCAATCGTGGAGCTGCTTCGCAATCGCGGTTTTCGGGCGCGGCTCGGCGATGCGCAGCATGCGGTCGATCTCGAGAATGACATTCATCGAAGAACGCGGTGGCATCGAGTCGCGTAACTCAGAGTCGAACACCGAGACGCCCACTGAGTCGCGCTGTTTCAAGACCATGTAGGCGATGGATGCGGCGAGAAACTTGGCGTATTCGAGCTTCGAAACTTTTCCCGAGGAGTAGGCCATCGAGGAACTGGCATCGATCAAGATATGGCAATCGAAGTTGGTTTCCGCCTCGTAGAGTTTCGTGAAATATTTTTCCGTGCGACCAAACACGCGCCAGTCGATCGAGCGAATCGGATCGCCGGGGGAGTATTGACGATGATGCGCGAACTCCGTGCTGAAGCCACGCAGGTTACTGCGATGACTACCCGCTCGTAAGCCCTGCACGACCTCGCGAGCGATGAGCTCTAAGTCGCCGATTTTTTGCAGCACCTCAGGATCGAGATACTGCGTTTCTGGCAAGTGAATAGACATGGCTGAGGTTACTTGCCGCTAGCTGGTATCGTTTCTAACAACTTAGCCACCAGCGTATCGGAGTTCATTCCTTCGGAGCGCGCGGCAAAGTTGGGAATGATACGGTGACGGAGAATCGGCAGGCAAACCTCGCGGACATCCTCAATGGATACATGGCAACGACCGCGCAGGGCGGCTCTGGCTTTTCCTGCGACGATAAGATTGAGCGAGGCACGTGGACCCGCGCCCCATGACATGAGCTTGTTTACGAAATCAGGAGTGCCCGGTTGACCGGGACGTGTTGCACGCACCAAGGCCGCTGCGTATTCGAAGACGTTATCGGCCACGGGAATGCGACGCACCAAATGTTGAAACTCAAGAATCGTCGGGCCATCCACCACTTGATTGGTCACAGGCTCCTCATCGGTCGTCACGCTGCGCATGATTTCGATCTCCTCCGCATGGCTCGGGTATTTCACCATGATGTTGAAAAGGAAACGGTCGAGCTGGGCTTCGGGCAAGGGATAGGTTCCCTCTTGCTCAATTGGATTCTGTGTCGCTAATACGAAGAACGGTGCATCGAGCTTGTAGTCTTCGCCACCGGAAGAAACGCGTTTTTCCTGCATCGCTTCGAGCAACGCAGCTTGAGTTTTCGGCGGTGTCCGGTTGATCTCATCAGCGAGCAGCAGGTTCGTGAAAACGGGACCTTTCTGGAACTTGAAACTGCGACGATGCGTCTCTGGATCTTCCTGCAACAACTCGGTGCCCGTGATGTCCGATGGCATCAGGTCGGGCGTAAATTGAATGCGCTTGAAGCCCAATGACATCGTCTTCGCGAGCGAACTGACAAGAAGAGTCTTTGCAAGGCCAGGAACTCCGACCAGCAAACAGTGCCCTCTAGCGAAAATGGCGATCATCAACTCATCAATGACATCCTCCATGCCCATGATGGTTTTGCGCAGTTCTTTTACGATCTGGTCTCTCGTTTCGCCGAGCTTTTCCACGGCTTGAATGTCATCAGTTTGTTTTGTCATAGGAATCTAAAGCGGATATTTCTAGTATTAAGTGTGCGGCAATTACACCCTTTGAGAACGGGTTCTTTCATTACACAAATAAAAATCATGGCTTCGATGTGGTTTTGGGCTTATCACGCGAGTGTCATTATCATACTCAATGATATGACTTATTCGCATCTCGGCTGCTGTAGGATGAAATTGAAACACACCATTTCGACAAGCTTGTCGCAAATGGCTCACACGATGCTCGGTTTGTTCTATTGGCCGTTATTGTCCGACACGCGTCACGTCACTCACGACGAAGTGAAAATCCATTTTTTCAAGGCATGCGTTTGGCATCCATGCTATGAATTTTCCAGCCTTTGTCCGTTTTGCGCCAGTGCAGGGTAAGTTGGTAGCGTCCGTTCGGGCCATCGAGCCAGCGGTTGATGGCAATGTTGATATCGGCTTCGCATTGTTGTGTTGCGTGGTCGCCTTCGATTTCCGTTAGAAGTGAGGGGTCGCGTTTTATGCTAATCTCGCTGGCGTTTTCGCTGAGGTAGGCGTAGGCGCTGCGAATGTCTTCGGGCGAGAAATTACCATTCGCTTGATCGAGTGGGGAAGTGAGTTCGACTTGAGTATCGAAAAAATTGTCGAGTGAAGAACCTTTCACGACGCGACCCGTACGAGTGGTGGAGGAATCGAATGCCACTGTTTCGAAGAGCTTATCGAGCTTGCGCTCCAGCACGCGTTCAGGTTGGTAATACCACCAAGCGAAGAGGCTCAGTGAGAGGACGGCGACGGTAAGGAAGGAGAGGCGTTTTTTCATGGCGGATCCGTGATGATATGGTGGTAGCGACGTGGCTGATAGCCGTCAGCGAAGAGGCGTTCCGTGGGGATGGCATTGGCAGAAACTTTCCATTGGGGAAAAGGGCCAGCCTCGTAGGCGAGAACAACGGAGCCCGGTTTGTTCCAACCGGCGAATAGTAGCACGTGGCGGTCGTTTAATAAGATGTCACCGGGGAGAAGTTGGCCCCAGCTTATGGGATCCGTGATGCTGGGTAACTGCGCGGTAGAGTAGGGACGGGGCAGACGCCAGCAGCGTGATACAAAGCCCGAGCAATCAATGCCAGTGGCTGTTTCGCTAACGACGGCATCTCCGCCTGCACGTTTAGCGGCGGTGGAAATATCGCCTGCCGCGTAATCGCGTTTGATTTTTTGTTGGAAGGTCTGGGGGGTATCAAAGCCGCCCCATTGGTAGGGCATGCCGGTCTGACTCTGGCCAGGCGACCACCAACCGTTGCTAAATCCGTGAGCGGAAAGATGTTTGTCGGGTGTATGGACTAAGATCCCGCGCGGATCAGTTCCGTGCTTGATGTTACTTTCTTGTGGAGTCCAGGACACGCTGGTGTAGGCATAGGCAATCGCGATCGAGTCACTGCGTTTTACCTTGGCAGAGGGTCCGGGAATCTGGCCTATGTCCGACTTGTTGGCACAGGCTGCGATAAAAAACACACTAGCGAGAAGGAGAAATTTCACGAGCGGGGAGGGGAAATGGATTGCAATAGTCCCATACAGGCATCTTCGATGAGATCAATCACATCCGCGAATCCTTGTTCGCCGCCGTAATAGGGATCCGGCACTTCATGGGTTTTGTGATGCTGGCAGAATTCGGTGAGACGGCGGATTTTTTTGCCGTGAAGATGGAGGCGATCCATGGCGCGGACTTCGCGTTCGTTGTCGGCATCCATGACGAGGATGTGATCGAAAAGTTCAAGATCATCCGGTTGAATTTTGCGGGAGCAGCCGAAAATTTCGTATCCTCGTTTTTGCAGGAGATGGCGCATCCGATGGTCGGGCGGATTCCCCTGATGGAGGCCGATGGTGCCCGCGGAGTCGATGAGAAATTGCTTGTCCAGGCGGGCTTCCTTTACTTTTTGGTGGAAAATCATTTCCGCTGCTGGAGAGCGGCAAATGTTACCCATGCAGACAAACAAAACGCGTATGAGATTCGGTGGCACGGGGTCAATGTGGGAAAGATCTGTAAAATCACAAGCAACTTTTCCGTTGGGCGGTGTTACCATGATGAACTACTCTCTTTTTTATGAATCAGAAGCTTTTGTATCCTGTTGTAACCTTACTCCTCGGAGCCACCGGCGGCTTCCTCATCGGCAAAGGCAATAAATCCGCAGACTCTGGCGCGACAGAAGCCGCGGAAATGTTGTCCCGTTCGAGTCGTGCCGGCTCAATCAACGATTCTTCGACGGGTCGCAGTGCTGGGACGACGCGTGCTCGCAACACTGATGAAATCAATCAGATGCCTGGACAGTTGCAGCGTATGCAGTCCTTGCTGGATTTTTATGCCGGACTCAGTCCTGAGCAACTCGAGGAAGAGGCGCGGAAATTAGAGAATATTCCCATGCCGGAGCGCATGATGGCTTCTTATGTGCTGTTTGCGAAATGGGCGGAAACCGATCCCATGAGCGCGATGGCATTTTCTGACAAAATGGGATTTACTGGCATGTTTGTGAAGCCCACCATTATGCAAAGCTGGGCGAGTGTGGACCCTGTGAACGCCTCGAAATACTATTCCGATAACCCGGGGCAGTTTGCGATGATGGGCATGTTCGGCGGACGAGGCGGTGGCGGTGGCCCCATGGGCAACGGCGCGGCATCCATCATTGCGGGCGAGTGGGCCCGACAAAATCCTGACGATGCGATGGCATGGGCCAAAACTTTGAATGGGTCGGAGAAGGGCAATGCTGTGAGCTCCATCGTGGGACAAGTCGCTTCGAGCGATCCACAAAAAGCCATGGCAATGGCGGCAACTCTGACGGGAGACGATCAATCGCGCGCCAATCGTCAAATCGCCGAAGCACTCGGGAGCAAAAATTGGGATGAAGCGCAGCAGTTTATCGCTGGGCTGCCCACCGATCAACAAGACGATGCTCGCCGTCGTGCCTTCGAAGGACTTGCCAGCAAGGACCCTAGCGAAGCCGCGAAACAGCTGGCCTCTTTCACCGATGAAGAACAGCGCAGTCGCGCCACCGCGACCGTGGCCGAGCAGATGTCGCGCGAAGACCCTGCAGGAGCCTTCAATCTTGTCATTTCCTCGGGCACATCAGAGCAAGAGGATGCTATGCGCAACGTGATGATGAATTACGCGCGTCAGGATAGCGCGGGTGCCATGCAAGCGATTAGTAAGATTCCTCAAGGAGATGCACGCGACACCGCGATCGGCACTTTTGTTTTTGCGAGCAATAGCACCAATTACTCGGAAACCTTTGCACTCGCTGAAACCATCACCGACGAGCGCGACCGCTCGCGGGCCATTGGTGTCAGCGCCGCGAAATGGATGACTACAGACCCGGAAGCGGCGAAAGCTGCGATCCAGCAATCGACAACCTTAAGTGATGAAGTGAAAACGCGCATCATCGATGGCGGTGGCATGATGCGCGACTGGGGTGGTCGTGGAAGCCGTGGTGGTGAGGGCGGAAACGCCGCAGGAGGTCAGTGATCGCAGCAAGGACTCCGTTGACAAGTCAGGGCACCCGTAAGAAGGTGTCTTTGATTTTATGAAGCCATCGCCTCGGGAAAATTATGGCATTGCCCGCATCGAACTGGTCGCTGTGGGGACCTATGGTTGGCAGGTGCGGATGCAAAGGCGCGGCGAGAAAGTCTCGCGTTTTTTTTCCGACCGCAGTTGTGGTGGAGTAAATGAGTCACTAATTGCCGCACAGCGCTGGCGCGATGAACAAGTGAAACTTTGGCAGCAAAGCGAACGACCGCGCGTCTGCGAGCCCTCAGTGCGCAATGCCTCGGGAGTCGTCGGAGTCTCGCGCGTGATCGTGCGCGCCAGCAACGGCACGACATATGCTTTCTGGCAAGCCAGTTGGTGCCCTGCACCCGGACAACGGCAATCCGTGAAGTTTTCGATCCGAAAGCACGGCGATGAACTCGCTTACCAACTCGCGATTGAGGCCAGAAAGATCGGGGTGGAGGGTCACTAATCGGTAAACTAGCCAACGCTGCTCACTCGGCAAAATCTGATCTTGCCAGAGCAATTGAATCATTTAACCGAAAGAAAATTGTTTCATAGCAGTAAGCTCTGAATGACACGACGCCTCATTCTCTCTGCGATCACCTTGCTTTTTTCTTCCTCATCCAGCTTCGCAGATCCGGCACCGAAGGATATGAAGCTATTTCTTTTAATCGGTCAGTCGAACATGGCAGGTCGTGGTAAAGTCGAACCTAAGGATCAAGAGGTAAATCCGCAGATCTTCATGTTGACCAAAGATCTTCAGTGGGTGCCAGCAAAGGACCCGCTCCACTTTGATAAGCCAGCGGCCGGTGTGGGACTTGGTTCAGAGTTTGCGCGCGAAGTGTCCAAAGCTGATCCCAAGATGACCATTGGTTTGATCCCATGCGCGGTAGGCGGCACGACTCTCGACCAATGGAAAGACGGCAGCCCACTTTATAAAACGGCAGTGGAACGTGCCACGGAAGCGATGAAACAAGGCACCTTGGCGGGCATTCTTTGGCACCAAGGTGAATCCGACAGCTCCCCCGCCCTCGCTGCGACTTACGAAGATCGTTTGACAAAGATGATGCGGTCGCTTCGCAAAGACTTAAAGGCCGAGAAAGTGCCCGTGATTTTAGGTGAGCTCAGTCGGGGTTTTAAGAACAACGATGCCGTTAACGAGCAATTGGCAAAATCCGCGAAAAAAATACCACTCTGCGGATTGGCAACCACGGAAGGTTTGGAAGTCGCTCTTCACTTCAATTCAGCATCCTATCGAAAACTGGGCGCGCGTTATGCGGCTGAATATTTGAAATTGGCGAAGCCGTAATCTTTCCCAATGCCATCATTCGACGCACCA
Source organism: Akkermansia muciniphila (assembly GCA_945890645.1). Lineage (GTDB taxonomy): Bacteria > Verrucomicrobiota > Verrucomicrobiia > Verrucomicrobiales > Akkermansiaceae > UBA956. Next base: position 22,473 of record CAMDCV010000010.1, read on the forward strand.
GCATTGTCCTACAGCACCTGCGGCAAAACTTTCGCCATCAATACCAGCTTGAGAGTATTGAGCTTGTGAGACAAGCTCTGCAAAAAGCCTCAGACATGAGTGTTTGTTTATGTCATTGAAATAAGGGCTTGGTATGGGTTAGCATGTGCATCTCTGCCAATGGGACGCGCCAACTTATCGATAAGCCCATGCGCATAGCTTGCGCAACGCGAGAGTTAAAGTGAAGCAATCTGTATCTCCCGCTTTTTGCGCCGCGGAGTCTCCGGCACAGACATGCCAAGTCATAAAATGTGACAGAGGAGCATTGGCAGGTGTTCGCGAGTTATCTGCTCCAGTGGTGTAAGTAATTTACATGCGGTCACCCCCCGTGAAGTAATTTTTTTTTACTGTAGGGCACCTCTGGATGAGGGGTGATTTATTTGTGAATGCTTTAAAGTTGGCTGAACACGTGTTCAAGCTACTCGCGAAGGTGGTCGACGTTGTTGGGGGGAGTGTTTTTTCTCCATTTTTTTGCCTTTGAAACTCATTTTTCTCTCAATTCCGTGCCCTGGCGGCTGCTTCGGCGCGCTCAACGCACCAAGCAGGCGTGGCGATCCATGTTGTAAACCATGTTGGCGATGTGATTATGACTGCTCGCTCGTTTCAATCCGATGCTTCGACAGACGTGGTTGCCCATCTGCGACATGCGCCCAAAGACGTGTTCTACTCTCACTCGCATGCGGCTGATGGTTTTGTTGGTTTTGATTTCTCGTTCGTTGAGCGGATGGTTGCGGGTTGCTTTGCGCATCAGAAATTCTTGCGCATTTATGCTGACCAATAGATCTTCGTGCGCCTCACTGTAGTAGGCACTATCGGCCAGCACTGCGCGGTCTTGCTCGTCGATGAGTTCAAGAAATACTTGGCTGTCGTGGACATTCGCGGATGTGGTCACGGACTTGATTATGAGTTTGCTCTTCAGGTCCACTTTGGCGTGATTTTTATAGCCGTAATGGGTTTCGTTGTTTTTCTTTGCCCAGCGTCCTTCGCAATCTTTCTGTCTGCCCACGGATGGATTAGCGTCGAATTCTTCGGGGCGTTTGCCTTCTTTGATCTGTTGGTTTTGTTCGCGGGTGTCGCGTTGGCGTGGCGCATTCGTGAAACTGGTATCGACGATGCTGCCCTCACGGGCGATGAGACCTTTGCGCTCTAATGTGTGAGTGAATGCCTCGAACAGGCGGACTGATCCGTTGCGGCCTTCGGATTCAATTCTCTGCTTGAAGTCCCAGATGGTTTTGGCATCGGGAATCTCATCGCCCAGTCGAAGTCCGAGGAAGTTCTGAAAACTAAAGCGATCAAAGATTTGTTCTTCGGTAGCATCGTCACTGAGGTTGAAATACTTTTGAAGAACCAAGACTTTAAGCATGAAGACGGGATCGAAGGGAAGCTTGCCTTCTTTGCTCCAATCGCGCGTTGCATAGCCACTGATGTCTTCCATGAGCGGACGGAAGGAATCCCAATCAATAATATCGCGTAGTTTGAGAATGCCTGTTGATTTGAGGGCTAGAGCTTTTTGATGATCAATGGCCCAAAACCCAGAGTGGCCATCGAGGGCGAGCGCCAGGAAATCGAAGAGGCCGCTCTGCAGGTGAAGTGAAAAAATTCATTTTTTTTCGCAATCGCCGAAACGCCCCTAGAAAAAGGGCGAGTTAGTAGATGTAGCCTCTAGTATATATACTGCTAAATTAAGGTTGAATTTTATGTATATGTAATAACTCACAACGCATGATGATTTCCTGAATTCTAAATGAGTCTTACCAACAAAATCCTCCTCATCGGCTGGGATGCCGCGGATTGGAAAGTCATCAACCCCTTGCTCGACGCGGGCAAGATGCCCAACCTCGCGCGGTTTTTGGAAAAGGGCGTGATGGGAAACATCGCCACGCTCCAGCCCGCGCTCAGTCCCACCCTCTGGACCTCCATCGCCACCGGCAAGCGTCCCTACAAGCACGGCATCCTCGGTTTTTCCGAGCCGGACCCCGTCACCGGCGGCATCCGCCCCATCACCAATCTCTCGCGCAAGACCAAGGCGATCTGGAACATCCTCAACCAGGAGGGGAAAAACACCATCACCGTCGGCTGGTGGCCGTCCAATCCCGCCGAGCCGCTCAGCCACGGCGTGATGGTCTCTAATGATTACCAGCATGCCCATGGCAGCACCTACGACCCGGAAAAATGGCCGCTCAAGCCGGAAACCATCCACCCCGAGCGCCTCGTCCGCCATCTCAAGGATCTGCGATTCCACCCCGCCGAGCTGACCGAGGATGACCTGCGCCCCTTTCTCCCCGGCCTAGATGGCATGGCCCGCGTGGATCTCGACAAGGCAGGGAAAGATCCCCGCGTCCAGTCGCTTGCCAAGATCATCGCGGACTGCACCAGCGTTCACTCCGCCGCCACCGCGCTGATCCAGAACGAGCCGTGGGATCTCATGTGCGTCTATTACGATGCCATCGACCACTTCGGCCACGCTTTCATGAAATACCACCCGCCGCAGCGGCCGCAGGTGGACGATTGGGATTTCCGCGTCTTCAACCACTGCGTGGAAATGGGCTACATTTACCACGATGCCATGCTCGGCACCCTGCTCGATCTCGCCGGGGAGGATGTCACCGTCATCCTCATGTCCGACCACGGCTTCCATCCAGACGACCTGCGCCTCAGCAATATCCCGCGCGAACCCGCCGGCCCCGCTGCAGAGCACCGCCAATTCGGCATCTTCGCCGCCAAGGGCCCCGGCATCCGCCAAGACGAGCGCGTTTATGGAGCCTGTCTAATAGACATTTGCCCCACTTTGCTCCACCTCTTCGGCCTGCCCGTGGGTGAGGACATGGATGGCAAGGTGCTTATCGATATTTACGAGAACCCCCCTGCGGAAATCCAGCGCATCCCCAGTTGGGACGCCGTGCCCGGTGACCACGGTATGCACCCGCCGGACAAGCAAATCTCGGCTGCCGACTCCAAGGCCGCTCTCCAGCAGCTTGTGGCCCTGGGCTACATCGCGGAGCCAGATGCGGATCAAGCCGTAGCCTTGGAGCAAACCGTGCGTGAGCTGGATTACAATCTGGCCCAGGCATGGATCGATGGCGGCTACTACGCCGAGGCGGTAGTCATCCTGGAGCGGCTCTACCAGACTTGGCCGATGGAGCACCGCTTCGGCTTCAAGCTGGCCACTTGCTACCAGCTCCAAGACCGCCCGCGAGACCTGCGTGCCGTGGTCACCACCGTGAGCGAGCGGCGCATGCAGGAAGCCAGCGAGGCCATGGCCGCCGTGGAAGGGCTCAAGCTCCACCAAGAAGAGACCCGGCTGGCGGAGAAGGAACGCATCGAGGCCATGAGCGATAAGGAGAAGGGAAAATTTGTCCGTGAGCGCGGTGAGTTGCTTGCCAAGGCGAGTCCTAACCTTTTTTCACTGCGCTACCTGGAAACGTGCGCGGATGTGGGGGAGAAGCTCTACGAGGAAGCTCTGATCAAGCTGGAGGATCTTGATGGCAACTTCGGCGCGCGGCGCAATGCACTCACACTGCGCGGCGAGGTGCTGCAGAAGCTGCAGCGCTGGGACGAATCATGCACCGCGTTCGAGGAGGCTCTCGCCATCGATGCAGAAGCACCCGGACCGCTGCTCGGCATCGCCCGTGCGGCGCTGGCTCGCTGCGACTTCCAGCAGGTCATCCACTATTCCCGCAAAGCGCTTGGGTTGCTCTACTTCCAGCCGAAGGGGCATTACATGCTCGGCCTTGCGCACTACCGGCTCGGCGAGCTGGCAGAAGCCAAGCAGGCCTTCCAGACGTCCGTCACCCAAGCACCGTTGTTTGCCGCCGGATTCCGCATGCTTGGGCAGATCGCCCGTCTGGAGCACGATGCCATCGGCCAAAGCCGCGCCGCACTGCAACTGCGCCAGTCCCGTGCGCAGCTTGCGGCTCTGCAAGACTTCAAACACGGGGAACTCCAGTCGCTCCACGGTGGCGAAGCACAGGACACCCGCCCAATGCCCGAGTTGGAGCTGCACCCGGAGGCCCTTGCTGCGGTGGGTCGGGAGGAAATCATCACGATCGTGTCTGGCCTGCCTCGCTCCGGCACCTCGCTGATGATGCAAGTGCTGGAAGCCGCCGGCATACCCGCCTTTACCGATGGCAGGCGCTCGGCGGATGCCTCGAATCAAAAGGGCTACTACGAGCATGACCGGGTGGCCTCCCTGCTCACCACTCCGGAAAAATCCTGGCTGGCCGACGCGCGCGGACACTCACTCAAGGTGGTGGCACCGCTGCTCGCGGCGCTACCGCTCAAAGTCAAGGATTCAACATCCAAAATCCAGAAGCTCCGCTACCGCGTGCTTTTCATGGAGCGCGAGATGGGGGAAATCCTTGAGAGCCAAGAAACCATGCTTAGCCGCTTGGGCAAGCGTACCCAGCCCGGAGCGGACATCGCAAAGGCCTACCGCCAGCAAGTCCGCCACGCCAAAACCTGGCTTACCGGTCAAGGCATCCCTGCCATGAGCGTTTCTTATGAAAATCTCGTCCACCACCCGGATCAAATCCTGCCATTAGTCGCTGCCCTCCTTGGCGTGCCGGACAAGCTCGACGCGATGCATGCGGCCATCGATCCGAGTCAGCACCGCGCCCGCATCCAAGCTGTCCCAACATCTTCACCCGGCTAACACGATGATCACCTTTTCTGCGGCTCACCCCCGTAAACCTCTCTTACTTCCGGCGATAAGCGCAGGAAGGAGCAAAACAAAACAAAAAAATATATAAAATGAAATCGAAGATAAACATAACACGCGGTGCCAAATTGATCCCGGGAGTGTTGGTGGCAGCTGCTGCCACCACCGCCACTCAAGCAGCTCTCGTCCAGATCACTTTCACGAATAACTTCGTGAAAAATACCGCCGCAGGTGGAGCGACGAATCTCCTGCTGGATTTAACGGGGGACGGCATTAACGACGTCGGCGGAGCTGTTCAACCTCAACTAGCGGGAATCAGATCCGTTTATAGCTCTAACCTAAGAGCTGTTGCACATTTTGTGCCCGCATCCTATTCCAACCGAGTGCGTGTTGGCGTGAATAACTCGATTCATCAGTTTGGTTACTCCAACCTTACATTGAACGGTTTGACTCCATTCTTTTTCCAAGACGCCACTATCAATGGCGGCGCGAAAACAGAAGGATTTGCCGAGTTCACATCGACCACTGTTGGAGACGAATACACCGTTACGCTGCATCGGTTGATTTTTGACAATGCCAACCCGATTGCCGCCACCCCAGATATTGGGACGACCTATCCGACATTTGGCGCTATCCCAGAGCCATCGAGCCTCGGACTGCTTGCGCTGGGTGCCGGTGGCTTGCTGGCCCGCCGCCGCCGCGTCCAGGCTGCTGCGTGAAAAACCTCTTGCGGGGGCGTGGCGGCGGAGAGCTTCCGCCGCCACGCTCGGCACCGCAACCGACCCGCATCGTGATTCATAGACGGGCAACTAAACATCGGCGTAAGCGGCTGCCGCTTTGGGGTCACGCAGCCTGCTGCGACCCCGACAACCCCAGCCCCCAGAGCCGCCGCGATTTTTCTTCCTCACCTCTCCGCCACTTCCTTGATCGGAATATGATAAAATAAGCACATCCCATGAATCCTGAAGAAAACACACCGAAAATGAGTCGGCCTGACCGCAGCAATGCATCATGGAACCTTACTGAAAATGTATTGGTTGGATCGGGGCCCAAAAAAGAAAAATGTAACTGGGATGAACCAGATGAGATCGTGAGCACGCAAGCTCAGGGAGGGTCATCGTTTTTGGTATGGTGGATCCTCGGCTTCATCATTCTTCTGGCGGGAGCTTCTTTCTATTTGCTTAATGGAAAGCCCAAGCAACCGATAGCGGCAAAAATCACCGCGCTGCAAATAGGCGAGGAGAAATGGGTAGGACTGCTGCCTGAGGCGGTTGCTCAGCGTTTTATCGATGCCACTACCATCGAAGAGCGTCTTGTGTGGGTGCGTGACCCAGACGAAACAGAGCCATTACTGCGTGAGTTTTTCGAAAATGGTGCAGGTGCTCAGGAAAAAATAATCGCACTTACTCACCTAGGAGGGGGTAAGAATGAACAGTCATTTTTCCACCGCTTCAAAGTGAGCCTCGAAGATGGAGGGAAGCGCCTCTTATGTGTGTCTGTGATCGAAAATCGTGCATTCGTCGATTTCAAATGCTACGCTCGATACGGTTCTGCAACGTGGCAAGAATTGCTCAGTGGGCAAAAAAGCGAAGCGCAGGAAGTCCGGGTATTTGTAGAGCTTGATTCTTTCTACATGGGTGCATTCTCCGATGAAAGTCGATGGCTGAGTTTAACTACGACGACACCTGATTGCGAAGATGCCTTGTATTTTTATGTCGACCGGAACTCAGTAATGGGAAATAAGATCGCGCAACTTTCTGAAGGAGAGCAGCAACGGATGACGCTGGGCATACGCTCTGTAAACAATAGTCACGAGAAAAAACAATTTGAAGTGATCCATTTGCACGCCTTCGGCTGGAGCTATTGATGACTACAGCGGTATTGGACCCTGTCGTCTAACATCTTTGGCGGTTGTTGCTCGCATGGTAACATTTTGTCTAGACGACTTTTTCGAGTTTTCTACCTTCCGGCATGGCTCGAGGTGATGGTGGAAAGAAATTGTGTCTCACGGCTGCGGATCATCTGTTGTTTCTCGATTGGCCCCCTAGGCTTCCCTTGGGGGTACGTTATGCAACAGAATATTTGAAATTGGCGAAGCCGTGATCTTAAGCAATGCCATCAATCGACGCACCAGCATTGTCCTACAGCACCTGCGGCAAAACGGTCATTATCAATACCAGCATCCAGCAAGGCTTTTTCTAACAAGAGGGGTGGCTCACCAAGAGGTTCATCCGTGAGCGTGAACGTGCCCCAGTGCATAGCTATGGCTTGCTTTGTTTGCGTGTCTTGAAAAACTTGCACGGCCTCTTGGGGATTCATGTGCATCGGCTGCATGAACCAGCGCGGGGCATAGGCCCCGATGGGGATCATGCTGAGATCAAATGGGCCGAGGCGTTCACCAATTTCACGGAATACCTCACAGTAGCCGCTATCTCCCGCGTGCCACAAACGCTTGCCGCCGCCTTCAATACTCCAGCCGCACCAGTGCGCATGATTCCGATCTAACAACGATCGCGCCGTGAAATGCTGGGCAGGTGTAGAGGTGATGTCAACTTCGCCCATTCGAAAATTTTCCCACCATGGTAGTTCTCGAACATTGGTGAAACCTTTCCCCTCCAGCCAAGCGCGATGACCTTCTGCTACGATGATTGTAGTATTTCGTGGAAAATGTCGTAGCGTCGGCAGATCACAATGATCGTAGTGATGGTGCGTTAACAAAATGACATCGATGACTGGCAAGTCACTCAATGACAAAGGCGGTGGCACATGGCGTTTCAAACGGGAAAAGTGAAAGGGAAACGGCGCACAGAAATCCGAAAAAATCGGATCAATGAGAATGCGCATGCCAGCTCCACAAAGGAGAAACGACGCATGACCGAGCCAATGCACGCGCCATCCGGTGGAGGGAATCGTCTGCAAATCAGCAGGATCAATCGCCCTCCACGGTGCGGCGGAAGTGGCGTCAGGATATGCGTTTTCTTCCTTCGGTCCGAGGCCGAGTTTCCATCGTAGCACTTCTCGAAAGCCGTGCTGATCGTGAGGCCAAGGATTGCGGAAGATGTCACTCATCGGTTTTTATACAATGAGCGACTACTATTTTACTTTAGCAACTCCACCACGCTCTCGCTTGCAGGATCCCAGTAGCGAATGGCTTTTACTACGCCGCCAGATACGCTCAGCACGGTGACTTTGTTGGCTTGTTGCGGATACGAAGTCAGCAAGTTGGCCTCATCGGCGAGGATAATGCGGTGGGGATACTTGCGCATCTTTGGCAGCGCAAACATGCGTCCTACTCCCGGCATGCCGAAAATGTTCGCGACATAGACGGCTTTTTTGTTCGTCAAAAAATCAGCTCCTTGCGCAGAGAGCGCGGCATTGGCTTTTTTGCCTGTTTCCATGTCGAAGCTCACTAACAGATATTTAGTTTTCGCCGCTTCAAATTCGTAAGCATTACCGTGCTGGTCATTGGCTTTGAAAGCCGCGACTTTACTGCCGTTTTTATAAACATCGGCCATCGCCATCGAAGTGGAGAGAGCGAGAATCAAGACGCTATTGAGAATGGTTTGCAATAATTTCATAAGTTGACAGGGCTGTTACAGCTGATATCATACCAATCTATTTATTGATTGCAAACATTTGCAACGATACGCTTGTCATGCATCATAACCCGCACAAAAACCTAGCTAGTAGGAAGTCATCGCGACTTCGCTCCGCGATGGGTTTATTGTTGTTGACCGTGTATGCACTCGGGCAATTTGTTTTCGCTTCGTCGGCCCTTTCTCAGATCGCTGCACTCACGGGACAGCATCAAGTGCTGATCTCCGGTGATTGCGTTGTGTTGCATCACGCGAATGGGGAAGCATCTCCTCATCAAGGATTTACCAAATTTCTCGTGGCACTCAGTCGCACAAATGCGGCAGGGGATCATATCCTGCCCAGTGTCCCGGCAGATCTTTGCGAAGAACCTCGTCAAAGTGAGGACGTGGAAAATGATCTGACCACGGCATTCGTGGATGAGCAAGGCGGTATATTTGAACATCATAGTTTGCTAGGAATCACCGATAGACATGAGGGAGCCGCTGCAGTGCCGCGAAATGCGTTTATCACGCAGTTGACGCTCTCACATTGGCGCACGGTCAAGCGCGTGGTCTGATTGAAATTGTGCTCGGATTATTTTTGTGTTCCCAGATCTGAGGATCGCGAGCAGGAGCAAAAATAGTGAAGAGCGATTCTGCCTTCTCTAACAATTTCTCAACATTAGACTCTATACTATTATGAAAACACTACTCTCTCTCATCGCCATGACGACCATGGCCTCCGCCGGCACGATGAAAATCGATGCTTCCAAAAGCTGGTTGAAAATCGACTGTAAGGCCACCGGCCACAGTTGGTCCGCTCAACTGAAAAAATTCTCCGCTTCGGTATCGGGCGATGACTCCACTCTCACGCCGAAAGCGGCACAGATGTCGTGGAATTTTTCGGATCTCGATTCTAACGAAGCCGATCGCGATAAAAAAATGCTGGATTGGCTCAATTCTACGAAAACCCCCGGCGGTTCGTGGAAGATGACAGGCCAATGGAAAGACGGCACGGGGCAGCAATATGTCAAAGGACCATTGACGATCGCGGGCGTGTCGAAGGAAATCACCATTCCTGTCACGGCCAAAAAAGATGGGAAGAACGTGAGTCTTGATGGCGAAGTGTGGATCGATACGACGGATCACGGACTGCCGATTATCAAAATGCTCGTCATGACCGTGAATCCTAAAGTGAAAATCAAATTTCATCTGGAGGGGCCATCGAACTGATTCCTAACGACAGAACGTATGAATGCTAATGATCGGCTGGCACGCCGTTGTGCCTGTACGCGCAGCATCGTCGCCACTGCGTATCAACAGGGCATGGGGCAACTGCGAGGGGTCGAAAATCGGCTCGCTGCGGCGCTGCGCGATGTCCTTGCGAAACCTGGCTCACTCACACGGGCCTTGATTGCCTATCTGATGGGTATGGAAATGGGACTCGCTGAGGAAACTTCACGTGGTCTCGCGTGTGGCATCGAGTATCTCCATACGGCATCATTGATTTTCGATGACTTGCCAGCGATGGATGACGCACGCTTGCGCCGTGGTATGCCCTGTTTGCACGTGGCCCATGGAGAGGCGGTGGCAATTTTGGCAGCCTTAGCGCTGATCAATCGTGGCTACTCTCTCGTCTGGCAAGCGGTTGGCAAAGCCCGCACAGCGCAGCGGCGTCAACAAGCATCGGCACTCGTTGAAGAGTGCCTGGGAACCGCGGGTCTCGTCGGGGGACAAGCCTATGATTTGTGTGGGTGGCGCGATGGACAAACGGCGGGGGATGTGATGGAAGTGGCGCGTCGTAAGACTGCCACGTTGTTGCGCCTGCCCCTGGTATTGCCCGCGATCATCGGCAATGGCACCCAGCGGGAAATCCAGATGCTTGAGAGACTCGGTCTGATGCGCGGACTCAGCTATCAAGCTGTCGATGACCTGAAGGATGTCATGCTTTCGGAAGAGAGCAGCGGCAAGTCAGCAGGGCGCGATGAATTGATGGGACGCCCGAACTTGGTCGCTGCGGAGGGTTTCCAAGCAGCCTTGCAACGCCTGCGTAAAATGATGCGAATCGGCGACGCCGTGCAAGAGCGACTGCCAGGAAATCCCGAGCGTTGGGGCATGCTTCAAATGCTTCGCGTGACCTTGCCGATGACGGCAAAACTCGTCACTGGTGTCGGTTAGAACATTCAAACAATCTATGAAACATCTCTTACGAATGATCCTTACCAATCTGCGTCGCCATCGCGTGCGCACGCTGATTGGCGCGACGGGAATCGCCCTTGGCGTGGCGACGATGCTCAGCGTCGTCGGCTTGTTAGGCGGCGCGGTGAAAATGTTCGAACGGATCCTGCGCAGTGATGCTGAGATGGTGGTGTTCGAGAAAAATGTTAGCGATTTGTTTTTCAGCAATGTCCAGGTCGAGATCGCCGATGAATTGGCGCGACAGGACTTTGTGAAAAGCGTGCAGCCGGTGCTCTTCGCGATTGTCGCTACACCGGATCGGCCGGTGGTGACCTGCTTCGGCATTCGCGCGGAGGACGGTCGCTTGCAAAAAGGCGAGTGGCTGCAAGGCGCGGTGGAAAATTTCCGCAGCGATCGCGATGGCATTGTGCTGGGGGAACGCGCGGCGGATTTCCTCAAGGTCAAGCTCGGTGAAAGTGTCGAACTCGGTCAGCAAAGTTATCCAGTGGTCGGCGTGGTGCGCATGGAAAATGGTTTTGAAAACGGTGGCGTGTTCATGCCACTGAAAGCATGCCAGGATGCCTTTCACAAAGAAGGCGTGGCGAGTATTTTGGCGGTAGCCTTGGCTCCCAATCATGAACCAGGCGAAGTGAAGCGTTGGGTCGCGGATCGCTATCCGAAACTGACCGCTTTGGAAAACGATGAGTTCAGCAAATCGTACTCGCAGTTCAAGATACTCAAAACCACGGCCTGGGTGGTCGGCGGCTGTGCGTTTTTGTTAGGTGGATTGAGCGTGACCAATACGATGATTTTATCGGTGTTTAGTCGCATTAAAGAACTAGCGGTAACGCGGGTCTGCGGGTTTTCTCGCTCACAAGTGGTCGGCATGATTTTTGGCGAGTCGTTGATTGTTTCGCTGATCGGAGTTTTGTTAGGTTGGGGTTTGAGTACAGGTGGCTTGTGGTTGCTGCGCGAGGTACCAGCGTTGCAAGGTTACATCGAGCCACGCGTCGGTTGGCAGGAAGTGTTAGGCGCGACTTTGCTAGCGGCACTGACGGCATTGTTTGGGGCAATTTATCCGGCTTGGTATGCGGCGCGATTGAAGCCAGCGAGTGCGCTTCGTTTTGAGTGAAAGGAAATACAATGATTGAGATCGATGATGTTTGGAAAAGTTTCGACGATGGTAAAATCGCCGTTCTCAAGGGCGTGAGCTTGCAAGTAAAATCGGGCGAATTACTGGCGCTGTGTGGCACCTCGGGTTGTGGCAAATCGACTCTGCTGAGTTTGATTGCGGGGCTGGAGGATTGCGACCGCGGCGTGGTGCGGATCGATGGGCGCGTGTGGCAAAGCGAGCGAGAAAAGGTCTCTCTGCTGCGACGCGAAGTCGGCTTTGTGTTCCAATTGCACCATCTGATGCCGGATTTAACGCTCGAAGAAAACTGCCTCGTGCCGGTGATTGCGGTGGGTGGCTCGATGTCTGCGGCCAAAATTCGTATGCGCGAGTTGGCAGACATGACGGGCGTCGGGCATCGACTCGATCGCTCGGTGCGCGAGCTTTCGGGTGGCGAGCGCCAACGCGGGGCCTTGGTGCGTGCCTTGATGAATGATCCCCGAATTTTGTTAGCCGATGAGCCGACGGGTGCGCTGGATGAAGAGAACCGCGAGATCGTTTTCCAGCTTCTGTTAGATCTGGTGCGCAAGGGTGGCAAGACTCTCGTCATGGCGACGCACGACAAGGAAATGGCGCAGCGCTGTGACCGGGTCTTGCAGATGCGCGATGGAAGAATCGTGAGCTAATGAAGGATAGGCCGGCCATTTCCTGTGCGATTCGACACGCCTTCGGGTGGTTGTTTTTCGCGAACCTCATCGGCGTGGTGATGGCCTTGTTGTTAGTATTTCCTCAGGCAGGAAATTTTTTGGGTGGATTCACCTACGGCCGCTGGGTGCCGCTGCATTTGAATTGGCAACTGTATGGCTGGACTAGCCTGCCGCTGATTGCGTGGTTATTTTCGATTTACGAAGTGGATCGCTATAGCAAGACGAGTGCGTGGGCGAAAGTGGCAGTGGCAGGGTGGTCGCTGGCGTTGGCTTGCGGTGGTTTGTCGTGGTTGATGGGGCATTCGTCGGGAAAAATTTTCCTCGATTGGAAAGGCGCTGCCCTGTGGGTGTTTCTCGCCGCGCAGGTGGGGTTGTGGATTTCTTTAGCACGAGCCTTGCGGAAAAACACAGGCGAGTGGACTTCGTGGGCACGATTGTTGCGCGGCTTGGCACTTGCTTTTCTGGCGATGGTGCCATTTTCGCTGTGGCTGACCACATCGCCGCAAACCTATCCGCCGATCAATCCCAGCACGGGTGGCCCGACGGGGGCGAGTCTGTTAGGTAGTACGCTGACGGTGGTAGCGTTGTTGTTGTTGTTGCCGCGCACCTTGCGCCTAACGGGCACGCCGCGCAGTGGTCGATGGTATGTGGCCTTGTGGGTTTTTGAGTTTGTGGCATTCATCTTGTTAGAGTGGCGCGGCGGCACGCACCGTCAGATCGAACAGATTCTCGGTCTGGCCTTATTGATTCCTTGGGTGTGGTTGATCCCGCGCTGTTTGTTGGATTTCACGTGGCCTAAGGAAACCGTTTTCTGGCGTCGGTCCGCCTTGTTGTGGTGGGGCGCGCTGGTGTTGTTAGGCTGGGCGGAATTTTTGCCGGGGATTTTGGATCGGATGAAATTCACGAACGGACTGGTGGCGCATTCGCACCTAGCCATGGCAGGGTTTACCAGTTCGTATGTGCTGCTCTTGAGCGTGGCGCTGGGTGGTAGAAAAATGGGTGAGCTGTTGCGTCGGGGATCGATGCTTTGGCAAGGCTCGGTGATCGTGTATGTGATGGCGATGATTGCTTGCGGGTGGCTGGAAGGCGCGGAGTATTCGTGGATGAGTGAAATGCCGCTCTGGCGCACGGCGCTATATGTTGTTAGACTGTTGTGTGGCTTGGTGATGCTGGGAGTTTCTTGGCAGTGGTGGTGGGGAAATATCTACGGAAGGAAACTGGATGAAGCGTAAATTATTTTGGTGGAATGCGGGTGTGGGCGCGATGGATGCCTGCACGGGATTGTTGTTGCTGTTTGCACCGACATTGACCTTGCGCTTGATGGGCTTGCAAGCGATCGGAGCCGAAGCGCAGATCTTTTTATCGTGGATGGGGGCGTTTGTGTTTGGTGTGGGCGCGAGTTATTTTTTGGCACTGCGCGTGCGCTCGTCTGAAGAGGGAGAAATGATTTGGAAAATGACGGCGCTGGTGCGTGCGGTGATCGCAATTTTTGTCATCGCACAAGTATCACGCGGAACGCTGGAGCCGTTATGGCTCTCGGTGGCGGCAACGGATGCGTTGGTGGCGCTGGTGCAACTTGTGGGACTAAAACGATCATGGTGGCATCAATGACAAGCTCGACCCGACGCACGGGGATCGCTGCCGCGGTGTTAGTCGCGGGAGTGTATGCGTATTTTTTGTTGTTCTCGCAATTTGCGTTTTTGGAAATCGTGCAGAGCGCGGGATTGGGAGAAATGCGGATCAAGGCAGTGCTGGGGATGATGGCAGTGGGTGGCATCGTAGGGGCTTATGTGGCTCAGCGGGATAAAGGGATGCGCCTCTTACGCCTCGGTTTGTTAGGGTGCATGAGTGCGGCTATTCTATCGATGGTGGTCCATGATCTGTGGTCGTTGGGTTTGTTGTCTTTGTTGATGGGTTTGTCGTTAGGCTCCGTCACGGTGTGTTTGGCGGCATTGCTCCCGCAATGGTTGCCGCGTGAACAAGGTTGTTGGTATGTGGGAATAGGCACGGGGCTGGGTTATGCGCTTTGCAATGTGCCCATTGTGTTTCTTGCCACACCGCATCAGCAGTTTAGAATCGCTGCGATTTTTGCGATCGTTGCGTTTGCGGCAGTGTGGTTCGTGCGAGATGCGACAGTGTCCGATGTGAGTGAACAGAAGGTCTCATTGAAGATTTCCGTTGTTGCGGCGGTGCTGGTGTTCTTGGCATTTGTGTGGATGGACTCGGGCGCTTTTTATGTGATTCAACATGCGCCGGATTTGAAAAAAGCGACGTGGGGCGCCGAAAAGTTGTGGATCAATGCCGGGCTGCATTTTTTCGCGGCGTTGCTGGCGGGATGGATGCTGGCGCGTGGTCATTTTCGATTATTGCTGTGCGCGGCGGCCGTGATTCTCGGTGCGGCAGCCTTGTGGGTGAATGATGTTTCGACACGTGTGGAGGCGGGTTACTTTTATCCGGTCGCGGTTTCGTTTTATTCGACGGCCTTGGTGTGCTGGCCAGCTTTGCTTTCAGGAAAAACTCAGGCATGGCAACGGGCCGCGTGGGTCTTTGCGATTGCAGGGTGGATTGGTTCGGGAATGGGTATTGGCATGGTGGAGAACTTGCATCGCGTGCCGGTGTGGTTTGTGATCGTGGCCTGTGGCGTGATTTTACTCGGCTTGTTCGGTGGCGTGAAAAAAGGGGCTTGGGTGATGATTTTGGCACTGGTTGGGTTTTTTCTGTTAGAAAATGGTTCGCCGCCAGCTACAACGACCTCAGCGGTGGAACGCGGGCGACAAGTCTATGTGGCGGAGGGCTGCATTCATTGTCATTCGCAATATTTGCGCCCCGAGAGCATGGATGAATCGCTGTGGGGCGAGGCGAAAAAACCAAGCGATGCATTGCAACAGCGACCGGTATTGATCGGCAATCGCCGTCAGGGTCCTGACCTCACGCATGTCGCGGGACGTCGATCCGCGACGTGGCTGCGTTTGCATTTTCTCGCGCCGCGTGATCTGGTGCCCGATAGTGTGATGCCGTCGTATGCGCATTTGTTTGAGGATCAGCGCGGCGCAGATTTGATCGCGTATCTTACGCGCGACATCGGCGATGACATCACCGCTGTGCAACAATTAACTCAAGCCTGGCGACCTGCCTCGGTGCAGCAAGGTGATATGGCATTAGGGAAACAATTGTTTTCGCAGCACTGCGCAGTCTGCCATGGCGATGATGGTCGCTGGCAAGGAATGTTAGCAGCGCAGTTGGCAAAAGCCCCCGCCAATTTGGCCGAAGGTCCGTGGATGTGGTCGGCGAAGCGCGACGGCGAAAGCGGAGCCGTGAGTATCGCCCGCGTCGTGCGCTTCGGCATTCCCGGCACCGACATGCCAGGTCATGAAACATGGACACCCGAGCAATGGCAGGCGGTGACTAGTTATCTGTTGCAATGTCGGGAGCAGAAGTGAGCGAATCACATATGGATCGCTGCGCCCTGCGATCCGGGGCGGCGAAGTTTTTTGGGGTGTGTTGTGATACCCAGGTAGCCCTGATCGGGCAATCCCACAATGCGGGACTGTCATACGCAACGCGCTGTCCTCTTTTTGTAAAACTAGATGGGATGCTTGAAATCATGCTGGCAAATCGAAAGTTGCGCTTTTAAAATACAAGGTTGATTCAGCGGGCGATTCAGAAAACTTTGGAAAAGGCTCCGGTTCTCGCAGTCATCTGACAAGAAGGAAGCCTATCCGCAAAAAAGAAAAATCCGCGGCCTAGCAAAAAAGCGAAGCAAAAAAATCTTGTCAGAGAGGTCGGGTGAGCTATAAAAAACTCGTATCATTGCGATTTCTCTAACTCGCAACGGTGCCTGCTACACGGCTGTTTCTTCACTGCTCACTCGGCACTTTTCACTCTTCTATCACCACTTTCCCCCTATCTCCGAATCTCGTATTTTCTTTCCTGTCCCCATCAATCCTAAAAGAAAATTCCTAGCAATTACATTCCAGTCCTTGGTTTGCTTTGTGTTAGCATAGTATTCAAAGAGATAACATGGTCCAACATGACAACGAATCCACCCACAAGAGACCAGTCATCGCAATTGTTTCCGAACACCTCGTGGTCGCTGATTCGGCAATCGCAGGATATCGCTAATCCAGCGGCGGTGCAGGCTCTGGATCAATTGGCCCGCTCTTATTGGCGGCCCTTGTATGCTTGTGTGCGCTCCATGGGTCATTCGCATCAGGATGCGGAGGATGCGGTGCAGCGGATGTTTGAGCAGTTGGTGTCGAGGGATTCGCTACGGGCGGTGCTGCCGGGGGAGACGCGGTTCCGAACTTTTCTGATCACGTGTCTTAGAAATTCCATGGCCTCAGAACATCGGGCGCGGACGTGCCAGAAGCGTGGAGGAGGGGAGGAAATGACATCCTTGGGCCCAGAGGAACTGGATGAGTTTGGGGAGGAAAATCCTCTGCTGCCTGAGGCGACTCTGGACCGGGAGTGGGCGCTGGAGATTTTTAGCAGAGCGCTGTCACGGTTGGAGGTGGACACGGTGCAGCGGGGGCGGCAAGCCGTGTTTGATGAAGCGCTGCCGGTGTTGCGGGGCGAACAACCGGAGGGCGGCTACGCGGGATTGGCAGTTAGACTGCATATGACGGAGGGCGGAGCGCGGAAAACGGTGTTTGACCTGCGGGCGCGTTTGGGGGTGCTGCTCAGACAGGAGGTCGCGGCTACCGTGGTGGATCCAGCGGAAGCGGATCATGAAATGCGCTACCTCCTCTCGCTATTGTGAAAGGACTATTTTTCATAAAAATGGTCGTGCACGGAAACGCGGTCTTCTTTTTGGCGAATGAATCTATATGACCGACGTCCCAGCCGCTTCCTCTCCCGAAACCTGTCCTGACTGCGGGCGCGATCTACCACAGAGTAAGGGCTGCCTACATTGTGCCGTGGAACTAGCTCTGGCCGCAGCCACAGAGTGTCCGGAAGCCGAGGCGGATTTATTGGATTCTTCCCATTTGTTGGCAAAACAGGGTGGATTTGCCGCTTTTTCGGATCCGGTTCTTCCCATGCAGGTAGGGCGTTTTCGATTGTTGCGGAGGTTGGGGATCGGCGGCATGGGGGCCGTGTATGAAGCTGTCGATGGTGCGCTGGACCGCATCGTGGCGCTGAAAATGATCCGCGGTTTCCATTTTTCCACGGCAGATGAAATGAGCCGCTTCCAACGGGAAGCGCAGGCGGCGGCTCGGTTGGACCATTCGAATATTGTGCCGGTCTATGAGATTGGGGAAGTGGATGGGTGCCCATTTCTTTCCATGAAAATGATCCGGGGTGGGACTCTAGCAGAGCGCCTTAAGACAGGGCGGATGGCTGCTGAGGAATCAGCCGCCATCATGGCAAAGGTGGCTGCGGCTGTCGGCTACGCCCATGAGAGGGGCATTCTGCATCGGGACCTTAAACCCTCCAATATCCTGCTGGACGAGGAGGGCGAACCATGGCTGACGGATTTTGGCATGGCGCGGCTTTCCGGAACGGAGGTGGCTCTGACCGTGACGGGAGCGCAGATTGGCACTCCCCATTATATGTCACCAGAGCAGGCGGCAGGATTGGTGCGGGCATTGACGCCCGCGAGTGATGTGTGGGGGCTCGGGGCCATTTTTTACCAGATGTTGAGCGGCCAACTCCCTTATGAAGGTGAGTCGAATGTGGCGATCATGCATCAGGTGTTGTCGGCGGATCCTCCCCAATTGCAGGCAAAGTCGCGCCGTGAAATGGAGCTCGCGGTGCTCATCGAGCGCTGTTTGCAGAAAGAACCAAGCATGCGCATGCAAAGTGCCACAATGCTTGCGGAGGAGCTGGAACGATGGTTGAAGCAGCGGCCGATTCTCTCCCGGCCAGTGTCGTGGTGGGAGAAATCCCTGCGTTGGTCGAAGCAGCGTCGTTGGTCATTGGTCTCGGGGTCTGTTGCTCTCATGGGCGTGGCACTTGCCATCAGTAGATTCTGGCCGATCGCTGAAAACCGACCGACTGGTGCGGTTGCGGAAATCATCATTTCGAGAGAAGGGAGCCGCTTGGTGCTGCGCGATGTAGCGGGTGGGGATCAATTGCTTTATATTGGCGAGAAGGAGCCTGGCACCATTCATTTCCGCGAGGAGGGACGCCATTTCCAAATGCCGGATGGATCCATGATTCTGGGTGCTACCGCGGGAATCGCTTTGGACGGGATTACCCAGATCTTGGTGGACGGTGGGGCAGGGCAGGACAACATAAACTTCGTTGGCATTGGAACTCCGTTGCCGAACCTTCAGATCAATGGGGGTGAGGGAGACGATTTGATTCAGTTTTGGAAACCGATTTCGTTTAAGGCAAACGCCGGGCTTGATGTGGACTTGCAGGATGATGCCGCTGCGCCCGGCGTAGATGGCGTGCGGTTTCAAGAAGGAGCCGTTGTGAAAACCTCCGGCACAGGGAAGATCACTGTGCGCTGTAGTTCTGGTCTTTTTGTCGGGAAAGCTGAATTGCGCACGGTTGATGGTGGAATTACACTGGAAGCGAATCAGCAAGCAATCCCGACTGTTGCCGAATTCAAGGGCATCGAACTCAATCGGGCGCATGTCATCAGTGATGGCATAGGCCCCATCAACATGAGTGCGCGCGGTGGCACGAGAGGGATCTTTCAGTTTGGTATTTCGTTGACGAATCAAGTGCTCATTCAGGGAGGGACCAAGGGCGCTGTCACCCTGCGTGGCCAGGGGGGAGCTGGCAACGGACAAAACGATAGTAGCGGCATCAATATGGTAGAGGAGCGCTGCATGATCACCAGCAAAGGTGCTGATATCCTGCTCGAAGGTCGGGGCGTGGGCTCTCCAGAAACGGGCAGCAACAACGGCATCGCCATCGTGGCAGGCACGATTCAAGGAAATGGGAAAGTCACCCTGGATGGAAAAGGCGGTGAAACCAAGGGCGGCGCGAATCATGGCATCCTGCTGCGGGGGCCTTTGGTAGCCATTCGTTCCAGTGGCGGAGACATTTTCCTCAAGGGACAAGGTGGAGGCACGAGCAACTCCCATGTGACCAACAATGGTGGAGTTGTCGTGAGATACAATGCTTCCGTGCAGGCGGATGGATCTGACAATATCATTATGGAAGGTCGTGGCGGGATGGGCGGAGGCAGTGATCAGGTAGGTGTCGTGATTTTTGAAGGAGCTAAAATCGATGCCGCCGCAGGCAGTATCAAGATCACCGGACATTCCGGCAATGATAGCTCGCTTAGCGTCCAAGTTGCTAGCCCCGGACGCGTGCGCACCAATGGCCCAAAGCCCAGAGTGGTCATCGAGGGCGAGCGCCAGGAAATCGAAGAGGCCGCTCTGCAGGTGAAGTGAAAAAAAACATTTTTTTTCGCAATCGCCGAAACGCCCCCAGAAAAAGGGCGAGTCCATTAGGTGTAGCCACTGTCCTGCCAGCGCTGGGCGTGGCCCAATCTCTTTAAGCACCCTTTGTTTCCCACTCATCCCGCAAAAATTATGACAACCACCCTTCTCACCCGCCCGTTCTTCCGTTTCCGGCATCTCCTGCCGATCCTCCTTGCCTCAGTCTTACCGGGCATGGCGCAGAATGCCATCCAACCCACATCCGTCATCTCCACCTCCATGTGGGACACTGCCGGACTCGGTGGTCACAAGGACAAGATGATCGATGGAAGCGGCCTCTCGGGCCCCGGCTCCGTCCTCACTCAGGAGCATGACAACAACTCCAACGTCAATTCCTGGCACGTCGGACACTTTCCCGGTGGCATTGCCGGCGGCGTGACGGGCACTCCACCCTATGGTGCACCACCCGCAGTGAACACTTAGGCCGTGGAGTTCGACCTCGGCGCGAACTACGACCTCACCGCGGCCCATATTTGGAACTTCAATGCGGCAGGCTTCACCGGACGTGGCGTCAAAGACGTAAAAATCCTCGTTTCTAGCAGCACCAGCGGAGTATTCACTTATCTGACCGATAAGGTGTTCACCCAAGCCACCGGAGCCGCCGATCTGCCCGCCCAAGTCGTCCCGCTCATCGGAGCCACCAACGTCCGCCGCGTCCGCTTCGAAATCTTGACCGCCTGGAGCGGCCAGCTTAATGAATACGTGGGTCTGAGCGAAGTGAGATTCCAAGGCTCAGCACCCGCAATCACTGTGGCAGGCACCAATCTCGGCCCTATTCCCGACAGCGACCCCGGTGGACGCGACATTCACTTCAACGTCAACGCAGCCCCCGGCGTGGCAGTGAAGTCAGTGAGTGTGCAGTTTACTCTCAATCCGTCACATTCCATATCCTCTGACCTCAAGATCATATTATACTCCCCGGATGGCGCGTCCGCTTGGATTTACGGAGATAACTACGGGGGATACACTGCGTTGGCGGGCCCCTATACTTTTAACGATTCGGGCGCAGCAACATTGGATCAGGTTGCGAGCGGGTATCCCAACGGCACGGTCGTGCCCTCCGGATCCTACAAAGCGGGTGAAAGCCTGACACCGGGTTCAAGATCTGTGTCCCTAGACCTCACCTTCGGGGGCAAAGCAGCAAACGGCATATGGAAGTTGCAGTTTATAGACCAAGTCGCCTACGGTTTTCCGAATACCGTAGGCACCGTAAGTGATGCCCGACTATCTATTACCACGAATGAAGTCATTGTGGCAGGCACCAATCTCGGCCCTATCCCCGACAGCGACCCCGCCGGCCGCGAGATCCTCTTCAACGTCACTGGAGCGCCCGGCGTGGTGAAGACCGTGAGCACGCAGTTCACCTTCAATCCGGCCCACGCATGGATGTCCGACCTACGGATCCAGCTCATCTCGCCTAACGGCACCAGCGCGTGGATTTACCTGCCAAGTGCAGGTCTGAGTAGTGATCTGCTCGGCCCCTACACCATCGCCGATACCGGCACAGCCAGCCTCCAGACCGCCTCCACCGGCCTCGGCGATGGCGCTACGCTCGCCTCCGGCACCTACCGCGCGGCCAACGGAGCCACCCTCGTCTCTCTGAACCTCAGCTTTGCCGGCGACTCCCCCAACGGCATCTGGAAACTCAGGTTCGCAGATGTAGTCGCCCCGGACACCACCAGCGTCAGCCAAGCCAGCCTCACGCTCACCACCGCCAGCCCGGGCAAGCCCACCATTGCCTACCAGACCAACGGCTCAAAGGTTTTCAACCTCACCGCCGCCGACTCCAGCGCCAGTTACCTCCTCCAAGGCAGCGACAACCTCAGCACCTGGATTCCTCTGCAAACTTTCACCACCAGCGGCACTGGAGCTGCCTCCATTACCGATAGCACCGCCCGCGGCCCGCGCTACTTCTACCGTGCCGTGCCTGTTGTGACGCCCGGGCTGTGACCATGAGGCGCTAAATTTTGAGCAAACCAGCATCGATTCATCACGAAAAACAAAAACATATGAGTATACGGGAGGAGGGACTTCACTGTCCCTCCTTCTTCGTTTCAGTCAGACATTGCTATTTTGGGCGATTTTCCTGGTAAATCGGATCAGGCCTTAGAAAGGCGTTTTTTTATTTTCTATTAGGCTGACCTATGTTTCGGATTCGCATAATTTTTTGTGCTTTTTCTCGATATTGTCTTCTGGACCGCCATGCCCCGCGCCGTCGCGTAAAAGACTCTCGTCTCACGCGATCCACGCGAAAAACTTTTTTGTCATACGCAACGCCGCTGGCGTAGAAAGAGGTAGGTAACGCGGCAAGTTCGTGGGAGGATCATTCGATTTTTTCCGCGAGTTGGCGGTGATATTCGGCTTGTAGGGATTGGTGGCGGAATTGGGACTCGGTGCGCTTGGGGGATTGTTGTTCGATTTGTTGGCGCAGGGTGATGAGTTGGGTTTCTGCTTGTTGCAAGGTTTTGAGCGATGCTTCTGTGGGCTCTTTCACATGAGCAGCAGCGAGGGTTTCGAGTTGTTTGGCAGCTTGGGCAAAGGCGGCTGTTTGTTCATCAAAGATCGCATTTTCCGCTTCGGCGGCTTTGTGGGCTTGGAGAGCTAGGGCGTTGGTTTGTGCAGCGATCCAGCGCTGGCGCGACTGACGCAATTGCTGGGGCACTGCGGCGAGATCGAGTTGTACTTTTTTTGCCTCGGCGAGGGATTTTTCGAGGGCGGGGAGGGCTTCGCGGAGGGGCTTGATGGCGGCTTCGGCGGTGGGGACTTTGGCTTGGGCAGTGACGATCTCTTTTTCCGCGGTGGGGAGTTCGCTTTGCAAAGTTTGCTCTTCTTTAGCCAGAGTTCCTATAGTGGCATCAAGCTTTTCCAAGGCGGTGCTGTGCTTGCTGAGCTGGGCTTCTGCGTCGCGGGTGGCGTTTTGCGCTTGTTCGATCGCGGGGCCTTGGCCAGCGGTTTGCGCGGTGGTCAGCGCGGTGCGACTTTGTTCTAACACGTTTTTTGCAGTGGCAAATTGAGCGCGCTGTGCCTCCGCTTCCGTTTTTTTGGTGCTGAGGTTTTTGCCAGTGGCTTGGATTTTTCCTTTGAGTGCTTGGAGCTTTTGCTGTGCTTGGGCTACGGCTTGTTTGGCTTGTTGTAGGTTCGTGGTGGCGGTGGTGATCGATTTTTGCTGTTCGTCAAACTTGGCCTGCGACTCATTGATTTTTTGCTGCACTTTCTCTAACAGATCGGGGAATGCAGTCAGTTGTTGATCGATGACTTGGATGCGGTCGGCGAGGGATGGCGGGTTGTTGGCGAGAACTTTGATAAGCTTGCCGTCGCTGGCATTGATGACATGGATGTGGCCCTCGGCATCGCCGACGAAGACGCGTTTCCCTTCCGCATCGATGGCGACTGCGGTGGGGAGTGCGGGGATTTTTTCAAGGTCGCGCAGCAGATTGAAATCCGCTTTCCAGAGGCGGGCTTTTTTATCGCGTCCGATGCTGGCGAAGCTGCCATCGCGGGCCCAATCGAAACCCGTGACGCCGCCGGGGTGAGCGTCGATTTTTTTGACTTCGGTGCCGCCGTTCATTTCCCACATGCGGATGGTGCCGTCCTCGGAGGAAGTGCCTAACAGATTCGAGTCGTGGCGGAAAATGGCGCGTGTGATGGCGGCTTGGTGCGCACGAAGCGTATGAAACTCGCCACCGCTATCGGCTTCCCAGACCATCACGCCGCCATTGCGATCGCCGGTGGCTAAGAGAATGCCGTCGGAGGAGATATCGAGTGAAGTGATCCAGTCGGTGTGTTTCTTGATCGACTTCACCAACGAGTTTTCTGGGGCGTTCCAGAGTTTTACCAAGCGCGAGGGTGAACCAGTGGCGATGATGTCGAAGCCCGGTCGGATATCGCAGCACAAGATGCTATCGAATTCTTTCGCTGCGGTGAGAATGCGCGAGCCATTGGTGACATCGAAGGTGATGGTGGTGCCCGATTTCCCCGCGATGCCGCCACCGACGATGAGGTAGCGGGAGTCGGGGGTGAACGCCAGCGAGACGGGTTCTCCTTCGGGAAAAGGGAGAATGCCGACGAGTTCTAAGGATTCACTGTGGATCAGGAGCACTTGTCGCAGAGAGCTGACGGCGATGAGTGGGGCCCACGGTGAGGCGGCGATGGCGCGGATGGAAGAGCCACGTGGTGCGGTAACACTAGGCTCTAACAGAACGTGCTCGGGCAGCGGTGGTGGGCCTTCTGGTTTTTTTCCGGCGCTGGAGGACGGAGTGGCATTGAAACTGGGTTTCTTCGGCGGACGAGCGGTGGCGTTTTTATTTTCGAGAAGTCCGCCCTCGATCCAAGCTTTGAGTGCCGCGATTTTCGCCGGGCTAATGGCATCGCCTTCTGGGGGCATTTTGTTTTCGCCCGTGCCCATGACGGCCTTCAGCAGCGGAGATGCCGTATCACCGGCTTCGACAATTTTTCCGCCGGAGCCGCCTTTGAGAGTGTTCGTATAAGAGGAAAGATCGAGGCCTCCTTTGGTTTTGTCGGGATTGTGACAGTTTAAGCACGATTGCTCAAAGATCGGGAAAACGTGATCGTCGTATGTGATTTTTTCTGCAGCACAGATCGTCCGTGTGCCAAAGAGCAGACAGGCAGCGATCGCGATACTATACGAAAGATGAAGTTTCAAATCCATCATCCTACGCCCTGGTGTGCTGTGATCTTTCCGGCATAGAAAGAAAAAACCCCGCAGCGAAAAATCGTGCAGGGTTCTTATGCGAAGTCGCAAAACTCTTAGAAGCTTTTCACGTCGTCTTTGGTGTTTTTCTTACGATCGGCACCCTTGGAATAAACGATGGCTTTCGCGCCGCGAATGATGGCAGGTTCTGTGGTAGAGAAGCGGATCGGGTTAGGGATCTCGTCGTTGTAATCGTCATCGAATACAACATAAAATGGCTCGCCCCAAGCATCGTAGAGGCCGTTGACAGTGCTGCCGGAAGTGCCGTAGTCCAGCCCTGCTTTTTTGCCCTTGGCAGCCTTGATGTCGAGATAACGGATGCTCTTGGTATTGATCGCAGAGGTGCCGCTTCCTTCTTGGCCGAGTAGCACGCGAAGTAAAGTGACACCCTCGCCGCTGTTGGTATCGATTTCTGAAGCGGTCGCGTTCGTTGATGGCAACGAGCCGTATTCGTCGTAGAAGTTTTGAATGCCTTGGGCAACATTGGTGGCAATGTTCAGTGATTGGACGGTTTTGGCGCGTTTCATGGCGGTCTGGACGCCGGCAAAGCCGAGCGAGGCGAGTACCATGATGATGGCAATGACGATTAAAAGCTCGACTAGAGTGAAACCGCGGTGCTGACGAAGGGATTGGATTTTCATAGGGAATCAGTGGTTGGTGGATTCAAGCGGCTACTCGAAGTTCTGGCAATCCAGAAATTTTTCGCAGTCACATGGTAAATACTAAGCTTCACCCGGACGTTTGGCAACCAAAATTTGCGAGCGATGATTTTGTTTGCCTGCGATCACCTGTCGATGCTTGTCTGCGGTATGGAAATTCAGCCTCTCGCGATCATGCGAACTTGTTTTGGAGAAAAGTTCGCCACGCCGCGACAACCGGGATTGTGTCCCAGTGCGTGGGGGCGTTTGGAATTTTTCGATGGTTATCGAGGAGATGATTTTTTGCGGGGAATCGAGGGGTTTTCGCATGTCTGGGTGATTTTTAGATTTCATGAAACCTGTGATCAAGACTGGTCCCCCACGGTGCGACCACCGCGTTTGGGGGGCAACCAGCGGGTGGGTGTGTTTGCGAGTCGGAGCACCTATCGACCAAATGGTTTGGGCCTTTCCTTATGCCGAGTGGAAGGGGTTGAGAGCGCATTGGATGGACCGGTGTTGCTATTGGGCGGGGTCGATTTGATCGACGGCACGCCTGTGTATGATGTGAAGCCTTATCTGGCCTATGCGGAAGCGGTGCCCGATGCCCGCTGTGGTTATGCGGCCGAGGCGCCGGTATTGTTGCCGGTGGAAATCGAGTCAACGGCGATGGAGGCCTTTGCGGCGCTGCCAGCGCGCGATCAAGCCATCGTGCGCGAAGCTTTGTCGCAGGACCCACGCCCGGCAGCGCACGATGATCCAGAACGTGTTTACGGTGCTAATCTTTGCGGGGTCAATGTGCGGTTTCGTGTGAATGATCGCGTGCGGATTGTGCAAATTGATTGAATTCGGACTCTTGAATCTTTTGTTCGATTGCTGAATTTGCATTGCCAAATGGCCTGCTTTGTGCTGGATTCCTCTCCGCTATGGCAAATCCTACCAACGTTCTCGCACAAGGCATCGAAATCATCGGCTCGGTCCGTTTTTCTAACGATATGATCATCGATGGCAAAATCGAAGGACAGATCATGTCTGACAAAGGTCGCGTGACGATTGGAGAAAACGCTACCATCAAGGGCGACATCACGGCGGGTGAGGTCAAGGTTTTTGGCAAGGTCGAAGGGAAAATCACTTCGGATCGTTGCGAATTAAAAGCGAAATCGCGCTTGGACGGTGATATCAAAGCGAAGATGTTTGCGATGGAAGAAGGCGCGCAGTTGGCGGGTCGCACGGAGATCGGCTAACTCGGGGTTTCTTATTGTCACTCACCGCAGCCACACCATCGTGGCCAGTAGCAACAACAGGAATGCGAAGCTGCGGTTGATCCACAAACGTCCTCGTTCGTAGCCTTGCCGTATGGATTTCGCTTGCAGCAAATAAGCCCACAAGATCCATAGCACTGCGCCTTGACCGACGATGATGGCACCCAGCGCATAAGGACGACTTGCACTCGTGGCACCTTGCAAAAACGGCGCGCAGATGCTGGTGAGCACAAGAGCTGCTTTGGGATTCAGCAAATTGCACATCAGGCCGCGCCAATAGTGGTGATGCACGGCGGGAGAATTTTCGGGCGTAGTTGCCAGATCACTGCGAAAGACTTGCCATGCCAAGTAGAGGAGATAAGCGGATGCCGCGATCTTGGCATACGGCAATAAAGGCGAATCATGCGTAAAAATATAACCACCGCCGCCCAGTGCGATGGCGGCATGGACCGCAAGACCACTGGCAATGCCGCAGGCCATGATCGCACCGGCACGACCACCATCACGCAGGGAAGTGCGGGTGAGAAGAATCATATCCGGCCCGGGGCTAAACTGTGCCACTGCCATGATGCCGGCGAATAGGAGCAGTTCGAGAACCTCGTTCACTTTTTCGATTGGGCGGCAATGACGTATTGATGCACGGCGTGTTCATCCTGCTTGCTGAGTCCTGCATTCCACGCCATGCCTGGTACGACGACGTGCCAATCGGCATCGCTCACGGTATCGGGCAATTGGTATTCGTGACAACGTCCGCAGTGGGCGATGTACAGCGCACGACCTTGTTGCAAGATTCCCTCTGTGCTGCTGCTGCGTGCCACCATCGCAGGCGTGACGGCGGGCGCTTGTTTTTCCAAACTCGAAGCGCAGCCAAAAATGGCCAAAATGGATAAAGTGAAAATCCAAGGGCATAATTTCATAGCGAGTGGATTACAATTTTTTTACCGCAAGAATATAGGCGAGCACAGCAGAACCTTCTTCGCTTTCCAAACCCGCATGCTTTACCATTTTTGGCACGGTTTCGGTAAACTCCGCATCGTCCAAGTCTTCTGGCAATGGGTAGGCGTGGCACTGCGCACAATTCAACATGTAGACCGCATGGCCACGCTGGAGCTTATCCATCGAAGTGCCACTTTTTTTTGCCATTTCCGGTGAAGGATTGGGCACTTCCGAAATGCCGCCCACTTCTACTTCTCCACTGGCTGCAATATCACCGGAGGGCGAACTGGCGCAACTGGCAAGGAGAAAGCAAAGAGTGGCAACTGAGATGATGGATTTCATGCAAATGGGTTGGGTTATTGTTGAAGATTGAGTTGGTAGACGGTGCCGTGCGCGGCGATGAGATAGGTTTGCAGATCTTGCAATTGAGCGCTGTTGAGTTTGGCGTTTTGGCTCATGTGAGGCAGGATTTCACGCCAATATTCAGGATCGATTTTAGCGGGTTTCACGCGCTCATGACATTGATTGCAATGGGCCATGTAAAGATCACGACCGCGTTGGAGTTGGGCTTTTTCGACTCCCATTTCAGTCGCCATGGAATCACTCACTTGGGGAATTGCCTCGATGTCTGGCCCGCAACTCGCCAACCCGATGAGGGTGATTAAGGCGGCGATGCGTGGCATTTGCATGAAGCAAAAAAAACAGTTTTACTGGCGATTGTCGATGACAATCAATTCTGCTTCGTCGGTATTCTTCCGGCAATCATCGCGACCTGCGAAGTCTTCGCCAAGGTAATATTGATCTTGCCATTGAGACTGGTGCTCAGCGAGTGAGTGCACGGCAACATCATCGATAAACGTTTCACCGCGAATCTCTCTAACGATGCGAGGATCGGCAGGCAGGCAGGGAAGTTCGGTCAGGTGATACATGGCAGTTACAGGTGCTTGGATTCTGCTTGATAGTCAAAATTTATCAATATCTAATTCTTGCTAATTTTATGAAAAAATTACAAAAAAAACCGTGACCATTGAGGCGAGGTTCTGTCATCTTCGGCCTGATGAAACAGACATTAATCATGACAATTTTGGGAGCGGATCGCACGGGCTTGGTGCGTTCGATTGCAGGAATTGTCGCGGCGCATCAGGCCAACTGGCAGGAGAGCCGCATGGCACGGTTGGCTGGGCAATTTGCCGGGATTTTGCGGGTGGACTGTCCGGCGGAGCAAGTGGCAGCGCTTTCTCAAGCCTTGCAGCAGCTTGCGAGCGAAGGAATCCAAATTCAGATCATTCAAGAGAGTGTGGCGGAGGTCGAGGATCGTCGACTATGGCACATCGACGTGGTGGGCAATGATCGTCCTGGGATCGTTCATCAACTCACACAAGCCATCGCTCAGTGTGGCGGCAACGTCGAAGAATTGGTGACGGGTTTGGAAAGTGCTGCCATGTCAGGACATCCCTTGTTCCGAGCTTCCGGCAAAGTGAGCTTGCGAAGTTCAAGTGACGAAGAGCCGTTGCGTGCGGCGATTGAAAAGCTGAGTGATGATCTTTCGGTGGAAATTCACTGATTCACTCCTTGTCAATTGTGACAATTCGATCTACTTCTGCCGTAGACATGTCAAAAATATTCGAAACCAAACGTCCCGCGATCATTCTATTGGGAGCGCCCGGGGCGGGCAAGGGCACGCAAGGCAAAATCCTCGGTACAATCCCCCGTTTTTTCCATTGTGAATGTGGCAATGTGTTTCGCTCTTTGGATACCCGTACCTCCTTGGGCCAGAAATTTGTCGAGTATTCCAGTCGTGGGGAATTGGTGCCAGATGAACTGACGGTCGAGCTATGGAAAACCCAGGTGGTGAACTGGAGTGATATGCATGTTTACAAGCCGGACATCGATTACTTGGTACTTGATGGCATTCCTCGCAATGTTGCACAGGCACGCTTCATGGCGGATTTCATTCAAGTCGAGCAGGTCTTTCATTTGTCTTGTCCGAATCGTGCGGAGTTGGCACGGCGCATGCGCAAACGGGCGCTGAAAGACAATCGCATGGATGACGCCAATGAGATCGTGATTCAGCGACGCATTGCAACGTATGAAGAAGAGACAAAGCCCATCTTGGATTATTTCCCCAATGAAATTATCTGTGAAATTGATGCGACGAAACCGCCGGTGCAGGTGATCAATCAAATCACTTCCGTCATTCTACAACTTCCCAGCTACAAGGAGTCAGAAGGAAAAATCATCTAATTATGAGAGTCGTCTTTGTCGCCACGGGAGACATCGCCTTGCCCGCTTGGGAGTGGCTCGTGAATTCCGGGGCGGAAGTGCTGGCACTCATTACGCAACCGGACAAACCCGCGGGAAGGCGCATGGAAATGACGCCACCTGCGATCAAGCTGCGCGCCTTAGCGGCGGGGATTCCCGTGATGCAACCCGAGAGTTTGCGAAAAAAATCGGCCATCGATGCGGTTGCCGCGCTGAAGCCTGATCTGATTGTGGTCATGGCCTATGGGCAAATCCTTACCGAGCGATTTCTCGCGATACCACCCTTAGGCTGCATTAACTTGCATGCGTCATTGTTGCCCAAGTATCGCGGTGCTTCGTGCATCCAAGCGGCGATCGATCAGGGCGATGAGCATAGCGGCATCACTGTGATGCACATGGTGCGACAGCTGGATGCGGGTGATGTGATTTTACAAAAAACAGTGCCAATTCGTGCAGAAGAGACTGGTGCTACGCTGCATGATATTCTTGCAGAGCTAGCGCCGCTCGCACTGGCTGAGGCAGTTGTGGTGCTTAGTTCCGACAGTCCGCCGCGCTTGTCACAAGATCCGCAGCGCGTGAGTTACGTCGGAAAATTATTGCGCGAAGATGGTCGCTTGGATTGGCAACAATCCGCGATTTGTTTAGAGCGCAGAATTCGTGCGTATGACCCATGGCCAGGTACTTTTTCGCTACTCGCAAATGGTTCACGAGTGAAGATTTTCCCTCCTACTAGGGTGATAGTAGATACCCCTCTAGAAGCGGGGCTAGGTCGCATCGACGGCTGCGATTTCCTCATTGGCTGCGGGGTAGGGGCTCTTGCCATTTCACAAATTCAAGCGGAGGGAGGCAAACGCATCAATGCGCTGGATTTCGCTCGTGGGCAACGGGGTGAGATTCGTTTTCTTTGAGAGCGCCCGTTGCAAGCGCGCGCGCTCACAAGTGCAAAATTGACGGTGGGACAAAATGCTCCACTGCGCAGTGAGGAATCATCAGTGCAAGGCGTTTGTCCACGGACTTGCCGGGTGCCTCCGGTAGAGATCGGGACTTTGCATGAGGAAGATCGAGGCTCAGGTGTGCGCCTTGGGTTTGCAGCGCAGCCATGGCTAGTTCATGCTCGCGGTCAAAGTAGGATGTGAAAATCAGCGCTCCTGCCGGATTCAAACGCGCTAAGGCATGGCGAAAAATCTGATCCCACACCGCGGGGGCATCCCAATAATTTTGATGGCGGATGAAAATAAAATCAAACGAGGTTTTCGCGGGCCAATGATGCGCTAGCGAGGCATCTGCAACACGGAATTCGATCGCATCGAGTGCGTGCATGCTCGGCCGCCATCTTCGGGTCGCTTCGTCTATCTCTGCGGTGCGCAAATCGAGGCCGAGGTATTGCCCTCCTCCTGTGCCGGAGCGGAGCACTTCGAGCAGCACACCGGTCTCGTCGGCGCGCCCGCAGGCCAAATTGAGGATGCTGGGTGCGGCCGGAGGAGCTACTTTCAAAAGTCGCAGAGCGTCGCGCAGCAGATCCCTTAGCCTTACGACATCCCCGGCGATTCCGGGAAAGCTGAAGTCGATAGCTGGTAGCACGTGGCGCATGCCCGAAAATAAAAAGTTTCCCGTTAGGGGAAAGAAAAATGGCGCAAGTTGTTAAGAAATTGTGAATTTCTCAATTGCGTGCTTGTCAATTCTCAGGGAAGTGAGAAAACTCACTCCGTCCAAAACATCCGCTCTACCGAACCATGAAGTTTCGAATCTCCAAAGAAGCACTCCTCGATGGGCTGCAAAAAGTGCAGCACGTCGTCAGCAGCCGCACCACGCTGCCGATCTTGTCCAACGTGTTGATTGTTGCGAAAGGGGATCGTCTCCAATTTACCACTACGGATTTGGATGTGGGCATCACCGGTTCGGTGCTTGCCAATATCGATAAGGAAGGTGCCACGACCCTGCCGGCGAAAAAAATCGTCAATATCGTCCGCGAATTGCCCGCCAGTGAAGTTGAGGTCTCCGTTGATAGCAAAAATGTCGCTACGATTATCAGTGGCGCTGCTCATTTCAAGGTCAATGGACTCAGCGATGCCGAGTTTCCACCGTTTCCCGATTTCAATGGTGCCAAGGAATTCAAAATCCAGCAGGACGACCTGCGCGATGGTTTGAAAAAAACTTCGTATGCGATTAGTTCCGATGAAACGCGCTATGTTCTCAATGGTATTTTCACCTCCTTCCGCGACGGCAAAATGACCTTGGTCGCTACGGATGGTCGTCGTCTGGCGATGGCCGAGAGCGATCTCGAATTTCCTGCCTCGCATGAGACCGATGTGATCATTCCGACCAAAGCCGTGCAAGAGCTACAACGTCTGCTCGGCACCGAAGGGGATTTGACTCTGCGCCTCAGCGATAATCAAGTTTCCATCAGCATCGGCGATACTTTGTTGGTGAGTAAGCTCATCGAAGGCAACTACCCGAACTACCGTCAGGTGATTCCGAGCGATGCGAACGAGCGAGTCGAACTTCCTCGTGAGGCTCTGCTCGACACCGTGCGACGTGTGTCTTTGCTGTCCTCGGACAAATCCAGCTCGGTAAAATTGTTATTCGCTGACAACAAAGTTGAAATTTCTGCCAACTCTCCGGATGTCGGGGAAGCGCGTGAAGAGATGCTCGTGAAATACGAAGCAAAACCGATCCAAGTCGCTTTCAATCCCGAGTTCATGATGGCTCCGCTGCGCAATTTGGAAACAGAAACGGTTTATCTGGATTTGATCGATGAAATGAGCCCCGGCGTGATCCGCATTGATGGATCATTCCTCTACGTGCTCATGCCGATGCGTGTTACTTCGTGATTTTTGCTTACTTTAAGAGCCTGATCAAAAAGTTCGACTCAAACAGTTCGGCACGGCTCCACCCATCGCTACCGTTACTTCGATCTGAGTAAGAAACGTAGCCATGGTTAGCATTCTCCGCTGGCGGAGATTTCGCTGTTTCTTTTGGAAAGGGGAGCAGTTTCAGGGGCGAAGGTGGGATTGTTTCCGCATCTCGCCATGCCTGTGCGAGATCGGTGCGCTTGGCATAGGCTTCGTCAAGTTTGCTGTAGGGCGCAGCGACTGTGAGTGCACGCAATGCATCACGGTATTCCCTGTATTTTTCTGGTGAATTCGCCACCGAGTTAAACCACCCTTTTGCCGCATTGTAATAGGTGGGATCGATTTCCACCGCTCTACGATAGGCCTGAGCTGCTTCGGCAGGTCGGCTTGCGGAGTTAAGCACTAAGCCGAGCAGGTATGGAGCGCGCGGATTTTCGGGATGACGCGTGCTGAATTCGGTGAGAACGCGCATTGCGATGGGCACGATTCTTGTGTCAGAAAATAGTCCCTCACAACCAAAGCAGTGACTTTCTCTCGGACCGAAACTGACCGGCATTAACTCAAAAGCTTTTTCAAAATGAGGCACCGCTTCTTCAAAACGACCCTCTTGTGCCAAGGTCAATGCCAACCGTGATTGGAGACAGTAGGCATCATTAAAGCGTCCGAGTGCCGCTTGATACCGCTTCACCGCTTCTTGGATCATTCCTGCATAACGGAATTCATCCGCCTTTTCGCCCTCGCGGATTGCCAATACGACCTCTTGAAAAAATTTCGCTTTTTCTGTGTCGCCCAGCGCCGTCAGCACTCGCGCAAGAACTTCATACGCGAGCATACGCGACCCTGCACTCTGGTCGCCATCCGCGGGATCAAGAGCGATGGCCTGGTCGATCAATGCTTTTGCCTTCGTCGCGTCGCCCGCATCAAGAGCCATTTGCGCCTGCCATATCAGAGGACGCTCTTCATGAGGATCGAAGGTATGGAGGCGTTGTAAAAATTCTGCATAAACCGAGGCATCGAGCGCGCGGAGTTGACGATGCAAATCATCATTGCGTGGATTTTTAGCGAGTAAATGCTGCGCAACCGTGATGGCATCGTCGCGCCTTCCCAATGAAACGAGTGCCTCAATATGGATGGCGTCCAATTTGATGTCGTGGAAGGATGACTGTAAAAAATAGGGTGTCTGCAGTAGTTGTTTGCCCTGCGTTTTCTGCGCATAAGCTTCGATATAGGCTTCGGCACCATCCAAGTGATAGCTCACGGCAAGATCACGCTCCTCTTGACCCCACGAGTAACCATTTTGTTTTGTTGAATTCCGCTTGGTTATGTCGCGGATTTCCTGCCAGCGTCCTTGTCTTGCGAGTTCATTCATCCAGTAAGACGTATCTGGGGATGTAGGGTAACGCTCCGCTAAAACTTTGAGCGCGGTGAGTGCTCGTTGTTCTAGATCCGTGTCATCGAGGGCACGAGCTACCTTCAAAATTCGGTCCGCAGCACTGGCATCGCCCGCATCAACTTTTTTCCAGAGCAGTTCCAACGCCGTCTCCATCTCTCCTTTTGCCAATTGCTCTTCCCAGTCCTCGCGTGCTTCACGAGAAGTGGATGTGCGAGCTTCGTTGGCAGCATTCGGATCCCATCCATTTGCCTTCAGCCAACGTAAGCCCTCTTCCGGGTCTTTTTGCAACGAGAGAAATTCATTCATACCCGATTCATTACCAAAATTCTGCCAATCAGAATTCTTCATCATTTCACGCGATAAGTCTTGAATGGCATCTTGATCTTCGCTCAGTACTGCGTGGAAAAAACGAAGCTTGCGATTCATTTTTGCTATGCTTCGGGGCGATCCCTGTTGGTCTTCTTGATCTTCGCGCTCGATCTGCTCTTTCACTCTCGCCAAAAGTGCGGACCATTCCGATTCGGGCGGTAATTCGGCAAACAAAAAATGGAGGATAGATCCATACTCAGGTCCCTTTTTCTCCCAACGCGTAAGCCATTCGTCAGCCGTCTTGCATGGCTCCATCGCCTCGCGCATCTGCCACGCAGGGAAAGGGCGGTGATTTTCCCTGCGATCACTACGATTCATTTTCCAAACAAAAAGAAGCACCACCGCAATCCCCAGAAATGCCAAATATCGATTTTTCATGCGATTACGTTAGAATAACCCCTGCGTGTGTCCATCAAGAAAATCAATGCTTTCCGATGAAATCGTCACACATCCATGATGATTTGAAGTAGCCCACTACCAAGGCATGGGAAAAATGACGGGCCGCTTTCCTGAGATTAGCCGAAAATAATCATTGCGTCGCATGGCAACGCGGTGTTTGCTTTCGCCGCTGTCAGGGGCTGTGGAGGTTCGGCAGGCGAAACCCGCCAGGTCTTAATCGAAGCAACGGTAGTTTGTCCGGGTTTGCCACGGATTCCCTGACAGCACTAATTTCAGCGTGAATGACGCACGACGGTAAAAGCCGCGTGTTCGAGCACTACCTCCGTCTGAGGAAACTCCGATTCGAAAGCAGGAAAATAGGTGTCGCCCAGATAATCTTCTTTGACATGCGTGACCAACAACGCGTCCGTTTGCGGCAGAAACGCTTGATAAATTTCCGCGCCGCCAATGATGTAAACGGTGCCGGGCATTTCGAGGGCTGCAGATAATTCCTGCGGTTCGTGAATGACCGTCACCCCTTCATGGCTCCATGTGCGATCGCGTGTGAGAACGATATTCTGCCGCTTGGGCAATGGGCGACCAATCGAGTCAAAGGTTTTGCGGCCCATGACAATCGCATGACCGCTTGTGGTCTTTTTGAAAAATGCCAGATCATCCGGCAAATGCCACGGGAGTGTGCCGCCTCTGCCGATCAGGCGTTTCTCGGTCATGGCGACGATGCCGATGAGGGTATGCTCGTTCATGACCTTAGACGGAAATGGGTGCCTTGATGGCGGGATGCGGTTGGTAGTCATCGAGACGGAAATGCTCGAAGCGGAAATCGTGGATATTGGTCACCGTGGGATCGATCCACATCTGCGGCAACGCACGCGGCTCGCGGCTCAGTTGCAGTTTGGTTTGTTCGAGGTGGTTTTGATAGAGATGAAGATCGCCGAAGGTGTGGACGAAGTCGCGCGCTTCATAGCCGCACACTTGTGCAACCATCATCGTTAGCAAGGCATACGAGGCAATGTTGAAAGGCACACCGAGAAAAAGATCCGCACTGCGTTGGTAGAGCTGGCACGAGAGGCCGCGTTTTCCTTCCGCATTCGGCTCGTGCACAAAAAATTGGAATAAGCAGTGGCAGGGAGGAAGTGCCATTTGATCGACATCGGCGACGTTCCAGGCCGAGACGATGTGACGTCGTGAGGCTGGCTTGTTTTTTAGGTTGTCGATGAGTTGTTCGATCTGATCCACCACGCGTCCATCGGGGCATCGCCACGAACGCCACTGCCTACCATACACAGGACCGAGTTCACCCTTTTCATCGGCCCATTCATCCCAAATACTGACGCCATTTTCTTGAAGATAAGCGATGTTAGTGCTGCCTTGGAGAAACCACAGCAACTCATGGATGATCGAGCGGAGGTGAAGTTTTTTCGTCGTCAGACAGGGAAATCCTTTGCGCAAATCATAGCGGACTTGGCGACCAAACACTGCAATTGTGCCGGTGCCAGTGCGGTCAGGGCGCGACTCGCCGTTTTCGAGAACATCGCGCAACAAATCCAAGTAGGTCTGCATGGCAAAAAGTTTGCGATGAAACGCGCGGCGGTGCAAGACAAGATACGACACACCAAGGGTTCGCGCTATCGAATCTAACTCTCGAAACTCTCTTCCGACTGCTGTTCCATCCACGTGCTGAGAATCTCTACTGCGGCGGCTTGATCGATGAGGGCCTTTTGACGTTTGGCGTTTTTCCCCGCCTCATGGAGCTTTGCCGCAGCGGTGACAGTAGTGTATGCTTCATCGATGAGATGGATGGGGATCTGAGGATGTTGCTCTTGGAGTTGCTTGACGAAGCGTCGAACTTTTTGCGCCGACTCACCTTCGCGGCCGTCGAGGTGGCAGGGCAATCCGACGACTAAGGTTTTGATGCCGCGTTGTGAGATAAGAGCGGCGATGCGAGTGAAGGCATCATCTTTATGAAGGTGAATGGTTTCCACCGGATGTGCCATGATGCCCACCGGATCCGATGCTGCAATGCCGATGCGGGCGTCGCCGTAATCGATGCCAAGCGCCGGATGTGGTGTGGCGTAATTCACTTCTGTTAGAGAAGATTCTTGGGCAGGAGGGCAGAGAGATTTTTGATCGCATCGGCCTGGTGGCGATTGGCGATCAGCAGTGCGTCCTCCGTCTGCACGACGATCAAATCATCGACGCCTAACAACGCGATGTGAGAATCCTTGCGGGCGTTAAAGACGATATTATTTTCCGAATCGATTTCCGAGATGGTGACATTTGTGGAATTTTGATCGCCTTGGGTGGGCAGATATTTCGCGATAGAAATCCAAGAGCCGACGTCGTCCCAGTCGAAGGTGGCTTCGAGATTGAGAACGCGTTTGGCTTTTTCCATCAGCGCGTAGTCGATAGAAATGGGAGTGAGGTGAGGAAACTGTGTGGCCATGGTGGCGGCCACATCGCTCGAATTGCGGAGTTCCGAAAC
The DNA here is from genome assembly GCA_945890645.1 of Akkermansia muciniphila. Lineage (GTDB taxonomy): Bacteria > Verrucomicrobiota > Verrucomicrobiia > Verrucomicrobiales > Akkermansiaceae > UBA956. The sequence goes on from CAMDCV010000010.1 coordinate 59,438, forward strand.
GAAATGCGCGAGTTGTGGCACTTGGCGAGTGAGTTCACCAATCACGGCAGGGATGGACCATACGAACATGCCTGCGTTCCAACTGAAGCTGCCTTGAGCGAGAAATTGTTCCGCGAGATCAGTGCTGGGTTTTTCACGGAAGCGCTTGACTTCGTAGGGGAGATTTTCGCAATCGAGGCCGACGATGCTGGCGCGTTCGCCGCGTTCGATGTAGCCGTACGAAGGACAGGGCCAAGTCGGTTTGATGCCGATTGTCACCAATCCATCGCATTTGCTCGCGATGGTGACGGCGTCACGCATGACGCACTGATAGGCCTCGGTATTGGTGATCAATTGATCGGACGGCAACACCATCATGATCGCCTCAGGATCGCGGGCGGCGATCAGGCCCACGCCAAGGGCAACGGCAGGAGCGGTGTCGCGCTTGGCGGGCTCGGCGATGATGTTGGCTAGAGGAAGTTGCGGGGCGACTTCGCGAACCGCGGCGACTTGTTTTTCATTGGTCAAGATCAGGATGTTTTCCAATGGCACGAGTCCCTCAAGGCGTGCAATCGTTTGCGCGAGGAGGGTGCCGGTATCGAAAAGATCGAGTAATTGTTTCGGCTTGTGATCGCGGCTGAGTGGCCAGAAGCGAGTGCCGGAGCCACCGGCGAGGATCAGAGCGTAAGTATGAGATGAATCGGACACGGGCAAATGCTAGAAAAAAGCCGCCATAGAAGAAAGAGAAAATTCGTGGCAAAATGGTGATCATCGCCTGTACCGAACCACCGATAAGATAAACTCCACGATAGCCGCCGGGGTCGGTGGGGCAGTGCGGGTGATATTTGATCGCAACTTGACTTTCCGTGATAGGAAATCTAGGATCGATCATCCGCATTCCACATCCACAATACCCATGCGCTCTCCATTCCTGTCCATTTGCCTAACAATCGTAGTCAGTAGCGCAGCACACGCGGCGGACGACTGGCAACCGCTCTGGAACGGCCGCGATTTAAGCGACTGGTCCACATGGTTGCAAAAACCTGAGCCAAGCTCGGAGGTGCCTGGTTTAGCACGCGGGGCCGACGGAAAATACTCGGAGGCAATTGGCGTAAATCGCGACCCGCTCAAAGTTTTCACAGTGGTGAAAGAGGATGGACAACCCGCTATCTGCATTTCGGGCGAGGTCTTCGGCGAACTACGCTCGCGCTCATCGTTAGAAAATTACCGCCTGCGCCTGCAGTTCAAATGGGGAAAGGCGAAATGGCCGCCCCGCGACGAAGCGGAGACACCCCGTGATAGCGGACTTCTCTATCACGTCCACGCCGAGCCAGGGGAGGAAGGTCGCACATGGTCGCGCTCGATCGAACTGCAAATCCAAGAACGCGATTGCGGCGACCTCTATGCGATTGGTTCGGAGATTTCTGTCCGCTCAACTCGGCGTGCCGGCGATGTCCGTGAGATGTTTGACTATCATCCAAGTGGCGAATTCAGGGTGTTTTCCCAAGTTCCCGGCAAGCAGGGACGCTGCATCAAGCAGCCCGACACCGAGAAACCAAACGGCGAATGGAACACGGTCGAACTTGTCTGTTTTGGCGAAGACTGCATCCACATCGTCAACGGCAGTGTGGTGATGCGCTTGCGCGAGCCACGGCGGATCGATGGAGCGAAGCCCCTTCCTGTGACTTCTGGTCCCATTATCCTCCAGTCAGAAGGGGCGGAACTTTTTTATCGGAACATTGAAACCATGCCGATCACTGCCATACCGCCGGAGTTCGCTGAGCCAACTTTCCGCACCGTCGCAGTGGGCGCGACCCCAGAAAGCGTCGTCAAGGGGTTTGACGGCAAACTCTATGTGACCCTGATGGGAGCCCAAAAGAATAAGGGGGATGGCGACGGTGGAATTGTTAGAATCGATGGTGATACGGTCACACCCTTTGTCACAGGTCTCCACGATCCGAAGGGGATTGTGTTTGTTGAGGGGAAACTCATCACCACCGATCACGACACGGTGTGGGCAGTCGATGCCGAGGGAAACAAAGCCGCTCTCGCAGCGCCGACCGCGTTTCCCAAGCCGCCCGTTTTTCTCAATGATGTCGTCGTCGAGCCTAGCGGCAAGTCTCTCCTCGTGACAGACATGGGTGATCTCAAGGCGATGTTCGCTCCTGACGGTTCGTTCTGGCCGCTCGATAGCACCGAGGCGAAGAACCTGCCGCCGCAGGGCCGTCTCTATCGGATCACCCTCGATGGAAAAGTTTCCGTTGCGATCGATCATGCGCCGGAATTCCCGAACCCCAACGGCGTCGATGTAATGGGCGATGGCACCATCCTCATCGCGGAGTTCTTCCGCGGTACGTTGCTCGAATGGAAATCCGGCAAATGGCGGCAAATCAGCACGGATCACCGCAGCGGTGACGGCATCGTCAACGACGGCAAGGGCAATCTCTATCTAACGGAAGTTCGCACGGGTCGTGTCTGGCACATCAAGTCCGCCACGGGTGAGAGGAAATTACTTGCGACGCTCCAGTCAGCCGCCGACCTGATCCTCGATGAGGAGAACCGTCAGTTGATTGTTCCTGATTCCAAAGCCGGTCTTTTGGTCTTCATCCCCTTGCCCTAATAAATACGGAGAAGGGGTTTGCAACCCCTTTTTTCACAACTCTAGTGCCATTTCCCCTTTAACGGAACTTTACTTGGAAGAATGCGGACTGAAGTCCGCGCTCCGTAGGCAGGATAACACAAACTCCACAATAGGCGCTGGATCAGTGAGGCTGTGCGGGTGATGTTTGACGCCGGGCTTGCGGATGACGGTGATTTTTCCCCCGAGAGCGAGGTAGCGTTTTTCCACCACATCGATATTTTCTTCCACGGGCACGACATCATCAGCGGAGCCCACGACTGCCAAGATCGGGATTTCCGCTTTGACCATGGGCTCTAACACATCGATGGGGTTTTTCTTGTAAGCCAGCGCTTGCTCTTCGGTGAGGCCATAGACTTCCAGCAAACGCTTCCAATCGCCCTTCGATCCTGAACCTTTGCCCTTGCCGCCGGGCCAGCTCTTAAAATCGCAGACAGGCGCATCGACATACAGACCCGCCACCTGATCGGGTCGTAGGGCCGCCCAGTTGAAGGCGAACAAGCCACCACGACTGAAGCCCTCGAGCACGCAGCGTTTCGACAAGCCGAATTCCGCTGTCACTTTCGCGTAGTAGTCATCCATCGCTTTCATCGCAATCGGTGCGCCATAAAGGTTTTGCACATTGATGTAGGCGACATGAAATCCTTTTTCTAACAAAGCGATGTCCGCCTGCGGTTCGTGGCCAAAAAATTCTGTGCGCCAAATCCAGGGGCTGCCCGCCGCGACTTGCTTCGGCTTCACGAGCCAGGCGGCACGGTCGGAAACCGTGAAGTCGATTCGCTCATAACCTTGCCATTGAGATACCTTTGAGTCCGTTGCTGCGCGGTATTCTTTTAAGAGGATCGCGGCTTGGGCATTCGCTTGATCGAGCGGCAAACCGGCAGGCACACCGGGGCGAAGATGTCGCGTATCACTCAGCCACGCGTGCTTTAGCAATGCATTGCGCTTGCTGAGAATCTCCAAGGCATGGCCCGTGGCGAGTTGTGGTTTTCCGGGCAATTGCCACAGTGTCCATAATTGCCGCACGACGGAGGCCGCAATAAAATCATGGCCTTCCGCATTCGGGTGAATTTTATCACCAGCATAGACGAATGCCGGGTTCTTCTTTTTCGCATCCGCCACTGCAGCGCGAAGATCAGCGCGGATGTCGATGACTTGCCAATCTTTCTGTTTCACTAACCACGCCGCTTGCGCATCGAGCACAGCGTCGTAGCGCTGAGCATCTTGCGAAGGATGATCGCCATCGTGCAGCGGTGCGGAGATCGCGACAAATTTCGCGCCACGTTTTTCCACGGCGTCTTTGAGACGCTGCATGCCATCCTGAAACGCTTTTTGCCGTGTATCATCGAGCGGCTGATAGATGCCGTCATTCATGCCATAACAGGCCAGCACATGCGTCGGTTCATAGGCCTCAAGGATGCGCGCCAATCGCTCATGCAAATCGGGGCGGGGAAACTTGCCACCCGCATGGCCATTTTCTGATAGGCCGGATACCGTTTCACTTGCTAATCCGAAATTCACGATCTCCGCATCGGCAAACGCTGGAGTCGCTCGCAGTGCCGATTCCACCAAGGTCGGCCAACGTCCGCCATACGTAATGCTGTCCCCCAAAATCGCCACACGAGGCGCGGCTTGCAGCAAGACCTGTGAGAAAACTGTGAGAATCAGAGCGAAGAACGTTTTCACAATACGATTAGTTGGGTTTTACCTTCTGAAGAAATGGCACCAACTCATCGACCCCGAAATCTGCCAGCACCTTGCCATGCCAGTCGAGCGTCGGCGCTTTGCTTTGTCCCGAGAGCGCGACCATTTCCGCCATCGCCTCGCGATTGCCGCTGACGACAATGGTTTCGTAATCGATGCGCTGACGGTCGAGATAAGCGATCACTTCATCGCACCAAGGGCAACCGACTTTGATATAGAGAATGGGTAAGGACATATTTTTTTATTACGAAGCTGTGGACAATACCCCGCCGCATGTGGGGTATCTATCATGGAGTAGGAAATTTCTCTCTGATTCCTTGGTGCTTTTAGCGAGGTAATTCAGGAAAAAATTTCGAAAATCTCGTCCTGAAATTCTGGATTGCCGAAGACTTGAAATGGGGCTTTGTCAATTCATGTGTCTTATTATGAAACAAAATCAAAGACTATGAAACCAGCCAATAGCAAAGCATAAAATTTCGAGAAATGTCACCCCGTGAGTATTGACCCGAATAAAGAGCGCAATTGGTATGAAAGGGATTGCCAAGTGACTGCAAATGAGCATATTTCGACTCCCGAAATACGGCATACAAAGATTAAATAAACCGTAATATTAAATAACGATGCAAGGAATGAGAGGATTTTTAACGATGTTACAGGACAAGATTTCAAAAGTGTATTCCCGTGGCCTGCAGATCATAATTAGCGGCCGCATTTTCGCGGCGGCGTTATTGGTTTCTCCTGTACTGCTCGAGGCGCAGGAAAGCTTCACCGAAGCTACCGTTCCGGCACCGTTGCTCCTTCGGCCCGGGCTGACAACTATCACGGGTGGCGTGACGGTAGCAGGCGGTTCGGATGTGTTTTATTTGGCTCCTATGGCGGATGGGACGGTAACTTTTCGGCTGCGCTACACCCATCGTTCTGCGAACATTTTTCAGGGCATAACGGAGCACGCGTACCTCGCTGCGAGCGTGACTCGCGGAGATTTTTACCCACCTGATACGTTTTTAGCATCTCCGCCCTCCGTTGTACTGGGCACCACTTTCTACCTTGCGAATGGGCAAAATACTCTGACAGCCGCCCCTCTTGCCATAGATGTTGACCAGGATCAAGCTGTCCGCGTGGTAGTCAGTGCGCCGTCAGGTAAGGTCAATCCAGCTTACACGATCGAAGTCGAGCATCAACCGTCGATTGATTCATGGGACTCCAGTGGAGGAAATGATAACGCGGCAACTGCGGTGCGAAGGGATGCCAATCTTCCGGACAGGATTACCGGAACAGTGCACAGCGCGACGGATCAGGACTGGTTCCGCTTCGAGGTGCCGGAGGGGCGCACGCTTTTTCTCTACGCTAATCAGTCCAGTCCCGATCTTTTTGGCTATCGCTTGCGCATGGAGTTGCTTTCAGGCGCTGGCTTCGTTCTCCAGTCCGCACAGGGCCAGACGGGAGCCTTCGCGGAGACAGCAGGACCAGGCGGAAGGACCTATTACATGAAGATGAGTGCCACGGACGGACGTGCTCTGGAATGGGGTCTTGAATGGCGGATCGAGGATCTATTCGAACCTAATGATACTATCGCTACGGCTCGTAGTTTGGGCTCGCTGGCGATCAATAGCCGTCTCGAAGCGCGCGGCCTCACCACTGGCATAGCCGGTGTTGATTACTTCAGTTTCGTTACGAATCTTCCGGCGAATACGCGCATCCTCGTCGCCGCGTCAGATGATCCTTTTTTGTATTCCCAATCCAATGTATCGTTATCTGTCACCAACTCTAGTGAAGGCGTGGAAGGCGTGAATACACTGGCACAAGGGTATGGCTTTACCGTGATCTCTGCGGCACCAGGCACCACGGTGCTAATTGCTGCTGGTGGAAATGCGACTCGCTACCGCCTGCTCATCAAGGTGGAATCCGCTTATGATCGCTGGCATCAGACTGCTACACTCTCGGAGGATGGCTTCTTATCTTCCTACATCCCTCCAGATGCTGACATTGACGGAGATGGGCTGTCCGCTGCTTTGGAATGGGCTTTCCGGGGCTCGCTCTTCGCCCGCGATGCGTTGCCCGTTTCTGCTCCTAGCTTCGACGGTAGTTCATGGCGCGTAACTGTGTCTTTGCCCAGCGGCGGGCTGGCGGCACCCGTGCGCTTGCGCGAATCAACCGACCTCATCTCATGGGCCGACGTTCCGGCATCGCGGACGAATCTCGGCGGCAGCACCATACAACCGGGTCGTATTGCACCGGCGGTCGTCACTCTGACAAGGCCGGGGCAGCCACGCAACTTCATGCGCTTAGAAGTCGACGACTAATCGGCACCGTAAATGGTGTCCTTTGAAACGAATATTTTACAAATGACGTTTTTCGCGTTTTGCCGCTTCTTCCAACAGTTTTTTTTCTTTTGATGTGAGGCTATCGATGCCGCGTTCGGCGATTTTTTCCAAGATGCGATCTACTTCTTTGCGTTGCAGAGTGCGTTCGCGGGCGGCATCGTAATCTTGGAAGCGACTTAGGTTTCAGGAAGTAGTAGATTATAGGGTGTCGGCGTGAAGGATATCCAGGTAACCGCGGTAGGCATAGAGTTTGCGGTAGTTCTGGCCGGTGATTTCGTGAATGATACCGCATTTTTCTAGGGTGGCGAGAGCCTTGATGGCGGTGGGGGTGGATACGCTCAGCGCGCGGGCGGCCTGCGCGATGCTGGTGATGGGGCGGCGCTGGAGGTGTTGATGCAGGCGAATCACCGATGAGGCATAGGGCTGCAGCACCTTGGCATCTTTTTCAAAAAGCTGGAGCAAATCGCCGGCGGTCTGGGTGGCGGCGCGAGATGTCTCAAGCACGCCTGTAAGGAAAAAAACGAGCCATTGTTCCCAGTCACCGGACATGCGGACTTCCTGCAGTAAGCGATAGTAGTCGTCGCGGTTTTTTTTCAGGTAGAGCGAGAGATAAAGCATGGGCGAGTGCAGCACACCCTCGGCGCAGAGGATGAAGGTAATGAGCAATCGTCCAAGGCGCCCATTTCCGTCGAGAAAGGGGTGAATCGTTTCGAATTGCACATGAGCCAGCGCGGCCTTGAGCAAGGGGCGTGTTTTCACGGGTTGATCGTGAAGGAACAATTCCAAAGCTCCCATGCAGTCCATTACGAGTTCCGGTGGTGGCGGCACAAAACGGGCTGTGCCAGGGCGCGATCCGCCGATCCAATTCTGGCTGGTGCGGAACTCGCCGGGCATTTTTCCGCTGCCCTTGCTGTGGGATAGCAGGATGCCATGGATGCTGCGAATCATTCGCAAGGATAGTGGCTCTCCTTTGTTTATGAGATCTAGACCATGATGCATGGCATGCACGTAGCAAGAAACCTCGGCAGCATCCTCCTCCAAGCCTGCGGGTGTGTGTTCCAGCTCGTGACTGAGGAGATCGGAAAGAGAAGACTGCGTACCCTCAATCTGGGAGGAAAGCACCGCTTCTTTCCTGACATAGCTGTATAAAAAAAGCCCCGGATCAGGCAATAGAAAGCAGACGCCGTCCAGTCGGCCCAAAGCGGTGGATGCAGCGTCCAGCAAGGCTCCCATTTCTCCGTCGATTGCCAACGCTGGCTCGGGAGGCAACTTGCTGGGAACGTAAGCTTTGGCGGTCTCCCCAGTCGTACTGATGGAAATGTAATGGCCTGTGAGTCCGCGTTGCATTTTAAGAAAAGGGCGATTTAGTTGAATTTCGTGCGACCAATTTAAACAATGGTTGAATTTGGACAAGACAATTTAAACAAAACAGATGATTTATTGAATTTCAGTGCATCAAATTCAAGTTTTGTTTCATTTCGCGTAAGCCGCGAGCATTTTTTTGGAAATGGCTTTTATTGATGACGTTTTTCGCGTTTCGCCGCTTCATCTAACAGAGTTTTTTCTTTTGTGGTGAGGCTATCGATACCGCTTTCAGCGATTTTTTCGAGAATGCGATCGACTTCCTTGCGTTGTAGAGTGCGCTCGCGGGCGGCATCGTAATCTTGGAAGCGTTCGCTCGGTTGATGCGGTGGATTTCCGAAATCATACTTGGACAAACCGGTGATCCACTTGCGGCGGATGGCCCACCAGATCAGGGCGGCGATCGCTACAAGTATCAGGATCTCGGTCATAGGAAATGAATCAGTCGATTAGTCGCACGGCATGTTTTTTCGAGAGCTTCAGGACATCTCCGGCTTGCAGTGTGACTGCGGCAGTGGGATCGGTGAGTTTCTCGCCATTGAGCTGCACCGAGCCAGTGGTGATGAATTGCTTGCGCAGTTCACTGTTCGATTTTTCTAGACCGAAGGCAGTGAGAAAGGCAAACGCGCTCACAGATAAAACCGTACTGTCACTGGGCAGAATCGCCAGAGAAATTTCGGGCAGATCGGCTTCGGCGAGATTGCGTTTCGAAAAGCGCATATCCCAATCCTCGCGTGCCGCCTGAGCTGCGGTTTCATCGTGGTAACGAGCGGTGAGTTTCTGGGCGAGGGCTTTTTTCGCTTCCATCGGATGGCCCGCAGGATCGCGTTGCTCGCCTAACAGAAGTTGATAGTAGCGGTCCATGAGCGCATCGGACACGCTCATTAATTTGCCATACATTTCCTGCGGCGCATCGTTGACGCCGACGTAGTTGCCGTAGGACTTCGACATTTTTTTGACGCCATCGAGACCTTCGAGCAAGGGCATCAGCATGACGACTTGTTGCGGCTGGCCCTCTTCTTTTTGCAGATCGCGGCCGACGAGAATATTGAAAAGTTGATCGGTGCCGCCGATTTCCACATCACTGCGCACCACCACTGAATCCCACCCTTGCATGATGGGGTATTGCAACTCGTGCAGGCGTACTTCTTGGGCATCGTTGAGACGGGTGCGGAAATCTTCGCGCTGGAGCATTTGCTGCAAGGTCACCCGGCCATTGAGTTTCAGCACTTCTTCGTACGTCATCTTGCGGAACCAATCGCCATTGTAAACGACTTCGGTTTTTTCACGGTCGAGAATTTTGAAGGCTTGCGCGGTGTAGGTCTCGGCATTGAGTAACACTTCGTCGCGCGTGAGCGGCGGGCGAGTGGCCGAGCGACCGGTGGGATCGCCAATCGTGGCAGTAAAATCACCAATGATCAACACGGCTTGGTGGCCGAGCAATTGGAACTGGCGCAGTTTTTCCAATGCCACGGTATGACCGAAATGGATGTCTGGTGCGGTTGGATCAACGCCGAGTTTTACACGTAGCGGGCGACCGAGGGCGAGTTTATCGGCAAGCTCCTTTTCCGAGAGAACTTTCGCGGCTCCGGTGGTGAGAATTTTCAGTTGTTCAGAAGGCGTCAACGACATCGCCGCCACCCTAGCCGTCGCGGACATTGCTGGCAAGGCGTTAGTGCAGCGCGTCACAACTGCCACCAACCGCAGGTTTCATCTTGGCAGGCGCAGTTGATTTGCACATCCGCGAGGCCTTTGCTAGTCAGCACGTCACGCATCGTTCGGGTGGCGATTTGGCGGCAGTTGCAATCGCTGCTGAGGTGACCGAGCACGACGTGGCGCAGGGCTGCATGGCTGATGTTTTCTAACAACTCGGCGGCTTGTCGATTCGATAAATGGCCGTGTCGTGAGCTGATGCGTTGTTTGATCGACCACGGGCGCTTGGTATCGGCGGCGAGTAGATCATCGTCGTAGTTCGCTTCGAGATAGAGGCCGTGCATGCCTTGAAGATGCTGAGTGACGCTGTGGGTGACATGGCCGGCATCGCTGATGAGTCCGAGATTTTTTTCGCCGCAGCGGAGCACGTAGCCGACGGGATCAACGGCATCGTGAAGGATGGAAAAACTTTGCACGGTGACATCGCCGATGGCAAAGGCCTGACCGGCTTCAAAGGTGTGCCAACTCCCCACGATCCCCGTTTCGCGCAGCACATGGGCGGTCGCACTGGTGGTATAGAGGGGAATGTTTCGCTGCTTGAGCAAGGTTTTCAAGCCGCGTACGTGATCGCCGTGTTCGTGTGTGAGGAGGATGCCATCGATGGCTTCGACGCCGAGTTTTTGGGCACGCGCGACTAACTGCTTCGAGCTGAGTCCGGCATCGATCAGGAGAGTGGTATGAGCGCATTTTGCGAGGGTGGCATTGCCACTGCTGCCGCTGCCGAGGATTGCGAATTGCACGTGAGGATCATGCCTGAGATGGGCATCGCTGGTCAAGTACGGCGCTTGATTCGCAACAGATACTTGCATTTGTGGGAAATGTCGGCATCTTGCCCGCGGATGATACGCTTTTCCTTTTTTGGCATACCGGTGGAAATTCAGCCGTGGTTTTGGGTGATTCTTGCGTTGCTGGGATCCAGTTTTGGGCAGCTTGGGGGAACTGCCAATGAGGCGTTGGGCATTGCCTTGTTTGTGATCGCGGGTGCCATTTCGATTTTCGTGCATGAGCTCGGCCATGCGTTTGCGGGTGTGATTTGCAAAGCCAAGCCATTCATCGTGCTGCACGGTTTTGGTGGTTTTGCTGCCTTTCCTGGCGCACGCTTCACGCGAATGCAGAGCTTCATGGTGACTGCTGCGGGACCTGCGATTCAGATTGTGCTAGGAGTGATCGCCGCGGTAATCTGGTTTTTTATGGCAGATGTGTCAGAAGCGTTTCGTGGATTTATTTTTGATTTGGCAAGTGTCAGTATTTTCTGGGCGCTGTTGAATTTGATCCCTGTTTATCCGCTTGATGGAGGGCAGATGATGGCGGCGACCCTAGGCCCTCAACGTCGCAAGCTTTGTTTGCAAATCAGTATAGCCGTTGCAGTGATTGTAGCGATATTGATGCTTATATACACTCGTAGAATCATGATGCCGATCTTCATGCTGTATTTTGCTTATCAGAATTTCCAAGAGCTGAGAGAGACGTATCGTTAATTGTTAGAAAAAACACAGCCTCACTCCTGCGATCAGTGAGAATCCGATCACTAAATACTCGAACCATCGTTGCGGCACGCGTTTTACCAAATACTTCCCCGCCCACACGCCGAGCCACACGCCGGGCACCAGCATTAGGTTAATTTTTAGTGAGGCCCACGTGATGAGATCAAGTTGCACGGTCATCGGCACTTTGATCAGATTGATTAGCAGAAAAAACCTCGCACTGATGCCGATCAGCTCCATTTTAGGAATGCGACGGGAGAGTAAAAATAACTGAATCACCGGACCGGCGGCGTTGGCGATCATCGTTGCCATGCCACCCGTCACGCCAGCCACCGCGCCGAAAGCGGTCGAATCGGCCATGCGATGAAACAGCGGTTGATTCCACAAACGCATGGCCTGTACCGCGACCATCAACAGCACCGATGCCCCAATGCCCATGCGAGCTTGGCCGTCATCGATGGACGAAAGCACCACGTAACCGATGGCAAGCCCAACCAATGCGGGCAGCAATAATTTCCATACGGGCTTCCAGGAACCATGTTCGCGAAACGCAGGATAAACCGTTAGGTCGGCGATGATCAACAAAGGGAGTACCAGTCCGACAGAAGTTTTCGCACCAAACAAATCCGCAAACAACAACACCGAGATCAACGAAATGCCTGTGAAGCCCGTTTTCGATAATCCCACGCACAAGGCGCCGCAAAGCGCCATCGTCCAGGCTGCGGGACTATCAAGCAACATGTTCACTGGCCCATTTTCACGATGTGATCAAAATGCTTTTTCACCACCGGAGTGATCGATAGGCGCGTGCCTTTTTGCAAGACCACCATGCCCTCCAGCTTCGGTTGTTGGCGCAGCGACTCAAGCGTAACCATGTGCGAGAACTCTTTCACAAACGAAAAATCAACCAACCACCAACGCGGCTTGGCCTCGGTCGATTTTTCATCGAAATATTCCGAAGCCGGATCCCACTGTGTCGGATCAGGGTAGGGTTCTGATGCCACACGCGCCACACCGACCACTCCCGGTGGCACCGCATTGCTGTGATAGAAAAGCGCCAGATCGCCGACTTTCATATCGCGCCACATGTAATTCCGCGCTTGGTAATTGCGCACGCCACTCCATGGTTCTCGTTTGACTTTTTTCAGATGGGAAATCGAAAAGACATCCGGTTCGCTTTTGATTAGCCAATGCTTCATGCCGCGCCAGCCTACGCGCATCCTCCACCAAGCTCAATGCATTCCTTGGCAAAAAATGCTAGTGCCAATGGCAGGGGCAAACGTGGAGAAAAAGCATTTATATGTCGAATACTAGGCATTTCGATTTGGGAGAGATAGAGGCCGCAAGATTACTCGAAGTGGCCGAATGTGATGATTGGCTGTAGGCTAAATGTGAGTTCGACTTCTTCCAGTTCGTCAATGGTGACCTCCTCCAAGCGGGCGGTGCCATCTTGATTGATGCGGAGGATGGCGAGAGTAACTGGAGCCACTTCTGGCGAAGGGAAGTTCTTTACGATGGGACGATCCATGGGATTTTCCGATGGGTGAAAGGGCCGAATGCCAAGCCAGATTCCAAACATCGCGCATAGTGCTGTGATCGTGGCAATTTTGCGGGTGAGGCGTTTTTGGCGGGTAAAGCGGATTTGAGGGAGGATGCGCTCCCATGCTACATCGCTTGTTTGATCTGGAGTGTTCATGAGGGATCGATGGTGGGACATTTTAGGGATTGGCGGAGATGTTTGCGGAGGCGGGCTAGTTTGGATTCAACGGCTTTGACCGTGGTGCAGTGGTGCTCGGCGAGTTGTTTCTGTGTCCATCCTTCCATGTAATGCTGCTGAAGAAGAGCGCGGTCGGGCGCTTCGAGAGTCTGCATTACGGTAGCGAGTTCTTCGTTGGCACCAATGTCTGTCGATTGATCCTGGTGGCGTGATTCCTGCCATTGCTGAATACGCTCATTGAGCCAATTGCGGCGGGTGCGGCGGCGAGCGTAATCGATGACTTCGCAGCGGACGAGGCAGGAGAGCCATGCGGTGAAGGCTTGCGGGTCAGGGATGACTTTGGCGTGCCTGAGCACCCGGAGATAGACGCCTTGGATGATCTCTGGAGCGTCACTTTCGGAGGCACCGCGCGCGCGAGCCATTCGGTAAAGTTTCGAGTGGTATTCATCGTGAAAGTCGCGCCACGAACTCTCATCGCAGCGCGCTAGACCCTGAGTGAGGTTTTTCGTGTGGTCGTCCATCAGCGCTTCGTATCGGGAATTTCTATGCTGGGAGCGAGATCAGGCGCAGAATTTGTCATGCTAAAATCGGCGGGTGCGTTTTTGTTGAGTTCTTGCAACAACAAGGCGGTGATTTCAGATGCATCCTTCGAATAAAGCAGGAATGGTACCTGTGAAGTGCTCATGCCGGATTTATCAAATACGAAATCATAGTTTTCCGCTTTGGCGCGCACTTCCACAAGCTTGCGGATTTCGTCGAGAATGCCGCGCATACGCAAGGCGATTTTTTCGTTGAGAGCTTTGTCCTTGCGGCCCACGAAGTCACGGCGCTCTTTGTCGAGCTGAATTCCTTCTTGGTATTTGCTTTGATATTCTTTGTGTACTATTCCTCTTTTCTGGTCGGATAGCGATGGATCTTCGACTTGCTGCTTGAGCACACGGATGTCGCTTTCAATCTGGCGGATCGTCGTCAGCTTTTCATTGTTATCCTTTTGAATGCGGGCCTTTTCTACGTTGATTTCCTGCTGAGCTACGGCAGTCTTGTAGTATTCCTTGAACAATTGCGCCATATCTACGGTGGCGATCCGCAGGGGTGGGCTTGGCAAGACAGGAACAGCAGGATCTGATTTTGATTGAGGATCGGGCGCTGTTTCTCCATAGGTGAACATTCCAGATACGATGGCAAGTAGGATTGTTTGTTTCTTCATAACAACCGAATAACGCGTGTCGACACGCGTATCCCTCGCGGCAGTGATTTTTTTTGGGTTTCATCGATGCGTCAAGGTGGCGGTAGAGGAAGTGTGACAGGTGCTATCGAATTGATTTGCCGTGGCATAAAGCTCGTGGAGCTTTGCGATCGTTTTTTGATCGCAAATTTGCGAAAAACAGGCAAAGACTTGAGAAGGATAGCAAGATTAATGTGGTAATTTCCATCCAGAATTCGATGGGATTCTGATCTTTTTCGACATCACGAGGAAGCCAGGATCCGCTCTGGCGTAAAACCTCACCACTTACCAGACCATCGTAAGCAAGGTAGGCCAGCACGATCGCTATCAAAAACAACAGGAAATTCTTTTTCATGATCTCTTCGCGTTTGATTCTCTTCTCATGTTGCAAGCCGCAAATCAAAAGAGCTCCGGTTCGCTATTTATCAACCAATGTTTCATAACGCATCATCCTACGCGCATCCTCCACCAAGCTCAATGCATTCCTCGGCAAAACTTCTTGAAAATCCCAAGATTCTCCCCCACGGTCGCGCCCGTCCTATGCTTTCCGTTCACAAATTGACCAAAACACTCGGCGGCCGCACCTTGCTGCGCGAAGCCGAAATGACCATTAACTGGGGCGAACGCGTCGCTTTGGTCGGTCCGAACGGGGCCGGCAAGTCTACGCTGTTCCGCATGATCCTCGATGAAGATTCCCCCGACGAAGGCTCCATCGAACGCGACGAATACGCGATCACTGGTTACCTCGCGCAGGAAGCAGGTTCACCTGGCGACGAGACTGTCATTGAGATCGCCATGGGCGTGACGCCCGAAATGGTCGGACTGCTGCGCATCATGCGCGAGCACGAAGCCAAGGACAATCACGGCGATCCTGAATACGCCAAAGCTCAGGATCAATTCAACCACCTCAACGGCTATCAACTTGAACCGAAGGCGAAAAAAATCCTCAACGGTCTCGGCTTTAAAGAAGAAGATTTCCATAAACCTGCGCACGAATACTCCGGCGGCTGGGTGATGCGCGCCTACCTAGCTCGCTTGTTGGTGATGGAGCCTGATTTGTTGATGCTCGACGAGCCCACCAACCACCTCGACCTGATTTCCTTGCTGTGGCTGCAACGCTACCTGCTCAACTACTCCGGCGCGATCCTGATGATTTCGCACGACCGCGATTTCATGGATGCTCTTGTCGAATCGGTGATCGAGATCGATCCCGATGCCGCGCAACTCATCACCTATCCTGGAAATTATTCGTCCTACCTGCAACAGCGCGAGCAACGCTACGATCAACTCGTTCAAGCGTATCGCAATCAGCAAAAAGAAATCGAAGGCCATCAAGAATTTATCGATCGCTTCCGTCAGGTGACGTCGAAAGCCTCGCAAGTCCAATCACGCGTTAAGTTCCTCGAAAAATTCGAACGCATCGAAAAACCTCGCGCCCCGCGCAAGGCATTCAAGTTCAGCTTCCCGCAGCCACCGCGCTCTAATCAAAAAGTCATTGAGCTGCAAAAGGTCTCGCAAGCCTACGGCACGAAACAAATTTACAAAGACCTCGACCTCACCATCGAACGTGGCGACCGCATCGTTTTGGTAGGCCCCAACGGTGCCGGTAAATCCACGCTGCTCAAGATCCTCGCCGGGGTCCTGCCGATCAATGGCGGCAAAATGGAAGTCGGTTACGCGACCAAACTCGGCTACTACTCGCAGCATCGCTCCGAGTCGCTCAACGAAAACAACACCGTGCTTGAAGAAGTCATGTCGGCCTGCTCGACCTTGCGCGAAGATGAAGCCCGCTCAATTCTTGGCTCGTTTTTATTCCGTCGCACTGACGTCGAAAAGCGCATTCCCGTTCTTTCCGGTGGCGAAAAATCGCGTTTGAACTTGGTGAAATTCCTCGTCAATCCGCCGAACCTTTTGCTGATGGACGAGCCCACGACTCACCTCGACATCCTCTCGATCGACTCGCTCGTTTCCGCGCTGAAAAGCTACGAAGGCACTCTGGTATTCATTTCCCACGACGTCCACTTCATCCGCTCGCTCGCCCAGACTACGCTGCACATCAACAATGGCACCGTCACCCGCTACTCCGGCGGCTACGAGTATTTCTTAGAAAAATCCGGCCTCAACGACGACCGCGGCGCTGTCACTGCCTAACGTGGCGAAGGCCTTGGACTGCGGTGAGTATCACCGCTTTCGGTTTGGTCTCGAGTCAGACTATTCGAGTGAGGGCCTCTTAGCGAAGTGACCTTTTTCTCATGTCGACTGTTCATCAGCGTCCCGCGAGATACTCTTTCACTTTTTCGCCCTTCATCATGACAAGAACGAGGATGGGATAAGCAAATGTGATAAGGATGCCAAAAACTTGGGAGTATTGCATGATGGAGCCCATGGTATTGCTCATGCCGCCTGGCATTCCTTGATACATCGTATCAGTCATGCGCTTGGTGGCTGGCATCACGACGACGACCGTGTAAATCAAGGCAATCAATTTTGTAGCGATCGAAGTCCACGCATAGCGGATTGACATGACACGACCTTTTTCACGTCCCTTGAGCAGGCCTATGCCGGCAATGATCAGCATGGCCGCCAGAAGTAAAGTGAATGCGATTGAGATATAAGTGTAGAGCTGAAGATCGCTCATGTAGTTCATCATCGCCAAGTCTTGTTCGGTGGAAGAGGGACCAGAAGATGAGCTGGGGGTAACAAAGCTTTTTGAAAAATTTTGGAAAAAGAGCGTACTAAGCAAGCTGAACAAGCCCATAATAATGCCATAACCAGCCATGATCAAATGAATCACGCCAAAGGTTTTAATGGCACCAGGTTCACGTACCATCACATCCGGCAATCCGGGAGGCGGTTGCGGAGTCATGTGCGATTGGGGTGATTGATAAGGTGAAGGTATTTCCATAACGCAACGTTAGAAAAGTTTGGTGGGATATGTAAAGCGCTTATTACCCGCATTCGAGTTGAGAGGAAGCCCGTGAAATAACCCGCCACGCCTCGCCGTAATGAGGCTAGCAAAATTCTCCGCAACCGCTTGCACGACCCCGAAATACTGCTAAAATTTGTTCCCGAACCCATGAAACTAACGATCACCAGCTTGCTTCTCGCCTCGCTCACACTTGCCTATGGTCAGAAGGGCAATAAAAAGGAACATCACTCAATGGATTCCGTCGTGCCTGCCAGCGTGATCCCCGCCGCACCCGTCTTGAGCCCTGCAGAAGCACTGAAATCTTTTCAAATTGCGCCGGGTTTTGTGATCGAGCCATTTGCCACGGAACCACTCGTGGAAAAACCCATCGCCCTCGATTTCGATCCCGCAGGCCGCGCTTGGGTGGTCGAAATGATCGGCTACATGATGGACCTCGATGGTAAGGACGAGAGCGTGCCGCAAGGTCGCATCGTCGTCGTGGAAGATACCAATAACGATGGCAAAGCCGACAAGCGCACGGTGTTTTTGGAAAAAGTGCTACTGCCCCGCGCGGTCGCTGTTTATCCAGACGGACTTCTTTACATCGATGACCACGATCTGAAATGGATCAAGCGCGATGGCCTCAAGCCAGTCGGCAGTGCGGTGATCGCCGCTCCCAATTTCATCGAAGCTGGCAACGTCGAACACAAGGTCAATGGGCTGATGCGCGGTCTCGATAACTGGCACTACAATGCCAAGTCGGGCAAACGCGTGCGTCGCGATGGCGACAAGTGGCGCGTCGAAGAGACAGCCTTTCGCGGTCAATGGGGGATTGCACAGGACAATTATGGTCGGCTCTATCACAATAACAACTCGTCGATCCTGTTCGGCGATTTCCTCGCCCCGAACCTCTTAACGGGCAATCCCGGGGTGAAATCGAAAGCCTCTGATGTGAACAAGCTCGGCCCCGACAATGTCTATCCGATTCGCGTCACTCCCGGCGTTAATCGTGCCTACATTCAAAAAAGCAATGGTTACACTTCGGACACCCTCGATCCCAAAACCTTCAAGCTAATTCTCACCACTGCCTCGGCAGGTCCAATGATCTATCGCGGCACAAATTTCCCCAAGGAATGGCAGGGTCGGGGATTCACGCCGGAGTCTGTGGTGCAATTGGTGAAAGCCGTGCAGATCGACGAGAGCGGCACTAAGCTCACCGGTTCGCATCCGTTAGGGAAAAAAGAATTTCTTGCTTCCACGGATGAGCGCTTCCGCCCCGTCAATATGTACAATGCCCCTGATGGCTCGTTGATGATTTTGGATATGTATCACGGCATCATTCAAGACCGCTTCTTCATGACCTCCTACCTGCGTGAACAATACGCCTCACGCAAGCTGGATGGTCCTGCCAGTGGTCATGGCCGCATTTGGCGCGTGCGCGCGACATCGGGCAAACTCGAATCCATTGCCAATGTCGAGGCATTGACGAATGAGGCCCTCGTCAAACAACTCGCCCACCCAAATGGTTGGCACCGCGATATGGCGCAACGTGTGCTCGTCGATCGCAAGGATCTCACCGTGGTTTCCTTGCTGGAACAGACTATCGTTCGCAATCAAACCCCCTTCGCGCAAATTCACGCACTTTGGACCGTAGAGGGTCTCGGAAAACTCAGTGCCGCCCATGTCACGATGGCACTGAATGCCAACGACCCCAAAGTCATCGTCTCTGCGCTATGGGCTGCTAGCAAACTTTCTGCTTCGGAATTGACCGCAGCATCCCAAGCGCTCATCGCTTTCGTGCCACAAAACGATGAACAAAAAATTTACTTAGCACGTGCACTCGGCCCCATCGGCACACCCGCCGCTTACGCAGCTTTGGCGGATCTGTTGCAAAAGAATTCCAAAAACGAATTGCTCAAAGCCGCCACATTTTCCGGATTGGACAACCACGAAACTGCCTTCAAAGATCACCTCAATGGAAAATTTGTGGATAAAGATTTTCTATCCCTGCTCGACAAAGGCGCCGCCGCCACAGGCAAAGCCGTCGTTTCCGGTGGTGGGCTCAAGGGCGCTCACCTCGCTTCCTTTGATCGCGGTAAGGCGCTTTATTCCGGTGCCGCCGCCTGCTTTGGCTGCCACGGTGCCAATGGAGAAGGTGTGCTCAATCTCGGCCCTCCCCTCGACGAATCAGAGTGGGTCACCGGTGATGCGGACCGTCTCGTGAAAATCCTCCTCCATGGTATGACCGGTCCAATCAAGGTAGCGGGTATCGAATACAAACTGGCTGCCGATATGCCAGGTCTGATGCAAAACCCGACACTCAAGGATAGCGACATCGCCGATATCGCCACCTACATCCGTCACGAGTGGTCGAACAAAGCTCCTCTTGTCAAAGCCGATGTCGTCACCAAACTGCGCAAAGATACGGCCGCTCGCACCGGTAGCCCCTACCGCGCACAAGAACTTCCCTAACGGTTTTTGCGTGATTTCATTGCGAATCGGCAGGCAAATTTTTTCCTCTCATCGCTATCTTAACGAACTATGAAATCATCGATTCGCCGCTTCCTTTCCTTGCTCGCCGTCGCGCTCGTGGCATACGGGTTGGTGAGTGCTCTGCGCTACTGGCGTTTTGGTAAGTTCTCAAGCTCCGGACAAGCGGGCGAGGGAAGCCACCGCCCGGAAAAATTCACTCTGCCCGAAAATGCGCCACTGGAGTTGTCCGATGTGGATTTATTATCCCGATTGAATGATGAATATGCCAAGCTCACACAAGCCGTGGTGCCCTCGGTGGTTAGCATCGACACCGCTGGCGTGCGCGAGCAACTGCTGCGAGATCCGTGGGGACGTGCGCGTATGCAGCGGGAAATGACCCAGGGCCAAGGTTCTGGCGTGATTGTCACGGAGGAAGGTCATGTCGTAACGAACCAGCATGTGATTTCGGGACAAAACCAAATTCAAGTCACACTCCACGATGGCAAGTCACACCCCGCTACCTTGATCGGAGAAGACCGCATGCTGGACATCGCCGTTCTCAAAATTAACGCGCCTGGTCCCTTCGTGCCTCTCAAACTGGGAGATTCCTCGCAAGTGAAAGTCGGTCAAATCGTTTTCGCCGTCGGCAATCCCTTTGGTCTTAGTGAGACTGTGACCCAAGGCATCATCTCCGCCAAGGAGCGTTCGATCTCTGACCAACAACGCGATCTTTTCCAAACCGATGCCGCCATCAACCCTGGAAACTCCGGCGGTCCCTTAGTGAATTTGCAGGGTGAAATTGTCGGTATCAACGTCGCCATTTATTCGCCAGATAAAATGAACCCCGGCTTTCAGGGCGTCGGCTTTTCGATACCCTCCAACGATGTGCGGGAATCGCTCAAACAAATTCTCGAAAAAGGTCGCCCGGTTCATGGTTTCCTGGGCGTGCGGCTATACCCGATCGACGAACGGATTCGTCAGGCGATCGGTTTTGAGCCAACGAATGGCAGCTTGGTGATTGATGTCGTGCCCGATTCCCCAGCGGCACGTGCGGGCTTACAGTCGCGCGATGTGATTATGGAATTTAATAGCAAACCGGTGCAGTCGCCGACGCAACTGATCACTATGGTGAAGCGCACGCCGGTGGGGCAAGAGGTGCCGCTGAAAGTTTGGCGCAGTGGTGAGGTCATCACCTTGCAAACCAACATCACGGAAAATCTTTCGGTGGAACCACAGCCAGTGGACCTTACCTCTGCGGAGACTGTGGAAGTGATTCGTCAGTATGGGGTGGTCGTGCGTTCATTCACCGACATGGAGCGCTCGCGTGGTTTCAATGGTGTGGTCGTGACCGAAGTGGACCCGCACGGACTCGCGGCGAGTGGAATTCGGGAAAATGACGTCATCCTCGCGGTCAACAAAACGAAGGTCGGAAGTGCGGAAGAATTTTACCAGAACTTCGTCGGTTCCATTACGCGCCAAAACACACAGCTCACTCTTGTGCGCGAACGCAACGCGATGGTGCTTACGCTAGAAAAAGCGAAAGAAAAGTAGATCCAGTCCACTGCTTAACGCTCAGAGATTTCCCAAGCGGTTTCACTAGTTGCCAAGCACGAGAATCTGCGCTACGGAGTGGGCGTGCCTGATGCCGTGTATGTAAAAGATGCCTTTGCGCGAATTGCCGATCGCTATGTGATGGCGAACCACGTGATGAGTGGTGGCATGGACATTTGGTGGCGCAAGCGTGTGGCATGGAAAATCCGCAGTTGGAAGGCGCGCAAGATGCTCGATGTCGCCAGCGGCACGGGAGATCTCGCGCTGGAAATTCAGGATACTTGCCCGGACTTGGACATTCTTGCGACCGATTTTTGCGCGGAAATGCTGGTGCATGCCTCGCAGCGTGGTCTGCCGCGCACGATGGTGGCTGATGCCTTGCATTTGCCGTTTGCGGAGGCGAGTTATGATGTGGTCACGGTGGCCTTTGGCTTGCGCAATATGGCAGACTATCCTGCCGCCCTGCGAGAAATGGCGCGGGTGTTAGAACCCGGTGGTCGGCTCGTGGTGCTTGATTTTTCCATTCCCGGCGGCCTTCTGCGTCGGCCGTATCGCTGGTACTTGCACAACGTGCTGCCGAAAATCGCTGGCTACCTCACGCAACAAAAAGATGCCTACGAATACCTCGGCGCATCGATCGAACAATTCCCGCAAGGAGAGGCGATGTGCCAACTCATGCGCGAAAACGGATTTGCTTCAGCGGAAGTGGAAGAGCTGACCTTTGGCGTGGTCAGCCTTTACGTAGCGACGAAATAAATTCACCCACCAGCGGCCAGCACAACAATCTCGATCACGGCATCCACGGGGATAATCGTTGTGGCATAGTCGCGAGAAAAGATTGCCTCGCGATTCAGTTCGATGACGACTGGTTTTTCCACGAGACCGAGAGCGACAAGCAAGTGATGCAAGGTACTGTTTGCTTCGATCTCGCGAAGTTGACCATTAACGGTGATGTTCATGTTCGATGAAGCTAACATCATGCCTGCCATTGGGGAACTGGCGGCGGTGTCGGTGTGCCAGTGGCGCCAGGAGCGGTGCCTTTGAGGTTATCGAGCACTTTGGAAATGCTCGCCACGGTGCCGCCGATATCGCTGAGGTTCGATGGAATGATCATCGTGTTGTTCGTTTTGGCGAGATTGCCAAACTGAATCACATACTGCTCGGCCACGCGCAAGTTGACTGCCTCTTTACCGCCGGGTTGCATGATGGCATCGGCAATCTGGCGAATGCCTTGCGCGGTAGCAATGGCAAGCAGTTCAATCTCACGGGCCTTGCCCTCAGCTTCGTTGATTTGTTTCTGCTTGAGAGCTTCCGAGTTTTTGATGGTATCCTGCTTCTGACCTTCGGCCACGTTGATTTGCGCCTCGCGCTGACCTTCGGAAAGGGCGATTTGCGAACGGCGTTCCCGCTCGGCGCGCATTTGTTTTTCCAAAGCATCCTGCACCGATTGGGGCGGCTTGATGTTGGCGATTTCGTAACGCGTGATTTTTAGTCCCCATGGCTCGGACGCTTTATCGAGTGCGGTAATCACTGAGGCGTTCATGGTGTCGCGCTCTTCGAAAGTTTTATCGAGCTCAAGTTTACCGATTTCCGAACGCAGGGTGGTTTGTGCCAATTGCGAAGCGGCGTAGTAGTAGTTATCGATACCATACGAGGCGAGTTTCGGATCGAGCACCTGCATGTAAAGAATACCGTCGATCTCAATGGCGATGTTGTCCTTCGTGATACACATTTGTGGCGGCACATCCATGGCCATTTCTTTCAAAGAATGCTTGTAGGCGACACGGTCGATGAAGGGGATGAGAATGTGAAAACCAGCATCGAGGGTGCGATGATACTTGCCGAGCCGCTCGATCACAAAGGCTTGTCGTTGTGGCACGATTTTTGCCGTTTTGACCAGCGCGATCAGAACAATGAAGACGAAGCCGATGGTGACGACCGTGCCGATGGTGATTCCCGTGTTAGCGAGGTAGAGGGATATGTCAGTCATAGTGTTGTGTGTTAATGTGAGAATAATAAAAAAATTAACGTGGGCGCACATGAAGAGTCAGTCCTTCGCGACGTTCGATGATGACCCAACTTCCCGCGGCGATGGGTTCCAAGGAGCGCGCATTCCATTCGGCACCTTTCATCTCGATCTTACCATGTTGGGTGTCGATATCGGTCAAAGTCCGCGCTTCTTTACCCGTGTATTCGTCTTCGATGGTATCGTTCGTCGATGTGCCGACAAAGACCTTCTTAAATCGATTTCTCAATACGAATAATAACACCACGGAAGCAACCGCGAAGACAATGTTCTGCGAGGCAGCGCTTTCCGTCCAACCGAGCCATGTCGTTAGCGCGGTGACCCAGGCCCCGATGCCAAAAAACATGATGATGATCCCTGGTAGTACAAACTCGGAGACGAGAAGCACAAAACCCAAAAGGAACCAAAACAATTCTGCGGTCAACCATTCCATATTTTCGATCGCGATTCTAGCAGCCGCGCAAGGACATGCGATGAGAAAATGTGAACATTTTTCTCATCGTGAGGAAATAGTATCTAACGGAAAATTTCCGTGGCGGAGGTGTCTCGCCTCCCTGCCTTATTCAACGGCAGATTCACGCTCCTGCTTGCGCACTTGCACGTTCTTTTTTCGCCTTGGCGCGCAGACCGAGGAAAATGCCCAAGCCCGCGATGAGGAGAAAGCCGCAGACCAAAAAGCGCAAGAGGCGCTGGAAAGCGGAATCGACTTTTTCGTTAGAGACTGTGGCACTGGGAACTTCGCCGGGGAGTCGACGGAGAATGAGTTTGGAGTCTTTTGCCTCCATGGCGGTGAGTTGCTGAAGCACGGGACCGAGCACGGCATCTTGCTGCAAATCGAGACCGAGACGGTAGGGCGGGATTTGGGCAATGAATTCGCGCGGCACTGTTTTGTTGGGAACCGTCAACTCAGTGACTTGGAAGACCAGACTTTTTTCCGCCAACACCGGCTTCAGTGTCACCTCGGCGTTGAGGTAGCGTTTTTCCCCGGAGCCTGGCATGCCATTCATCGGACGTGTGTGATCGGCGATGACAGCCCCGTCGCGGATCTCCTTAACAAAGAAATACGGTTTGTAGTCTTGCAAGGGTGCCATTGTGGCGAGCACGAAATTAAGATCCTCTACCGATAATTCGACGCGCGCTTCTTCCTTGGGGCGACTAATGACGGCATCGCGAAAACGTTGCAGGCGGGCGTGAAGGTCATTGAGCTGTGGCTCCTTGCCTTCGACGACCACGGGCGTCAGTGTCATCGGCGCGGCTACCGTAAATTTATCGATTTCCTTGTTTTGTTGGATGAGCGAGTAGGCGGAGACAGAGATGAGAAAAATCGCCACGGCAGCAAGGATGAGCATGATCATGCAGCCCGCGAATGGCGAGCGAGCCGGGGCGTTTTCGGGTGAAGCCATGCGCGGAGTATGGCGGCGAATTTGCCCCTGCCAAGCTGCGAATGGTGGTGAATCGCCAACAAAGCACAAAAAAGAGCAGTTTTGTCGCAAAATCGTCGAAATTTTTCACTTAAGGCTTGCCAAGAGGGGAGAAATATGCTCTTTGACCTGCCCGGCAGTTGCCTTGCTCTTGAATCATGTTACCAGACAACATTATTCCGTTTGAATCTCCCAAGGCTGACCACCGGTACCCATCACTCCCTATGAAAAGTGAGCTCGTTTACAAAGCTGCCGAAATCATCGACGATCCACAGAAGTTGATCAATCTCGTATCCAAAAGAGTCCGTCAACTCAACAGCGGTCGTTCGCCTTTGATTCCTACAGTGCCCAGCATGGGAGCTGCCGACATTGCTCTCACGGAGATCATTGAAGGAAAGATCCGAATCCTCGAACAAAATCCGGGACAAGCATAAGACCTGCTCTGTTCCTGACAAAGCTCTCGCATGAGTGCTGAGATCGCTACCAATCGCAAAGCAGGCCGGGATTTTCACATCAGTGAAAAATTCGAGGCTGGGATTGAGTTGCGCGGTACGGAAGTAAAATCCATTCGCGCCGGGAAAATCAATATTTCCGATGCGTTTTGTCGTGTCGACAAAGGTCAAATGTTTCTTTACGGTTGTGACATACAGCCGTGGGAAACCGCATCAATTTGGTTCCAGCACGAGTCGAAGCGTCCACGCCGCCTGCTGCTCCATAAACGAGAAATTTTTAAACTAGAGCAAGCGACTTCGATCAAAGGTGCTTCGCTGCCCTTGTTGCGGATGTATTGGAAAAACCGCAAGGTCAAAGTCGAGATCGGTGTCGGCAAAGGCAAGACCCACGGCGATCAAAGGCAAGATTTGAAAAACCGCGTCGAGCTCCGTGAAGCCCAGCGCGAAATGGCACGTTTCAATCAGCGCGCGTAAGATGGCTAGGGCTTTCTATGGCCTTCGTAGCTATCTTGCCCTTCATTGTTTTAACGACGAAGGTAGCGAAGTAGGCAGTTCGCTAGGAGTTTAATATAGTTTCATACTATAAATATCCTGACAACTTCGACACTCGAATTCTGAGATATTTCTCTCGACAATGAGCACTATACTTCATATGATATATATATAATTTAGCCATTTGTGTATCTCCCTGCTTCACCCTTTCCGCCTTCCTTACCCTCAAACAATACAATCCAACTATGAAAACCAATCGATCCAATCGCCTTCTCTCACTTCTAGTCAGTAGCTCTTTGCTTGCCATCTCCTCCGCTTCCGCCCAGAGCACTTACACCTGGGCCAACTCCAACGTAAGCGGAACCCCCACCTCGCCACTCAACTGGCTCAACTCGCCCCAAGGCTCATGGACCGGCGGCACTCCCGTCGGCAGCAACCTCAATACCATCCAGTTCTTCGCGAACAACACCACGGCGCTGACCAACACCGCGACCCCGTCCACCCAGACATCGAATGTCGATAATGGCGGGGCGGCGTTTGAATTGGGAACCTTGACGCTCAGCGGCCTGGCCAGCGCCACCGTCAACGCCAACCTCACGGAGACCATTTCGGGTGATGCCCTGAACTTCTCGGCAGCCACCGGCACCATCAATCTGGACGCCCTCAATGCCACCCGCACCATCACCTACAATCTGAACTCCGACATCCAGCTCGGCACCGTCAGTAGTGCGGGTGCTCTGACAATTCAGGGCAACGGCACCAGCGCCTTCAATATCGGCGGAATTATCAGCGAACTCCAGGTCGGCGGCGGCAGCCTGGTCAAGAGCGGCAGCTCCACCGTTTCCCTAACTGCCGCCAACAGCTACACCGGCACCACCACCCTCAATGCGGGCACGCTGAACCTCAGTGGGGCTGCTGGTGCTCTCACCGCCACCAGCGGTCTCACCTTCAATGGCGGCGGGTTCACCCTCACCAACACGGTGGCGGAAACCGGGTCCGGACGCGTGCCCGACGCCGCCGGCATCACCTCCAACGGCGGCACCATCACCTACACCAACACCTCCGGAGCAAACGTTTATGCTGAAACCATCGGTTCGGTCGCGCTGACAAGCGGCCA
This sequence comes from Akkermansia muciniphila, assembly GCA_945890645.1. Classification (GTDB taxonomy): domain Bacteria; phylum Verrucomicrobiota; class Verrucomicrobiia; order Verrucomicrobiales; family Akkermansiaceae; genus UBA956. Next base: position 86,023 of record CAMDCV010000010.1, read on the forward strand.
GATGAACTTCAATCTGGCGACCAACCAGACCGGTGCCGGCAGCCAGACCCTGACCCTTTCCGGCCTTACCCGCGCCGGTGCCACCAACTCATCGGCAGTGTCCTTCTCGGCAGCCACCACCGCCCCCAACGCCACCAAAAACAGGATTCTGGTGAGCGGAGCGACCCAGACGACCGCCGGCCAGATCATCGGCCCCTGGGCCACCACCGGCACCGCCGCCAACAGCCAGAACGACTATGCCGTCTATGACGCCTCCGGCTACATCGTCCCCGCCAACATCGCCGCCTCCGCCGAAACCGACTGGGCGAACGCAACCGACGCCTACACCCTAAGCACTCCCGCCAAGACCGCCACGGCCCTGACCGCGACCCGCAACATTGCCGCCTTGAAGGCATCTTCGACCGCGACGGCGACATCAGCCAATACCGTGAACGGATCACCCAACTTCACGGTCGCCTCGGGGCACTCGTTTGCCGTCGGCGATCCAGTGGTGCTCTCCAGTTTCGGTGGTGATTTGAAGAATTTCAACGTCGGAAGGGTTTATTACGTGGCAGGTGTCACCGCCACCACTTTCACCCTCACGGCGACCCCCGGCAGTACCGCGATTAACGCCGAAGCTGCCACATCGGCCCAGTTCACCGGCGGGCTGAAGCTGGATTCGGGCCTTGATCTCGGCACCACCGGCATCCTCAACTCCGGTAATGCCCCCCTCGCCATCGGCCGCACTGCGTCGGGTGGCCAGCTCACCCTGCCCACGGCGGGAGCAGGCAACTTGTATGTCACGACCGGCCTCAGCCCCGTCACCAGCGCCAACAGCGGCCTCAACGGACGCATCAGCATTGAAGCGCCGATCGTTGACAACGGCGGGGCGCTCACGCTGGTCAAGAACGGCGCCGGCGTGCTGCGACTCCAAGGCACCAACACCTACACTGGCGGCACGGTCATCAATGCTGGCACGGTGATCTTCACCGCTGACAGCAACTTCGGTGAGGCTGGTGATGCCATCACCTTCAACGGCTCGGGAGCCTTGTCCATCGGCCCGAACAACAGCTGGAGTTTCGCGTCTCAAGGAACGGTTACCTTGGATCGTCCGGTTGCCGTGAACAACGGGGCGATCGCCGGACTCCTCTACAACGGGCCGGGAACGACGGCAAACGTGACAGGTGCCATCACCGGAGTTGGTGGAATCACTGCGGGCCGGGATCGGGTGGTGGCCTTCAACGGCGGATCCGGAACTGTGAATATGAACTTCACCAGCACCGGGAACACCTTTACCGGACCGCTGACCCTCGACGATGCGGGGAACTCGCAAACGGTTCATTATAACTTCAGAAGCCTGGCGGACAGCACCAGCCCGATCACGGTGAACATGCAAGGCGGGAACTTCGAACTCCGGTCCGACGCGACCGCCAACATGTCGCTGCCCAACCGCGCCATCGACCTCCGGACCTCCGGCACCACCTTCCGGAACCAGAGTGGCACCTACACCATGACGCTCGGTGCCGTCTCCACCACCACCTCGGGTGCCAAAGAGTTGAAACTCAACAACGGCGGTGCCGGTGGCTTCGTGGCCGGAAACATCACTAACGGGGCCGGAACCATCAGCGTCACAAGGTCCGGAACCGGAACCTTTACCCTTTCCGGCACCAACAGTTACACCGGTGCCACCACGGTCAGCGGCGGCACGCTCATCGTCTCGGGCACCGGCAGCACGAACACCGGGGCTTATGCGGTGACTAACGCCACCCTGCGCGGCACCACGCCCACGGCCTTCGGGGATACGACGAACATCGGTATTGGTGGCTCCGGCATCCTCCAATTGCGTGGTGATGCCAACGCGACATTCGGCAAAACCACCGGGGGCGCGGCTTATACGACCTCCATCACCGCCAATGGCGCGACCATCAATGTGGATCAGAAGACGGTCGCGGGAACCGACCAGACCTTCACCCTCGGCGCGCAGACGATCACCTCCACCGCCGCCACGGTGAACACCACCTTCTCGGGTGCCAACAACTCCAGTCTCATTCTCGGTGCCGTCACGGATACGACGGTGGCAAACGGGACGGTGCAATTCACCAACAGCATCACAGGCGGCGGTTCATTGACCTTGGCCAGCTTTGCGGGAACCCGCACCGGGACACCGACACTTCAGTTCAGCGGCACCGGCAGCACCAGCGTCACTGGAGCGATCACGGAGACCGTCCCAATGGCCCTAACCAAGAACGGTGCGGGCATTTTGACCCTCGGTGGTGCCAACTCCTACACCGGTGCCACAGCCGTCAACGCTGGCACTCTCGCGCTCGAGGGCGCTAGCATGGCTTCCGCGATTACGGTATCTGCAGGCGCTTCGTTGAGCTTTACCCTCGGTTCGCCAGCGAGCAGCACATCGACAGTCAATCTAACAACCGGCACTGTCAAGATCACCGGCACCCCCACCTTGCCGAGCTATACGCTCATGACAACTTCAGGAATTACGGGCACTCCTACACTCGATACTCCCATACCGGGCTACGCGCTTGAAGTAGATGGCACAACTCTTGAACTCAACGCCACCAGTGGCGACATGACTCCACCCACCCTCGTCAGCATCACGGACAACGTCAGCGGTGGTCCGGTTAACATCGGAGCTGCGGTCACTTACACCGTAACCTTCGACGAGGACATGAACGACGCCACCGTTACAACTGCCGATTTTGGCAACAACGGCACCGCGGTCGCTACCATCGACTCGGTTACCGAAACTACGCCCGGCGTATTCTCTGTGGTCGCTACCCCCACCAGTCCCGGCACGCTGGTCCTTAGCATCAATGCACTGGCGGTCTTGGAAGACGTTGCGGGTAATGCACTCGACACGGATCCCGCGCTGCTCGATGACACCACGATCACGGTGCGCAATGCCTATCAAACCTGGGCCCTCACCAATGCCATCAGCAGCGCTCCTGGCGCAGACAAAGACGGCGACGGCGTGAACAACGCCATCGAGTTCCTGCTCGGCGGTGATGTCAGCACCAACGACCTCAGCAAACTGCCAGAAGCCACGATGACGGCTACCGACATGATCTTCACCTTTGAGCGCAAGCGCAGCTCGATCGATGGGATCACTGGTTGCGAGGTCGAAGTTGGCACCACCCTTACCGGCTGGCCGACAAGCTACACGGTAGGAGCCACCACAGGCAGTTCCGATGCAGGAGTAGTCGTGACAGAAAACAGCCCCGCAGGTTTCGACACGATCACCGTGACCGTGCCCAAAGGCAGCGATCCGAAGAAATTTGGTCGTCTGAATGTGACTGTAACGGAATAACAGGCAGAGCCGCCATTTCGGCGGCTTGCCTTCTCTAAAACAAAAGCTCTCGGTTTTGGGCCGAGAGCTTTTTTTACGCCGAAGGCCTTGGACTGCGGGGAGCATCACCGCTTTTTTGCGTTCATCGATTGGTGCACTGGATTGATCCGTGTCATCAACTAAATGTCCGACCGAAAAGCTGCGATTACCACAGCAGTCCAAGGCGGCTCACGACGCTGAAAAAGCCACAAGCCTTGGGCAGCAACGACTGACAGTGGCGCTCGGAACTAAATGCACAAACTACAAATGACAAATTAGAATGTATCCATGATCCATGACGAAAAACCCGCTCACGTGCCAAACAACCGATCCCCCGCATCTCCTAGGCCCGGCAGGATGTAGCCATGCTCATTGAGACAGCGGTCGAGTGCAGCGGCAAAGATGGAAACTTCGGGGCAAGCATGGGATAAAACTTCCACTCCTTCAGGTGCGGCTACTAAGCAAGCAAAACGGATGCTGTTTACGCCCGCAGCACGCAGTTGACGCACAGCTTCCACTGCGGAGCCTCCAGTGGCGAGCATTGGGTCTAACAAAATCACATCGCTCCCGGCAATGCCTTGTGGTAAATTTGAATAGTAGGTCTTCGGCTGTAGGGTGCTTTCATCGCGCTTGAGACCAATGTGCGCCACACTGGCCTGCGGGATCATGTCGAGAAATCCATCGAGAAAACCTAGGCCAGCCCGCAGGATTGGCACTAATACAATCGGTCTCGCCAGGCAGTTTCCTTCGACGGTTTCCAAAGGAGTCGTCACGAGTGTGTTGGTAGTGGGGAGGTCAGCACACAGGTACGGAGTCATCAGGGCCGCCACGCGTCTCACGCTCGAGCGAAAAATAGGAGAAGGGCAATCTTTATGCCGCAGTAGTGACAATTCGTGTTGAATGAGCGGGTGATGAAGTTCTTGAAACATCGATTCACGGTGCCAGACGTTTTTTTAATTCTTCCGCGGTAATGCCCAAGTTGACAGCCGCTTGTTTGAGGTCGTTGTCGGCCAATTCTACGGAGCGTTGTGCCAATTGAGAGATTACCCAGTTGATGATATTGCCTGAAGGAGCCGAGTTGATAATGCGGTCGATGGCATCATCGAGCTTGATCCGTGAAACCATGGGGGCCGAGGCAAGAGGAATATCGGCAGGCAAAAGTACTGAGGAAGAGGCAAGAGCGCAGGCCCGTGCGATGGTGTTTTCTAATTCACGAACGTTGCCCGGCCAGTTGTGGGACTGCAGCGTACTGATGGCTTCCTGTGAAAGACGAATGCGCGCCATGCCATTTTTACGCGTGATGCGCTGTAGAAAATATTCGGCTAGCAGGGGAATGTCTTCCTTGCGCTCGCGCAGCGCCGGAATGCGCACTTCCACTACGTTCAGGCGGTAGTAGAGGTCTTCGCGGAATCGACCGGCTGCCACTTCAGCAGCGAGATCCTTGTGAGTCGCGGTGATGATTCTCACGTCGCTGGTGAGTGTTTCGTTAGAACCGACTCGCGAAAATGTTCCATCTTGCAAAACGCGCAGCAATTTGACTTGGATCGACAAAGGCATGTCGCCAATTTCATCAAGAAAAAGTGTGCCGCCATCAGCCTGTTCAAAGCGTCCGGCGCGGCGAGCGATGGCACCCGTAAAAGATCCTTTTTCATGCCCGAATAGTTCCGACTCTAGCAAGTTTTCGGGAATGGCACCGCAGTTCAGGGGAATCATTTCTTTGAGCCGACGCGGAGAGTATTCGTGAATGGCTTTCGCAATCAATTCTTTACCTGAGCCACTTTCTCCCGACACCAGCACCGGTGCATCCGAGCGGGCAACGCGGCCCACGATCTTAAAAACATCTTGTAGCGCACGTGATACGCCAATGATTTTCACTCGCCCATCGAGTGCGGGTTGTGCCGCGGATGAGGTGTCGGCACTGCGGCGGTCATCGGAGAGTTGTAATGCCGATTCAAGAACTGAGCGCAATTCAAAGGCGAGTGACTCTTTGCGCAGGACATCGTGCGCCCCGCGCTGCGTCGCTTCGATCACTTGCCCCGTAGTTGGGAAACCAGCGATCAGGATGACCAAAGTCGAGGGTGATTGCGCTTTGATTTTCCCCAGCAATTCCATGCCGTCGAATGGTTGCAGGTCGATGGCCGCGAGCACCACGTCTACGTGGGCTTTGGTGATGATTTTCGCGGCGTTGTCGGCGTTGTCCGTGCGAAGGATTTTCAAACCCTTGGCCGCAAGGTGTTTGGTCGCCCAATCGAGAAATTCTATTTCTTGATCGACGATGAGAATCGTTTGCTCGGTCGCGGCTTCGGGCATGGGCTGCGACTAGAAAAGCAGATTCCTGCAAATAGGCACGAAAAATTCGCAGCAGAGGCAGTGAATGACGAAAAAATGAGAGTATTTCATGGTGGAAGGCTACTTCATGATGGGACATGGCACGGTAGAGCTATACGGGTAGCGATTTTGTGCGAAAAATTTTCTGATGTGGCAAAGCAATCTTGACCTAACGGATATTTTTGATAGGATGCCCGCGCTATGAAAAAGATATTTCTAATGTTCGTGCCCATCATGGGACTCTTGGCTTCATGCGCTCAAGATAGTTTGTCGGGCGATGTTTACTCACGTGATGAAGCTCGCAGTGGACAGACCGTGCAAACTGGTCGTGTCACCTCGGTTCGCTATGTGAAAATTGAAGGCGGCAATCAAGGCGGTGCTTTGGTGGGCGGTCTCGCAGGTGGCGCTCTTGGTAGCAACATCGGCAGCGGTCGCGCTTCAAATACCGCTGGTGCGGTTGGTGGCGCTCTACTGGGCGGCATGCTCGGTTCACATGCACAACAATCTGTCAGTTCCCGCCAGGGCGTGGAAATTACCGTGCGTCTCGACGGCGGTGGCTCCGTCGCCGTAGTGCAGGAAGTGAGCCAAAAGAGCCCGAATTACTTCAAAGTTGGTGATCGCGTGCGCGTGCTGAACTCGGGTAGTTCGATGCGTGTTGCTTACTAAGCGTCCCTTGTATTTTTGATTGAACCGACCTCTCGTGCCTCACGGCCGAGAGGTCTTTTTTTGCTGGCGCGGGGCGATCCTTTTTGTCATGGTGAATCTCCAGCGTTGGAATTTTCCAATCGCTCATTGCGTCCAAACCCATTTTTTTGCCTACTATGTCAGTGCACGGGTCACCACCTTTCTGCGTCACTCCTGCGATTCAGTCGCTGGTTTCGGATATCGTGGCAGCAATGCTTGCGCTCACAAGGGAAGAAGATCAAGCACGGCGGGATACACGACATCGATACAACCTTATTCGAAAAATCCATGCGTCCCTAGCGATGGAGCAGTGCTCTCTTGGTATCGAAGAAGTGGCCGACCATTTTGCCGGGCGTCGTACGACTGCTATGCCTCACGAAATTCGAGAGCTGCACAATACTTGGGCTGCCTATGATTCTCTTTCGCAATATCAACCGGAATCGATTGTCGATATGAGAGCTGCGCACCATTGTTTGATGCAAGGGTTGATTTTCGATGCGGGACGATTTCGTCGCTTTGGCTCTGGTCTTGCACGCGGTCGGCGGGTTCTCTATCTCGCACCTCCTGCGGATCATGTTCGTGCACTCATGCGAGATTTGTTAGACTGGCTCAGCGTCACAGAAGTGCACCCCTTGATTGCTGGTTGTGTATTTCACTGCGAGCTTGAGTTCATTCACCCCTTCGCTGATGGCAATGGTCGAATGGGGCGTTTGTGGCAAACCTTGATCCATAGTCGTTGGAGTCCCTTATTCGCTTCGTTGCCATGGGAATCAATACTGCGCGAAGAGCAGGAAACGTTTTATCAAATCCTCGCCGAATGCGATAGTGTCGGGAACTCTACCTTGGGCGTGGAGTTTTTATTGCATGCCGTTTTACGATCATTGCGAGAGGAAACCAATCTATCGGCACAGATGAGTCTGATTCCTTTCCATGAGAGAATTCATTGAAGCATCTTGTGCAAATTCACGGCAGGTTTTAGTCATTCAGAGGGTGGAGTAATCGCTTGAGCTCTGTTAGGCATGACTATGCTGATTAAGCCAAGCAAAGCTGACACACCCAACATTACGGATGAGAAGATCATCCATCGAACAGCTACCGAAAGATGACTCGCGAGTTCCGCTGGATCACTCAGGAGGGCGCTAGTCGCTTGGCTCAGCGGGCCGAAGCTCAAATTCAGAAAAGGCAACGCGAACAACAACAGGCATAATCCGCTCAACAGCGTTAATACTAACTTGCCAGAATAGTGCAAAGTGGGTAGCCGACTTTTGCTAGGAAATAGTAAACTCACTGACAGCAATACGATGATCGACTCCGCCACCAATATGGCGCATTTTGATGCAAAATTCATACTTACACTCATCATCTCACCATATGCTACCGGATCTACAGCTCCGGACACGGCGATGTCACCAAAAGCCTGAGTCATGCTTAGGGGAACCATGATAAACAATAGTGCAGATAATCCGATCAGGACCATCGCTGTTATCGTTGCAGCTTTGCGAAGCCCCTTTGCTATCATAATCACGGGAGGCAGAAGCAATAGATGGCCTATCGATAATACAAGCAAACCGACTGATGCGCGAATGAGTTCTTCATTCATTCGACCCCAATGCTTCATACCCCACGAGTATTCAAAAGGAGGCAGATCCTTAGCAGGTTCGTTTTGAATGGCACCTACGATTATATCCACTGAGAATGTAGCCAGAATTTGTCCACTGGTGTAAAACATGAAGGAACCAAGCATGACAAAAATAATCCCTGTTAATAACGTAACACGCATAAAAATGGGATTCGAAAGATTTTGCTTTTTCATAATGAGCGATAGTGGCAAACCAAGTCTTATCGCGCGAGGAAAATCTGGTGAGAAGATCGTAAGCTACAAGGCTATATTTCCTTGTATCCATCGTTTTATTATGATTATCATCGTCGCATGGAAATTACAGTGGAACTGGGGATCCTCATTGTCTCGATCGCCGTGCTGCTGGTGACGATGGTATGTCTTTGGCAGTTGTGGCAGGTCCGTCGCGCGACGAATAAAGAAACCTCGTCAGAGATGGCCGTGCTGGTGCGCTCGATCATGGAAACGGAATTTCGTGAGAGCCGTCGTGAGTTGAATGAAGGCCTGCGAGGGAACAGGCAGGAAATGGCGCAATCACTGAAAGATTTCCGTAATGAGCTCAACGAAATTCAGCGACAGAAGTTCAGTGAGCTTGTCGGCAAACAAGAGGATCTCGTTAAAGTGACGGAAGCGAAGCTGGAAAAAATGCGCGAGACGGTGGATGAAAAATTGCACAAGACTCTCGAAGAACGACTCGGGCAATCGTTTCAACTCGTCAGTGATCGACTCGAAGCCGTTCAAAAAGGACTCGGTGAAATGCAAAGTCTTGCACACGGCGTGGGCGATTTGAAAAAAGTTCTCACCAATGTCAAAACACGCGGGGTGTTAGGAGAAATTGCGTTAGGCAACATTTTAGAGCAACTGCTCGCTCCCGAACAATACGCCGCCAACGTAAAAACGAAAAAAGGATCGAATGATCACGTGGAATTTGCCGTGCGTTTGCCGGGTTTAGAAGTGGAGGAACAGCAACCTGTGTATCTTCCCATCGATGCAAAATTTCCCCAGGAAGATTACCTCCGCTTGCAACAAGCCTATGACGAAGGTGACGTAGCGGCGGTCGATGCTGCAGGGCGCTCTCTTGCGCAGGCCGTGAAAAAATTTGCCAAGGAAATTCACGATAAATACATCGATCCACCGCACACCACCGATTTCGGCATCATGTTCTTACCTCTCGAAGGTCTATTCGCGGAAGTCGTGCGACAACCGGATCTCGTCGCGCAATTGCAGCGCGAGTATCAAATCATCGTCACGGGTCCCACCACTCTCGCAGCGATGCTCAACAGTTTGCAAATGGGATTCCGAACACTCGCGATTCAAAAACGCAGTTCAGAAGTCTGGCGTATCCTCGGCGCAGTGAAGAGCGAGTTCGGCAAGTTCGGGGGAGTGCTCGCCAAAGCGCAGAAAAAACTCCACGAAGCGAACCGAGAGTTGGATGATCTGGTCGGCACCCGAACAAAAATCATGCTCAGCAAGCTCAAAAATATTGAGACCCTTGAATCGCAACCTGAGAACGTTTGGCCAGAAGATCCACTCATCATTGCAGAAAACCCCGATGATGAGTCGCGCGAAGATGCGTGATGAGCAGTGTGCGTGACTAGGAAGGGCATTTTTCTCATCCTTCTTCGCTATAAATGGCTTGCCATTCGTAGCTTCCGATACGGAAGCGAAGAATGTGTCAGAGAAGACGCTTTCTGGCGAATGCCTTCCCAGATGCCGTTTTGAGATAGTTCTCGAATTCCGTGGCAGTTTGTTTGTTAGGAAATCCTGCATACCAAGCAATCTCCCAAGGTCGAAAAGGCTTGGTGGAAACATTTCCTCCCGCGTTATGCGTGGCGAGTCGTTCTCTCAAGTCCGATGTGCTCCCATAGTAGAGCCTTTCTGGAGCAGAAACTGAACGCAAAATGTAGGCGTAGTGCATGACCGAGGGGATTATCTGTTTAACTAATAACCAGCCCTACTTCGCTCTGCGAGCTACGAAGGGCATTCTTCGCTTCTTTCTTCGCTACAAATGGCTTGCCATTCGTAGCTTCCAATACGGAAGCGAAGAATGGCGGACAGAGAGGGATTGTCCCGCATAAGCGGCACCATGCCAAATTGCGCTGCGCGATTTTTTTCCATGTCGCTACGAGCGACGGTCGCGTTCAAACCCTTGGGCCCTATGGGCAGAGTTCTCGTCCCCCCCTTAACGCCATCACCCCAATCCGGACGAGCCGGACTGGGGTGATGGCGGATCTATCAGGTCCATCCATAGAAAGTCATTCACTATCAACGATTTTAGGAAATCTAAAAGAGCTGGTGGATGGAATTTCCAACGCCAACTCATGCAAACTATTGACATCCGCGACCTTGGATATGGAAACCAAGAGCCGTCGGCAACCGAAAGGAACTGTGATCATTGGCAAGGGCGCTGCCAGTGTGAAAATCTACCCGTTCACGCGAAAGAACGGCTACAAGCAAAACAACATCTGCTGGTATGAGGGCGGGCGAAGACGAACCCGCTGCTTCTCGGATTTTGCCGAAGCACAACTGATTGCGCAGCAGATCAGCGTGCGCCTTTCCAACAAGCAAGCCACTGGTCGAGAAGCGACCCACCGCGACATCGAGATTCTGCAACATTGCGAGGAACTGGTCAGACCATTCGGAGTTGCTCTCGTGGCGGCGGTGGAAGAATGGGCTGCAGCAAGGAAATCAGCTCCCGATATTTCCCTTTCCGATGCCGTGCGGTTCTACGCCACTAACGGCCCGGACAGATTCCCTAACCGTAGCACCGCCCAAGTTGCGAATGAGTTCGTGACCTCTCTCGAACGCAAGGGCGTGAGCGATTCCTACGTCTCCTGCGCCCGTGGGCATCTGGACAAGTTCGCCGCCAAGGTTACGGGAAGAATATCAGAAGTCACTGTTGCCGACATCAATGGCTATCTCAGTGGACTCAAGCACCTGAGCCCCGTGAGCAAGAATGGCATCCGGCGCAATATCGTGACCATGTTCAGCTTTGCTAAGAAACACGGATACATCCATCCCGATCGAAAGACCGCAGCAGAACAGAGCGAAAAGTTTAAGGAGGACGAATCGGAAATCTCGATCTTCACTCCTGACGAAATGCAGAAAATTCTTCTGGCCGCAAATCATCGGATTCTGCCACTGATTGCCATTGGAGCATTCGCCGGTATCCGGTCAGCGGAAATCCATCGTCTTGATTGGGAGGACATCAAATGGGAGCGAGGACACATTGAAATTGCCGGCAGAAAAGCCAAGACTGCCGCTCGCCGTCTCGCCCCATTGACCGAGAACCTCAAAGCATGGCTCGCCCCGTGGCGCGAGGCGACTGGACCGATTGTGAAAATTTCCGACTACTCAGGGGCTTTGAATGATACTGCGATCAAAGCTCAGATTCCCGGTGGATGGCGTCAGAATGCCCTCAGACACTCGTTCATTAGCTATCGCGTGGCAGAGACAGGGGACGTGCCGCGAACCGCTCTTGAGGCGGGCAACTCTCCGAAAATGATCTTCCGCCACTACCGGCAAGTCGTGACCGAGGACGAGGCAAAAGAATGGTTTGCGATCATGCCGCCCGAGGTCTGGCCACCTGCGGACTGGAGACTCCGATTTCCAGCAAAAAAACGGGGAAAGTAATTTTGACACATTCCGAAAACGATAGCGTTTTTCATAGACCTCAGGCATGATTCGTTGAAAATAACTTAGCCATGCCCAAAAAAGCCGGACCGAAGCGCATAGACCCAGACTCTTTTACTCCGATGGTATTGAAAGCTATCGATAGTAATTTTTGCATGCTCGTATGCCGTAGGCGCTGGTTTCGTGGTCCGAATGTAGTAGGTGGCAATCCTGACGCGATCATATCTTCGGAATACTTCAGCTTTCCCGTCGTAATCACGCTTTCTCCGACTATTGAGGTTCTAACAGGATTTGTGAATCGCGATCTTTCATGGATCGGAAGTAGACCAGAAGATCATGGAATTTCGGAGAAGTGCGCTAAGCTTGCGCTCTCTGAGGTGTGGCACGCCGTGACAGCGACATTGGATCTGGGCACCATGTCCATGCATGTCAGTTCCAAAGTGGCAGACTGGGTGAATAACAAGAATGGAGTGCGCATGCGCAATCTCGTTTGTGCCTTGTGCTGGGAGATATGGAATCAAGAGGGTATCGACTTGGCTGCACGCGCCAACCGGCTCAACGACAACGGATATTCCTGCACTGTGCGCCAGCTTGAGCGGTTCATGAACGAACACGGGCTGCCGCTGAAGAAAACCACATAACCCTGGTAGTTATCCGGCAGGTGTTTCGCCAATTTTCCGAAAATGGGAAAATTAGGTGGTGTTATGTCTGACTCAACTATTCACAGCCACGCAACGCCGCGCCAGGTCGCCGAGCGTTACGCCGTCACAGTTCCGACCGTCCTTGGTTGGCATCGTGCGGGGATTATTCCCGCAAAAGTTGCCATGGGGCGGATCTACCGTTTCGACATTGCCGAAGTGGATAAGGCTCTTGCCTGCCATCGTCGCAACGTCTTCGCCACGAACCCAAACTCCAACCCTAGCCAAGGCCATGAGAATGTACTTTGATGAAGACAGTCGGCCTGTGGCGGTGGATTCTACCCATCCAGTGGACATCCTCGAACCAGAGTGTGAGGAGCGCACGCGGAGTGTCCCTGATGCTCTCACCGTGGTCGAACGGATTGCGAGCACCTTCACTCGTGGTAACCCGTTCATCATCCAAGTTGCGTGGTCATTCCTGCTCAACCAGCAGTCCCGTTCCATTCGAGCGTGCGCGGCAAGGTTAGGTTGCACACCGCAGGCGATTAGCAGACAAATCACGCGGCTCTCCAACGAGTTCGGTTATCCACTCCGCAACCAGTTGCGCCGACAAGTCCAGCGGGCGGTAGCAAATCGTTCGTGGGAACGAAAACGGCGAGAGGATTTGATTCCTCCCGCCGCCCGTGATGTGCAAACAAGACCAGACTCCCAACTCCCTGTGAAAGGAGGTCGTCCATGAATAGCGACAGTGTCAACGATTCGGCGGATTCGATTTCTCAAAATCTGCTCAAACTGCTCGGAAATGACGTGGTGCTGGTCTGGTCGAACAAAGGACAAAAAGGCCCGCGCTGGCGTGGATGGCAGAATACCGACATCCAGATGATGCAGAAGCCCGGCTATCGCAAGAAGCTCGATAGCGGATGCAATCTGGCTGTTCTAACGGGTGCTCCATCGGGCGGGCTTTGCTCCATCGACATCGACGAGGACGAAGCTGTCGAACCATTTCTCTCGCTCAACCCGAAGCTGCGCGAAACTCTCCGTAGCCGGGGGCGGCGCGGTTGCAATTTGTGGGTGCGCATCGACGGCGCTTTGCCCCCGCCTGCCGCCTTAAAAAATGCTGATAAAAAAGCGTGGGGAGAATGGCGCTCCACAGGTGTCTGCACGACCATTCACGGCGTTCATCCCGAGGGCATGAGCTACACCCGGTCACCAGAGGTTGCGCCCGTCACCATGCGTTTCGAGGAAATCCAATGGCCGGATGAACTTATCCTGCCTTGGTTGAGTGCAGACGACGAACTCCCCGGACAAGGCGATGAGGCAGACGACGCGATCATCGAGCGCTACGGCGCACCCGTGATTTATGGGAAGGCTCGCAATGGCGAATTTTTCGTCAAAGAAATCAACCAGGCGTATTGGGCGGGTCTCTACTCTGCCGAGAACATCGTCCTGCACGAACCGGATGAACGAATGTTCTATCTCTACAGTGGAGACACCGGCCTCTATTCGATCATTTCGCCCGACCTCATTAAACAGGTGGTATCACACCGCATGCTCGAAATGTCGCGCAAAGATGAAGCTCTCTCGGGATTGGAGAACTTGCGCAACGATGGACGCCTCAGTGCCGTGGTGTCCCAGCTTCGTGGTATCGCCGAGTTTCGCAATGCCTTTAGCGACCGACCGCGTGCCGTCCACTTGGCAAACTGCATGCTCAGGTTGGAAAATGGCACGGTGGAACCAGCGCTGTTCTCGCCAGATTTTCGCAGTCGCAACCGTTCACCCGTTCCGTTTGATGCGAAGGCTCAATGCCCGCGATTTCTCAACGAACTGGTGCTGCCTGCCGTTCATCCGGAGGATGTCCAGCTACTCCAGAAGATGGCCGGCCAATGTCTGCTCGGAGAAAACCTGATTCAGCGGTTTTTGATTCTCGACGGTGAGCCGGGGCGGGGAAAATCCCAATACGGAATTGTCCTGCAATATCTGGTCGGGCGCGAGAATGTCACGCAACTGCGCACGGATCATCTCAATGAACGATTCGAGCTGTTCCGATTCCTTCGCCGCACTTTGCTCGTTGGAGTGGACGTGGATGCGGATTTCCTTACCTCAAAGGGCGCACCCGTGATCAAAGGACTGGTCGGTGGAGACTTGTTTGATGCTGAGCAAAAGGGCGGCACCGGTTCGTTCCAGTTCCAGGGGAAGTTCAACATCCTCATGACATCCAACTGCCGACTTAAGGTGAAGCTGCAAGGTGATGTCGGCGCGTGGCGCAGGCGCATGCTGATCGTTCGCTACGAAGCGCCACCTCCGAAAGTGAAGATTCCAAACTTCGGAGAAGCTCTCGTCCGGGAGGAGGGCCCGGGCATTCTCAACTGGATGCTGGAGGGCTTGCTGAAGCTGCTCATCGACATTCGAGACACCGGAGACATTCGATTGACCGACCGGCAAGCGGGTGTTGTCGATTCCTTGTTGGCTGAGAGCGATAGCTTGCGCTGGTTCATTCGCGAGAACATCCAGAAGAAAGAGGGTTCGGATCTCAGTGTTCATGAAATCGTTCAAGCCTACGCCCACTTCTGTCCTGAGCGCGGATGGGATCCTTTGCCCGAGAGCAAAATCAATCACCAGTTGCAAACAATCATGCTTGATATGTTCCAGGTGCTCCGCACGAACAACTGCCAGCGTGATGGCAAGGCAGTTCGTGGATTCCGTGGCGTGGCATTTTCTAACCCGGAGGTGCGCTCATGAGTCTGGACATCTCACGGATTGAAAATGTGCGACAGTCGGGAGGGAAAACGATTGCTCGCTGTCCCGCTTGCGCCGAGGACGGGAAAGATGAAAAGGGCGATCATCTGGTCATCATGCGCGATGGACGCTACGGCTGCGTGGCTTGTCCCGGTGCTGCGGGTAAGAGCCACCGGCAACGCATCTTTGCCCTCGCGGGGCAGTCGCATTGTAGAACCAGAGGCGCTTGCATGGTGCGAGTGCGCCGACCTGCCGACTGCAAATTGCAGGACATTGCGGGACTGTTGGACGGGATTGGACGCTTTGGACGGGTTTCAGCGACTTACGCACGTGCGCCTGAGCAGAGTCATCTGCATACAGATGACATGCATACACACATGTTCACGCACATGCGCGAGAGTGAGAAAAACCCGTCCAAGCCGTCCAGCCCGTCCAGTATCACGCCAGACATCGACCCGGAAACAGGCTTTCCGATCATCGACGGCGCGATCTGTCCGTTCTAACCAATCAAGGAATCTTTTTGAACATACCCTGCTTTCAGGGATGTCCGCACCCGTGTCCAATTCCCGTGAAATGTGCCACAGGCGTTTCCCACATAACGAGACTGCGGGTGCAGGCTTGATCCACGATCTCCGCGAGAAAATCCGAACATTTTTCTCAGTGTGATTGTGGGAAATTTCCTCATGTCACGCGATCAACCGGGCGGTGTTTGTGGGATGCCCAGGGCCTTCATCACTTCCGATACTCGATAGCGCACACAGTGGGGAGAAATGCGATAGACCGGGAACCGTCCCTGATCTCCAAGCATGTAAACGTAGCGTGACGAGACACTGAGCAGGGCTGCGATGGTTTCGCTTTTCACCAGTGGCTCATGCCCTGCGACCTTCGGAAGTTCGGGATATTTCTTCATCTCGCCCCCGTTTATCACGTCAGGAAATCCCACGACAAGCTGGCAACAGAAAGCCGAAAAAAAGACAACGAAAAACATGGACACAACTGATTGACATGGCAGATCAGTAACGATGAGAGCAACTATTCTAACATCTACCACTGACCCTGAAACCATTACGCTGAACGGATACCGCCAAGCCCGGTGGACACCCGGCTGGGATACTCAAATCTCTATCGTATTCAGCGCCTAACAATCACCCTAACACAACCATGAACAAACTATACTGGATCGTATGCGAAGAAGGAGACACCACACTCTTTGAAGGACGTTATCAAGGCCGCACCCGTGGCTCGGCGATGAAGTTCCTCAAGGAGCAGATCGACCGCAAGAATCTATCGGGCGTGGTATTCACCATCACGGAAATCCCTGTCCCGCTCATTCGTGAGTTGATCGCGGAAATGATGAGTGAGAGGGGACATCCGGCAACAGCGATGTCACAGCCGCCCTTGCCACCTGCGGAGCCTGAACCCGAGGAACCTGCAGCGCCGAAAGCGAAACCTGTTCCAGACGCCAGCGAGGGTAAGCCCGGGAATCCCGGCTTCGGTGACGACCTCTGGCAACAGGCCCGGGCCTATTGGGAATCGTGCCGATGCATTCGCAAAACTGCGGAGAAGTTCGACTTGTCGCCCAACTCCGTGAAAACCAGAGCGCGCAGAGAGGGATGGCGGAAATGAAATTGGAAGTGTGCCGCTACCGCAAAGCCGATGGATTTTCCACGCGTTACTGGGCGGTGTATTTGGACGATCAGCTTCTTGCCGTGACACTCTACCGCAAGGGGGCGCAAGCTGTGGCATCCGCCCTGAGAGCCACGCACGGCTCCAGCCATAGTCCTACACCCGACCAACCAGAAAAGCAGTCACAAGGGACAGCACCGCGAGCGAATCCTTAACGGAAAAAATCGGTCAAATCGTTGACACGGTTCCATGGTTGTTATGCAAACCGAACCGTGTCCCAAAACTGCTGCGTTCCGATCCTCCCTTCAGAAGCTCGTTACGCTCCAAACCGAAATTTCCACCCTCGACTCTGCGATCCAAGCGCGTGACGCCATCCGCGAACGCATTGGTGATTGCCGCGATGAAGGCGAAGCCCGCAAGCATCTCGGAGACCTGACCCGCGCGGAGGAAAGCGTCATCATCAAGCAAGCACGCCTGCCGCGCCAGCAAGCGGAACTGAGCTCATTGCTTCAGGAAACGTATGACGCATTCTGTGAAGCCCACAGCGAATGGAGTGGCATCATCCATTCTTCCCGCTGGCAATCGGCAGAGGCATTCCGCGAGCTTCTGCACGCCGCGCAACTCGACCCGGAAGTCCAGAAGGTGGAGAAGGCAAATCCCATCGTGGTCGATGCCATTCGTCCCCTGGCACTTGCGGAAAAACTGGATGACCTCCTTTACGAAGCATGGAAGGCGGCAAATATCACCTCAGATCTTCCAGACAAACGAGCTGCCGGACTGCGGGAAGCAATCCAATGGCTCGATAAAGTTCGTGTCTCGCTTGCTGAGGTTCATGCAGAGGACAAACGAATGGTCGCCGCGTGCGAGGCATTCCGCAAAGTTCTCTCCAATGGCTAACCTGATGAACCACGATTCAGACAACCGCATCGAGGTGTTCCGCCAGACGGTGGAGCGCCTCGGCATGCTCATGGGACAGTTGCAAACTCTGGAGGTCACGCTCGCCCGCGCCAAAGAACTTCCTGACCTCATCGCTCTCGCCTCTCATCCCATTCAGCGGGAATTTCTGAAAGAGGAACAGGCCATCATCGGTCATCCAGCAGGTTTGTTGATTCGATGCCTCCAACTGGATCGCGAATTGCGGCAGGGATGGCTCGTCGCAAATGAGCAACTGACAGCTGCTATGGAAGCCGTTACTGTTCAGCTTGCCACTGTTGCCGGTGTCGTGAAAACCTGCCCGCTCGCCCGGAGCCACTTGAGGGAGTTTGCGCAACACCGCAACATGCCGGCCACTGCCAGCATTGTCGCCCGCCTCTCGTTCCTGCGGCGCGCGTGGTTGACGGTTGACGCTGCGGTGGCGTCGCTGGGGGAGATCACTGATGATCGGCAGCGAAAAAATCTTATTTGACGCCGAGCTGAATTCATGGCAATTTCTTCTCGGCAAGCGCAGGAAATGTAGAGGCCGCTCTCACGAGTGGCAGCCCGAATGGGTGGGATCCTCGGTTCCTGGGGCCACGATTTACAAGCCTTCGAGGACAAGCGCCTCGGGGGCTTTGTCTTTTGTGGTGGCGAGATCCTCCGGCCAGAGTTTCACCCCGTATCCCATGGCCGTCCCCTTGTGACGGTAGATCGACTTGCGCAGGTGCGGCAGGTAGCCAGGTTCAGTTTCGCCGTAGCGATTCACCTTGAGCGCGAAATGGAATCCCGAGGCGACGGCGTCCGCTACTTGCAGTCCTGCCAGCTTCGAGTGTTCCACTGCTCTGATCCGGTTTGGATCAATTACAGTGGGGTCGATCTGAATTTTTTGAGGATCTGCTGCAGATTGGCTGAGCAAAAGGCGAAGATAATTGCGGATGTCTTCGTAGGACATGTTACTCCGGTTCGAGAAAATGATTTCGGCGAATCCGTCGCCTTCGCCCTCCCGGCGCTGGTCGCGGCAGAGCCAGGAAACCCGTTCCAGCAATAAGCGGGTGGCATACCGATACAGCAGGTATTTGGTGTTCTGGAACTTCTCCGGCTCGGTGATGAGCGGTTTGTGAACCAGCACGCTCACTGTGCGGATCGGCAGTGCTCCCACCCGTCGCACGTAGGGAACGCGTTGTTCGTGCTTCAAGTCCACGAAATGAAGCGGGGTCTTCGGATCTTTCTTCAAGACCTGCCGCACTTCCTTGAGGCAGGAAACCATTTGCAGGTCGTTGGTCTGCCGGATCACCGCCGCCGAGAGAACAAACCATCTGGAACTGCCGCTGCCGTCAGAACGAAAGGCGAAACCCTCGTCTCCCGATTCGTCTACATAAGCAATGAAGCTAGGTTTCATGGTTTGAATTCAGCCAAGTGCGTAATGCCGCTCAGATTTTCTGCAACCTTGGCTGGAGGACTTTTAGCAGCGCCTTGTGCTTGCTGTCGAGCCACTGATAAATTTCCTGCTGGTTCTCTGATTTTGTCCAATCACCCTCCCTACGCACGTAAAGTTTCGAACGATTTGCCTCTTCCGCATTGGTTTCGAAAAATACTTCTTCTTCAGTCGCAGACCGCAGTTCATTCTCCAGTTTGCGGAGTGCTTCCATGCGCTTGCCTGAGAGATCCTCATGAATGACGAATTCCGCACGAATCTCACTCCCCATGCCTTTTGTTGGTGAGGTGACGATGGAGCAAAGCGCGATTCCTGACCTCCCGATGGAATGCCACATCCACGCGCGTGGACCGGGCTTCTGACAGGTGTAGGGGCTCTTGGCGTTGTTCAGAAAATCCTGAAAGCCCTCCCAGAAGGCGATTTGATTCAGTCTCAAATCCGATGGTGCGACCTTCGCTCCGCCTGGTCCCATCTCAGGGCGCTTGCGCCGCATGGCGCGAGTCCAGTCATTCGGTTTGGCCACGATGTTGAATTTGGGCGCGGGTGGAGAATCGCCGATTTTCCACAGTTCGATTTCGACAGCGAAAAAGGAGAAATTGTCCAATGTAATCCTATTGAGCCAGTCAATAACGGCGCGATGCTCTTCCGTGAACTGAGGAGAAATCCACACGATCGTTACGGCATCAAGTCCCGCTGCATAGGTAAAAATCTGACCCAAATGCCGATGATCCGTGCGTTCCAGTTGATTTTCAATCAAGACGGTGGTGTTGTCATTTAGATCGCTGCACACGATGTCGGCAAAAAAAGCACCGACAGGTGTCTCCTTCGATACAGGTTCCAGTCGCATCGCAAGGGCTTCTCCTAGGCGTTCGAGGTTCTCTGCTTTTGCGAGCCATGGAGTGAAATGGGAAGCCTCGCCTTGCCAGACTTCACGGATGTTGACGGATTCGAGAGTTGCTAAAGGTTTCATGGTGATGGTCTGCATTTGCGAGAATGGGAGTTAAGCATTTTCGACGAGGGCAATTTCCTCTTCTGTGAGTCCATAGAGGTCATAGACAAGACGGTCGATCTGGCGGTCGGTGGCAGCGATTTGTGCGTCGAGTTGAGCCGCAACTTGAGGATTTTGCTCTTTTTTGCGTTGAGGAACAAGAGTTAGCATTCTTTCGACGAGCGCAACCATGCGGTCGTGTTTTTCGATTGCGCTAAGGTTGGTGCGCAGCAATTTGGGTAGCGGAATTTGTTGTGCTTGTCGCGCTTGGATTTCAGAAAAAACTTTCTTAGATGATTTGAGAAAAGTGACGTAGTAAAAATTCACAAGCTTAGAATTCAAAACACCAAGTACAAATTTAATATCCCAGTTGCATGCAGGCTTTGGGCTTACGACGACCAATGTATTTAGCGCAAATTTTTGACTATTGTCGAGTGTTGCGATGATTCGATCACCAACACGTCTCATGAAAATTTTTTGATCTAGCAGAAAGATGTCTTCTCTTTTGCAACTGTGAATTTTTGACAAATCAAATTTGAAATAGTTTGGAGATTCCTCTGTAAGATATCGACTGATGTGCCTCCCATCTAAAACCATTCTGTGTTCAGCCGTAATCGGTGAATCATCAAGGCAAGCAGATCTATCATGTTTTAAGGCTTGGATTCATAAAGTAAGCGCAACACCCGAATCTTTACAAGTAGGAAGATTCGAGATGTTACTCTGAAATGAAGACATACACTCAACTAACAGACGAAGAGCGAGCGGTGATTGGCAAGATGCTTTGTCATCGCCTCAGCATAAGAG
>CAMDCV010000011.1 GCA_945890645.1 Akkermansia muciniphila
CTTCCCTTACCTACCATGATGACGGAGTTGCTGTCGTCCCACCCACTGAGAGTAAGCGGAGCATCAGCGCTTGCTGCGAGAGAATCCGGGATTGATAGCAACCAGCGACGGAACATGTTTTTGCGCTGGGGCGTGTAAGTGTCTTGAATTTTCGCAGATCCTCCACCGTCAGGAATGGAATATGTGCCATTCAACCAAGTGCCCCAGGAATTATAACTCGCTAGCCAGTGAGGTTGAGCAACGCCCTCGATCGATGCTGTTGCTTGATTGGTGTCAAACAGAGCGGCCTCTGCACTGACCCTCATATCGGGGCCCATTTGTTTTTGTAATTCACCCAGCGCAATCATTAACGCAAGTCGAGCATTGGCGCGGGCAATCGCTTGTGCATCACCCCTACTTGTCGTGCGGAGTGTCACAGATGATAATGACAAAAGAGCAATCGACACTATAACCAGCAATACCAGCATGGATATTGTTATAATAAGGGTGAATCCTCTGTGTTTGTGTAGGCTGAGTTGGGATTTTTTCATAATCTTGCGATTTGAGATATTTACATAGTATGACAAAAATTTTCACTGCCAAGCACGAATTTCGAAAAAAGGAAAATATTTCATGTGCCGAAAACTTCATCTCTGAATGGTGCCATAACCCCAATCAGCGAATGAAATAACTCAAATTTTCGAGTTCTGAAGCCAGATCCACGCTATTTACGACGATTTCTTTGGGCACTTCTAGTACGGCTGGTGAGAAATTGAGGATACCTTGGATGCCCGCATTCACCAAACGATTCGCCACTCCTTGGGCAAATTCGGCGGGAACGCAGAGTATCGCAATGCGAACGTGATGTTCTAACAGATACGCTTCCAGTTCTTCTTCTTGGTACAGTGGAACACTGACACCACGCTTGAGAGCCGCTGCCGGATCTGAGTCAAAGGCCGCCATGACTTCAAAGCCTTCCTTTTGAAATCCTTGATATCGCAGCAGAGCAGAGCCGAGATTACCGGCACCCACGAGGATCACCGGTTGCAGCTTTTCCTGACGCAAGGCATCACGAAGCGCTGTCATTAGTGTTTCTACTGGATAGCCGAGACCACGTGTGCCCCACTGACCGAGGTAAGCGATGTCTTTGCGCAACTGCGAAGAATTCACCCCTGCGGCTTTCGCCAAAGTGCCGGAACTGACAGTGTCGATCGAATTGTCCGCCAAGCGCTGCAAGCAACGATGATAAGTGGACAGGCGGTAAATCACCTTCTTCGGAATGGCACTTTTTTCCGTCATCACGGGAAACGAAAATGTTAGGCTCCGGGAAGCTCGATAAAGCCCTCTAGCTTGCGAATGCGGGTAGGGTGGCGCATTTTGCGCAGTGCTTTCGCTTCGATCTGACGAATGCGCTCGCGTGTGACTTGGAATTGACGTCCGACTTCCTCAAGTGTGCGAGAGTAGCCATCCTTGAGTCCGAAACGCTGTTCTAACACTTCGCGCTCGCGCTCCGTAAGGCTATCGAGTACATCCTTGATCTTGTCTTTCAGCATCGAGAAGCCGGCTTCTTCCATCGGATTGTCTGCGGACTTGTCTTCGATGAAGTCACCAAACGAAGTATCATCGCTATCACCCACGGGTGCTTGCAACGAGATCGGTTGCTGTGCCATTTTAAGAACAGCGCGCACACGTTCTACGGGCAAATGAATTTCCTCGGCAATTTCCTCGGGGGATGGCTCGCGACCATATTCCTGCACGAGCTGCTTCTGCACACGCATGAGTTTATTGATCGTTTCGATCATGTGCACAGGAATGCGGATCGTGCGAGCTTGGTCGGCAATCGAACGAGTGATCGCTTGACGGATCCACCACGTAGCGTAAGTGGAAAATTTATAGCCACGACGGTATTCGAATTTCTCAACCGCTTTCATCAGGCCCATGTTGCCCTCCTGAATCAAATCGAGGAACGAAAGACCACGATTGGTGTATTTTTTGGCGATCGAAATCACCAAGCGCAAGTTAGCCTCGACCATTTCGGTCTTTGCTTTGAGTGCCATCTTCATCCAATGGCGCAAATTCGAATGAGCTTGGTCAAATGTAACGATGGTTTGCCAGGCGTGCTGTTGAAGTTCACGCACGATATTTTGCGTAGCCTTGTCATCGGGAGTCGCTTGCAATTTGCGACCGTATTTCCAGAATTTCTGCTGATACTCATCCACTTTCTCGCAGAAATCTTCGACGATCTTTTGCTTGAAGTAAAATTTGATGTAATGGCGGTTCAGATTGCCAATGTTCTTGGCGAATTCCTCTTGGAGCTTTTTGAGACCACGGGGATTTTTCGCGGTCATCTGGCGAAACAAATCATCGTTCTCCGCATGCAAAGCTTTCAATTGCTCGCACAAACGCGGTAGGCCTTTCATGTAGCGCTCACGACTTTCGATCTTCTTATCGAGAATCACGCGGTCAAACCGTTCCTTGCCCTTCACTAGCTTATCTGCGAGGTCGAGGTAATCGAGGTGCATGAAGCCAAACTGATGCAAATGGCGCGCCACTTCGATTTCTGCATCTTCAATGCGTTTGCTGATTTCCACTTCTTGCTCGCGTGTCAGCAATGGCACTTGACCCATTTGCTTGAGATACATGCGAACCGGGTCATCGAGGATGTCGAGCTTCTGTTCGCTCTTGCTTTCATCTTCATCAATTTCGCTTTCGTCACCGCGACGGTCTTTAAAGCGATCGACTTCCGAGGCGTCAATGATATCGAATTCCATCGAGCGCAACTGCTCCATGATCGCCTCGACATCGTTGGGATCGACGATGTTATTGGGCAAAATTTCGTTAATGTCGTCGTAGGTAAGATACTCCTGCTCCTTCGCGAGTTTGATCAGCTCACGAATTTTTTCTTGGATTTCTGGAGTGTGAATGCGGGGCTTTTCCTTGGCTCCTTTTTTCGATGACTTCTTGGCATCAGGCGCAACTACTGGAGGGGCAATCGCTTGCTTGGTAGCCTTGGCTGCGGGCTTAGCTGGCGCGGGTTCAACTTTGGTGGCAACCTTAGCAACAAGCTTTTTGCTTTCTACTTTCGCAGGAACGGGCTGTTTTATGCTCGCTTTTACGGGTGCGGCAGGTGGCTTTTTCGCAGCTACCGGTTTCGCAACTGGTTTAGTGGCTTTCTTAGGAGCGGCTTTGACTGCGGTGCGAGCAGCAGGCTTTTTAGCGGGAGGAGCCACTTTCGCTCTCGGGCTCACTTTCGAGCTCGTTTTTGGGCTCTTCGCGGACGATTTAGAGCTTGCGGGGGAAGTGGATTGTTTTGGTTTAAGCGGTGCTTTTTTGGTTCCCATAAAGTTGTTAGATCCAGTCAATCAATGAAAAATCGGGAATTTTTGGACAAAATTCACCTATGCTAGGGGCTTGCCGACCGGCAAGCGGGGCGGAAGCTAATGTGCTGATTAAATTTTGTCAAGAAGGAATGAACGAAATTTACGATTTTCAAAGCTGCTTGCTTACCGGGTTACACCACGAGGCGAATTTTCCACAAAAGCAATGAGGTCCGCCACGTGCAGATTGCTCGCCGCTGCAGTTGCTTTCAAGGAACTGAGCGCGATGCTCATGTTCTGATCTTTCTTCAAAAACAGCTTTTTGTAGGCGGACTTCAAGGCTCGGATATCGTCCTCAGAAAACCCTCGTCGCTGCAGGCCAACTTGATTCAAGCCGCGCGTCGACGCTGGATTGCCATCAACGATCATATAGGGCGGAATGTCCTGAACGATTTTCGAGCAGCCACCCGTGATGGAATGCTCACCAATGCGGCAAAACTGATGCACGGCGGTCAAACCAGAAACGATAGCGTAATCGCCGACTTCGACATGGCCTGCCAGTGTTCCATTATTTGACATGATGACATGATTGCCGACTTGGCAATCATGAGCGACATGCGCGTAACAAAGAAAAAGATTGTGATTACCGATGCGGGTTGGGATTTCAGCATGGGTGCCGCGATGAACGGTGGAATTTTCGCGAAATACATTGTGGTCGCCAATCTCCAGATACGTCGGCTCGCCTATGTATTTAAGATCCTGAGTTCTGCCGCCAATCGCAGCAAAAGCGAAAAATTCATTGTCGGCACCGATTTTGCAAGGTCCCTCGATGACAACGTGCGAGTGAAGCACACAGCGATCGCCAATGGCAACTCCCTCCCCGATCACGCAATAAGGTCCAATCGTGACGTCCGTGCCAAGTTCGGCCGTGGGAGAGATGATGGAAGTGGGATGTATCACAGGAAAAAAATGAGGTTGTTGCGGAAGGGTTGCCCGATGCGCGCGCTCCGTCGGAAATGAACTCAACGCCCTTCGACCAAGCGTGCTGCGAGCATTTCTGGCAAGCCGGCGTCGATGATCTTCTGCTGCGTTTTGGCGAGGTCATATTCGAGACGACGGAAAACGACCAAGCGGTTTTCCATATCATAAATCGCATAACACGCGCGCCAATCACCATCGCGTGGCTGGCCCACAGACCCGACGTTGATGAAATATTTTGCTCCGTCCTCAATCGCCACTGACTCCGCGACTTCCTCATGGACTTTGGAATCTTTGATATAAACGCGGGGCACATGCGTGTGACCGTGAAAGCACACTTGGGTAAATTGATAAGAAAAATTCGACATCGCATCGAAGCGATTCGTAACATAGTTCCAATTGGCCGGTTGATCCAAAGTGCTATGAACTATCGTAAAGTCAGAGACTTGACGCACCATGCGCAATTTGCGCAACCACTCGCGCTGGTCTTCACGCAATTGTTCCCGCGTCCAAATCAAAGCGCTGGCTGCAGTGGGGTTCATGGCATCGAGGGAATGATCGCCAGCGGCGTCTTCGTCATGATTTCCTTTCACCACCGGGCAATTCATCGCACGCACGATTTCCAGACACTCCGAAGGGTTGGCATTGTAACCGACGACATCGCCGAGGCAGACAAAATCCGTGCAGCCTTGCTCGCGGGCATCGGCAAGCACGACCTCTAGGGCCTCAAGGTTTGCGTGAATGTCACCAAAGAGAGCTATGCGCATCAGAACAGATTAGATTGTCGGGTGAGTATGCAAGAAATCACCCGTCTCTGTCGAGACAAACTATGCATAGAATGCAAAAAACATCGATCCTCAAGGCGGGGGCAACCGTGATTCTAGCAGCCTGATCGCATGATCCACCCCCGTAGTAGGAAGCATCTCGGCATTATTTTGTCGATATGTGGTGAGCATTTTTAATGCCTCGGCTTCGCTGGCGAAGCAGCGCTGAATCAAGTCCGTGGTCGGCGGCGCATCCGGTTGGCTCCACTCCAACACAAATAACAAACAGCGCAGAGTATCTACCCGGTTGCGCTGCTGAACGAATAATGTCCGCGCCAAATGCAGCGCTTCGCGCTCTTTTCCTTCGACTCTTGCGAGACTGTAAAGCCATGCCCGCGCTTCGTATTGTCGTGCTTTGCCCGTATTCCATGACCGTTCGTAAGCCGCCGCCGACTTCGCGTAATCCGGATACTTACTTGGGGTGCCATAAAATCGGCCCAAGCTCGACAACAGCGACCAATCCTGCGGATTATGCACCACTCCCCGCTCCAAAAAATGCCGACCTTTGAGCACGTAGGATCGGTGCAGCGCTTGTTGACGCGCTGCTGGCAATTCCTCGCGCTCTTTGAAATCGACTGCCGCATTGTAGGCCAAATGCCAAGCCCCCTCATCCCAATAATAGGGCGTGCGCGGTTCAAGTGCGACGATCAACTCGTATTGCTCCTCCAGCTTCAGCCACTCGCGATTTTCGAACGAACTATAGGCTTTAAGATTGAAAAATGTCGCCACCACGGTGCGCAATCCCCCCAGAGCGACCACAGCACATGTTTGGCCAATTTTTTCTCTCACGCCAACTTCAAGCGGACGAAACAACATCCCCTGCTCCGTGAAATCCCGCTGCGCACGCTCCTCCCACGGCGACTTCACAAAACCTGCCGCGAGTAAGGAAACCAACACTACCGTTATGTTTCGCCACGTTTTCATGCTCAAAATTCCTTATCGGAAAAGACAAACCACGATAGTAGCGTATAAAGCACCACATAAAATAACGTTAAACCTGCCAGCGTGCCCACTGCTGCCAGCGCGATGCTTTGACCTTGAATCGCCGCATCCGTGATGTTGAACAACTGATAATTTGGAAACACCAATGCCACCAATTTCATCAACAAGCTGCCGAATGTTGTCGTTCCCGCCTCCGAGGAAGCACGATAGTATTCCGCCGCGTCCGCTTGAAAGTATCCCGCCAGATAGGTCATGAAGGAAACGATGATCGTAAACAAGGTGCTCGTCGAAAATGTCGAAAGCAACAATGAGACCGAACCAATGATCGCCGCTTGCAGAAATATTGCCAAGACTCCCCCTTGCAGTGACCACGTCACACCATGGGAGAGAATTTCTTGCCGAAGAGAATCGATGGCAACTTCAGTCCAGCCCTTCGCCATCGCGATCTGCACCTGCTGATCGAGTAAAACGTTCGTGCGAAAACTCAGCACCAATGTCATCATCAGATTCATCAAACAGAGCGAAACAAAAATCAACAACAGCACGCCTAACAATTTCCCCACAAGATAATCTAGACGCGGCACGGGTTTTGCTAGGATCGTATAAAGAGTGCGATCCTCCACATCCTTAGGCAGCAATAAGGCCGTGGCAGTAATCCCAAACACAACGGCAAATAGCTTCATGATGCCCATGCACCAGCCTTTCAACAGCTGCAATTCGCCAGTGTAGATCGCCTCCACACCACCGTATTGTGGCAAGTCAAAAAACTGTGCCGCCAAAGAAATCACCGCAAAGATCATCAAAAAGTAAAACACCTTCATGCGTACCAATTGCGTGAAGGTGTTCATGGCGATCACATTCACGCGGCGCGGTTGCAGCCATCGATTGCTTCGTTCTCTCGCCATACGATTATGATTTCCCTCCTTGGGTTTCTTGTAAGAACAAACGCTCCAAGGTAGTTCGCGGCTTCCCCGTGCGCAGCAACTGTGCCGTAGCATCCTCACCGATCAAATGACGTATGCGCTCCACCAGTTCGGGACTCGCGTCTTGCAAAATAATCTCGGTCTGATTTTCCACCGCGATCAAATCATCAAGCTTGCCTTCCTTCACCATTTTTCCCTGAAAAATAATTCCGACGTGATCGCACACCTCCTGCACCTGTTCTAACAAGTGGGAACAAAGAAACACCGTCTTGCCGCGATCGCGCAATTGTAAAATCAAATCACGAATCTGCCGGGAGCCGATCGGGTCAACCCCCGCAGTAGGCTCATCGAGAATCAGCAGTCGCGGGTCCTGCACCAGAGCCTGCGCTAAACCAATGCGTTGCAACATGCCCTTCGAGTAGCCGCCCAGACGTCGGTCGCGCGCATGACGAAGATCTACCAACTCTAGCAATTCATCGACACGCGCCTCTAACGCTTTTCCACGCAAATCACAAAGTTTCCCGTAAAAGCGCAACGTTTCAGCTCCTGTGAGATGCTTATAAAAATAGGGATTTTCCGGCAGAAATCCGACATCATTGCGCGAATCCACCTTGAGTGAGTCTTTTCCGAATATCGAGCATGTGCCTGAGCTTGGTGCGACCAATCCTAGCAATGCCTTCATCGTCGTGGACTTGCCCGAACCATTGGGCCCGATCAACCCATAGACTTCTCCCGCCTCAATTTGGATGGACACATCATCGACCGCTCGAAACGCCTGCTGCCCACGCAGGGGCATCCGGAAGTCTTTGACAAGATGGCAGATATCAACAGCAAGTGAACTCATTAAGGTGACGAGAACTTACACAAGTGTGGCGCTCATCACCAATCAAAAAGCAGGAAATTTGGAGACTAACCAGACAGCATACTTTTTCCCTATGAATTTCATGGTAGGGATTCACCCCATGGTAGTGATCCTTAATCGGACGAAGTTGAGTTGCGAAGTATCGCATTAAAATTATGAAAAACAAAAGACCTTACACAACTCTCATCGCGCTCTGTGGAGCATCTCTCATGGCCATTTCTTGCACCAGTGGACCAAACGCACGTTCAGGAACTGCCGTTGGTGCAGTCGGCGGAGCAGCCGCAGGTGGCATTATCGGCCATCAAAGTGGTAACACGATGGAAGGCGCCCTCATCGGCGGTGGCCTCGGGGCCCTGGGCGGCAATATGATTGGCGGAAATAAAGACGAACACAATCGTCGCTGAGACCGTTCCATTTTTACCATAACATATTGTGAAACTGGAACCATTCCTCACTCGACCAGTGCTCCAAACTCTAGCGCTTGTCCTACTTAGCATCAGCTCCACCAGTTGCGTGGACGACTTCGGTCACAACGGTGGCCGCCACTCTGGAAATTCCTCGAATCGACGGGACAATGACCGCTATTCGAACTTCACAGATCAATGGAAGGACAATCAAGATCATCATTCAAACAACAACAATCACAATAACCGAGACAAAGACAAGAGAAGATATGATTCTTTTAATCGTCATTGAAGAATCCTCTGCCAAACAAAAACGCCCGCATGACAACCATGCGGGCGTTTTTTATGGAAAGGGAATCGTTCGCTATTTGCGGAATCGATCCCACATTGGTTCCTTCACCGGCTTTGCCTTCGGCGCATTATCGTAATCGATATTTGGTGCCTTTAGCGAAACAGGATTCGACACGCGAACGGGTGGATTATCAGGAGTGTTTCCTTTGTCCTCAATGATTTCGTCAACAGGCTTGATCGGCAACACACCAGGACCATCGAAGTCGCGGATTTTGCCCGAGATCTCGTAGCGGCGGTCCATATCGCGATTGGCGGCATCCATCGAACGCTCGTCACGGATAATCTGAGGCTGAATGAAGATGATCAACTCATTGCGCGATTTTTTGTCAGACGTAGAAGAAAACAATTTGCCCAGACCCGGGATTTGACTCAAAATCGGCACCCCGTTGATCTGCTTGGTGTTTTCCTCCGTAATCAATCCACCGAGCACCACAGTTTGGTTGTTCGGTACAGTCACGGTAGTCAGCAACTCGCGATTGATGATGTCGGGCACTTCATAAGCGTTGACACCTGTGCCGATCTGGCGATTTTCACCCACACCTTGACTTACGAGGGAAATTTGCAAAGTCACTTCGTCCTCAGAGTTGACTAAGGGAACCACTTCAAGCGAAAGCTCGACGCGACGATATTCGATATTGGTACTCTGACCGCCGCCGTTCAAACCACCGTTGAAGCTGTTAGAAGGAACGGCGATTTCTTGACCGCTGGAAATGAAACCTTTTTGATTGTTCGCCGTGAAAATCGTAGGTCGTGAAATCACGTTAAAGTCCCCCGTTTCCTGCAGTGCCTTGAGGTAACCGGAGAGATGCTCACCGATTTTTCCATAAACTCCTAGTCCATTACTCGCAATGTTGAGATTTCCATCATCATCCAATTCCGGCAATAACTGGCCAATTTTCCCTGCCACAGCGCCACTTCCTGTTTCATCAAGACTGCGGAACCAATCGATGCCGTATTCGATATTGTTGCTCAAGGTTAACTGACCAAAAACGGTAGAGATCATGACTTGATCCGCTTTGACATCGATCTCATCCAACAAATTATTAATGATCTCCACGCCTGCGGGTGGCCCTTGAACCACGATCGAATTGGTAATTTTGTCAGCAACCAGTAAGGTTCTGCCAACCAAAACGGAAACGGGTGCGGTATCGACTTGAGGATCACTCAGGCTAGAAGAGGAACCGCCTCCACCACCGCCGCCGAAACTACCACTGCTGCTGCCGCTGCCTCCGAACTGGCTGCCACTGCTGCTGCTTCCACCAAACTGACTGCCGCCACCTGCACGACTCGATGTGCCACCGCCGCTTCCGCCTGACGAAGAACCACCGCGTCCCAGGGAGGTGCTCGTCGATGCTCGACCTCCGCCACCACCGGAACCACCGTCTGCAGAACCACCAAACGCGCGGCTTAGCGCATCACTGGCCACGTCGAGGAAATCACCCACCGCGAGATACTTCAACTTGCGACGAAGGAAATTGCGTTGATCAGAGGGGCTATCGAACTCTTTCACCAAACTCTCGATGAAGACCATGTCCAGTGGACGCGCCATCACAAAAATACGATTGGTGCGGATATCGGGAACGATCTGGATCGGCGGAGCCTCACCGGCGGCCGAAGATCCCGCGTTCGCAGAAGTTTGCGGCACAGCGCCATTCGTATTGTTCGTCGTTACGGGAGCGCCGCCTTGCTGGACGCGTTGCACGCCGGCAGTGGTTTGAGCAGAACTTTGGGCACTAAAAATTTCATTTAAGGTCGCCGAAAGTTCCTCGACGTCACCGTATTGTACTTTAATGAATTTTGTTTCGATGTTCGAGGAAGGCACGTCGATCTTCGCCTGTAACTCGATCAGCGCGCGAATCAACGAAGTATTTTCCGTAATGATCAGAGCCGAGGCATTGGGCACGGCAACGACCGAGCCGAAGCTGTTGAACTGAGTGACCACCGTTTGAAACACACGAGCGACTTCATCCGGCTTCATGTATTTCAGCGTCATCACGTAGCGCACGACTTCATCGCCCTCAGGCAATGCAAGTGGACTTGTGACCAGTGGAATGTCACCCGTGCCAGGCTTAGGCCCTTGGCTGGCGGTTGTTAGCTTGTCCCATCCGTCGCCGCCGGGCGCAAACACGAAGCCGTGCATCAAGCAGGAAGCTTTGAGCAAATCGATCGCTTCACCGTACGTGATCGGTGGTGGTTGAACGAAATAGATTTCCAGATCTTTGACCTCAGCGGTCATCACCACTCGACGTCCGGTAAGCTGGCGGTATACGAAACCAAGTTGCTCGGCATTCAGTTTGGGGAAATTGAAAGGAACGTCAGAAATATCATTGGGGTTGGGAGCTTTGATCGCCTTGTTAATCTGCCCTGCCGGAATGGTGGGCAATTTACCGTCAGGTGAAATGCCATTGGTAGCACGCGGTGCCGCAGGATTAACTGGGGGACGCGGAACGTTGCCATTACTGGGCACCAGCGGAGGTGCCCCTTGTGGAGATACTGGAATCGGTTGCGCGGCAGGCTGCGCTGGCGGTGGAGCAGTTTCTGGTGTTTGTCCGACAACCCAAACGAGAAGCAAAGAGGCAAGTCCGACGTAATAAAGAATTCGATTTGACATAAGTGTGAGGAGAAAATTATTGTTGTGGTTGAACTTGTGGTAATTGGCCCTGTTGTGGCTGACCTTGAGGTGCTTGTCCTTGCCCGGGTTGGACGAGAGTGCGTATGCGAGGCGGAAGGCGACCGCCCGTAGGACTACCGCCGGGTAAACCATTAGGCAGGGCCGGCTGGCCCGCTTGCTGTCCCTCTTGCGCTGGATTTTGCGAAGGTGATTTTACGACTAATAATTTTTTGTCAAAACTTACCGTTCCTTGCGAGGAGCCGTAGCGCAATTTGACGGTTGTCTCCGTGTAGTCCATGCCGCCGTCGGTAACTTCAATGACTTCGAACTCCGAATGCATACCGGGCTGAATGACCTTTTTCTCGTCGGGCTTTTTCTTGTTGAGCAAGATCACGAAGTAACCATCGGGAAACTTAGTCACGCCACCGAGCGCCCAATCTTCGAGAGGATTAACGACGGGTGTGTTGTTGATAATGGGAGGCGCAGGAGTAGTGAATGGGGAACTGGCGTGAAGTGATGTGTAGCGACTTTGCAGAGGCTTTTTCGGTGCATCTGCGAGCAGAGGCAATGGCAAAAGACAGAGGACGATAAATGTTTTCATGGCTTTGGGTATTAGAGATTGGGATCAAGGGGCACATACCATTGATCGAAAGTGACAGTGCAGTCGATTTGGGAGGTTTCCTCGCGATTCGGACTCATCGTGATTTCTGAAATGACACGAAAATCATTAGGTGAATGCATTTTGTCGAACCAGCTATACAAATTGCGTTCTTCACCGGTGATTTGGAATTTAACCTGTGCCACTTTGTAGTGAGTTACGGTTTCACTTTCTGCTGAACGGTCAGGCAAAATATCGCTCTTTTTAACGGTCAGTCCGGCACGGGCCAATTCAGTCGCAGCAAGTTCTTGCAGCTTGGTAGGAACTTGTTCGCTGGCTTGAGGTTCAGGCTCGTGTGACGCTAGCCATTCAATTTCATCTTGGATCGAGTCGCGCTGGGACAGATACAATTGACCCTCTTGCAATTCAGTTTTTGCGGTTTCTCGGTCAATATTGATCGCAATGCGTTTATTTTGATAAGACTTGTAACCCCACAACGAAAGGAGAATCACCCCCGCTGCGGCAAACATTGTCAGTAATTTTCTCTCTCGTTCGGACATCGGTAAAAATGAATCAGTTCTCTTCTGGAATAAACCCGCCTGTGCGGCAATGTGTTTGTAAAAGTGGGAACATTTGCAAAAGTCTTATTGTTGTTCCTGCGGGACCGCTCCTTGGATGACAAATTCCCAACCCTTGGCAGAATTGGTAGGCGGCGGTGCAGAGAACTTGAAACGGGTCAATTCCTCGCTTTTGTTGATGGCAAAACTAAATTGGCCAATCGGCGACGGTTGATTGGAGGCACCCTTAATGCGGATTTCGTTGTTGTTAATCGTCGCCTCGGATAGGCGTATCACTCCCTTCGGCATCGGCATGCAGCGTGTGATGCGATACAGTGTTTCGACTGGCCATTGATCTTGATCGACGAGTGGACCGAGTTCCCGCCATTTAGCTTTGTGCTCATTATACGCTTCACGCTCAGGCTGGAGAGCTTTAGCGGCTAATTTTAGTTCGTTCGTAGCCTTAATGTCCTGCCACAAGGTCCAACCAGCCCACCCGAGAAGACCTACGACAACTGCGGCAGCAGCCGAACTGGCCATGATGATTTGTTTGCGTTTCGCTGTCTGACGGCGCTGCGCGAATACATCGGCTGGTAGCAATTTGCAATCGGTGACGGGCACCATGGGATCGGGGCGATTGGTCACATCTACCGCGAAATCAAACGCTTTAGCAAAGACTCCAGCCTCCCCCAGTTCACCAGCGGGATGCCATACCTTGGTACTGCGCGGTGTGAAAGAAATTCCTTGGAATGCCAACTGCACAAGAGCCAGTTTTACATCCCGCAGCAATGACTCATCAGGATGCTCGCCATCGTTCGAAGTCGATTGCGCATATAGCATTTTGCCTTGGTCGTAAAAGGCGAAAACCCACTGTCCCCATTCTTTCCACAGCGCTATACCATCGCCCTCAAAAGCATAGGCACGCGGGGCGTAGTCGAACTCTTTGGGACTGCGAATCGTCAATTCTCCTTCTCCGGGTGCACGCAGCACCACGGTAGCGAGAACGGCACTTTCCTCGCTTTTTTGCATCACAAAATAATCGATCAACTGCCCGGCACCAGGGTCTGTGCGAATGCCCATGCGCTCGCTGTGCATTTGTGCCAAATCCGCGAACAGATGTTCATCACCCGTGGTCGTTTTGAATGGCATGACCGTCGCATCCTTGACGGAAAAAAAGAACATTACGTCCAATGCAGGTAAAGTTGTGATCTCTCCTGCAATCTCGGTGGAAGTAACTTCGCGACGCCCAAAACCACTAGCCGGCGTCCCCTCCCACACTTCCCAGCCAGAAACACCCGGGACCAAAATAATGATATCTCCTTTATTACTCACGGCACTACTTCTTCTGTTTTTTCTAAAATGGCTGGTTTCCCCGCGCGATTGCGCAGAACGAGAACGATTTTTCTTTTGGTGACACCGGATTGCCCGGTGCTTTCAATGCGAGTGGTGCTGTCGTTCGCCCCAAGGCGAGGAGTCACCACCGGCGCGTAAAAATCTGGCACCCGCAAGATTTCAAACACAGTACCGCCGCTTTGTCCACTATTGAGACTCTGAAAAGGCATGTCATCCTCGGTGCCGCGAATCCCATCCGCACCGCGTACCGTTTCCACCAAGGTCAGGGCATCCTCCAGATTGCACTCAGCGGCGATTGAAATTTTTTCCGCGCTCGCCTCGTTCACATCCAATCCTCCAGCGCTCCAAATCGTGAACCAGTCGCGCCAATCCGGTTTGACTTGCTCAACAATTTCCATGCCCCGCACCAGACGCATTTCATCCAAGGAATAAAACGGTCGATTGAAAGGTTGGTTGATGCGTCCCAGCTCTTCGTAGTATGGCTTTTCAGCGCCATTCATTTGCTCTTCTTCATTCGAATCCACCCAGTCGAGCATCGCGTCCGCAATTTCCTGCGCGATGTCTTCTTCAATGCCCCAATAAATGAAAATCCCTTTGAGCAAATTTTTGTCGTTCGTGTTCAGCAACATGTGGTTGATGTTGAAACGTTCTCCTTCGGACCGCAGTTCGACTCGATAACTAGCTCCCTCTTCCCCACTCAGTTGCAACAAAGGATCGTCGCGTTTGACCGCAGGATTAGCCCCTACAGCGATACCCATTTCGGCGGCCTGACGCGCGCGAAAGCCGTTAATTTGTGAATCTGCCACATCCAGTTCGAACGACAATAACTGGATAGCTGTTAAAGCGGCAAATGCCAACACAGCGATCAACCACAGCACCGCAGCCAGCGCCATGCCGCGCGGCTGAGATCGTCGATCTATGTGGGAAAGTTTCATGATTCTTCGATGATTAGCCACCTCCGCCACTATTAGACGGAACGCCGGGAGTGATGGGCCCCCCGGGAATAACGACTGATCCACCGCCACCACTTCCACCTCCGGTACCGCCGCTGCCACCACCCGTTCCGCCCTGTCCAGATCCCTGCTGCTGGTTTTGATTATTGCTACGAATCACTGTCGACGGACTGACTTTCGGCACAATCCAAAAAATTTGTTTCATCTCATCGCCATACGCTCCCTGTGCCGTTACGAGCTCAAGTTGCAAAGGCAAACGCCCCTGTAAATCCCAATCGAGTTGCCAGTCCATCGTGCGGCCATCCAACGCCCGCCACTCAAAGAAGCGCAGGTCTTCCATCAAAATCACTTCCGCGAAGGGCTCTTCCTTGCGTGCATCAGCGATGTTTTCGGTATCGGAGAGAATCGGATTTTCATAATAGCGCATCACGACATTGATGAAGCCAT
This sequence comes from Akkermansia muciniphila, assembly GCA_945890645.1. GTDB lineage: Bacteria > Verrucomicrobiota > Verrucomicrobiia > Verrucomicrobiales > Akkermansiaceae > UBA956. The sequence continues at coordinate 15,100 of CAMDCV010000011.1, forward strand.
CACGACGCTTGACCCCAGCAATTTCGACCGCCTTTGCGATGCGCTCGACACCGCCCCAGGTAAAGGCCAGTGGCACGTTTTGCAAAACTAGCGTGTATTCAAATGGCTGCGTGCCCTTCGTGTAAATCAGCTCCATGCGAGTATTCCCTGGCAAGGAAGTGAGCTGCATTTTCATCATGTCGAAAAAGCTCTCGCGCAAGCTATTCTCCGACTGCTGCTTGTTAATGCCATTGGCGAGTTGGATATTGGCCGTCGCAATAAAAGCACAGGATATGATCAGCGCCGACATCAGACCAAGCGCGATCACGACTTCGATCAAAGTGAAGCCGGAGCGAGGTTTTCTGCGAATGGAGGAAAGGTTCATGGTTGATACAAGCGTCCGTAGCGCCACGTCACGGCACTGCGATTCAGTTGGGTGTTCCCTTGCATAAAATAAGCGGTCACCGTGATGCGCCACATTTCCTGCAACAATTGGCCATCTTTGTTTTCTATTTCTTCCATCTTTTCATACCTCGTCACGATCTCCATCGACCGCTCTTCAAGCTTCTGCGAAAATTCGCCTTCCTCCAGATTGGGAATGGAAATCGCTTCGTCCAGTGAGCTTTGCAATATTCGTGTCACCTGCATTTCCCGCGCCGCCATGTCCGAGGCATCGGCCGACTTCTGCAATGCAATCGAAAATCCTGTGGCCGCAAGAGCAAAGATACCCATTGCGAGCACTACCTCTAACAGCAAATACCCATTCGCGGATCGACGATGTAATGTAGCAGTATTCATCGTTTTGCCTCCATGCTTCGTTCACGGACATTGGCCGAGAGTGGGTGAAATTCCATTTCCATCCAGCCGTCCTCGTATTCGATCCTTAAGCCCACCGGTTCGCAAATGCCATTCGGGTCGAAGCGCCACACTTGAGGGTCATTACGACGCATGGGCACCCAGTTGTTTGATCCCCATCGACGCACAAACAAATCGAAATTGGATAGTGAAACTGTCTCACGCACAGGATTGAACTTTGGCGCCTTGCCCCCGGCTTCGAGGGCATCCGCTTCCAGTTCCTGACGTGCTTTGATTTCATCATCGCTGTAACCCGCCTCCACCAATGGACTCAGCCGCACGGAGTTTTCGAAGAACGTTATCGCGTAAGGCGTCTGCTGCACCATAGCCACCGAGCGTGCGCGCTTTGCCAGTAATTCCACATCGCCCGCTGCACTTTTCAGCTGTCGTTCTGCCGAGGTCGTAATAAACAAAGTAATCGCACCACCCATCGCAAGACCAATCAAGGCCAACACAATCACCATCTCCAACAACGTAAACCCAGACGCACTGCGCTGGGTCACGGGGGAAAGTGGGTGACGATTCATAAAAGATCTGAGGAAAAACTCAGTCTTGGCTCGACATATCGTCTTCCGTACCTAGTTGGCCGTCCTTGCCTTTGGTAACCAGCTCAAATTCAGTCGCTACTTTGCTACCGGGGAATTTGTAAGTGTATTCCTGACCCCACGGATCGAGAGGCACTTTATCCGCCAGCGCGGTCCATGATTTGGGTGCCGGGGTTCCGCCCGGACGCGTTACGAGAGCTTTCAACCCTTGTGCCGTCGAGGGATAGAATCCGTTGTTGATTTTATACATCTTCAATACGCTACCAAGAGAGTTGAAGTCACCTTTGACCCGTTGGATGGCGGCACCTTCACCGACTTTGCCCATCACTCCGATGGCGCCACCAATGATCAGACCGATGATGCCGAGCACGATCACCATTTCCAAAAGCGTGAAGCCCTTGAGTTTCCGTTTGTTGCGTTTGGTATAACTGTTTGTTTTCATAGTTCGTAATAAGTAAGTGAAAAAATGAGGGTCACAGAAGTAACACCACACGAGCTCAGATTTGTCAGTATGTTTTGTGAAGATTAGCATTTTTTTGCACTTGATAACAGCTTCTTGCCCCAATGGATCATTCCCCGCCTTGGGGAAGTGATCTGATATTTCTGATCAAAATTCAGGCCTTTAAGGCTGAATCTTTGCAAGATCAGACTTGAAAACTCCCCCACCCGCCCCTATGAAACGCGCATGTCACATGTTCTCATTATCGGAGCGGGCGGAGTCGGTAGCGTGGTCGCTCACAAATGCGCCCAAGTGCCCGCCGTTTTCACCAAAATTACACTCGCCTCACGCACCAAATCCAAGTGCGATGCCATCGCCGCCTCTGTCCTCGAACGCACTGGCGTGACCATCGATACCGCCGCACTCGATGCCGATGACGTCGCAGCGACCACCGCCTACTTACAATCGCTCAAGCCCGACCTCCTCCTCAACGTCGCCCTCCCCTACCAAGACCTGCCCCTCATGGACGCTTGTCTTGCTGCTGGCATCGATTACCTCGACACCGCCAACTACGAACCCCCCGACGTGGCAAAATTCGAATACTCCTGGCAGTGGGCGTATCAGGAAAAATTCACCAAAGCCGGCCTATCCGCACTTCTCGGCTCCGGCTTCGATCCCGGCGTGACGAATGTTTTCACCGCCTGGGCGCTAAAGCATCACTTCGATGAAATCCACACCCTCGATATCATCGACGTCAACGGCGGTAATCACGGTCATGCCTTTGCGACGAATTTTAATCCAGAAATCAACATCCGCGAAGTCACCGCACCTTGCCGCCATTTCGAGAATGGTGATTTCGTCGAGACCCCTGCCATGTCGAAGCATCAGGGCTTTACCTGCCCCGAGGGCGTCGGCAGCTTTGAAATTTATCGCATGTATCATGAGGAACTTGAGTCACTTGTGCAACACATCCCCACGATCAAACGCGCCCAATTTTGGATGTCGTTTTCGCCGAACTACCTCAAGCACCTCGAAGTGCTGCAAAATGTCGGCATGACTCGCATCGATCCCGTCACATACAACGGCGTCGAAATCATCCCTCTCCAGTTCCTCAAAGCCGTTCTCCCCAATCCGGGCGACCTCGGCATCACCACCAAGGGCAGAACCTGCATCGGCAACATCATCACCGGTGTCAAGGACGGCAAAGCCAAATCGATTTACATTTACAATATCTGCGATCACGAAGCCTGCTTCGCGGAAGTCGGCTCACAAGCGATTTCTTACACCACCGGCGTGCCCGCCATGATTGGTGCCAAGCAAATGCTCGAAGGCACTTGGCGCAAGCCCGGAGTCTGGAACATGGAGCAATATGATCCCGATCCCTTCATGGCTGACCTCAACGTCCACGGCCTGCCCTGGCAATGGTTTGAGCTAACCCCTGAGCAAGCGGCGAGCTTCACAGTCGCCCCGTAATCACCTTATTCACCGTCGTCCTTACCTCCGGGGGCGGCGGCTTTTTGCTTAGGAATGGGCGTTTTAGATGGACCCTCTTTGGCCTCCAAAGTCGCGAGTCTGGTAATCTCTTCAGGATTTGATGCCGCTTCAGCGAGCAAACGGATCGCCTGCGCTGGTATGCCGATGTGCACCATCAAATAGGCGGATGTTTCGCGATTTTTCGACATACCGGAAATTTCTGACACGTGTCCGATGGCATTGCCCGCCTGATCGACCACAGCCGAGCCACTGCTCCCAGGGGCCCAGTCGGTGCTGAAATTCACCCGCAAATGCCGTGCGACATCAAGTTTTTCTAACTCGCCGCCCTGATACTTTCCATTCCAGTAAAAGCGGTTTACGATACCATCACTAAAGTAACCATGCTGGCCCATCGGTGAGCTGTAGCAGAACGCCGAGGCCCCTTGTTTCACTTTGCCATTGAGCGGTAGCGGTAAAAACTTCGCATCGGCCACTTTGAGAATCGCTGCGTCCATGGCGGCAGAGCGAGCGATCACTGCAGTCACCGGAAAAACATTTCCGTCATGATCAGCGATGATTAGATAGCCCTCGCGCATGGCAGTGGCTGAGTTGATCACGTGATCACAAGTTGCCACCACATCCTCTGCGATCGCATAACCACCGGCTAGATTCAGATGCCAATTGTCACAACGCTCACAAAGATAACAATAACCCACGCGAAGGTTCGACTTGCGCGCTAGTGTGGAAACTTCTTCCAAAGGCAGAGCAGCAGTTTTCACCGGAAGCAAGGCAACCGCTTGCGGTTTCGGTTGGAGCAACTGTTTTTTTACCTCATCGCGCGAGATAGGTTTTTGATCTTTGATCAATTGTCGGGCTTTTTCGATAATCGCCTGCTCGGCTTTTTTGAGGCCTGCGGGAGACATGTCCACAATCGGGGTATCAACACCCTGTGCGAATACAGTGTGCGATTGCGTTAAGATCAAACTGGCACACAAAATTCCGATGCGATAGGCAGAATTCACATTCATCACGCCAATGCTAGCGAGCCAGAAACCGATGTCAAGCGAGGCAAAGCTGATGCTTGTGCACCGCCGGATTGACGATGTCCTTGATAAAACGTGCCGAAATGGCAGTCGCATCACCTTTTCCGAAAATGTAAATCCGCTGAGAAATGTGAAGTTGCTTCAGCACAAAAGAATCGCCAGAACGGCCACGGTAGTAGTTCATGATCGCTTCTTTTTCCAAATCCAGCGCGCCAGGCTTCATGCTGTAGTCAAGATGGAATAAGGCGTCTTTGACCACAGGATCGCTGCCATCGGAAATTTCCTGACTGACTTCATCAACCAATACTGCACGCGCAAATGCCCGCAGTGCTTGCTCATCGCCCTCGAACTCGAAGCGGTAGGTGCGGCTGTGTTTCATCGTCAACCCCGCTTTCATCGGAGTATAGAGCAGGGCATCGGCATCACTCGCGTGTTGCCCTTTGCGGATTACTTCGCATTCGTAGTTCATGATAATTCTTGCAGGCGTTTGAGCACTTCTTCGTAAGCTTCCATCACACCACCAAGGTCGCGGCGGAAGCGATCTTTGTCCATTTTTTCACCGGTCGCAATGTCCCACAAACGGCATCCATCGGGGCTGATTTCATCAGCCAAAACAATCACGGAGGGATCGCTGGCAAGCCGACCGAACTCTAACTTAAAGTCAATCAAACGCAGACCCGCTTTGGCAAACAGCCCCGAGAGGAAATCATTCACCCGCAGCGCCGAAACTCGCAAAAAATCCATTTCTTCTGGCGTCGCCAGCTTCAACTCGCGAATGTAATCATCGTTCACCAAGGGGTCGCCGAGCTCATCGCTCTTGAGCGAAAATTCGATGATCGGTTGCGAAAATGTTTGCCCCTCGGGCTGACCGGTGCGTTTGCAATAACTGCCCGCCGAAACATTGCGGATGATCACCTCGACCATCACGATTTCGACTTTTTTCACCAGCACGTTGGTGTCATCGATCTGCTTCACGAAGTGCGTCGGGATGCCAGCGCGTTCCAGTTGGCCATAGATCAAGGTGCTGATCGTATTATTCAGTCGGCCCTTGTTTTCAAATTGGGCTTTTTTCTCCCCGTTGAAGGCGGTGGCATCATTCTTAAACTCCATCCGCAATACCTGTGGGTCTTCCGTGGTCCACAGACGTTTTGCCTTGCCTTCGTAAAGTGCTTCCATGCCCGCTATGTAGGGATCACCCGCATTTCGGTCAAGCAGAACAGTGACGCGCCACTGATTTTCCTAACTACGCAAAAACCATCCGGTGATGCTCATACGCGGCTTGTGCGAAATCAACACCTCGTGCCAGTGGTCATCCGCCATGAAACACACGAGCTTTCCTATCCGCGGCTCAATTAGCACCGATGATCCCTGCGCCTTGCCCGGTGTTGTCCACAACCGCAGCTCGCCGCCATCACCTGGCAGCCAGTCCTCATTCAAATACAAAATCACCGTCACGATACGCTTCGTGGCACCCGCATGTTGATCGCGATGCGCTTTGTAAAAACCACCAGCCGGATATACCGCAAAGTGACTCTCGAAATCAAACAGTCCCAGAAAAAATTGCTCATTCAATGCCAGACGCAATTGTTCCATTTGCGTTTGATATATTTTCTTAAACTCTGCCCCAGATCCAGAATCCAGCCATGAAATGGAATCGTTGCGGATCGCTTCTCGCACCCCCATGCCCATTCCTTTTCCGACCGCTGCTTGATGGAGTGGATTGTCGACCATCTTAGTCAAACATTCATCGCGCAAGTTACAGCAAAACGATCGTTCAAAAAAATCTTCGTGCTCGAACCAACCTACCGTGGAGATTGCTGTTAGAAGATTATTCACTAGGCAAGAAACAGCAATTTCGTAATAACTACAATGATTTTAAGCTTTTTGCCCAATATGAAAATCACGTTAAAAATAACGAACCCCGCTTCGGCAAACTGAGAGTCTCCCCCCAGACACTCTCAATCTGTTCCGAAACGGGGAACAGAAAAGAACATATGAAGAAAATGAATTTTAGCAACAAAAATTAGAATTATTTCTCAAATTCGTTAGTTACGCACTCAGTCGAAATCGCTGACCTTAACAATTTCCATCGCATTCCGATGAATCCAAACGCTTTGCACGAGGCCCAGCATGAACATGCACATGACCACAAAGGTGCCGGAGTAACTGATTAGTGGCAACGGGATCCCTGTAATCGGCATCAACAATACGCACATGCCTATGTTTTCAAAAATGTGGGCAAAGAAAAACGCTACTACGCAAGCTACGACGAGACGCCCCATCAAGTCCCTGCTGTAAAAGGATACGAAAAGACAAAGGATCAACAAGGTGGCGAACACCGTGATCAAAAATAGACTCCCTCGAAATCCGAATTCTTCGGCAAGCACTGCGAAGATGAAGTCATTATGAGCCGTTTTCCAAGGGATGTAGCGTTTCGCATGCAGTGAACCACGCGTTTCGGGGGCATTCCACCCCGTACCCATCATACCAGCCTTGCCTACCGCCATCGAGGCATAGTAGGCGCCATACGCGGGACCCGATGTATCCACAGGCTTTTCTTGCAGCATGTCCAAATACAACTGAATCCGCTCGGGACCGCGTGTCGAGACACTCGGAAGGACAATCAAATACATCATCGGCACAAAACCAATGCCGAGAATCGCCATGAGCGATAAATAGCGAAAAGGCACGCCCCCAATCAACAATGCCACGATCGCCACGGGAATCCATACCAAAGCCGATCCCATATCGCCCATTTTCATCATCATTAAAAAGGGCAATCCTGACAATCCCGCGATGATGGCAATGCGAACAATCGGGAGCCCGAAGAGTCGGTGCAATCGCGGTAAATCCTGCAACAACCATGAGATCATCAACACGCCCGAGGCCACCCCCAACTGCGCTGGCTGAAAGGTGATCGGACCAATGCTCAACTGGTGAACTTCCGTATCGCTGCCCATCACTTTTGCCATGCATACCAAACTCACCACGTAAATCGGCAAAGCCAGCCAGCGTATCCATCGGTAGTCAAACAAAGCCGTCCCAAAATAAACGACAGAGCCAATAACGATCCACTTTTTTTGCTGGTCCGCGTAATACGCGCCCGCGGTTCCGAATTCCTCTAACAATCTCGCACTTACCGGCAGGTGACGCGCAGCGCTTTCGATGGCGTAAATGCCAAAGATGAGCAGTGCATACATGAGCAATACCAACACCCAATTCATTCCGAGGATTTTGCGTAAAATGGGCGACATGGATGAAAAGAGTAACTGCCAAATACTGCCGTATCAGCGGTGCACTGGCAAGACACTGTTGCAAATCCATTGCAGAAATATTGAGCAATGGTGAATCAACTCACTTACTCGTTTCGCAAAAAGAATCTTTCCAATAACTCCGCCACCTGTGTGAAATCACCTGATTGATGCAAAGGTGAGGGACTGTGCAAGGTCAGAAGTGGCACCTGCTCCCGTGTGTGATCGGTGCCAGGATGATAAGGATCATTGCCATGATCGGCCGTAATGCAGACAAATTCTCCCTCCGCTACCTGCGGTAACCACCGTCCGAGCCATGCATCGAATTCCCGCAATGCCTGCGCGTAGCCCGTGGGATCGCGTCGATGCCCATACAGCATGTCGAAATCCACCAGATTCGCCACAATCAATTCATCGCCCTCGCGCTCTCGCTGCCACAAGCGCTCCATCACGGCCATGCCCGCGGCATTCGATTTGGTCGGCACACTTTCCGCCAATCCCCTACCCGCGAAAATATCAGAAATTTTCCCCACGCCCGTGATTTTCACCCCGGCTTCTTGCAGACGGTCCAACACCATCGTGGGTGGCTCTAACGAAAAATCCCGACGGTTCGCCGTGCGACTAAATCCCTCCTGCGCATTCCCCGCAAATGGCCGCGCAATCACCCGCCCGACACGCAACCCCCGCGCATCCAGCAAGGCCCGCGCCTGCGCACAAATCTCCAGCAATCGAGCAAGTCCGAAGCATTCCTCATGCGCCGCAATCTGCATCACGGAATCCGCACTGGTATAAAGTATAGGCATTCCACTGCGACAATGTTCCTCACCGAGACGCACCAAAATTTCCGTGCCCGATGCCACGCAATTGCCAATAAAACAAACGCCTGTTCGCGCTTCCAATTCTGCCATCAGCTCCTCCGGAAAACTCGCAAAGGTCACAAACGGCTGCTCTAACACAACTCCCGCTAACTCCCAATGCCCCGTCGTTGTATCTTTTCCAATCGACTTCTCCGTCAATCGACAAGCCGCCGCGCCCGCCCGCAAGGGCACCGCCTCCGGCACCACCGCACTGCGCCCGCGCATAATTTCATACAGCCCCAAGCTCGCAAGATTCGGCAATTCCAAACCTTCGTGCTGAAACAAATGACCCAAGGTATCCGCCCCCGCGTCACCAAAATCCACCGCGTCCGGAGCCCCACCACAGCCCACCGAATCCATCACCAAACACAATGCGCGCATGAATTCACTCTATCGCATCCCCCGCGACAGCAAAGCATATTTATGGCAGTGCACAAAAGCGCGTAATTCGACATCCTGGGGACTCTACTATGTTAGGGCACTGTCGTTATATCATGCATTAAATCCCTTCCCTGAAGACTACGAGATAATGAGGCTGATATACAGAAGCCAAGCAAAAAATCTTGCCATACCGGGTGTCGGCTGCTTTTCTCTATTCGAAGCACACTTGAGATATGACATGCCATGTGGCTACGAATAAATACTGTTAGCCAGACAATTTATGAATGAATTCGACCCAGTTCTAAAAGAAATCATTGAACGTTTGAGTGGCGATTGGGTGGTTGAAGACTACCAACTGGCGGGGATGGGATGGGCCGCAAAAATAAGGAAAGAACAGAAGCTATTTACCCTTCACTCAGAAAGACTTTGGATTGATGTCTATGAAGATCACTTCGCAGATGAAAAAAAGATACTGACGAGTAACAAAACAACAGACATCGTAACCACACTAGAAAATACAGCGGCTAACAAGTCGCTTCTGGACAACGCCTAACGGCGCGCCAGAGCTCTACGTTGTGCTAAAAATACTACATTTCATATCATGCCTGATGAACACAACAAATCATGGGATTTCCCCAACAACATTACTCTTTGGGAGAAAATCACTTATCTTAGGTTTAAGAGACCTAATTGGGTTAATGGTAATGAAGGAGATGATCTAAGAATTTTGTATGACAATATCGATCGCTTATTTACTCATGGAATAGTGACTTGGGGGCACATTATTCAAGTTAACGAAGAATTATTCAATGGTGGTTCAGATGATCTACCTGGTGAAGTTGTCTATTCTATTGATGATAAGGAGACTGTAAGTCTTATTGATTTAGAAGATATAGCCCACAAACTATATGATCTTAAAGGTCAAGAACCTAACAATCCTCAATTATCACCTATAGCCAATTACCTTACTAATGAATATAAACGTGTTTTTGGTCTTCAAGTGCCTAGTATGATCAGTCCAAACTCGAAGTGCCGAATATCGACGACAATGTTTATTAGAAAGCACTTACCTAATCGACGAATCAATTTTACGGCACTTCCTATAATTGTCCATCCAAGCGAGCCATTTATTGTTTTACCACTTCCCTATAAATATTGGACTCAATACCAAAAAGATCAGGTAAAAGCCCATTAAACACTCAATAATCAAATAAAAATGCAGAACAAAACGCTACATCCAATGACGGGTAAGGCTCCTGTTTGAATTCGGCCTTCCATCCCCACCTTGGATGCTCTCATCGCTCGCATCCCCACCAAAAAAACCCACCCAAAAACTTCCCGCTTGATTGTGGCGGTGATTTGGCGAACCCTGCGCCACCGCGAATTCGCAGGTTTTTTTACCCATGCATACCATTACCATTCTATCCGGCGACGGCATCGGCCCCGAAGTCATGATTCAGGCCCTCCGCGTGCTCGACGCAGTTGCAGAGAAGTTCCAATTTTCCATCACCCGCGGCGAACACCTCGTCGGCGGTGCGGCCATCGATGCCACGGGACATCCATTGCCACCGGAAACCATCGCCGCTTGCGAAAAAGCCGATGCCATTTTGTTTGGATCGGTCGGCGGCCCGAAATGGGAAGCCCTGCCCCCTGACATCCAGCCTGAGCGCGGTGCGCTACTCCCCTTGCGCAAGCATTTCGGTCTCTTCGCCAACCTGCGCCCGGGCGTCTGCCTCCCCGCGCTGATCCATGCCTCGCCGGTGAAAAACGAACTCATCCCGCAGGGCTTCGATGTGCTCTGCGTGCGCGAGCTCACTGGTGGCATCTATTTTGGCCAACCGAAAGGTCGTCGCGAAGAAAATGGCGAGCCAGTCGCCTTCGATACCATGATTTACAAAAAATCAGAAATCGAGCGCATCCTCCGCGTGGCATTCACCGCTGCGATGGGTCGTGGAAAACGACTCGTCTCCGTGGACAAAGCCAACGTCCTCGCCTCCTCAGTGCTGTGGCGCGAAACCGCCAACGAAGTCGCCAAAGAATTCCCTGAAGTCGCGCTGTCGCACATGTATGTCGATAACGCCGCGATGCAGCTCGTCAAGCGCCCCTCTGAGTTCGATGTGCTCGTGACCGAAAACCTCTTCGGCGATATTCTCTCCGACGAAATGGCCATGATCTCCGGCTCACTCGGAATGCTGCCCTCCGCTTCCCTCGGATCGAAAAACGACAAAGGCCTCTACTTCGGCATGTATGAGCCCTCCGGCGGTTCCGCTCCCGACATCGCTGGTCAAGGCATCGCCAATCCGATCGCTCAAATCCTCAGCGTCTCGATGCTGCTGCGTTACTCGCTGGGCGAATCCGCTGCTGCCGATGACATCGACGCCGCTGTTGCCGCCACCATCCGCGATGGCCTCCGCACCGGTGACATCGCCACCAGCAACCCCGCCGAAACGCGCGTCAACACCAGCGCTATGGGCGACGCAGTCCTCGCCCGACTCTAACAAACATGCGCCAAGCCTCGCTTATTCTCGGAATCCTCATCATCGCCATCGGTTTCGCTGGCAAGCAGTTGCTGCCGGGACGCAACGAAAGTTTCTCCTTTCTGCAAGGCGGACTTTCGTTAGGCGGGGCCTTTGTGATTTGTTATTTCTTTGCCCGCAACAACTACTGGCACGGCATGATCGGCAGCGGCGTCGTCGCCTTGTTAGGTTTTTGTCGTAGCATGGTAAACGCACCGCGGTGGTTTGAATGGCTCAATCATGCCACACCAAAGCCACCCGCCACCCCATTGCTGGAAATGGCGGTCGCCGCGATGTGCCTATGGTATCTTAATAAAGTCGTTCGACTCTTAATGGCAGAGCGCACACGTAGGATGCTCGAAGAAAATGATAAGTGATGGTGTGTGGCTTGCCTCAGGAAGTCATTCATGTATGCTCTGGTCATGGCCATTCACTCCTTTCTTGATTACCATCCGCAGATTGATGCGAGCAGTTTTATCGCCCCGAGTGCCGATGTCATCGGACGTGTGACTTTGCATGAACTGAGCAGTGTCTGGTTCAATGCCACCTTGCGCGGCGACATCAATGAAATCGTCATTGGCCCGCGCTCAAATGTTCAGGATAATGCGGTAGTCCATCTCTCCGACGACCACGGTTGTTACGTGGGAGAACTCGTGACTGTCGGCCACTCCGCGATTCTCCACGCCTGCACGGTGAAAGACGAAGTGTTGATCGGCATGGGAGCGATCATTCTCGATGGTGCCGTCATCGGCGAGCGTTCCATCATCGGGGCGGGCGCTCTGGTCACGGGAAATACCATCATTCCACCCGGGTCGTTGGTTCTTGGTTCGCCTGCGAAAGTGGTGAAAATTCTTTCGTTAGAGGAGCAATCGAAAATCAAGGACTGGGCTCTCAAGTATGTGAAGGGCTCACGCTTGTATCTCGGTCAGTGAAGTGAGGTCACTTTTCCCGCTGCCACTTGAAACTGTGGTAGGCGCTGGTAGGCATCATTTTCGCGCAACCAATCCAGCGATGTCGTGGTGATCCATTTCTGTGCCTGCGGTGGTAATGCGTGCATTAATGCATTGCGACGTCCGGCATCGAGCTCACCGAAAATGTCATCGAGCAAATACACCGGCATACGTGTTCCCTCTTGTTGCAATAAAATCCCTTGGGCTAATTTCAATGCTAAAGCGAGCGTGCGTTGCTGTCCTTCACTGGCAAACTCACTCGCCGGAAGACCATTCAAATGCAGTAGCAAATCATCGCGATGCGGGCCGATCACCGACTGCCGCACACGCCGTTCGCGATCATGGGCTTGCGCCAGACTAGCACGCATGGAAATGCTGCCGGCACTCTGGTAGCGCAAGCTTAATGACTCGCCGCCACCACTGACGGCTTGGTGCGATTCATTCGCCCACGTTTCTAACATCGTGATCATCTGCCCGCGCAGGTGTGCGAGTGGTTCACCACTCTCAATCATGAGCTCCTCCACGGCTGCGAGTTGCTTTTCATCGATGTGACGTTCTTTCAGCAAAGCATTTTTCATCTTCAGCGCCCGACGATAGCGCGACCAATGACTGCGGTATTCCGGGTGCCACTGCACGCCCATGAAGTCGAGATAACGCCGCCGCGTCTCCCCCGCCCCGCGGACCAACTCGAGATCCTCGTTGCCCATCCACACCACCAGTCCGCCATCATGTAAATAGCTGGACGAAGTCGCACGCGCTTCCTCATTCACTTCGCAGAGTAGCCCTCCTTTATTATAGCGCACCTTCCGCTCCATAGACCAAGCCTCCCCCGCCACGCCGAAACCCAGCTGGGAAAACCGCACCATCGAACCCAGTTTGTGCGTCCGCGGCGATTGCAAACGCAACAACACGCAGACGGCTTCAAGGATCGAAGTCTTACCCTGCGCATTCTCCCCGACAAAAATTCCGCCCATCTCCAGCATCTCCAAAGCCAACACGTCCCAGCAGCGGAAATTGACAACTCGGAGTGTGCGCACCATGACGGAAGAGGGTTAATGGCTATAAGGGAAAATTGCCAATGAAAAATCTGAACAGCAACCTCTATCTTGGCGGCTGTGCCGCTGAAATCGCCGCTTGCGTCTCGCCGTCTGTCGATTACATTCCCCGCGAGCCAATTGACACTATGAGCGAATCCACACACAAAATCACCGCCTATCTGAAAACTTTTTGCGGCTGGAGCGAGGGCGTACGCGCCGTGATGCGCAAATACAACTTGCCGTTCGAGGAAAAGGATATCATCAAAAATCCGGCCTTCCGTTGGGAAATGGAATCCAAAACCGGCCAACCGCTTTCCCCTTGCGTGGAGATCAATGGTCACATGCTCGCTGACATTTCCGGTGCCGAAGTCGAGACCTGGATGCTTGAAAATGGACTAGTCGAAGCCGTCGATGCCGAGGCCGATGCACCCACCAACTCGTCATGCACCGATGAACAACACGCGGCCATGGCACGCGCACAATTGCCGCCGGTTTCGAAGATCAAATTCTTCAGCTAAATTCACTGCGCTCCCGCTTTTTTCAGCTGCGCAATGGCTTCATCAAGCTTTTTGCGCAACGCAACTAAAGTCTCGTTTTGCTCGGTGATGGTTTGATCACGAAGCTTCATCGCAGCTTCCCATTCGGTGATTTGTTTTTTCAACGCATCACGCTCAGCAGTGGCTTGATCGCGTGCGGTGGTGCTTGCTAACAATTCCTCTCCCATCTGCTTGTTCACGAGTGCAGCTTCATCCGCGACCTTCTGGGTTTCTATCAGCGATTGCTTCAAATCCGCGAGATCATTGATCATAGCATCCGCGCGCTTGACGGCTTCATCGCGCTCTTCGCTGATCGCATGAGTTTGCACTTGCAGCGTTCGATAGGCCTCACGCCGTTGCTCATTCTGCGCCCACTGCATCGCGACGATCCCGAGCAGCACCACGCAGCCGATCGCATTGACGATAGTGAAAATGCTCTGCTTCATGGCTTCGGCGTCTTACTTTCAAAACTAACCTTCTCGATCCCCGCCGAGCGCACGGCATCGAGCAAACGCATCACTTGCTGGTGGCGTGCATTGGCATGGGCCGCGATCAGCACATTGACTTCATCGCGGTTTTCCAACACGGCGAGTCGCTCGGTGACTTCGGTGGGCGTGAGAATTTCGTCTTTTAAGGTGATCACGCCTTGTTCATTTACGGCGAAATGATAAGGCGGCGCTGATGTTTCCGAGAGAGCAGCTTGCGCATCCGGCAACTCAATCGGCACGCGGCTGAGTTGGGTCATGCTCAGGCTCACCAACATAAAACTCGCAAGCAGGAAAAACATGATATCGATCAGCGGCACGATCTCGATGCGTGCATCGTCGTGTCCATCCTGGTCGGCGTTAGTGGAGAGTTTGACAGGCATGACTCAGGAGCGAGGTGCTTTGAAATCCGCGAGATCGTGACCGTGTGCCTTAGCGGCGCCAGCGAGCAGTTCGCAGTGATTGATCCAGTGCTCCAGCTTGCCACGCAGCAACGAGGTTTGCTTGCGGAAAAAATTGAAGGGCAACAAACAGAGAATCGCAATGCCCAGACCAGCCGCCGTGGCGATCAATGCTTCCGCGATGCCGCCCGAAACCTTCGTCACCGCCAACTGATCATTGCCGACGAAGTTGAACGAACCCATGATGCCCACTACCGTGCCGAGCAATCCGAGCAGCGGCGCGAGCGTGATCACGGTGCTCAAGATCCAAAGTCGGGCTTCTGATTTTTCTAACAGATTGCTCGCATGCAATTGCATGGCGGCGAGTGGTGAGGTGCCCGCGTGCGACATGCCATCGCGCAAGTTTTGCAGAAAGGGATCGGCATGTTGTTCTGTGGTTTTCCATACATCACTGAATTGCCCCAAGCCCAATGCCTCGCGTGCCACTTCTTGCTTATCGCTGCTCACGCGAGAGCGCAGACGAACCCACCAAATCACGCGGTCAAGAATCACACATAAGGCGAGAAAAAACAACAATGCCATCGGCCACATGATCGGGCCGCCTTTATCAAAATATTCCACCAAGATGTGCGAGAGAGTCATAGGTATCAATTAAGTCGGAAAACGATGGGGATTTTGTAACGTCGGGCCGCGCCCGCCGCGAATTTCCAGCGGCTGCGAATCGTCGAGAGCGCGGCGTTGTTGAGCAATTCATAAGGACATGGTGTCTTGATCCAAGCACTCAGCACTTTGCCATCTGTGCCAACGATAAACTCGATCATAACGGTGCCTTGCTGATTGCTACGACGCGCTTGCAAGGGATAACTTGGGGCGGGTTGACGTCCGGCACCACTCCCAAAAGACAACGTTGTCGCCGCGGCGGGCGGGGTGTTCCCCGTGGCTTTTTTTTCCGTGGCGGGTCTATTGGCCTCGCTCACTTTTGTCTGCGGGCGATTCGTGGCAGGAGGTGCCACTTTGGTCGCGACTTTTTTAATCACTGGCGCAGGTAATTCGGGGATTTCCAGCAGCGCTGGCATCGCCGCGATTTCCGGCATCGGGGGCGGCGATGGAGCCACTGCCGTGATGGGAACCAAGGTAGTTTCGGTAGGCTCTTCCGATGCAACGGATGCTTCCGTTTGTGGAGCCTCAGGTGCTGCGATGTCGATGCTGGTCATCACGCTAAGCGGCTTCGGTTTCACCGCAAAAGCCACAGTCCAATCCTGTCGCACGGAAAATCCAATCCACGCTCCCAAACCCGCGCTCAGCCAAGCAGCCAGCGTGATCACATTTAGGGCATAAACAGCTTTTTTTGACATGTCGTCTGGCGATACTATTGAGACTGATTCTCAATAAGGCAAGAAATATTTCGAAAAATCGGCAAATGATTAACGCGTTTCGACGGCCTGTGCGATGCGCAACAGCAATGCTTCTTGCAAGTGCGGCGTGATGATTTGCAAACCGATGGGCAAACCCAATACTGGTAAGGGAACTGAAATCGCCGGCAATCCCGCCAGGTTTACAGGGATGGTGCAAACATCCGCGAGGTAGTCTTCGAGTGGATTGCCGCACTCGCCGATCTTGCGCGCGGGACTCGGTGCGATCGGAGAAACAATCGCATCGACCTGCTGGAAGGCGTTTTCGAAATCGCGACGGATCAAGGTGCGAACTTTTTGCGCCTTATTGTAATACGCATCGTAATAGCCCGAAGAGAGAACGTAGGTGCCTAACAGAATCCGACGTTTCACTTCTTCTCCAAAACCTTCTTCGCGTGATTGTTGGTAAAGTGATAAAATATCAGCAGGCTTCGCAGTGCGATGACCGTAGCGCACGCCATCGAAGCGCGAAAGGTTCGAGGAAGCCTCTGCCGGTGCGATGATGTAATACGTCGCCACCGCGTATTCGGTATTCGGCAAGGAAATTTCTACGGCAGTGGCCCCCTGCTCTTCCAAGCGGGCGATGGCAGCAGTCGTCGCCGCTTTCACCGCAGGGTCGAGGCCTTCAGCAAAGTATTCTTTTGGGATGCCGATGCGCAGACCTTTGACACCTTGTTTCAGGCCGCTGAGGTAGTCGTCCACGGCTACGGGCAGACTAGTCGAATCTAACGGATCGTGGCCCGCGATGCTTTGCAACACCAGCGCGGCATCTTCCACACTGCGCGTCATCGGTCCGATCTGATCGAGCGATGACGCAAAGGCCACCAGACCATAACGAGAAACGCGACCGTAAGAAGGCTTCAGACCGACGATGCCGCAGTGCGAGGCTGGTTGGCGAATCGAGCCGCCGGTGTCGGAGCCGAGTGCCGCGGGCACAAAATGCGCAGCCACCGCTGCCGCAGAGCCGCCCGAAGAACCACCGGGAATGTGACCGGGAGCGGCGGGATTTTGTGTCGTCTGCAAGGCGGAATTTTCTGTCGCCGAGCCCATGGCAAACTCATCCATATTGGTGCGTCCGAACAAGATCGCTCCTGCCGCGCGCAGCTTTTTAATTACGCCCGCGTCATAGGGGGATCGGTAATTTTCGGCGAGAAATTTCGACCCGCACGTGCAGGGTTCGTCGAGGGCGTTGATGTTGTCCTTGATCGCGATCGGGATGCCGCCGAGAGGCAGTGAGAGATCCGTAGAAGCAGCGGCAGCACGAATACGCTCGGCATCGAGTGTGAGAAAAGCACCGATCTCGCCATCGCGTTGCGCGGCTTGGGAGAGCAGGTCATCGACGATGTCACTAGGCGAAATTTCGCCCTTGCGGAGAAGATCGCGTAGCGCGGTGATGGATTGTTGGGAAAGGCTCATGAGAGAAAAATGTTAGGCATCGGCGACGACTTTGGGCACGCGCACTTGTTGTTGCGCTTGGTCGGGTGCGTTTTGCAAAACGGCTTGCTGCGGCAAACTTTGCCAAGGAGTATCATCGCGCATCGGTGCCGCGATAGGCATGGGATAGGCGGTGGGTTCGATGCCCGTGACGTCGAGAGAGGAAAGCTGTTCGATGTGACCAAGGATCGCGTCGAGTTGCCCCGAGAAGGCCTCGACTTCCGCGTCTGAGAGTTCCAGACGAGCGAGAGTAGCGATGCGACGGACATCCATGTGAGGTTGCGACATGCGCGGACAGTAATGAATGCCCCAACAAAATGCCACAGATTTCAAACGAGCGGATGATTTTTTCCATGGCGCGACGGAGAAAAATCGCAGATAGTCGCGCCGTGCAAGCACTCGCAGTCCTGAACATCGTCGGCCTTTCCTCGCGTTGCCTAGGCGCTGCGACGCCGCGTTTGTGCGCCTTTCGCGATCGCGCGGGACTGCAATCGTTTGCCCCCGCATTTCCGGCCGTCACCTGCACCGCACAGAGCCACATGCTCACGGGCACCGATGCCTCCGGTCATGGAATCGTCGCGAATGGTTGGCTCGACCGCGAGTCGGCCGAGGTGCGATTTTGGAAACAAAGCAACCGACTCATCCGCGGCGAAAAAATTTGGCACCGCCTGCAACGGGAAGTCCTTGGCTTCACCTGTGCGAATTTGTTTTGGTGGTATAACATGGCGACCGAAGCAGATCTCGCCATCACTCCGCGCCCGCTTTATCTTGCCGATGGGCGGAAATCGTTCGACGTCCACACGCAACCGATGGACATGCGGGAGAAAATCAAAGAAGACCTTGGTGCCTTTCCCTTTACTAGCTTTTGGGGCCCAGGTGCAGGCATTGCTTGCTCGCAGTGGATCGCCAACTCAGCGCGATGGATCTATGAAAAACACAAGCCCTCGCTCAATCTCGTCTATCTTCCTCACCTCGACTACGGCTTACAAAAATACGGCCCCGATGCTCCGGAGATGGCACACGATCTCGCGCAGATCGATACCGTTGCTGGCGAATTAATCGACTTTTACGAACAACATGGCGTGCGTGTTTTAGTCGTTTCCGAATACGGGATTTCCGCCGTGAATCGACCCGTTCATCTCAATCGCATCCTGCGAAAAGCAGGGTTGCTTTCCATCAAGGACGAACTCGGACGCGATGGGCTCGATCTTTTTCAATCGGATGCCATCGCCGTGGCCGATCACCAAGTCGCTCATATTTACATCAAAGACGCATCACGCATCGAGTCCGTGAAAACTCTGCTCTCGGCAGTTCCAGGCGTAGAAAAAGTCGAATACGCCCGTGACGTATGGCAGCCGGGCATCGCCCTCGAACGCGCGGGCGATTTGGTCGTGACCGCCGCGCCCGATGCATGGTTCACGTATTATTTCTGGGAAGACGACAACCGCGCGCCCGACTACGCCCGCAGCGTCGATATCCACCGCAAGCCCGGTTACGATCCCGTGGAGCTGTTTCTCGACCCAAAGTTGTGCTGCCCCAAATTGAAAATCGCCGCCTTTTTGCTCAAGAAAAAGCTCGGCCTTCGAGCTTTGCTGGAAGTCATCCCTCTTGACGCATCACTTGTCAAAGGCTCACATGGTAGGCATGAAGTGCCCACGGATGAGCAAGCCATCGTCATCGGCGCCAAGCACCCGATCCTAAAAGCGGAAGAAATTTTCGATGAGATGTTAGCGCACTTTTTGGCCGTCGCCCCTACAAAGTGACAAGGTTCCGCCGCAGAATGTGACGCCTTAGTCACAAAATTTTGGGTTGCAAGGAACGATTTCCGTATTTACATCGTGCTGGCATTAATCTTGCTCTCCATCAATCGCCCTCATGATTCTCACGACCCAACGAACTCCGCTTCCATCGCTTTGGCGAAGGCAGTCAATGCTTCGTAAAAAGGGCTTCTCCCTAACGGAATTGCTTGTGGTGATGGTGATCCTGATGATTCTCATGGTCGCTGTGGCCCCGGTATTCATGAAATCAAGCCAACGGGCCCGCCAGAGCGCACGAGAGTTGGTCACAGGCCACTTGCAGCGTGCTCGTTCTCACGCAATTGCCACGGGTGCGAGCACGGCAGTGATTATCCCAGACTACAATGCGGGCAATGACATCGGCGGCAAAATGCTCGGAATCGCCGAAGTCAACTGGGTCTCCACACCTGACGGAACCGGTGGCACCTATGAAATCTCCAAACTTCTGCAACGCTGGGAATCGCTACCCGGCAGCATGCTCGTTCTTTCGCAATCGACTGTGGGTCATCCTCGACCCACTTTGATGGAGCAGTCGCTTCGCTCTCCGATGACGATTTCGGGAAAATCCATCACTGGCGCGGTGATCGTATTTTCTCCCACCGGTCAGATCATTTCCCCCTCTGATGGCGTGATGGAAATTGTGCTCGGCCAAGGTCGGGTGATTGCGGGACAAGTTACTGCTACGGAAAAAACCGACAATAAAGTTTCTTACGACCTTTTACAAATCAATCGCCTCACGGGACGCGCCCGACAACTTGATCCTTTATGAATCTTCGTTTCCATCGTCGTCTAGCCCATCGCCATCGCGGTCTCACGCTGATGGAGGCAGTAGTTGCACTCGGCGTCATCGCGGTCGCCGTTCCCTTGATTCTCTCTGCCACGGCGGTGAGCGCACGCACTCGGATGAATGCCGAAACCGATACCCGCTCCTCCTGGCTCGCACGCACCGTTCAACGCGAACTCACCGATGCCTGGCGCGACCTGCCGTCCACCATGTTTACACCGAAACCTGCCTTCCCTGCGATCGGGTCCGTTGATGCACCCGAAGTGCTGCTCTTCGATGCCGACGGAAAATATCTCACGCGCGGAAACAGCAACGACTACGTCGAAGGAACCCGCAATGACAAAGCCGTCTATGTGGTGAGCCTCTACGCGCAGAAACAAAATCCTGCCAATTTCACAGTGAATGATGATTCTCTCTCACGCGTTCAAATCACCGTCGGTCATAACGCTCGTGCGCCCGTCGGCAAACGCAACACTCACTCGTATTCGATCTTGATCCCCCGTCAAACCTCTCCATGAAGCTAGCGCACCATCACTCGAATTTTACGATTCCGCGCCGCCCACGCATCGCGAAGGGATTTTCGTTGGTCGAACTGCTGACTGCGATGGCAGTCACGTCGATGATGATGGTGGCACTTTTTAGCATGGTGGGACAATCGAGCACGAATTACCGCCTCTCCCAGCGCAAGGTCAATACACTCGCCGACAGCCGCGCATTGTTTCATTTCCTCGAAAACGACCTCGCCTCCCGCGTGTCGGATACGAAATTTTTTCTCCAAACTAACCCCTCTAACCAATCCGAATTTGCATTTATCCGCACCCGCGATGCGCAGGAAAGCAATGCCACTGGCGATTTAGGGGCGAGCATTTACTACGTCGCATTCACTGCGGATGATGGCAACAGCGGCTCGCCGAAACTCTATCGTCGCAAACTGGATGGAGCCGCAACACAGAAATTGTTAGAAGCCGGAAATGCGGCTCCTTTCCCTGCCTACGATCCCACCACTGATGATCCTATCGCCTACAATATCGTGCGTTTCGAAATAAAAGCAGAAGAACGCGACACCACCGGTATTTGGCAAACCTGGAACAACACCATCGGCACTGCTCCCCAAGCGTTAGAGATCGCCATCGAATTGATCGATGATTTTTCCGCCCAACGACTCACGCAGGAGTCACAGTGGATCAGTCTTGCTCAGACCACGGAACCGAAGCAACGCGAGGCGGTTCGTCGCCACGTCCATCGCATTACCCTCAGCCCCTGATGTCCCCTTCCCCTTCCTATTCAAACAGAAACCGTCGCGGATTTGCATTGCCCATGACGGTGATGGCGATTGCCGGCATGATGCTATTGCTCATAGGCCTGATGGCAATGCTCACCCTTGAGCGCAAAACAGCACGCTCCTACTCAGATGCCACTCGCGCAGAGATGGCGATTGAAAGCGGTCTCGCTGATGCGATCGCGACGATCAGTCCCATCGCCAGCCGCGACGATACGCTCGTTTTCCGTCTTGATGATCCCACCACTCCACTGATTGCCGCGACTGCAACGCAGCCCTCACGCGAGCAATTTTTCACCTTCGGCGCTCAGTATGACACTGGCAAAAAATCTTGGCGCGTTCTGCCCTTCGTCAGTGGACTCAAAGAATTAACGGCTGGCACTACTACGGTTGATGCCACCACCCTCAACAATCAGCTCAAAACCTTTAGCACCCAAACATTGATTTCGCTCGGTCAATACGATCGACAAGTGCCGCGAGGTTCGTGGGTAAATGTTTCACCTGTCGATTCCCCCTACACCATGCGTTACGCGTGGTGGGTCGAAGACCTGAGCGGTCGTATCGATGGCGCGAACGCCGGTGCAGAGCCACGCACGCTGGGCGCCACTCCGAAAGAGATCAACTACTATACCATATTCAATCCCACCGCTGATAAAGACGCTGTTGGTCCTGAAGACAAGTTGATCGAACAACGGGAAAAACTCCGCAGCGCAGCCAGCGCACGACTGATCCTAGGCGAGACCGATGCGAAAAAGATTGAACCGTATCTAACCTATCAATTGCCCAAGACAGTTAACCAAATCCCTCTGATCCCTCATGGCTTTGGCTATGCCGATGCAGGACAACCCGCCAAAAATCTCACCGACTTGATCAGTCAAAAAAATGTCACGGAGATTGCTGCGCACATCGACCGGAATTTGCCGAATTTTCAAACGCGTAAAGGAGGATTTCCCTCTTCCGAAAGCTATACCAAGACCATCGCGGCTAGCATCATCGACTACAGCGACACCGATAGTGATGCGACCACTGGGATAGGTTACCGTGGAGTCGACAGTTATCCGTTTGTCAATGAACTGTTCGACCAATACGTATGGTCAGGGGCCAGTGGCTCTACCGTCACCATCCGCGTAACTACTTATGTCGAGCTATGGAACCCCACCAATCAAACAATCAGTGGCAGCTTCCAATTGGAAAATCTCAACGTTCATGCTATCAAAATCCCACCTGCTGCTGCTCACAAATTCACTGCTGTGATGCATCCAGCACAACAAATAACGATCCCTCCTAACGGCTTCATAGTGCGCAACTGCGGCTTTAAGGACTATACCTTTCCTATGGGAGCCTTTCCTCCCAGCACCTTGGATTTCCCCTCTGAAACCAAGGATAGTAGCTACCGACTCTCATGGAATGGCACAATCGTCGATTGGGCTCGCGGCGGCGCCACGCGAACTTCAGGGACGCTGCGTGCAGGAACAGCCAATCGAAAGTGGAAAGGAAACGCCTCACCAGCTCATGATCACAGCATCGCTCAGCACGGTGACCCGCGGGCTTCATACTACATCGCTGCGCCCATTTTCCCTAACAACTACGATGCCAATAGTAATTGGGGTGGTCGTGCGCTTAAGCCATCCATTAGCAATACGAACTATCGCGAGGTAAAAATCACGCGCTGGCCCGATCGAGGTCCAGAATCCACCACCGGAAAAGTTGCGGGTTCAGATGCGACTCTTCCTACTGCATTAGCATTGCCCGCCAATCAACCAAATATGGCGCCAGCATACATTGCTAACAAACCTCTACTTTCACTTGCCGAAATCGGTAATGTGTTCGATCCCGCGCAGTGGAGCGCGGTGGAAACCATGGGTTCAGCTTCGTCTAGTTCCGGCGGTGGCTATACACTCGCTGTGGGACGCCCCGAGTATGCCGTTTTCGATAAAGAAGGTCAACGTGCCGCACAACTCCTCGATCTTTTTACTCTCAAATCGACGAGTTCCATTACCCCCAGCAGCCGGGTGAATCTCAATACCGCACCACGCGAAGTGTTGCGTACACTCATCTCTGGACAAGCCCTGAACAACGACCCAAACCAAGCTATTCTCTATCCACCCAAGGACAGCACGGTCGGTGATCGCTTTGCCGATGCTGTCATCGCCAGTCGAAATCGTGCCCCACTGCGCGGTATTTCCGATCTCAATCTGATTCGCAAAAACCCTGCTGTCGCCCGCAATTACAGCGCACCCACCGCAGACACAGAACCATTTTTCGGAAGCACTCTGCAATACCCCGCCGCCAATCGCCCCGGCGACACTTGGGATGACGCGGGACGCGAGGAACTATTCCAGCGCGTCACGAACCTCGTCACTTTTCAAAGCAAAACATTCCGCATCGTCGTAGCGGGCCAGGTACTCGACAAAAACGGCACAGTGATTGGTCGCCGTGCCCGTGAGTTTACATTGGAAATTTCGCCTGCCCGCGATGCCACCGGAGCCGTTCTTGCAAACCAACCACTGGTGATTCGCACTCTAACGGAAAGAAGTCTTTGAGGAAAAATTGAACGGTGGCACTACCTGCTAGAGTTCGCCATTGACATAAAATCATCCTCATCGCTAGGGTTGGAAAATGTCTTATCAAACTTTTGCTTCATTGTTTGACGATGCGTCAAATTGGCAAGTGGTCGCATCCGGTCAAGCAGAAGGAACCATTTGTCAAATCCAGGGACCCGATGGCAAAAGAGCTTTGCGATTGCAGTACGATTTCCATGGTGGTGGTGGATTTGTGGTCATGCGGCGCACACTACCACTCACTCTACCGACCACCTTTGAGATCGGCTTTTTGATACGCGGTGAAGGGCCTCCCAATCATTTCGAGTGCAAGGTTGCCTCACCTGGTGGATTCAATGTCTGGCGGCATCTGCGACAGGATTATACGATGTCCACTGATTGGCATTCGCTACTCATTCACGAACGGGAAATGATCTTCGCTTGGGGACCCGCCGGCGGTGGTGCGCCTGCGGAAATCGAAGCCATCGAGTTCGTGATTGCGGCCGGGCCGGGTGGCAAAGGCCAAGTTGACCTCAGCAATCCCTATTTATTGGACCAAACTTTGCATGCACCTGCATCGATCACCGCATCGAGCGAATGTCGCGGTCATCCAGCGATCGCTGCCTTTGCGACCGATGAGCGAGAGTGGAGCGCGGATGCCGACGATGCAACTCCGTGGTGGAGCATCGATTTCGGACGATCCCAACGTTTCGGCGGCTTGATCATCGAGTGGCCTGATCATTTACCACCACGCGCCTATGAAGTGGATGCATCCGCGGATGGCCATGAGTGGAAGACGCTCTATCGCGCGGAACGAGCGAATGGTTCACTCAGCCACCTGCCCTTTCCCGCTGCTGAAGCTCGTTATTTGCGACTGCGTTTTGCCAATGCCTCATGCGCTGCCCTAAAAGCGATCCGATTGCAACCCGATGCGTTTTCTCAAACGCCTAACGAATTCATGCATTCCGTCGCGCAAGACTATCCTCGGGGTTGGCATCCGCGTTACTGGCATCGCGAGCAATCCTACTGGACGCCAATCGGAAGTCTGGAAGGTCGACGTCGCGCGCTGATCAACGAAGAAGGGTTGGTCGAAGTGGACGAGGGCGGATTTTCGTTAGAGCCATTTCTACTTTCCTCGTCTGGACTGCTAACTTGGGCCGAGATGAATCCAGTCGTAGGACTTGCCAAAGAAGGAACTCCCATTCCTACGGTCACTTGGAGCAATGATCACTTTCGACTGGAAATTTTGCCTTGGGTCGATGGCGAAGGAGAATCACTTACCTTGCGCGTGACGTATCGGTTGCAGATCCTAAGTCCTCAGGAAAATCTCCAACTCGCCATTGCGGTTCGGCCCTTTGAAGTCAATCCGCCGTGGCAGTCATTTCGTATTCTTGGCGGTGTGAGCCCGATTGTTAGAATTGATCCGACGGGGCTACTGTTGCGCATTAACGATCGAGTCATAGACAGCTGCCCTGTTGCAACTCACAAAGGTGCGGCACTGTTTGAAGAAGGTGGCATTTTAGCCTATTTTGCCAAAGGCCTCACTCCACCGGCATTGTCGATCACGGATTCCAGCGAACGAGCTTCGGCGGCACTGATTTGGGATATCCCCGACGCTGCCACGAGTGCAGAAGTCACGGTTTCGGTGCCTTATTTTTCCCTACAAATCCCGATCGTTGATGGTGGACGTGAGGCCATGATTGAGTTGTGGATTAAAACCTTAGGTTCAGTGGAGTGGCAAGTGCCGACAAGTGCTCAAGATGCTTTTCACTGCTGGCGGACCTGCGCGGGACACATTCTCATCAACCGCGATGGGCCCGCGATTCAACCTGGACCGCGACGCTATACTCGCTCATGGGTTCGCGATTGCGTCATCATGGGCGGGGCGCTAGCGAAGGTTGGCTTGCCCGCTCCTCTGCGCATCTTCATCGAATGGTATGCGACGTTTCAGCGTGCCGATGGGTTCGTGCCCTGTGTTGTCGATCGCGACGGCATCGATTGGCTCGTCGAGCATGATAGTCACGGGCAATTTATTTGGGGCATCCGTGAGGTGATACGCACCGATCACGATTCTGTATTTCTCCAAAAACTCTTACCCCAAGCCATCAAGGCAGCTGAATATTTGCTGGAAATTCGAGCCCAACGCATGACCGAATTCTACCGAAGCGAAGAACAGATTTCTCGCTACGGGTTGCTGCCGGAATCCGCCAGCCATGAAGGCTACCTCGCCCACCCTGTGCATTCTTATTGGGATGATTTCTGGGGCATTCGCGGACTCGAGGCGTGTGCCGACCTCTGCGCACGAGCGGGCAAGCATGAAAAGGCACAACAATGGCGCGAAGAAGCCCAATTATTCGAAGCCGATGTGATGCGTTCGATCAATCGAGTCATTGCGGAAAAAAATCTCTCTTATATTCCGGGCTCGGTCGAGTGGGCGGACTTCGATCCGACTGCCACATCGAATGCCATTGCAATGCTCGACTTCGCTGATGCGCTTCCCGCACATCCGTTAGAAAAAATGCTTGAAACGTATCTCGATGGATTTCATCGCAAGCACAAAGGAGATATGCCATGGAATAATTATACCGCGTATGAAATTCGAATCATCGGCGCATTTCTCCGACTCGGAAAACGCGATACGGCGCAGGAGTTGTTAGAATTTTTCTTGTCAGACCGAAGACCTTGCGCATGGAACCAATGGCCTGAAATCACTTGGCGCGACCCACGTGCCCCCGGTCATCTCGGCGATATTCCGCATACGTGGATCGCCGCCGAATACATCATCGCTTTGACATCAATGGTAGCTTCCGAACGCGATGCTACGAATGCCCTCGTGCTTGCCTCCGGCTTGCCGTGGAAATGGATCGCGGAAGAGTCGGGATTTTCTGTGAGAAATTTGCCCACGCAATACGGAATTCTCAACTACAAGCTTTTTGCCACAAGCGATGATTCAATCTTTATCGAAATCGATGGCTCCTTGCAAATCCCTGCAGGTGGCCTACTGCTTCAGCCTCCCTGCCCCGTTGGCCGATGCATTATCGACACCAATGTCACGGAAGGTAGCTGCGAAATTGATCGCTTGTTTTCCAACACTTTGCATGTGTTAAAACTTCCATTGCGTGCGCGTTTGCAACTCGGCGAAAATCCCATCACTCCAAATCGATGATCAGTTGATCGTCTTGTCCACGCGTGAATTGCTGCCATTCCGCTCGGGAAATGCGCAAACCACCGCGACGATAGGGATTGCTCAATCGTACGCCTGTTACGGGCTGACCATTGATCGTGACCGAGATCGGCCCGCATCCTGTAGCACCTACCCGATATTCCACATGCCAACGATGGCCGGCAACGGTCACCGACGCCTTGAGACCTGAAAGTACAGGGTCGATCACGGGGTCGAGGATCACGCCATCCGCCTCCAAACGGATGCCAAGAAAACTCTGTAAGATCAGCCGCACCGCGATCCCTGAACCACTGGAATACACGCGCCAACCACCTTCAAGGCTAACATCTTCAGCCTTCACACGATGATAATTTTCGAAAGCATCGTATCGGTCAGTAAAGGCAGCGTCAGAACTGGAGTAATAACAATTCGACTGTCGCAACGCCGCGGATTTGACAATCGACTGCATGCCTATCGGATTGATTTGCTGCAATGCTATAAACAACCCAGGCGCATCGCCATAACGAGCCAAAGCCTCCGCGTAACGAATGTGCGCATGCATATACATGATTCCAATTTCACGACCAAAAAAGCTAGCTGTTTCAGCGCGTTGGAAATTGCGGGAAATACCTCCCTGATACGGCATCGGACGATCAAACAAACGCGCACCATCGGGACCTAACAGATTTTCTCGTAATATTTGCAAATGTTGACCTGCCTGTTCAAGAGAGAACATATCGTTGATGATGCCATGAATGATCGGCAAAACGCTATAGGACAAGCCTGTGTTTTGATCATTGGGATGCAACATCGCTTCGCGTCCCCCTTCCGGGTGAAAATAGAGCAAGCCCGTCACGATACCATCGATCACAAGAATCTTATGAAATTGCTGCAGAATTACAGCCGCATGTTCGCGCAAGGCCTGTGCTTCCGCTGCTCGATCCAATCGAACGTAAGCATCAGCGAGCGTGCGATAGGTTTGGTAGTTGAGGGTGACTGTCCACGAACTGCAAAGATGATCACGCATCTCCGACTTTGCTGGTTGCAGGGAATCATTCCAATCGCCATGGCCATAGGCAGCTAAAACAGTTCCAGTGATCACACGCCGACGCATCAAGTCCAGCGCTCTTTCTACATGCTCTGCGATCGTCACCGATTCCGCCTTCATATCACCTTCTGGATGAAAATACGGCAATCGCTCGTCAAGGATCGAGCCATCGCGTGTCGCGCACAAGTATTCCGCAAGTGCCAGTACCGGCCAGTAAACGATGTCACCATGAGAGTCACCGGGGCGTATGTTGCGTTCGCGCTCGAAAAACATGAACCACTGCGGCCAATCGCCATCAGGATTCTGCTGGCGGAAAACCCGACACAATAGATCGCGCGCTGAAGAGAAATGTCCGAGCGATAGCAGCAACTCCATCGGGCCTTGGCAAACATCTCGCGTTCCCCAGCCGCCGCCAGAATATTGCTCCAATCCGCGTGGCGACAGATAATGCACTAAAGCATTGTTCACCAACCAAGGAATGATTTCCGTAATTGCCGATACTGCCTGCACATTCGCGTTTCCTCTCTCTAACGATAATTGCCAGTCCTGTGCGCCAGCAGACCTACCGTCGAGTGGGACAGAGTTCAACAAATGTCCTTCAATGGACAGCTTCACCGACTGCATGGGCTTCGATTGCAAACACAAGAACGGCTCGTTTCGAGAAATGCCATCGTTCCAGAGCATCTCATCGCCACCTACTTTTTCCCAAATGACGGCATCATCCCATGCGATGACAAAATTGCCTTCGGGAAAACGACGCCCGACATCGCTCTCGGCAATCGCTCGCACCACGACTTGATTCGCCTCTTGAGCAAACAAGACGGGCCCCGGTTGCAGACCGTCATCGCCGTTCAATGCAACATGATGCGACAACAAAAACCGCAGCGCTGGTCCTTCAATGACTCGTATTGATAGAGCCAATTCATGAGTCTCTTCACCAGCACTAGATACAACTTCGATAAGACCTGAAGAAAATCGATAGATCCATCGGCATTCTTTCGCCGCCATGCAAAACGCCGACGGCACACCGAGCAAACACCACACGCCATCGACCTCTACAAAGACCCGCTGACCATGGCTGCGAAATACGCCCAAGTACGTATGGCAAGTCGAGAGAAAGCGATTGATGCTGACATGCCCCTGCGTGACCATCGAATGAAACACTCCACTCATCCAAGCAGTACTGGTCATCGATGCCTCATCCGGCACCAGCGCCGCTCCACTGCGCATGATGTGACCATGCGGACGTAGTACTTTTCCTTCCTTGGCCCGCATGACAACGTGCTCGTGTTTGGGAGTAAAGAATGACAATAGTTGACTGCCCGAAAACTCTTCCTGCAAACGTTCACTGCCGAAAAGTTGATCAAGTTCGGTAATATCGAGATCAATCACGAACAAAAAGCGCGCATCGGAAAATGTTCCACCCATCCTCTCCCGACGAGTTGAGGTCACGGGCCATGGCGGACAAATCGCTTCAGGCAGCGCTAGCGCTTGATCAACACGACTCACATCATCCATCGACAAAGCCGCTGGGTGATCCATCACGACCTGCGCAAAAAAACCTCGTTCCGTCGACTGCCCCGGATCTAACAAAAAACATTCCTCCTGCAAGGCCACCAGAGAGTGCTCATGCTGCAATCGTTTGCCCGGCAATCCATGGCTCAGTCCGATGGCTGTTTCGGTCAAACGAAATTCCCTACCATACACAGAAAGGGCATCCGTTGCATACGAAACTGCGTTGCCCAGCGAACCGATCAACAACGACGGGAAACGACCACCCATCGGTTGATTCTGCCGCGATGCCACACACACGCCATGCTGATCATGATGAAGCGCGACATGATCAATGTACTGGCTCACATAATATTCGTTCAGTCTCGCCGCACCGTAATGTGCCAACCCCACGTCCTGCGTGTGGATCAGATCACATCGACAACTTTCCGAGCGAAGATTTTCGATGCGCACATACCAAAACCACACCGCTTCTGACTCCGCGAATAAGAGCCGAACTTGCAGTCGAAGGTTTAGCCACGAGCCCTCGCCGTCCATACCTCGCTCTTCAAATTTCCAATGCAGCGGACTATTCGGTCCTAACAAAGGAATCACTTCAACGGAATCAGCGCTATGCACCCGCAAGTAAACATTGCAAGGGCCTGCCTCCACCGCACTGGTCGGAAATAAATTGATCAGACAATCTTCGCAATCGATGCGCCTCACGGAACCATTGTGATTCAGCGTGACGCGTGGACCCGCAGGACTCGATGCCACGAAGGGAAAAGCCGTAGCAAGAGAAGGGATATCGCTCATGTGGTTGTGGTTTTTGTTAGAATATAATCAGTCGGAATCTGGTGGCCCAATTTTTTCACCACAGCGCTCGGCGTGATCCGTAAACTCTGAAAGTCGCGCCACCACCGAAGCATAGGACGAGATCGCTTGAAATTGTGTCACGATTAGCGAAAACGCACCTAATAGAGCAGCAAAAGCCATAGCCGATTGTCCAATCACACCAAATTCCACTTTCCCATCGATAAACAGAGGCGCGACCAGCAATACAGGAATTAGTTGAATCATATAATTGTAACCCGTACTAAAAAAACTTAAATTCCGATTCACCGCGATAATGCGACGCATGTTAACAACCAACTCGTTGATCCGCGTGGCGATGCGATCAAGCAATTGTTTGTCATTCATGGGCTCCACTTCTTGTTCTGCGTGCTCACGTATGCGAATCAACTCCAAACGCAGATTCGCTTCGAAGTCGGAACGCTCGTAATTCAAACGAATCAAGGGACGACCCAACCAAATCGTGAATAAAGAACCGACGATGGCATACAACACAGAAACGCCAAATAACTTCGGACTAATTTGCCATAAAACACCAGAAAAAGAAATCACTGTCAGTGTAGCGTTGATCATCATCAACACAAACGACAGCGTGGTAGTCGTTAGTTGCCGCACGTCCTCAGTCATGCGCTGGTCGGGATTGCTTAAGACATCTTGGCCACAGCGCGGCAAATAGAGTTGGCGGGTAATGTAAATGTCGGTAATGCGCCGAGTCAGCCACTCTCGCCATACAAGCCCCAGATGCTCTTCGGTATACCGAAACAAAACCGCAAACAAAGTACTCGCGGCAAATACCGCAATAAATAACCACGCGTAATAAACGAATTCCGGCCTATCCCGACCTTCGATCGCCGACATGAAATAGCGGCCCACAAAGCTATTGGCGACATTCATTACGTTGATCGCGATCATCAACAAAAACAAAGAAATAAGCATCCATCGAGCGCGGGCTCCTACGTCTGAAACGAGAAAATAGCCGATGGCATTGAGTAATCGTCGCAACGTTTGCCTGACCGAAATAGTATTTTCCTGCTTCATGGCTGTTTTTTCAAATCGATATTACCCCTACTTTGCCGTCTGGCATGAGACTTTCCAGAGGTGTAAGATATCGGCGAATGCAGAAAACCACGTTGTTACTCATTGGATAAGCAAGACATACACAAATGTCGGAATGCGTGCAATCGCCATCTTTAGGCGCTCCACACTATCTTTTTTGCCGCTATGAATTGATGTAATAGCCCCACTGGATGAGCTTGTGAAATTTTTCACAAAGTAGGCTTGCACCGCCGAGGGGAAAAAGCCATAGTCCGCGCGCTAAGGAAAATTTTCTAAAGCGCATCCAATTTTGCCATGAGCGACACCACAACGGCCCCTGCGGAAATCAAGCTTCCCAAAGACCTCGCTGCCGAAAAAGGCATGGTCAACGTGCAAATCGACGGCGTTTGGCACCAGTTCCCACGCGGGACCCGCATGATCGAGGCCTGCCGCGCCGTGCAAGTAGAAGTGCCGCACTATTGTTACCACCCGAAACTTTCCGCCCCCGGCAACTGCCGCATGTGCCTTGTGCAAATGGGCATGCCCCCACGCCCTGCTCCGGGACAAGAACCAGCACGTGACGAAAAAGGCTACGAAAATATCGGCTGGATGCCGCGTCCGGTCATCGCTTGCGCGAATACCGTAAGCGAAAACATGGGCATCCGCACCAAGGGCGAGCTCGTGGAAAAATGCCGCGAGGGTGTCATGGAATTTCTTCTCATTAACCACCCACTCGATTGCCCGATCTGCGACCAAGCGGGCGAATGCCGCTTGCAAGAATTTTCCGTCGGCTTCGGCAAGGGCAGCTCGCGTTTTGTCGATCTAAAGGTCAAGAAGCCGAAAAATGTCGACATCGGCCCGCGCATCCGACTCGACGACGAACGCTGCATCATGTGCAGCCGCTGCATCCGCTTCATGGACGAAGTTGCTGGCGATCCGGTGCTCGGCTTTACGCAGCGCGGCACCCACACGACTCTCACTGTGCATCCGGGTCGCAGGCTTGATTCGAATTACTCTCTCAACACTGCCGACATTTGCCCGGTTGGTGCTCTGACCTCGAACGACTTCCGTTTCCAAATGCGCGTCTGGTTCCTCAAGGAATCGAAGAGCATCGACGTCAACTGCGGCACTGGCACGAACATCACCATCTGGACCCGCGGTAACCAAATCCATCGCATCACCCCGCGCCAAAACGATGCCGTCAATTCCTGCTGGATGCCTGACTCGCATCGACTGAATTTTCATCACATCGATAGCGATGCCCGACTCACCGAGCCCCTGCAACGCGACGCGGCAGGCCAACACCATCCGATCACCTGGGCGGAGGCCAATCATTCGATCGCCGAGGGATTGAAGAATTTTGCCGCTACGCAAATTGCAATCATTGGTTCCGGCCGCATGACGAACGAAGAACTCTTCCTCACCAAGCAGCTTGCCGATCAATGGGGAGACACTTGGCTCAGCCTCGTGCCACGCACCGGTGAGGCCGACCATTTGTTGGTGGCCGCTGACCGCAATCCAAACACCACTGGCGCGCAACTCATCTGGCAAAGTGCCGATCCAGCCGGTTCGCTCAATTCCATCCGCGATGGCATTCGCAATGGCAGCATTAAGGCGCTCATCTCTCTCGGTGAAGACCTCATCAGCGATGCGGGCTTCACTACCGAAGACCTCGCCAAGCTTGAATTCCACGTTCACAGCAACATCCTCGCGAATCCCACAGCAAGCGCTGCCGCTATCGTATTGCCCGCCGCAGCTTTCTCCGAAAAACGCGGCTCGATGGTCAATCTCAGCGGTCGCCTGCAACGCCTCAATGCAGCCTGCACTCCCCCTGGACAAGCACAAGACGACTGGGAAATCCTCCGCGATTTGCTCAACACTGTGGACAATGAGCCACAACAAATGCCGAACATTGAAAACGTTTTCAAAAAACTCAGTGAAAGCATTAGCGAGTTCGAAAATCTTACCCTCTCCCGCATCACCGATCAAGGCGTCGTCATCACCGAAACCAATCACCGCATTCCGCTTCTAGAAAATGAACGTGCTCGCAAGGCGGCCGGTGTGATTAATGGTTGATAAGTAATTTTACACTCACCACAACATGGACTTTGCCCTCATCATCACCATCCTCATCAAAATCATCACGCTCACTTTCGTAGTGGTGCTGCCTTTGGTGCCGATTTCCGTTTATTTTGAACGACGTTTTTCAGCGATCATTCAAGACCGTGTCGGACCAAACCGCGTGGGCATTCCGCTTACTTTGTTCGGAGCGAAAAAGGACTTCTCTTTTTTCGGATTGGTGCAACCAGTGGCGGATGGCATCAAGTTGTTTCTCAAAGAAGACTTCACCCCAGCTCATGTGCGGAAAGCGTTTTACTGGATGGCTCCGGCTCTCACCGTTGCTCCAGCGCTGATTACTCTCTGCGTGATTCCTTTCGGCAGCGATATTCAATTGCCCGGCATGGATCCGGTGAAATTGGTTATCGCTGATATTAATGTCGGTCCGCTCTTCATCTTCGCAGTTGCCTCGCTTTCGGTTTACGGGATTACTCTTGCGGGTTGGTCGTCGAATTCGAAATTTCCTTTCATCGGTGGCGTGCGTTCAACCGCGCAAATGATTTCCTACGAAATTGCGTTAGGTCTTTCGATCATTCCCGTGCTGCTGTATTTCGGTGAGTTGAATCTTTCAAAAATCGTGCAATACCAAGCCGATCACGGCTGGTTGCTGCTGCCATTTTGGGGCCACGGCGAAGGGGCACTATCGCTGGCTAGCAAAATGATATTCTGGATTCCCGCTTTCATCTCTTTCTTGATTTTCACAATCTCAATTTTCGCAGAAACGAACCGCATGCCTTTCGACTTGCCCGAGTGCGAAACGGAGCTCGTGGGTGGCTACCATACCGAATATTCTTCGATGAAATTCGCGATGTTTTTCATGGGTGAATATGCCGCGATGGTTGTCGGCTCGGCACTGATCGTGACCTTATTCCTCGGTGGGTGGTCGGTCGGATTTGGACTGGATGCAGGCATCGCCGGTTGGGCCATCGGAGATTTCAAGATCGGCGGCTTTGTCCATCTCGGCGTCTTCCTTGCCAAAGTAGTAGCGTTTATTCTGTTTTTCATCCTAGTGCGCTGGACAGTGCCCCGTTTCCGCTACGACCAACTCATGAAGCTCGGCTGGGTTATTTTCTTCGAAGCCGCTCTCATCAATGTTTTCCTCGCAGCGCTCGTCATCGCCTCTGGTTCCGGTAAATTCACACCGCTGATCCTCGCGATCGGTGGCGTGTTGTTGGTCGTTACCACCGCTGCCATCATTTACGTCGCCAAAGTTTCCGAACCAAAAGCTCGCATCGTCTAAACTCTCTCACTTTTTCTATGGCCATTGTCAAACTCACACGCCCCAAACTCTCTGTCGGAGAGAAAATCTATTTTGACGCACTGATCAAAGGATTTTTCCTCACCATGAAACACGCGGTCGCATCGCTGATGAATCGATCGCGCGGTGCCAAAGACATGGCATCATCGGGACTCGGTGTGACCATGCAATACCCGGAACAACGCTGGGACGATCACTTGCCCGAACACTATCGCGGCGCACCGACTCTCGTCACGGATGAGCAAGGTCGCGAGCGCTGTGTCTCTTGTCAGTTGTGCGAATTCATTTGCCCACCGAAAGCGATCAAGATCATCCCTGGCGAAATCCCGTCCGATGATCCATGGGCCAAAGTGGAAAAACGTCCCAAGGAATTCGATATCGACATGATCCGCTGCATCTATTGCGGGATGTGCGAAGAAGTTTGCCCCGAGCAAGCGATCTACCTTCGCAAGGACTATCTCATTTCCGGCCTGACTCGCGCGGAAATGGTCCACGATAAGAAAAAGCTCTATGAAATCGGCGGCGTGCGCGTCGGACTGGTCAACAAGTGGAACGAAATCAAATAACGTTGCTCATTTTTTTCTAACTCATCTACACTCATGCCCTCGCCCATCTTTTGGCTTTTTGCTCTTATCATGCTCTTCGGTGCTGCTGCCGTTGTGTTCCTGCCTAATCCTGTAGCGAGTGCGATGTCGATGGTGGCATCCTTTGTCGGCCTCGCGGGATTATTCATCGGTCTCAATGCCTACTTTGCTGGAATCATTCAAATCCTCGTCTATGCCGGCGCCATCATGGTGTTGTTTATCTTCATCATCATGCTTCTGGATCTGAATACGGATAAAAAGCGCGCGCCGAAGATGATGCCCTTATTTGCCGGGTTAGGGATCGTGATTGCGTTTACGATTCAATTGATCGGAGTCATCAGCACCACACCTAACAAAGAAATGGCTGCACTCAATCTGCCCGCTGCCGCCGAGCATTACATGAACACTGTGCCAGTGGAAGGCAAACCGGGCGAGACTATAAAAGTCGCCACGCAGATTTCTAACAATCTCAGCGACAACACTTTGCCCGATGTTCACTTGATAGGTCTCAGCCTCTTTACCGAATACAACCTGCCGCTGCAAATTCTCGGCGTGCTGCTCTTGGTCGCGACGGTCGGAGTCGTGGTTCTCTCGAAAAAACAAATTCCCTAACTCACCATGCCCTCTCTGAATGAATATCTGTTAGTCGCAGGAATCCTTTTTGCCATCGGCCTCACGGGCGTGGTGCTGCGTCGCAACATCATCATTGTCTTCATGTGCCTTGAGTTAATGCTTAGTGCCGCCAACCTTACGCTGATTGCCTTTTCGCGTTTCAATCCGAACCCACACGGTCTGCCAGATGTGCATGGTCAGATGTTAGTATTTTTTGTCATCACCGTGGCGGCGGCCGAAGTCGCCGTCGGACTTGCCATCATCGTCGCGCTCTATCGCTCGCGTCAGACGATTTACACCGATGAACTCACCACGCTGAAAGGCTAATTTTCTACTCTAACGAATTTTCTCATGTCACCCGCCTGGTATCTTCTTCTCCTTCCACTGCTCGTCGCGGCAGTGAATTATTTGCTATTCTCCAAGCAGCACTCTATCGCCGCATTGATTTCCACCGCTTCTGCAGTGGTGACGTTTGTGCTCGCAGTCACGCTGTTGGGGAGCACTGCGAGCCCTGATTCCTATACTTGGATTTCTGCAGGCCCATGGAAATTAGACATCGGCATCAAGCTCGATCCACTCTCGACAGGCATGATGATCGTCGTCACGGGCGTCGGCATGTTGGTGCATATTTTCTCTCTCGCCTACATGAAGGAAGACAGTGCAAAAGCCCGCTATTTCACGGGCTTGTCGCTGTTCATGTTCTCGATGACAGGCATCGTGCTCGCGAACAATTTCATCATGACCTTTATCTTCTGGGAGTTGGTCGGACTGAGCTCCTACCTACTGATTGGTCACTGGTATC
This sequence comes from Akkermansia muciniphila, assembly GCA_945890645.1. Taxonomy (GTDB): domain Bacteria; phylum Verrucomicrobiota; class Verrucomicrobiia; order Verrucomicrobiales; family Akkermansiaceae; genus UBA956. Next base: position 52,056 of record CAMDCV010000011.1, read on the forward strand.
AAAAAGATTCCGCTGCTGATGCCTCGAAAAAAGCGTTCCTCACGAACCGCATTGGCGACTTCGGTTTCATGATCGGAATTCTACTGCTGTGGAATATCACTGGCACATTCACTTTTGGTGACATGAAGCTTCCCGCTGGTCTTGACACCGGCATTATCTCCGCCGCTGTGCTCTGCATTTTCTGCGGTGCCATTGGTAAATCAGCACAGTTACCCCTCCACGTTTGGTTGCCTGATGCGATGGAAGGTCCGACTCCCGTTTCCGCTCTGATCCATGCCGCGACCATGGTGGCGGCGGGTGTTTACATGCTCTTCCGCCTTCAGATGTCCCTCGGCTTCGAAGTTTTCCAAGGTTTACAGGCGAGCACTGTGATCGCTTGGACCGGCGGCATTACTTCTCTTTTGGCAGCGTTGATGGCCATCCAGCAAAATGACATCAAACGTGTGCTCGCCTATTCCACTCTCTCGCAACTCGGTTACATGGTAATGGCCGTGGGCTTCGTGGCAGGCGATGCGGGCATGTTCCACCTTTTCACTCACGCGTGGTTCAAAGCGTTGCTTTTCCTCGGATCCGGCGCGGTGATTTACGCTTGCCACCACGAACAGGACATTTGGAAAATGGGTGGCTTGCTGAAGAAAATGCCGATCACGGGTTTCACGTTCCTTATCGGATTCCTTGCACTGATCGCTGTTCCTGGAACATCTGGCTTCTTCTCCAAGGAATTGATTCTCGAAGCCGCGCATAAGGCAGAATCGCCCCTCTTCTGGATCGCTGCTTTTGTCGCTTTGCTCACTCCTTTTTACATGACTCGTTTGTTCGTTGTCGCCTTCCTAGGCAAGACGAAATCTGATAATGCCGATCACGCTCATGAAGTGGGACCACTGATGTGGGGGCCGCTCGCATTGCTTGCCGTGATGGGGCTGATCGCAGGCTATCCATTCATCAATAAGCTCGCTCCTGCGCTACCGGATCATGCGGGTGAGTTCCACTTCGGGTTTGTCGCCATCGTGTCACTTGTCGCGCTAATCGGCGGTAGTATCGGTGGCTTCCTTCTCTACAATGGAAAGGAGAAAGACCCGCTCTCGATCCCCCTGCTACAGAACCGTTTCTACATTGATCGCCTCTACGACAATGTCATCGTGAAATACTTTCAGGATGCCTTTGCCGCGATCGTTCATTTCTTTGATGAGCTTTTCATCAATGGATTGTTCGTCGGTGGTGTCTCGCGTGGTGCCCAAGGTCTCGGCTTGCTGATCCGCCGCATGCAGTCGGGCAATTTACAAACTTACGCCGCCTTCCTCGGTGCGGGTGTGTTGTTGGTCATCTACTTGGTCGTGTTCTGATTTTCTCTAACGCATTTTTTCCATGTCCTCATTTCTTTTCTTAATCCCCTTCCTTGCCGCGATCGCCATTATCTTTGGCGCGCCCGCTCGATTGACCGCGCGCGGTGCTGCCATCGCCACGTTTTTGTTAGGGCTATTCGCTGCCGCCACCTTCAGGAATGCAGATCTTTGGTCTTATACAGTTTCCGCATTGGCCATCCCCTCGCTCGATATTGCTTTCGGTTTTCTCAACGGCACTTCTGCTGTAATGGTGGCCTTGGCCGTGATCGTATTGCTGGCGGCTGTCTTCACCGGTAAGGCTCCGGAAGGTCGTGATAAATTGTATTTCGCTTCCAGTCTTTTGATCGGTGCGGGTGCCATCGGCGCTTTTGTTTCGACTAATTTGTTTTTCTTCTATGCCTTCCACGAACTCGCGTTGATCCCGACCTTCCTGATGATCGGATTGTTAGGGCGCGGTAGCCGCAAGGAGATCGCCTGGAAAATCACCATCTATCTTGGAGTTGGCTCGCTGATCCTACTTGCCGGTCTTGTTTGGCTTGCAAGTGAAGCAGGCACTTACAACATAATCGCGATGCTCGAAGCGCAGAAAGCGGGAACCTTGCAGATCGATCCCACCACGCAGAAATCCATCGCCGCATTGCTCATCGTCGGCTTCGGCACTTTGGTCTCGCTGTTCCCCTTCCACTCCTGGGCCGCGCCCGCTTATGCCAGTGCTCCAGCTCCGACAGCCATGCTGCACGCCGGTGTGTTGAAAAAATTCGGCCTCTATGGTTTGATGCAACTCGCTGTGCCATTGCTGCCTATCGGTATGAATGCATGGCTGACTCCTTTGCTGGTGTTGCTACTCGGTAACATTCTCTGGGTCGGATTGGTGACGATCAATCAAAAGCGCCTCGACTCGATGCTCGGACATTCTTCGGTGATGCACATGGGCTACATTTTCCTAGCCCTCGCGGCAGTTGTGGCATCGAATGCCGCAGGAAAAACAAATGACTTCGGCATCCCTGCCGCGACGGTGCTGATGTTTGCCCACGGCATTTCCATCGCGATGCTTTTCGGCCTCGCGGATCGTATCGAACGCAGCACAGGCACACTCGATTTCAGTGATCTGGGCGGACTCGCAAAGCCTGCTCCGATTCTGGCATTCTTATTCGGTATCGCTGGCATGGCATCACTGGGACTACCCGGCCTCGCGAACTTCTCTGGTGAAGTAATGGTTTTCCTCGCTGGCTTTGATGGCCGTGAAGCCACAGCCCCGCTCGGTCCCGTGCAAATCGCGACCATCCTTTCCCTCTGGGGCGTAGTGATCAGTGCGGTCTATGTGCTGCGCGCCTACCGCCAAACTTTCCTAGGTCCGACAGTGAACAGCACAGTCAGCGCCACCGATCTCACGATGATGGAAAAAATCCCTGCAATTCTGCTGGCCATCGCACTGCTTGTGGTGGGCATCTATCCCCGCATCTTGCTGCAACTTCTTTCCTAACGCATCAACCTTTTTCCTATGCCCGCTTATTATTTAGAAGCTCTTACCGTTACACTCGGCATCGTCCTGCTGGTCGCCGAAGCCTTTGTGCCGGGTAAACAAAAATCTTGGGTCGGACTCGCTGCCATCGTAGGTCTGCTCGGTGTGCTCGGCCTAACGATCTGGGCCATTGGTCCTGACCAAGCCACTGAAGCCAAACCATGGACCAAGTTTGCGCTGTGGAATCTTTACAAGTTCGATGCTACCGCACGCTTCTATAAGATCCTGGCGCTTGTCTGTGCCATCTTCGTGCTGATCCTCGCCATTGACTACCGCTCTATCCTCTCGCGCTACACGGGAGAAACCAACGACGAAAACGGCACCGCGGAATATTATTCCCTGATCGTCATCGCTACATCTGCCATGATGTGGATGGCATCGGCAAAAAATCTTTCGATGCTTTTCGTTTCGTTAGAGCTGCTTACGGTCACCTTCTACATTCTGGTGGCATTTATGAAACGTAACGTCGGCTCTCTAGAAGCGGGTGTAAAGTATCTCATCCTCGGTGCGCTATCGACAGGCTTTTTGGTATATGGCATGGCATGGATCTACGGTGCCACGGGCTCGCTCAGTTTGGATATCATCACCATCGCCGCGAATACATCTGCACCAACCACACCACTGCTATTTGGTATCGCGTTGATGATCATCGCGCTTGGTTTCAAAGTCGGCGCCGCGCCGATGCATTTCTGGATTCCCGATGTTTATCAAGGTGCCCCTACCCCGACCACTGCGTTTCTCTCCATCGGTTCAAAAGGTGCAGGTTTTATGGCGCTAATGACCGTGATGGCACCGTTCGCCGCAAGCCCTTATGCCGCAAAACTCTATGGCGTGCTCGCGATCCTTGCTTGTATCACGTTGATCGTCGGTAACTTCGGAGCGATTCCGCAAAACAATTTCAAGCGCCTGCTTGCCTATTCCTCCATCGCTAATGCGGGCTTCCTCTTGCTTGCGGTTGCTGCGAATCGCGATGGCGCGACGAGCCTATCGTCGCCGCAGTTGGTGGGCTTCTACCTAGCGAGCTACTTGTTGATGACAATGGCTGCCTTTTTCATCCTCAGCATCCTGCGCGTGCAGTGTGGCAGCGACAACATCGATGCCCTCGACGGTCTCTCGAAACGCAATCCCATCCTCGCCGTCGCCGTGACAATCATCATGGCCTCGCTCGCAGGTGTGCCGCTGACCGTGGGATTTGTCGGCAAGTTCTTCGTTTTCCGCGCAGCGATGGAAGCGGGTATGGTCGTACCGGTGGTGATCGCCGCCATCACTGCCGCTGCTGGATTTTACTACTACTTCAAAATCCTCCGCGCCGTTTGGTGGAATGCCCCCAACCACAAAGAGGCGATTCCGCTGGATGGTTCTTCCATTTTCACTTTCGCCCTTACCTTCCTCACCATCGCGATCCTAGTTTTCGGCCTGTGGCCGCAACCGCTGATGAATTTGATTAGATAATAGATGTATGATTTTTCGTTGACAAAAATCAGATAAAGTATTATTTTTTTCGCATGAAAATCACAATCGACATCGATGACAACTTATTGCAAGACGCTATGAAATTGACCGGCGAGCGCAAGAAAGGCCCTGCCGTCGTCAAGGCCGCCGCGGAGTTTGTGAAGCGCGAGATGTGCAAAAAATTCGGCCACCTATTGCGCGAGGGGGAGTTTGGTGACTATCCCCTCACTAACGCAGAAATTGAGGCCCTAGACCGATAATTATGGTATTAGTCGATACAAGTGTGTGGATTGAGATGCATCGTCGCGATGGCCGCGACGATGTAAAACTCGGTTTGCAAGGACTACTCGATGCCTATGAGGCAACCATCTGCGGACCAGTGGAAATGGAATTTCTCGGCGGAGCCCGACCACATGAACGCGAGCGCTTGCAGGCTTGGTGCAATGTTTTACCTTACCTCCGAAATGATCAAACACTTTGGCGAAAAGCGGCAGTCAATTTTTCTCTCCTGCTCGCAAAAGGCATCCACATGCCGTGGAATGATGTGCTCATCGCCACTCTCAGCCAGGAAGCTCAATGCCGCATCTACGCCTGCGACAAACACTTTGAACTGATGGCTCCCGTGCTGAATCTATTCCTTTACAATCCCGGCTACCTCGGCATGTATGTCGATGAAAATGGTACGTTCTAACACCTCCAATTTTTCCTCATCAATTCTTTTTTAATGAAAACAACTTACGAAGCTCCCGATACCATCGCTAAAGCCAGCCGCGGTCACGATGACTACAATGCCGAGGCTCACGATCTGCACGGCGAGCGCATGACCCTCAACATGGGTCCATCACACCCGGCGACCCACGGCGTGCTGCGTTTGATTCTCGAGCTCGATGGCGAGACGATCATCAGCGCCGATCCGGACGTCGGCTTCCTCCATCGCGGCGATGAAAAGATCGCCGAGAACATGCACTACAATCAGTTCATACCCTACACCGACCGCCTCGACTACCTCGCTCCCCTCGCGAACAACGTCGCTTACGCCTGTGCAGTGGAAAAACTCATGGGCTGGGAGTTACCACCACGCGGTCAGGCCTTGCGCGTGCTCTGCTGCGAACTCGCACGCATTTCCGCCCACATGCTAGGAGTCGGGGTTTGCGCGATGGATGTCGGTGCGATGACTGTCTTCCTCTACACCTTCACGGAACGTGAAAAAGTTTATAACCTCTGCGAGCAACTCACCGGCGCTCGCTTCACCACTTCTTACACCCGCGTCGGCGGACAGCTCCGCGACATGCCCGCTGGCTTCGAAAAAGCCGTGCGCACTTTCCTCGATGAATGCACCATCACTATCGATGAAATTGGCAAGTTGCTCGACAAGAACAAAATCTTCATCGACCGCATGGCTGATGTCGGCGTGATTTCGCGCGAGGAAGCGATTTCCTGGGGTATGACCGGTCCAAACCTAAGAGCATCCGGCGTGAGCCGCGACCTGCGCAAAGATCGTCCTTACCTCGGCTACGAAAAATACGAGTTCGATATACCAATTGCAGACGAAGGTGACTGCTACTCTCGCTATCAAATTCGTATGGAAGAAATGCGCCAATCGATTAAAATCTGCCGACAGGTGCTCGATACCATGCCCGATGGCCCGATCAATCTCGCTGATAGTAAATCGATGCTTCCCGACAAGGAGCGCGTGCTGATGTCGATGGAAGAACTCATCCACCACTTCATCGTCTCCACCCAAGGCATCAATGCCCCTGCAGGCGAAGTCTATTTCGGTCACGAAAATCCCAAAGGCGAGCTAGGCTTTTACATTAACTCCACTGGTGGGGGCGTGCCGCATCGCTTGAAAATTCGCAGCCCCTCCTTCTGCAATCTCGCCATCGTATCGAAACTCCTCCCGGGTCATATGGTTTCCGATATTCCTGCCATCCTCGGCTCGCTCGACTTCGTCATGGGCGAATGCGACCGTTAATTTTCCTGCCTGCCTCACTGCCTTACTTTAACAATCAAAACAAAACAAAATCATGAAAATGACCCTCCTCCTCACCGCATTATTCACCTCGTTCTGCTTTGGCGCCTATGAAAACTGGACCAGCAAGGACGGACGCACGGCTCAGTTTGAGCTGATCAAAACCACTGGCGAAGGCGATGCTCTCACCGGCGAGTTCCGCATGAAAAACGGCAAAACCGTTTCCATCAAAGCAGTCGACCTCGACGAAGCAGGTGCAACCAAACTCAAAGAAGCAGCGGCCCAAGTCGCGAAAGCAGCAGAACCACAAGGACCAGCTTCAGTATTCGATGCCATTTTGGACGGCAATTTGGTCAAGCTCGATGGCAAAAAACTTGCTAAGTGCAAAGACGCTACGAAGCCTACCAAATACTACATTTTTTACTACACGGCATCTTGGTGCCCACCTTGCCAAGCATTCACGCCCTCATTGGTGAAGTTTTATGAAGACAACAAAGCTGACAATCCAACTTTTGAGCTTGTGCTGATCTCCAGTGACAACGACGAGGGCGATATGGAAAAATACGCTACCGATAAAAAAATGCCTTGGCCGCAATTGAGCCTCGGCGACGTTGGTAAATTCTCCAAAAAATTCGACCACGGTGTGTCCGGCATTCCCAGCGTCGTAGTTTGTGATTTGGAAGGTAAGATTGTAGCAAAAACTCGTGACCTCAACGAACTCAAAAAACTTGTCAAGTAACCACTCACGCATGTCCATCCTCGATCAAAACATCGCCTCGGAAGAAACCCCTGGTACAAAGCATTTCACGCCCTTCGCCGTCACCCCAGAACTGGAGGCGGAGGCTGCGAAACGCCTTGCTCAATTTCCGGATAACCAAAAGCGTTCGGCGGTACTGCCTTTGCTCCACTATGTGCAACACCATCACGGCTTTATTTCCGCGGCGGCGATCGACTGGGTGGGCACCCGCATTGGCATCGAGCCGATTAAGGTGCTTGAAGTGGTCACGTTTTACCCGGGGTTCCGTCAATCGGCTCCGGGGAAATTTCACATCCGCGTCTGCCGTACCCTCTCGTGCGCGATGGGCGGATCCTACGAATTAATGGATAGACTCTGCGAACTCACGGGAATCGACCGCTCACACGCCGATTCGCACCATCACCCCATCAGCGTCTCTCCTTGTGGTGGTTTTTCGGTTGAGTTTGCCGAGTGCCTTGCCTCGTGCGGTACGGCCCCTGTTTGCTTAATCAATGATGATTTCCATGAGGGTGTTAGCCCAGAAAAAGCACAAGACTTGCTGAAAAAGTATTCCTCTTAAGCTTTTTTGTTGACTTCACGCCTCGTTACCACACGATTACCACATGAGTTACTCCCTAACAAGAACGAGCATGGCGTTAGACGCTTGGACCATCCAGGCTCTGAAGGAATTGAGTGAAAAATGGAGCATCTCGAAAGCCGAGGTGATTCGCCGCGCTGTGCGTCAACTGAAAGAAAAAGCTGATCAAGAAGAGCCGACCATGGATCCCCTTCAGGCTCTAACTTGGCTTCAACAAGGCGGTGGCCTCGTGGCTGAGGATGCCGAGAAATTTCGTGCTGAGGTGAAAGCCGAGCGAGAAGAACGCAAATACTGGTGGGAATCGTGATACATTTAGACACCAACCTTTTGATCGACCTAGTCACCAGCCATTCGGCGCAGGTGGAAATGGTTCGCTGGTGGTTGAAAAAAAAGGTGCCCCTTGCGGCATCAGCCGTCACTTGGTCGGAGTTCTGCAATGGGCCACATTCCAAAGAGCAAAAGGACGCCATTCATGCGATTCTCCGTGGCGGCATCCATCCCTTCACGGAAGACCAAGCGGAATTTGCCTCTCGTCTGTTTCATAAAACCGGCCGCAAACGCGGTTCACATACGGATTGTATGATCGCGGCTGCCGCTTTTTGCACCCGCCAATCCATCGCTACACGCAATTGCAAAGACTTTGAACGCTTTGTACCTTACGGCGTCACACTCATCAAAGTCCCGACACTCTCCTAACATTTCTATCTTTCAGACCTTCCCGACCTCCGACCTCCGACCTTCGACCTTCGACCTTCAGACCCTATGATCACCTACCTTCCCGGAAAAGAGCCTCACGCCCGTGAGTATCGCTTGATTTTCAAAAACGTCGATCGCGCGGATTACGATCCATCGATCGATTGCTACCTCCGTAATGGCGGCTATGAGCAATTGAAAAAAGCCTTGGGCATGGCACCAAAGGACATTACCGAGGAAGTCAAAAAATCCGGCCTTCGCGGTCGTGGCGGTGCAGGATTCCCGACTGGTATGAAGTGGACATTCATTCCGCCGAACAACACCAAACCCGTCTATCTGATCTGCAACGGCGATGAATCGGAACCTGGCACATTCAAGGACCGCTACATTCTCCATCAAGACCCGCATCAACTCATCGAAGGCATGGTGATCTCAGCCTTTGCGGTTGGCGCGCATGTCGCTTACATTTACATCCGCGAGGAATTCCCTGCCGCCGCGCAAATCGTCGAGCAAGCCATCGCCGAAGCCCGTGCGAAAAATTTCGTCGGACCGAATGTTCTCGGTTCAGGATTCGATGTGGAAATCTACGTCCATCGAGGCGCTGGGGCCTACATTTGTGGTGAGGAAACAGGATTGATCGAATCGCTCGAAGGCAAACGCCCCTACCCGCGCATCAAGCCGCCGTATTTCCCTGCGGCACTCGGCCTTTACATGTGCCCGACTATCGTTAACAACGTGGAATCACTTTGCCATGTGAAACACATCATCGATCGCGGTGGCGACGAATACGCCAAGCTCGGCGTTGCCAAAAACACCGGCACCCGCATTCTCTGCGTCTCCGGCGATGTGAAAAATCCCGGTTACTTCGAAGTCGAAGTCGGTAAACTCACCATGCGGGAACTTCTTTACGACGTTTGCGGTGGTCCGAAAGATGGTCGCTCGTTCAAAGCCGTCATCCCCGGCGGCTCCTCCTCCAAAATCCTCCGCTGCGATGAAACCTACACATTGAAAAATCCCGATGGCACCACGCGTGAACTAGGTTTCTGGGACATCCCGATGGATTTCGACAGCCTCGCCGCATGCGGATCAATGGCCGGTTCCGGTGGCGTGATTGTCATCGATGACACCCGCAAAATTTCTTGGGTTCTCAATAACCTCAACGCCTTCTATGCACACGAGTCCTGCGGTCAATGCACTCCCTGTCGCGAAGGCAGCATGTGGATGAAAAAAATCACCGACCGCCTCGTCACGGGCGACGCCTCCCCGGAAGACATCAAAACTTTAGAAAGCGTAGCCTATCAAATCGACGGTCGCACGATCTGCGCCTTCGGTGAAGCCAGTTCCTGGCCCGTCGAAGCGATTGTCGCCAAGTTCCGCGAAGAACTCCTAGCTGATACCAAAGCCGAAAACGCAGAGAAGCCCCACAACCCCGAAGCGGAAGCGCAACGCAAGTTTTTGTTAGAGGCGTGAGTCGAAAAATTGTCGTTCGCACACGACGTCCATGACACAACACGAAATCAACCTACAAGAATGGGCTAATCCCGAAAACTGGAGCAGCGGGTTCATAAAAGCCTACTTCAGTAAGCGCGACAATCGCGTGTTTGTCCCGAAAAGACCTTGGGGTATTGGTGACAAGCAACCCGCCTGCTATCCGAAAATTTCATTCAGAGGAACTACCGTCAATTTTGGCAATCCAAGGGGGCTTGTTTGGTTCCATTTTTTGCATTTTTTGATTCTTGCACCTTTTGTTTTTTTCGTAATTTTCTGTGCGACACAAATCTAACCTATGCCCAGACGCATCGCATATTTTCTTTTCATCGGTAGCTGCGTGGGGATCGCCGTCCTTTTGCGCAATCCGGTGAACAGCAAGCTGCTCAACCTCGCTTTTCTCCTGTGCCTGGGCGGCGCATGGGTATCACTTCTTTTCCTATTGTGGCACAAGAAAATCGCACGCTATATTCTAGCGGCGATTCCCCTGCTCTTAGCGCTACCGTTTCTCCTGCCTGAACGTGATATCAACTCCACGGAATTGAGAGTCGATTACGTCGCACGCATGAAGAACTTGGAAAACACCCCTTATTTTTGGGGTGGAGAAAATTCCCACGGCATCGACTGCTCTGGACTGCCGCGACGTGCTTTACGCGATGCCCTTCTCTCTCAAGGATTCAAAAACGCCAATGGCTACGCCTTTCGTGAATACGCACGGCACTGGTGGTATGATACCAGCGCCCAAGCTATGAGCGAAGGCTACCGCGACATGACTCAACCGCTCGGGATTGAAGGAACCGTCCGCACTATTGATAACACTCAGCTACTTCCTGGTGATCTCGCTGTCACAAAAAACGGCATCCACGTCATGGCCTACGCAGGTGACGGCAACTGGATTCAAGCTGATCCTGGAATCGGGTGTGTGAAAACCCTAGACGGCAAAACCGCTGATAATCAGTGGTTTGAAGTGCCCGTCACACTTCACCGCTGGAAGTATTTCTGCAATTCTGCGAATTGATAGGCATACTTCACTACTAACGATAAATATCACGCCGATGCCCTACTGCCACCACTAGAACGATGAGTTCATGGTCGCGCAGTTGGCAGACAATGCGGTAGTCACCCACGCGATAACGCCACAATCCTGCCAAATCGGCTTTCAAGGGTTTTCCGAAACGCCGCGGGGATTCGTCAGTGGCGACTCGTTCATCCAAGAATTCAAGGATCGCGAGTTGAGCTTCACGGCCTAACTTGCGCAGTTCCTTGAGTGCTCGTTGATCAAATTGATAGACCCAATTCATGCTTTACTTCGTCAGCAGAATAAATTTTTCTTGGGTCATTCAAACGCTCAGTGGCTAAATAGATATCCTCCAAGTCATCCAAGTGCTGCAGGATCGCTTCTCGAGCATAAAACGTCTTCGTGCGTCCGGTTTTCTTCGCCAAGCGATCAAGGCGCTCTTCAATCTCGGCAGGTATTCGGATGGCTAGCATGCAGGAATCATAACGCGCTATACACGTATAGCAAATCTATTTTTCACAAAATCCCGACAACCCGCAGCGCTGGTTTATTGAGAACTTCCCCCAGTCTCTTCCCCAACAACTGCTGATAGAGAGGACTGGCAGGGGTGAGCACGGTGACCTCATGACCTTCGCATTCGATTTCCAAACCTCCAGCACTGGGCGCTAGGAGAAACCATGCGTTGTGGCTACTGAAACTAGTTTCCACCAACGATCCCATTACGATTGCATCACCACCGTCACTGATGGTCACATCGAAGGCCTCAAATAATCGCAATGCCTCTGCAAGTTCATCGACCTGTTTCGCTTGACCCGAAGCCAGATACGATGCTTCTAAATTGCGGGTGTCGTACTTGCTTTCTGCTTTGCTTCCCGCATCCGTCGCTGCGGCATGGGCTTCTTGTGCAGCTTGTGTGAGACGCAGCAACTGCGCCCGCAATTCGTTTCGGATTTTTTCTAACAATCGCGCTTTCATACAACGTCACGCGCGACCTTCTTCGGCATCGAACAAAGCAAAAAACGTCTGAATGTCATCGCGGTGTGACAGTCCCGCATCGGCTTTCTGCTGCTGCAAGCCGGACGATGCCGGATCATTCCAGCCGCGCTTTTGCATAAAGGTATTCCAGACTTCGATCTGTTCGTCATCAGGGCGACGACCATTCGCAAAACACCATTCGAGAATTTCTTCATCGCTGCCGCCTTGCAACGTGCGCTCGCGTAAGTTTGCAAAATCCACTGCCAGAAATCGGCAAACGCGATCATCGAAAGTCTTTTTCCCCGCGATAATCCCGAGATTGTAACCAGCGGGTAACAGGCCATCGGCGTCCAAGCGGATTTTATCCAGAATACGACCGAACACAAATAGGCCGCCTACCGTGGCGGAAGCAGAACGAATGGGAAAGGACATGCCTCACGATAACGAAAGCGTGACCGAGATCAATGCCTATTCGCCGCAAGGAATGCGTTTCGATTCACAAGACTTGCATAGCTGTCTCGATGATTTTCAGCGATATTCCTGCTCATGAAATCCTGTCGCCACTGCAACACTGCGTTCTCACCGCGTAAGGCGGAGGAGGAGTTTTGTTGTCATGGCTGCGAGTATGTTTTTCAGTTAATCAACGACAGCGGACTCGATCAATTTTATTCTCTCAAACAAGGCTTGGCGACAACGCCGGTGAAAAGCAGACCGTTTGAGGAGCATGATTTTTCCTGGTTACCCGCATTGGTGGATGAGGCGGAAAAATCGAGTCGCGAGGAAGCATCGCTCGATCTCTCGCTTGATGGTATTTCCTGTGTCGGCTGCGTTTGGATGATCGAAACACTGTTCGCACGCCATCCCGGGTCGGTGCGAGCGGCAGCGCATCCTACGCAAGGCATGCTTCACTTGGAATGGCTTCCAGGTCAATGTGATGTCGAAAGCTTTCTGCGCGAGATCACACAATTCGGTTACATCGCTGCACCGCGTGAACAGCGACAAGGTCACGGCGAGAGGCAAAAATTATTGGCACGCATGGGGCTATGCGGCGCCTTTGCCCTGAATGCGATGGCTTTCAGCTTGCCCACCTATTTGGGCATGCCACGCGATTTCATGTTCGCGGATTTGTTTCGTTTGATCACTTTCCTCTCCGCTACTTTTGCGATGCTCATCGGCGGAACGTGGTTTATGAAAAAGGCTTGGCGCGCGCTGCAAATGAAAACTGTACACATCGATCTACCGATCGCGCTGGGGCTGATTGCTGCTTATATCGGATCGATCGTCGGCTGGCTGATGAATTCAGAAAAATTATTGTATTTCGACTTCGTGGCGATGTTTGTTTTTTTGATGTTAGTAGGCAGGGCCTTGCAAACATCTGCTGTGGAGCACAACCGCAAACGTCTGGTCCGTCAGCAACCGGTGCCAGATTCGTTTGCCACGGCTCACCATTCTGCCGAACAAATCGCACTCGTGGATCTCGCAGCAAATTCTCACTACCTGCTACGCCCCGGACAAGCCAATCCTGTTGCGGCGGTGGTTACAGCACAAGACGCTGCGTTTTCGTTAGAGTGGATCAATGGCGAAGCCGATCCGGTCTCGTTTGGCGCAGGATCGCGTTTGCCCGCAGGCGCTATCTTGTTAAGCCGAAATGATGTAGCATTGCAGGCGTCAGAAGCATGGAAAGATTCGTTGCTCGCGCGACTGACGGCACCGGCATCTCATGATCGTGGTCACGCCTTTCTCGATATTCTGCTTCGTTACTGGTTAACGGTGATCTTGCTCATCGGTGGTCTCGGTTTTGCATGGCACGCATGGCATCATCAATGGATTCAAGGCCTGCAGGTGATGATTTCGGTGTTTGTCGTTTCCTGTCCTTGTGCTCTAGGCGTCGCCATTCCTCTCGCGGATGATCTCGCCGCCACACAATTGCAGCGATGGGGAGTGTTTCTGCGCTCGACCACCTTTTGGTCACGCATCCGCAAGGTTCGTCATATCGTATTTGATAAAACCGGAACCCTCACCCTCGAACGCCCTCTATTGGTCAATCCAGAAGTGGTGGAACGATTGGATGATGATGCAGCGCTCGCCCTCGCGCGACTGACGAGTGGTTCACTTCATCCCGTATCGCGCACGTTGTTAGAAAAACTGGGCCATCGCGGGCAGCAATTGTTACGCCGCGAGGAACCTATCAACATCATCGAGACTCCGGGTCAAGGTCTAGAGTGCCATGATGGCAATCACCAGTGGTCTCTCGGTCGCAGTGGTTGGAGAGATCACGCAACGACTGAGAATGGGGCCAGCACCGAATTTTGTCGCGATGGAAATTGTCTCGCCCGTTTTGAATTTCGCGATGCTCTGAGACCCGCAGCACTTACCGCACTTACGAGTTTACAACGCCGAGGCATGCAATTGCATATTTTTTCAGGAGACCATCCGGAGAAAGTCCGTCTTGTAGCGGAACATTTGCAGATCGATTCTTCCCAAGCGCATGGAGGATTGCTACCCGAGCAAAAAGCCGATGCGGTTCGCAAACTTAATGCAAAGGACACACTGTATCTTGGAGATGGCGCCAATGATTCCCTCGCTTTCGATGCTGCTTATGTCACCGGCACCCCTGTAACGGATCGTTCGTTACTGGAAAATAAAGCTGATTTTTATACTCTTGGTGCTGGGCTTTCTTTTTTGCCGCAGTTATTTAGCCTCGCCAAGGCCAGAGCGCTCGGTGTGCGATATGCCTTCTTATTCGCGCTGGTATATAACCTTGTCGTCATCACTTTGTCCTTAGTCGGTCAAATGAACCCTCTACTCGCGGCAATCCTCATGCCGCTCAGTTCCCTCGTCTCACTGGCCATTGTCGCGATTTCTCTGCGAAACCGCGCTTCTGTAGTTGATAAAACATATCGTCCGCCGTATGTTTCCGCCGATGCCAACCCAGGAGACTACGCCCCAGCAGATTCATTCTCATAAATCGTTCCAACAAACGATTTTCGACAGACTGCAATCCTCGGAACGTTACACCGTCTATCAAAACGCATTTCGCGCCGCCACGGGACTCCCCCTGCGCTTAGTCGCGTCCGATACGGAAAAATGGTGCCTCGATGACCAAACCATCAATCGTAGTCCATTCTGCGAAAAATTAAATCTCTGTAAAAGTGCGTGTAGTGCCTGCGTTGATGTCAACGCTCGCCTCATGAAAGAAGCGGATGTCAGCGGTCCCACCACCTGTCATTGCTTCGCCGGACTCTATGCCAGTGCCGTTCCGATCAAACTCGGCGTCTCCACGATTGCCTATCTCAAAACCGGTCAGGTTTTTTCGCGCACGCCCGATGAAAATTCTTTCCGTGATGTTCTCGCGATGATGGGCAAGAAGACCATTCCAGAAAAAGAGGTTGCCCTTCTTCACGATGCCTACTTCCAAACTCGTGCGGTGGAACCACAACGCTACCAAAGCATGGTCACCTTGCTGGCCAGCTTCGCCGAGCAACTCTCTCTCTACACAGAACAGCTTTCCATCATTGATCAAGGATCGGAACCCGCCGCCATTGCCAAGGCGAAAAAATTTATTCACGAAAATCTCGACCAAGCTTTGCCACTAGGTGACGTCGCGCGCGCCGCTGGTCTATCGGAATCGCATTTCTGCCGACTCTTTAAAGAAAGCACCGACCTCACACTCACGGATTACATCAATCGCTGTCGCATCGAGTGGGCCAAACGCGAACTACTTCGCCCCGAAGTGAGAGTCTCAGAAATTGCCTACCTCGTCGGTTATCAATCATTGTCTCAATTCAACCGCTCGTTCGCGCGCATCACCGGAACCGCGCCCACCAATTACCGCCGTGAGCAACTCAATCGCGCGGCTAGTTAGAAAATTACCGCCACGCGCTTGACGATTCGATTGATCCGTCGAGATTGCGGCATGTCAAAACGCTTTGCATTGATTGGAGGAACATCGGGAATCGGCGCGGCCACTGTCGAAAAACTGTTAGGCGAAGGCCATGAACTGCACATCGCGTGTCGTAACCCAGAGCAGTTCACAACCCGCGGCATTTCGGCGCAATCGTTTGATGCCTGCGCTCCCGCTCCCCTGCAATGGCCCGAGTCGCTCGATGGCTTGGTGTATTTCCCCGGTAGCATCACATTGAAACCATTTCACCGGCTGTCCGCAGAAGACTTCGCGCGCGACCTGCAAATCAATTTGCTCGGAGCCGTTCATGCTCTGCAGTCGGCCTTACCCGCACTGAAATCTTCTGGCCCTGCTTCGGTTGTCTTGTTTTCTTCCATCGCGGCTGCTCAGGGTATGCCCTTTCATGCATCCATCGCCGCTGCCAAAGCTGCCGTAGAAGGTCTCGCCAAAAGCCTCGCCGCTGAGTTTGCTCCGATCATCCGCGTCAATGTCATCGCCCCTTCGCTCACCGATACGCCCATGGCACAGTCATTGTTGTCCGATGAAACAAAGCGCACTGCCGCCGCGAAACGACATCCCTTACAACAAGTCGGTCAACCCGCCGACGTCGCGGATCTAGTGCATTTCCTGCTAAGCGATCACAGCCGATTCCTGACAGGACAGATTCTCCGACCCGATGGCGGGCTATCTTCTGTGCGGCTCTTTTCCTAACGAGACTGCAACCCCATAAGTTGGGGCAATTATGACAGAATCTATCATTTTCAAAATAGAGTGATTGTCTAGAAAGAGGTTTAGTCTCCGTCTAACCCACACTCAACGACAATGGAATTTCAATGCCCGCACTGCCAGCTCAGCATGACTGCTGAAGACGAACACTCAGGAAAAATCGTCGCCTGCCCCGGTTGCAACGGCAAATTTCAAATCCCCGTTCTGCCCCCTGCTGCTGCAAAATCGAGTGCCGCTGCTGATAAAAATTCTTCAGCCGCCCAAAGCGCACCGCAAGGTCAGCGCGGTGGATGGCAAGAGGAAGACCACGCCAATGTCAGCTTCATCGTCAGTCTCATCTATGGTGTCGTCATTAGCACGCTGTTTCTTGTGGCCATGATTCCATTTCAAGGCAAAGGCTTTTCCGACATCTTCCTCAAACGTGGCTGGGTCAACTACGCGGAGGTCTTCTTGTTCATCTGGGGCATCGTAATCCTGGTAATGAAATGGAAAAAAACGAAGCGCCAGCGCCGTGCGATGCTGCTCGATATCGTGCCAGCCAAGTTCGGTAGCGAAATCACCTCGGAAACGGTCGGCGGCTTCATCGACCACATCTACAAACTCCCTCATCGACTGCGCGATAGCTTGATGGTGAATCGCATCCGCAAGGGCATGGAGTTGTTTGAGAAACGCAACAACAACAGCGAAGTTTCCACATTCCTGAATGCACAGTCGGACATCGATGCCAATCGCATCTCTGGCTCCTACACCCTGCTCAAGGTTTTCCTGTGGGCCATCCCCATTCTCGGATTCATCGGTACCGTGCAGGGATTGTCCATTGCAGTTGGTAATCTTGACACAAGTTCAGCTGATCCGGAAGTCATGAAAGAATCCATCAAGGGACTAACGGGCGGTCTCGGTGTAGCCTTTGACACCACCCTTCTAGGTCTCATTCTCTCCATGTTCTTGTCTTTCCCTCTTGCGATGATGCAGAAGGAAGAAGAAGAAATGCTCACAGAGATCGATGCCTTTTGCTCGGAAAAATTACTGCCGAAACTCAACGACTCGCAAAACGCCACCGACAATCTTCTCCTCTCGCAGGCTGAAAACATTCCCGCTTTCGCCGCCTCACTCTCACGCGCGCACGAAGTTTTTCTCGTGAAACTCCAAGATGCCTCAACCCTCCTCCGCGATGCCGGTGAAACGCTCAAGACTCGGCTCGATGCCCACCAAACCAAAGTCGAAGGCACGTTCCAGCATGCTGTGGACAAGCTCACCTCCGAGACACGCGATGCTTTTGTGCAACCAACCACCCAGCTTAATGAATACTTCGCTTCGCTGTCCAAGGGCGTCGAATCGCTCAATGATACGCTGAAGCAGCTCGGAGGCGAAACGATCACCATCAAGAAAAAAGGCTTCTTCTCCCGTTAATTTACTTACAGCAAGCTATCATGTCGCGTCGTAAATCCAGTGCTGCCGGAGCCGGGGTCTCGCTCTTCCCCTTCTTGAGTATTCTGGCGTGTTTGATTGGCGTCCTGACCATGATGATCAAAATCATCAGCGACATCAAAGCACAGGAAAACGTCGGACGTGATGAAAATGAAATGGCGCGCGCCAAGCAACACCAGCAACTTCAGGTCGAAATCAAATCACAAAACAAACAATTAGAACTCGTAAAAGCCGAGTTGAAAGAGCGCAATGCCGCGTTGGTCGAGTTAAGTGAACTCGAAAACAAACGCATCATCCTGCGTAAGAAACTCGACGACGCGAAAGCAAAGCCCCAAGAATCCGACCAAGCACTACAAAAATTGTTAGAGCAACTCATCGATCAGATAGCGGCTCTTAAAAAAGAACGACCTACTCTCGAAAAAGAACTCGCTGATCTGAAAGCGGAACTAGCGAAACGTAAGATCAAACCCGATAGCAAACCACAGCCCGTGCGCATCAATCCTTCAGGCTCGGGCATTTCGGGTAGCACCGACGTGGTATTCATCGAATGCAATGCAACCGGCGTGGTGATTCTCGACAAAAGCGGTAATAAAACACTGATCTCCGATGCCACAATCGAAACCGATGGCAAGCTTTCGGGTGCATTCAATCGCATGAAGTCATCTCGCGATCACTTGGTCTTATTTCTCATCCGTGCCGACGGCAACAGCACCTTCCGCAAAGCCGCAGTACTGGCAGAAAGTAAATTCGACCTGCGTGTCGGCAAGTTACCCATTCCCACCGCTGGGGAAATCGACCTCACTCTTTTCTTCAAAAAATAATCTTCACCCATGGCGCGAAAAAAATCCAACGACGAACAAGGCGTGAGCATGGACTCCCTGATGGATGCCCTCACGAATGTCGTTGCCGTATTGATCGTGATCCTTATCTTGCTGCAAGTTGATGTTGGTCAGACTGTGGAGCGCATGCTCAACGATCTTAAGCCCGCTACACCCGAACAGATCGAACTCGCAAAACAACAGAAACAACAGCTCATCGAACAAATCAGCAAACAAAAGGAACTTCTCAAAGCACCCGAGCCAACCCCACAACAGCTCGGCAAGATCGAGGCGGACTTGTCGCTGCTCGAAGAATCGTTAGAAAAAAATAACACGAGTTTGTTAGAACTAGCTACTCTGAAAAAACAAGTCGAAGCGCAAAAATTGGTTGAAACGCAAGAGCAAAAAAAGACCGAAGTCATCCTCACAGAAATCGCCCGCTTCAAGGCACTGCTCGATCAAACCCCGATCCCTAAACCACCTCAAGCCACAGTTGTCAAAATCCCCAACAGCCGCGACATTCCTGAATCGGCGCAAATCTATTACTGCTTCATCCATGGCGACCAAGCGCATCTTGTCGATCCAATTGAAGCCAAGAAAATGGTCATGGCGGAATTCAAAAGCAACGAACGCACCTTGCTGCGTGAAATTAAAAAAATTCCCAAAAAACCTGACATCAGAATTTACGACCAAGAAAAAACGGTGCGACTTTACGCTGAACGAAATTTAAAAGTCCGCAATCAATCCATCACTGTCCCTTACAACAAACCTTGGCAAGTGTTGCAGATGCGCATCACCTTTGACCCCAAAAAAGGCGATGCCAGCCTTGCCGATATGGAAATGCCGAAAGGCCGCTTCCACAATGTCTGCAGCTACGTTCGTGGTGTTCCCCGCAGCGTACTGATTTTCAAGGTTCACCCCAGCGGCTTCGCCACTTATCTTAAAGCACGGGAAATCGCCGATAGTATGAACATCCCATGCGGATGGGAAATCGATAGCAATTCCTTCTATCAGGAACGCCTCGATTTCACCGTCAATAATATCGAACAACCGCCACCGCCCAAGCCTGGAGCTACACCGTCCAAACCTGGGCCAAAGAGGAAGCTGGATTAATGACGCTTGCGACGAATGCATAGAGCGAGTGCAGCCAATCCACTCAACAAAGCAGTCGATGGCTCGGGAATCACTGTCAATGTAGTGCTCAAATTCCGGTTGTTTGCATCCGATTGACTGGAATAATCGGTACCACCAATAAACACTGAGTAATCACCGGCAGGCAAATAAAAGGTGCCTGTCACAAAGTTATCATAACTACCATCGCCATTGATCCCTAATGCGCTACCATAATTCGCCGCAGTTCCATCGGCAACATGGCCCGCATTATACAAGGTAATCAAATCCGTGGTATTACCAATTGTAAAATCTACCAGTGAGCGGAACGCACCCTCTTTGGCAGGTCCTGGCAAATCATTGAGATACGAGATTGATGCGGCAGCAGTATCATGAGCTAATTCGGCAGGAGCGACAAACGACAAGCCGGAATAGATCGAAAACCCTGGATTAAGCACATTGACCAGGGGATTCGCGTTGGCCAATCCTTGCACGCTCAAGTTCACATAACCTGCATTACTGAGAGTGAATCGAAAGGCGCGCAGACGATGGCTGTCGCCAAAATCACTGTCTGTAGCATCCGCCCAACCATAGTTGCCCGCCACTGTTGAAGTCAATGTCTGCGAGCTCGTGCCTAAACTCGGATCGAATGTGCCGAAGTTCCGATTCGTATAGGAAATGTGTGCGGATGCACTGCTCAACAGCAGTGGGAAAAGGACAACGGACGAGATAGTGTGTTTCATTTTATTCTTTTGTTTCGTTGATTCAGTTGCGTTGTTAGTGTTTGTCAGGGAAGTATTCAGGGTTGTCTCCAGTTGTATCGGAGGCGGTAAAATGCCTTGTTTGGTGGTGGGAACAGATCGGTAAAGGACACCGTTTCCGCAGTGGTTCCCATAACACTGCCGATGATTTGCCAATCATCCGGTCGCATGGTCGAAGATCGCAGCACTTGAAAAGTGATGCCACTTTGTGAAATCGCATCGAACGTACCCATCGAGCTAGGCCAAGTAAGCTTCACTGCGGCACTTGGCAAAAGAGCTATTTTCGGTGTGAACTCTGGACCAGCAACGAAGGTGTATACATATACTTGGCTGGGCGGGTGAATCGCATTGCCACCGGTGCCAGAGCTGCTCAAATCATACAAGGTGAAGCTAATCTTATAGGTGCCTGGAAGATCAGCCGTCCAACAACGACCATGAATGTGTCCTTGCGGGTCTTCCGATGGATCATCGTAGCCTTCGCTCAATACGAATTTGTAGCCATTGGTCGGCTGGTTCACAGGAAATGATTTCGTTGGCGTAACATGTGAGAGGGCACGATTTTCATCCCAAAATCCGAACGTTGCTCCCGCAGGACCTTTGACACTCGTGATTTCCATCCAAATGTAGGATCCGGTTTTGGCATGCAAGGGCGTCGGTGCTTCAATTTGTCCATCAGACAACGCCGTGAATGTAAAATAGTCATTCGGAAACAAGGTGCGCGGAAAATCATCAAGCGTGTAATAACCACCGCATCGTTGGCCGACTGGGCGCGGCAGCATGCGGAATACTTGGTTTGTACCGTTTTTTTCCACGAATTGCAGTGGTTCTCCTTGGTCAGCTTGGCCGTTCTGATTCAGATCGATGATCCCCGCCGCAAAATGCTCGTGTGCGGTCATCGGCTTGAGCAGAGTCAATGACAAGGAGACGTACGTAATGAGATGAAAAAATTGTTTCATGAATTTTATTGAGAGTTCAGTGTCGTGCGCGGCAGAGGATCGACAAAAGATCGTTGCGGGTTTTGTAAACGCTTTTCAATTTCTTCCTTGTTCAAGCACTCCACATGGCCATCCACAAAAAGAAAATTTGCACTGCCCGAATGTCGATCATGGGCGACCTGCGTCGCAAACACTTCAATGGGTATCGCCAATCCATTGTATTCACTGAAATGAAAATGATCCGATGATGTATATTGATCGTGGGCTTCCGCAAAAAGAAAGGTTTGCTCCGGTGCGACAACGCGGTGGAAATAAGAATAATTCAACTCAGGAGCACCAGCCGGATTCTGGGTCAGGAAATCGTTGATCAAGTAACTATAGGGACGATTTTTATCACCGTCCATTGGGCAGCGGAAGTCGATCGAGGGCACGTATTCCTTCAACGTCACCGACCACGATTTCCCGCCAAGCCGACGTTGATGCGTGGTGGAAGGAATTTTGTTATTGTTATCCGTACCAAAGAGCATAGACGCCACACCAATGTTGCGCAGATTGTTTGAGCATTTGACTTCGTAGCTTCTATCCCGCAGTTTGCGGTTCAATGGAATCACCAGAGCGACGAGTGAGACAATAATCGCGATTACCACCAATATTTCGGCGAGAGTAAAACCTGAAGCAGTAGCGCGTGCTTTCGAAAAGTGAGACATTCTTTAGTAGGGAAACTGCGCGCATTGTATTCCATTTGACGCTTCCGACAATGTGGCAAATTGCCGCAGTCAGTATCAGGGCTTTGGCTTGCACGCAGAACACGATTCCTCTATCAAACCCAAGTGAATCACCCGTCCCTACCCCATCGGCTCTCTGTCAGCGTGCGATGGATTTTGCGCATGCGATGGCTCGCAGTATTGGGTCAGCTGCTCGCGGCTCTGATTGCATGGTGGTATTATGAAGTTTCGATGCCCTGGCTGCCGGTCTCACTTGTGATTGGCACAACGATCATATCGAATTTCATTTTCCCCCGTTATCCTCGGGCTGTGTTGCGTGGCTCTAGTTTATGGTTGGATGTCATCCTTCTCACCATTTTAATTTATCACACGGGCGGTCCTCACAATCCGTTCACCTCTTTTTATTTGCTTCACATCGCTCTTGCCGCGATGACCCTCAGCGCCCGCAATCTCTGGTGTCTTGTGATTGCTTGCATCAGCGCCTATGTGTTGCTCTTTTTTCATCATCAGCCTGTCATCCTTGATGGCATGGAGATCGAAAGCGGCTGTGCGAGCTATTCGTGGCACTTGCAGGGCATGCTCATCGCTTTCATTGTCACGGCCGCATTCATTGCCGCCTTTGTCTCGCGCATGCATCGAATTTTGTTAGAACAGGATGCCGCCCTCGAAAGCGCACGAATTCAGGCGGAAAAAAATGCTCACTTCGCCGCTCTCGCCACTCTGTCAGCGGGGGTCGCGCATGAATTGGGATCACCTCTGGCGACGATCTCACTCGCAAGCTCGGAACTCCTGCGCAGCGCAGCCCCCGATGCCTACGAAGATGCGCAATTGATCCACGAGCAAGCCCAACGCTGTCGCAGCATACTCGACCAACTCAACGAACGCAACACACTCGGCATCGGCGACCCTTGCACTCCCATCTCCGCCGCACAGCTGTGGAACTCTGTTCAATCACACTTGCCCTCTCTTCTGTTAGATCGCGTGCGTTTCATTACTAGCTTGCACGACCAAACATGCGAGTTACCCTTGGAGTCGGTCGTGCAATCGATTGCCATACTCCTCAACAACGCACATCAAGCAGACCCAAGTGATGCCCCCATCGAACTTCACTTGCGTTGCGATGCCGCTTCCTGCCTGATTGAAGTCATCGATCAAGGCCCCGCCCCTGCGCCTGATGCGCTCGCTCGCGCCAGTGATCCATTTTTCACCACTAAGGCACCTGGCTCCGGCATGGGACTCGGTCTATTTCTCGTCAAGTGCTTGGCCTTACGCCTCCGTGGCAGCTTCACACTTGTGCGATCAGAAAACAACCGCACGCACGCTCGGTTGGAAATTTTCTCTCCCCATCACCACTCATGAATATTTTGTTAGCCGATGACGATTCCGCATACCGCCAGCGATTGGCGCGGGCACTCACTGCCCGCGGTCATTGTGTGACACAAGCGGTAGATGGTGCAGAAGCCCTAGAAATGCTGGGTGATCATGAAATAGAGGCCGCTATTCTCGATCTGAAGATGCCCCAGCAAAACGGTCTCGAAGTACTCCGCTCCATCCTCATCTTCCGTCCCGGCTTACGCGTGCTCATTCACACAGGCTATGGCAGCATCGCATCCGCGATGGAGGCAGTGCGACTCGGTGCCTGCGATTATTGCATCAAACCCACCGATATCGAAAAATTGTTAGACTCACTCGCGACAAAAACCACATCCCCTGCGCCAGAAATTGAACTCCCCACCCCCAGCTTGGAACGCGTGGAATGGGAGCACATCCATCGTGTCATCGCCGATTGCCACGGCAACATCAGTGAAGCCGCACGCGTGCTCGGCCTCCACCGTCGCTCGCTGCAACGCAAGCTGCAGAAATATCCTCCGCAGCGGTAAGTTCGGTCTTGCCGAAAAACAACCGAAAATCCCTCTCGCCAACGAAAGAGTTCTCTGTTTCATTGCGTTTCATCCATTATGCTAGAACTACAGGAAGTTTGTTTTTCCATCAACAAAGACGGCGAGGAAGTGAACCTCGTCGACCATGTCTCGATCAAGGTGCCGCGCGGGCATTTCATGGCCATTGTCGGCCCCTCTGGTTGCGGGAAAACGACCCTACTCAAAACCATCGCCGGCCTGAATGCAGAAAGTGATGGCACGCTCCTTTGGAACGGTCTCAGCCTCTCCGATGGTCACGATTTCTCGCCTGCGGAGATTGGCTACGTGCCTCAGTTCTCGATCGCTTATGATCCACTCACGGTCGATGAATCAGTTGAGGCCGCTACGCGACTGCGAATCAAGACTCAAGACAATGCCGAGCTTGATGCCCGCATTGATCGCGCCCTAGAAGAAACTGGCCTCACGGCGATTGCCGATCGCCCCGTCAAAGTTCTTTCGGGGGGACAAAAGCGTCGCCTCGGTCTTGCGATGGAGCTTGTTTCCGCACCGAAAATTCTGCTTTGCGATGAGGTTACTTCTGGTCTTGACCCGCGCTCCGAGCGGGAGATCGTTACACTTCTGCATGAGCTTTCTCGCAAGGAAGGTCGCATTGTTCTCTCGGTCACGCACTCACTCGCGCATCTGGAACTTTACGATTCCATCCTCGTGCTGCATGAGGGCCGCGTGGCCTTCCACGGGCCACCTGACATGCTGGCTCATTATTTTTCAGTCAAGGACACGGAGGAAATTTATCCCCGTTTGGCGAAACAACCGTCCACGCGATGGCAGTCATCGTGGATGAAACATCGTGAGGCTTATTACGAAAAAATCGAAAAGCGTCGCGAGAAAAACATGCAAGAAGGTGAACTGCATGTACCGCCTTTGAAATCTAGCAAAGAGGGCGAAGAAGTAGAAGAAGATGCCATCTTCACTCCTGGTATCATCAGCCAGTTCATCACGCTGCTATCCCGGCGCTGGCGCATTTTTTTCCGCGACCGGGGACAGGTGTTTTTGCAACTCGCCATCATGATTTGCTTTCCCATTCTCGTATCGTTATTCAGCGACAAAGCCAACGTCCAGATGCGAACGCTTTCCGACATGCGCCAGACCGATGTGATGTTGGAGTTGGAGGAACAACAAAATGTGCGACAAGACAACATGAAAGCTGGTTCGGCTCTCTCGGGCATTATCATGTTCCAAGTCGTGTTGCTTGGGTTGATGGGCTCTAACAACTCCGCACGGGAAATAGCGGGCGAGCGCTCCATTTATGAGAAGGAAAAATTCGGTGGATTACGACCTGCCGCTTATATCGCCAGCAAAATCGCTTTCCTCTCTTGCCTCGTCATCGCGCAGTCGCTGTGGATGGCTGTGTTTGTCAACATATTCTCACCATTCGATGGCACCTTTGCCCAGCATGCGGTGTTTCTATTACTCTGCAATGCAGCGATGACCGCGGTCTGTCTCGGGATTTCCGCCATGATGAAAACGGCTGAGCAGGCATCGCTACTGTCGATCTATCTTGTCGGCTTCCAACTCCCACTTTCGGGTGCAGTATTGGCTCTTCCGGAAACAATCGAAACCTTCACACGACCCTTCATTTCGGCCTACTGGGCCTGGTCAGGATCAGTGGAGGCACTGTCGATTTCGCGCAATGCGGCGGTTAAATCGGTGATTTCCACCTCCATCACCCCGCAGGACTTCTGTTTTTACTTGCTGGGACTGCACATTGCAGTAGGATTACTTGTAGCTTGGATGGGCGCAAAACGTCACCAGTGGGAATAATTTTATTCTTTTTGCTCCACAACCCCGACTCTATTTCGTATAGTAAACCATATGGCAAGACGTGCTAGCACTGGACCCAACCTTTCTGTAATCATCGGCATTGCAGCCTTTGTCATCGTCGCATTCATCGGCGCGCGATTTTTGATGAAAGGCACCTCGCAAAAAATCAAAGGCACAACCCCGCTCTCGGTGACGGAATTTCTTGAAAATGGCAACTCGCTGCGCGGCAATGAATACCTTGTCGAAGGCATCGTCGATCAGCGGTTCCCACGTGATAGCGGCCAACTTGTGTCATTGCAGATCAACGACAGCGAGGAAATGATCGGCATCGAGGTACCCTCTTCTTTCAATCACCTGAATATCGAACGACAACAAAAACTGGCAATCAAGGTTCGCTTCCGTGAAGGCGGCGTACCAGTGGCCACTCAAATCGAACGTCAATAAACCTATATCCCAGTCCGCATATGAAACCATCGATTTTGTTCTGTCTCCTGTGCCTGCCCAGCTTGGCGCAAGTTTACACCCCGCCCCCTGGCGGAAACACGCCCGCTCCCGCGAATCAAAGCTCGCAAGGCGGTGGCGATACCACCATCAATCGCCCTCAACAGCAGAATTCCGCACCTTTGGTGGGCAATGAAGTCCCTTTCATCGACCCTTCAGCAGAGACGGTGTCTTTCAATGGCAGAAATTTCGCCATTGCCGATAACCGACTTTTCGCAGCGCGATTCGAACGTTACCTCAACGAACCAGAAGACAATTCCGATGAAGCTGTGGAATACCGCAAAACCATCGATGAAATTCTCGCGCTCGTCTCTCCGCATAATCCTGCCGGACCGAACCTCTACGCGGCATTCAAATTGCTGCCAAAAGCTTCCAACTATCCCGGCGATGCCAAGCTTTGCGACTCACTTTCTCAGGCAGTCTATGTCGCCATGGTTTCCCGTAAGAACGTTGAAGGCTCTAAAAAGCTGATGCAAGCACTTGAAGAAGAGAAACAACGCGTCATTCGCGAAGCAGACTGGAAAGCAGCTACGGAACGTGATATGACCCTCAACCAAACCGGTTCCACTACAAGCGGCGGTGGTGGTGGCAATAACAACGCGAACGGTGGCAACACAAGCGGCGGTGGCGGCAACAACGGCGGAGGACAACGCGCCAATGGCGGTCCTGGTCAACGCTCCGGCCCTGCCACTGATCCCGGACGTGGCACGCAATCACTTCGCTATGCCGATATGCAACGTCGCATCCTTGAAATCGAGGCCCTAAAGGTGAAAAATGAACTCAAGGGCGAAGTGCAGATCGTTCAGGCCAAGATCCAATACCAAGCACTGATGATGCAATTTTTCATGCAACGTCGCTTCCAACACGTACTGATGGCTTCGCGTTTCTACAACCAAATCTGGACCGATGGCGACAGCAAGTTGCACATCGATAAGAACTCGGACACCTCGAAGCTGTTCAATGAATCGGTCGGCTTCAGCCCCACCGTTGCCAGCCTCGATAGCTTTTCGTCGGAGTTCATTCGCGACTGTGACAAGGGCGTGGAAGCCTTCAATTTCCTTGCCGATAAAGGTGAGCTAGAGTCAGCCGCAAAGCGTCTATCCGAGGCTTATGCAGTCGGCGAGTTCATGCCTGGCGTCCGTACGCTCCCCCGCGAGCGCAAGCGCAAAGTGTTAGAGTTCGTCCGCGAATCTTACAAACTTCTCGCTGCAATCGATGTGAAAGATTACGCCCAAGCGGAAAAAATTTCCGCTAACATGAAAACGATGGCCAGCGACTACAACGGTAACAAAGCCGATGCCGCCATCGCTACCTACACGCGGGTCTCGAACATGCACATCATGACCGCCAAGACCCATGCGGCGACGAACGAAATCGATAAAGCTCGCGAGGAAATCAAAAAGGCCATGGAAGTCTGGCCACAAAATCCCAAGCTCGCAGAATTCGATCAACTCATCGAAGCTGGCAGCACTCTGGTCACTGCGAAAAATGACTTCGATCGCTTGCTTTCGGAAAACAACTACCGTCAGATTTTCGCCGATCAATACCGCATCGCCCCTGCCATCCAGACCGATCCGCAACGCTTGGAAGCATTCAAGCAAATCATTGGCAACCTCACCAGCATCGAGGCATCGATTGGCAAAGCCAACGAGTTCTCCAAAATGGGCCAAGACTACGCCGCATGGGAGCAACTCGCGCTCGTGCGCGAAAAATTCCCTGACGATCCGAAACTCGGCCGCGAATTGGAATTGCTCGCGCCAAAAGTGGCAGACTTCACCAAGGCTCTCGACCGCGCCCGCACCTTTGAAAAACGCATGGACAAGCAAACTGGCTCGGCCATGGCGTGGTATCTCAAAGCCCAAAAAATCTACCCACAAAGCCTGCTCGCCAAAGAAGGCGTCGAACGCTTGCTCACCGTTATCCTGCCAAACGATAGCGATATCAAAGCACCTGTGACGCAAGAACAACCTGATGAGTTTTAATCGTTTGCGTATCGGAAGGGCTGGCGTGACATTCTTCCTGACGCTGGCCGTGCTGGCGCAGGATGCCACCACGCCCCCCGTCATTGCAGAGCCATCTTGCTGCGCCGGTTCCAGTCGCGCGGCGTCGCTCTCTTTCGACCCCTTTGCTAAACCGAGTTCCTGGCGTTTCGCGGATGCTTCCGCGTGGCAGTGGAAAGAAGCGGAGAACGGTAAAGAGTTAATCTTGCTCAAACAAAACGACTACAAGCCCCCCTTCCGCAGCCCCGTCAATCTCGCTTGGTTTGAGGATCGCGAATGGAGCAGTTTTTCCCTCACCTTCGAGTGCCAATTGGGCAGCTTCACTGAGGGGAATAACGACCTCTGCGTCGCCTTGGGTGGCGTAAGCACTAGCCAATTTTACTATGCCCACCTCGGCGAAAAAGCCGACCAAGCTCATCATCAAATTCACATCGTCCAGCAGGCGGACCGCAAACCGATCACTACTTATCGCAATGCAGGAACGCCATGGAAAAAGGATACTTGGCACAAGGTAAAAGTCATCCGCAATCACAGCACGGGGGATATCGCTGTCTGGTTTGATGATGCTCCACAACCCATCCTCACCGCCCAAGACAAAACCTTTGAATGGGGGAAAATCGCCTTAGGCTCCTTCGACGATGAAGGCCGCTTCCGCAACATCCGCATACGCGGCACCAGTCGCCCGACAAACTGATTGTTATCATGACCTCGCAAGGGAAACTAATAACAGCCTTTCTCCTCACCTGCGGGGCCCTCGCATTCTCTGAGGAAATTCCCCTGTTGCGAGAGGCACGAGCTCTTGATCCGAAGGCTACTGATATTGTGGGGGAATTCCACAAGGTTGGTTTACCGAAATACACGGAAATTGAAAAGCAAGTCATTGCACGTGCGCAAAAGCTTCAAAATGAACATACTGCCATGTTTGAGCGCATTGAGATGGGCAAGTCGCTTTTTGATTATCCTGGATTGATTGCACTCGGGATAATTCACTACGACTCCAAAGCAACTATCACCTACTCGCTCACCATCGGAATCCATCCTCACATCCCAGAGTTTGCAGAAGCATTCACTGAGTATCGAATCACCTTTGACAGCAAGGGATTGATTCGGAGCAAGTCCAGGGTGGAATCCCTAGGGAAATCAGCCCCATAAGCCAGTAACGTAAGCGACAAAAGAACATCGAGTATTTCACTTTACCACTTCTTATATGCAGTGGAAAATGAACTTGCCATTATTCGCGCAGTGGATATTTCTATCATGTAATTGATGAATTGTTAGCCAATACCACCCATGGAACTATCTGAATCGGGATCACCCATCTACCGCCATGAGAAGCGCGATCGTGAATTTGAATTCGCGCTTGGCGACTCGGAGAACATCGAAAAAATCAGTGAACACATTGAGCGCTACGTGGGCCCGATTGCGACTGTCTTTCATGAACTCATTTCCGATCTGGTCCACATCGACGTGCATATTGTGAAGCCTACGGACGATCGTCCCTGCTACACATTGGTAACATCGGGTATGAGCGACATTGCCATGGGCTGTCCTGATGAATATCCTGATCTCAAGTATTCAGAATTGCTCATCTGTTTGCCACCAACCTGGAACATAAATCAGGAATCATGGAAAGCAGAAGAGAACTATTGGCCCATACGCATGCTGAAATTTCTCTCACGGTTTCCTCACGAGTATCAAACGTGGCTCTGGGCCATGCACACGATCCCAAATGGCGATCCGCCCGAGCCATTTGCCCAGAATACTTCTATGAGCGGCGTGATCCTATTGCCACCCGTCACCATCGCCGAAGAATTCCATGAACTTGTCATCGACGAGAACAAAACAATACATTTCCATGCAGTGATTCCCCTTCATTCCGACGAGATGGATTTGAAGCTAAAGGAGGGCGCAGAAGCTCTGTTCGACGGTTTTGAAAAAAACCGGATCACCGAAGTCCTCAACCCATCTCGTCCCAGCACTGTGCAGAAAAAGAAGAAATCTTGGTTTTCGTTTGGTAAGTAAAGTTAAAGAGACAAAATCGCCACAGAACCAATCAGTACTTGTTTCAGAGTTGCGGCACCTCTACTATAATGAAGCAATAATTTCTTATGCGATATCACTTACTAATTTTTGTTGGGCTGATCATTACCTTGTTTTGTTCCTGCGATCAAAGCCAGAAGCATCAAACCACAGCTGTTTCGAGCCACATTCTTGAAGGTGGATGGCTTGCTAGTGATGGCACCGTCTTCTTATTTAGAGCGGACGGAACGTTTCATGGTTTCGATTTTCGCCACAGAGAAATATGGGGAAATTGGGTAACTCTATCCAAAGAGCGTGTGGGATTTCAAAGTCTTTTGCATGATTCCTATTACGCGCCGCAATACGCAATCATCGCTAATAACGACACCAATCAGATGAATTACATTGTCACTGGAGGCACACATTTTATTTCAGCCAAACGTCTTTCGATTGAGGAAGCGGAGGCGTCGATTAAAGTCGTGATTGATCGCACGATTCACAAACCCCGCGAGAGTGAATAGTGAGACAGGGATGATTGGGGGGTATTATTGGAAAAAATATCCCCCCTAAAGCAATAAGCAGCAAAATAATTGATTGCGAATTCCGCCCTCTGAGGCTATCGGTGTGGTGAATGGAAGCCCCCCGCATTAACGGCCTAAAGGTGACTCAGACTATTGGCTCTGGTGTCTCTGGTATTTTGTATGCAGCCGAAGATGAGCGCGGACAAAAAGTCGCTGTAAAGGTATTTAAGGATCGATCCATTCAGCGTGGCCTTTTGCAGAAAATGACGAAACGACTGGATAAAGACAGTTGGCCACGGGGAGTAATGCCGGTTTTGTCTGCGGATTACGACGCTCAACCCGCTCGGCGTGTGACTCTGGACTACAGGGATGACAACGGGCAACCAAGCAGCTTGCAACATCGTTGGAATAGCGATCCTAGCATTGTGCCGTGGGATTTGATCCGCGAACTCGCTCTGGCGCTGGCTTCAATGCACGGTCGGCAAGTCGCTCACGGCAATCTGAAACCGGGGAACATTTTCTTCGCGGAATCCGGTGAACTTTTGCTCAGTGATTGGGCATTGGGGCAAATGCCTGGCATCAGCCAACTTGATTTCACGGATGCATTTCTTTACCAATCGCCGGAACAATTGCTCCATCCAGAGGGCTACCTCGAGGAAGCGGGATATCGCTGGGATGTTTTTGCTTTCGCTACACTGAGCTTCCGCTTGCTCACCGGAAAATTCCCACGCTGCGATGAAACGTTTTCCAAAGTCGCAACTCCCTTCGGCACTACCAAACGCGAGAGCATTGTTGCAGATACTCATAAAATGGCCCGCAGTCTCATGACCGAGGAGTTGATTCGGTGGCCTGAGTCGGATGTGGACAATCGCGAGCAACAATACCGCGACTTAATCTTACAGTGTCTGCACCTTGCTCCGAATGAACGTCCTTCTTCGATGATCGAAGTGTCTCGTGCCTTTGATGAAATTGATTTTCGCTATGATGCCGAGCAACAAAGCGACAAACTACTCAACCATAGCCGACGCAGCAGAAGGGTCATCACGCTTCTCACATTCATATGCGTCGTTTTGCTGGCTGGTGTTGTGATTGCCACCGTAAACTGGATGCGGACGAAGGATCTTCTCGATACGGAAAAATCCCAAAGTTTGGCAGAACGGGACTTACTCAGTAAGTTGAAAAAAGACGAGCTCGACGGGCTCAGTAAGACAACGCAAGAAGAACTCGATGGACTTAGCAAGACCACACAAGAAGCACTCGATCAAAAGAAAATCGTTGAAGAACAACTCAAAAAAGAAGTCGCCTTAGCGCAAGCAGAAAAACAAAAAGTTGAGCAAGCCCTAATCAACGATCGTGCGCATTGGATCGAAAAACTACGCGCTTCTCGGCAAATCGGCGACAATCTTTTCACCTGGGCCCTGTCGAAAGAGCATCGTAACTTGCCACCGCTCGATGGACGGGAAACGCGCTTGCAGTCGCTAGAAGCGTATTATCAGCAATTTATTCATGAAGCATCACTTCTTCCCGAGTTATCAGAGGAAAAGGCCCGGGCAAAATGGCAACTTGCAGAAATCTCCCTCGCCAAAGGACAGGCGGATCTCGCTGCAAAACAATTGGAACTATCTCTGCCAGACATCCAAAAATACGATCACGATGCCTCATGGAGCGTGCGCATCGCTACAGGAAAATTATTGCTCGCACTCCTCTGGCAAAGCAGTGGCGACGAGCGCAGTGATGCCGCATTTAAAGATGCCCGTACCGCAATCGCAGCATTGCCGAAATCGGGAGTGGACCTTGATCGTATCAAACAACTCACTGCGATTCTCGAATATCACGAAGCCGCCAATATCGCCAAAAAAGGCGAAGCGGAAAAAGCGCTCGAGCAACTCATGCGTGCCACCACGCTACTTAATGAAATCGCCGATGTACGCCCTGAAGTCACCGTCCTGCGCTCAGAGTTGGCCGATTGTTATTTAAACTCCGCCACCATTCTCGAAGGCATGGGGCAAATGGGTGATGCCCGTGAAACACGCGTTCTTGCCGTCAACGAACTTCTTGCTCAACTCAAAGCCAAGCCCAAGGACTTCGCCATTCGTCTCTCGCTCGCCAGCACCTACGGCGCGATGGCGGAAACATCCATGCTCGCGGGTGACGTCACATCCGCTGATCAGCTGAGCCAGAATTCCATCAAGTTCCTGGAACAACTACTGCGAGAACAACCAGAAAATATCCAAGCTACCATTCGTCTGGCGTCGCAGCGCATTATCGTTGCCAGTTTACTCGAAGACCGTGGTGAGACTGTCAAAGCCCGCGAAGCTGTCGATAAAGGCATTAAATTGTTAGAGAATATCATCGCCGCAGAAAAACCTGATCCTCTTGCAACTTTCCACTACGGTCGTTTGTTGTGGGAAAAAGGTCGCATCCTCAGTGCCGGCAATCAACGCAAACCGGCTTTCGCCTTATACCAACAAGCATTATTGCTACTAGAGCCGATGTGCAAAAAAGATCATGGAGTCTTGCGGGCCGAGCACATTATGCGACATCTCGGTTATTTGCACAGCGATATGGGACACGCCGCACAACTGGACAAAAATATAGACCAAGCGAAACGCAGCTTCGCAGCCAGCATCTCCATATGGAAGGAATTGCTCAAGCTTCAGCCGCAGAACGAGGAGTACCAAGAGCTTCTGCAATGGAGTCAAGGGCGACTAAAGGAGCTGTAATCCAAGTCTTGTCAAAAAAATTGGCTAGAATCGCGACGAATGATTGCACATCGGTGGTGGCTTGTGCATGGTGAGCGCGCGCATGAAACTCATCAGCGGAACAGCACACCGGGGCCTGGCCGAAAGAATTGCCGAGAATATCGGATCCACGCTCGCTGACGTCCATGTCACAGCCTTTCCCGATGGCGAAACATTCGTGAAAATCAACGAAAACATTCGCGGTGATGATGTTTACATCATTCAGCCCTCGTGCCCGCCGACGAATCATAACATCATGGAATTGCTGATCATGGTGGATGCTGCACGACGCGCGAGCGCCGGTCGGATCAATGCCGTGATGCCATTTTTTGGATACGCACGTCAGGACCGTAAAGACCAGCCACGAGTCCCCATTACAGCCAAGCTCGTCGCCAACATGCTGACTGAAGCAGGTGTGGATCGCATCATCACGATGGACCTGCATGCCCCGCAAATCCAAGGGTTTTTTGATATCCCTGTCGATCACCTCTACGCGAAACCCGCACTCATTGGCTACCTGCGCGAACAAGGTACCGGTGCCGATGGCAACCTCACGGTGGTATCCCCTGACGTCGGCGGTGTCAAAATGGCCCGCGCCTATGCCGATGCACTCGGAGCCGACCTCGCAATCGTGGCGAAACACCGCGTCAGCGCGACCAAGGTAGAAGCCATGAACGTTATTGGTGAAGTCGAAGGACGTGATGTATTGCTCGTCGATGATATGACCGAGACCGCCGGCACGCTCTTCGCAGCCGCAGAAATTCTCCAACGTTTCGGTGCACGCCGCATCTACGCTGGTGTCTCGCACGCCGTTCTCACCGATATGGGTCGCGATCGTATTGCCGCCTCCGCGATTGAAAAAGTCATCACCACTGACTCTGTTCCTATGGCGACAGGAGAAAAAGTCCACGCCGTTCAAATAGCACCGCTACTAGCGGAAGCCATTCGTCGCATCAACGGTGGTCAGTCGGTGACCTCGCTGTTTGAAGTCTGACCGTGGCTCCCTGCCAAACACGGAGGCAGTGACGTTTCTCCGAAGCGTCAGGCAGTGCAGACATAGTTTTTTCTAGCACCAGCCGCATGGTTAGCGATGCGTGATACGATAGTCACCATTGCGATTAGGGAGGCGAGACGCCACCCCTACGTCACAGCGGCTGCGCGAGGAATTCGTAGTCTTCATTCCGCGTTTCTAACAATTTCATCAGCCACGCGTCTGATAAAAAGACGACCCAGTGACCTAAGGCATCGCGAGCGATGACTCCACCGGATGGCACTTGAAGTTTCGGTTCTTCCTTGATGGGAGAACCATCTTTTGCGCGGATCCAGCGAATGCAATTCCACGGCGATGACTCAACCCGACACGGCGCTCCATACTCGCTTTCCAAGCGATACTGCAACACCTCAAACTGCAAAGGACCTACCGCGCCTAACAAAGGCACGCGTTGTGAGCTACTGGGAATTTCAAATGGTTGCGCCAGACCTTCTTTCAACAACTGATCCAGACCTTCGCGAAAGCGTTTGAATTTTTCGGTGCCGATGCATTGCACATAACTAAAGCACTCCGGCGCGAATCGCGGAATTTCATCAAAGTGCAACTTCGGCTCCATCGCCAATGTATCACCGATGTGGAAATCGTAGTTGCCCACCAGTGCCACGACATCACCCGGATAAGCCGTGTCCACGGTCTCACGGTCTTGCGCAAAAAGACGCTGACTGTTCGATAGCCGGATTTTTTTTCCCGTGCGCGTGTGGGTGACGTTCATGTCGCGTTCAAAGGCACCCGAGACGATGCGGATGTAGGCCGCGCGGTCGCGGTGCTTCGGATTCATGTTCGCTTGAATCTTAAAGACGAAGCCCGAAAAAGTTGTTTCCTCGGGTTGCACGCAGCGCTCCTGCGCCTGACGTGGCGACGGCGGTGGTGCGAGCTTAAGGAAAGCATCCAGCATAAACTGCACCCCGAAGTTGTTCATCGCCGATCCAAAAAAGATTGGCATCTGTTTCCCCTCAAGCACTTGCTCCATGTCAAGTGGCTCAGTGACCACATCGAGTAATTCAATATCAGCCCGCGCTTGTGCTAGCACTTCTTCATCGATGGTGCCCGTTAGTGAAGCATCATCGATGCCACCCGTTTTCACGGGCGCGCGGAAGGCACCATGCGCGGTGCGTTCAAACAAATGCACTTCACGTTTTTCCCGATCGTAAATTCCACGGAAGCGCGGACCATCGCCAAGCGGCCAATTGATCGGGGCGGGTGCTAAACCTAACACTTTTTCCAATTCATCAATCAACTCCAACGGCGGACGAGAAGGTCGGTCGAGCTTGTTGATGAAAACGAAAATCGGCACACCACGTTTGCGGCAAACTTCGAAGAGCTTGAGCGTCTGTGCTTCGATGCCTTTCGCCGCATCCACCACCATCACCGCCGAATCCACCGCAGTGAGAACGCGATACGTGTCCTCAGAGAAATCTTTGTGTCCGGGAGTATCGAGCAAATTCACGCAGCAACCGCCGTATTCAAATTGCAGAACCGTGGAGGAAACAGAGATGCCACGCTGTTTTTCCAGTTCCATCCAGTCGCTGGTAGTGCTGCGTTGCGACGCCCGCGCGGTAACGCTCCCTGCCAATTGCAGAGCACCACCGTAGAGCAGCAGCTTTTCCGTCAGAGTCGTCTTTCCTGCATCCGGGTGGGAAATGATGGCAAAAGTCCGTCGGCGCGACGTTTCAAGAATTTGCGTGGTGGAATCGGTGGCAGACATGACAATAAGCGGCACAGAACCTGCGCCACATCTACCACCACTGGCAAGCCTTGATTTCGGGAGTGAGGAAGACGCTTTGACCTTGCCAATCGCCACGGTAGGGTTAAGTTATTGAAGTAAAACATAACAATTTCCTCATGAACGCATTCCCTCTCTTTTTTGCATCGCTTTTCTCTTGTATGCTCTTGGCATTTTCTCCAGCGCTTCATGCCCAAGAAGCGATGACTGAAAAAGCCAAAATCGAGTCATTGATTACCCATCTCGAAGGTCTCAATGAGGCTACTTTTAATCGCAATGGCAGTGACTATAATGCGAAAAATGCGGCGAAATTTCTACGGGGCAAATGGGATTCCCATAAAAATGAAATCGCCACCGCCAGAGACTTTATTGAAAAAGCTGCGACTCAATCCTCCACCACAGGAAAACCTTACTTGATCCGAATGAAGGGCGCAGATACACCATGTGCCGATTATCTCAATGCACAGCTGAAAAAAATCGAAGCGAATCAGGCGGCTCAGTGAATCAAATTACCATGCTTTTCGCAGCTAAAGACCAACTTCTACGGCGGCGAAATGCCTTGCTACCTCCCACGCATCCGCTTTATCATTTGTCTGTGCTTTGGTATGCAAGCAAATCATTTCTCCCCATGTCCGCAAGGCATCTTTTGTTGTGTCTCGCGCTTACAGGAGCACTCACGGCTGCTACCAAAAAATCCGAACTAGAACAACAAGGGCTTGAGGCGCTTGCCGCGCAACTCCCTGATGTGGCAGCCACCCGATTTTCTGCACAACTCGACACCAATCCCACAGATGTCGACGAAGCCAAGCGCTTGCGTTTGCTACTCGCGGAATCATGGGTGCGTGCGGATCAAGCGGATAAAGCATTCGAAGTGCTCGCCCACCCCACGCTCGCCGATTCCCCGATTGCGCTGTTCTGGAAAGCGCAGAGTCATCGCTCGATGGGTGAATTGCAACAAGCCATCGTTCTCTTTGATCAAGTGATCGACACAAAAGATTTCCCCTATTATGCGGAAGCTGTGCTGACACGCTCGCGTCTGCTTTCTGCGCAAGGCAATGCGCGTGCCGCCATCGCAGGCCTCAATTTGGTCACGACGACGAAGTCAACACTTGCCACCCGCGCGAAACTCGATCAAACGCGCTTGCTCTTGCATACCGGAAAAAGCGAAGATGCGAGAAAAGCACTACCGTCGCTCAAAGAACTGAAAGGAAACGAGTTGCTCGAAGCTCAGTTGCTTGACGCGGCACTCTTGCAACAAGAAGCGCAGTTCACCAAAGCCGCCGCTGCATACTCAGCCATTCTTTCCCGTTATCAAAAAGAAGGCGAGCGATTGCCGGATCTGATTCACCCAGCTGCCGTTGGAGTGGCCCGTGCGCTGGCTTCACTGAAGCAACGGGCCGAGGCAACCGATGCCCTGTTGACCTTCATCCAGAACCAACCCGATTCACCGGTTCTTGATGAGGCATTCGAGTTACTTCGTCCGCTCCTTCTTGAACCAACTTCCGCCGATGATCCAGTGACCAATCTCATCAACGAGCGCCTAACGGAATGGTCGGCGAGCCCGCCAGTTCAACACCCTTCCATTTTTCCTGATGCTTCCTCGGGCGCCGCCGATCAACTGCCAACACTTAGTAATTTCGACCACCCAGAACTGCATGCCCAATCGCTGTGGTTGCGCATTGCCGCACTAGCCAACGCCACAGAAGCGGAGCCTTTGGAAAACCAGCGCCGACTGGTCACACAGTTGCGCATGGAGCACCCGGAAAACCCGCTGGCACAGACAGCCACCATCGAACTAGCGCGCACATTGTTTCGCAACAAACAGTTTGAGAAAGCGCGGTATCTGTTAGAGAATTTAATCGATTGCGCAGTGACAGGCGGCACAGAAATTCAAGCTCACTTGCTTCTCGCCAACGAATTGCATCAGAAACAAGAATTTGTTGCCGCGGCGACCGCATTTGAAAAAGCAGCCACTTTACTCAAATCGACCGCTCGTAGTAACGCGATGTTCAATGCAGGTATTTCTTGGTTGCTCGCTGGCAGTCAAGAGCAACTGCAAC
Source organism: Akkermansia muciniphila (assembly GCA_945890645.1). Taxonomy (GTDB): domain Bacteria; phylum Verrucomicrobiota; class Verrucomicrobiia; order Verrucomicrobiales; family Akkermansiaceae; genus UBA956. The sequence continues at coordinate 90,577 of CAMDCV010000011.1, forward strand.
GTCTGAAAATGGAAGCCACTCCCAAAGTACAGGCGAGCTTACAACTCGAACAAGCACTCTACGCCGCTGCGCAACAGCCTGTTGTCGCACTGCCGATGCTGGAAAATTTCATTGTGGAAAATCCTACTCACTACCGGATCAACGAAGCGCGCCTCTCGATGGCATTTTGCGCGTTGCGGCAAGTGCCACCCGCATTGTCACAGGCGCGCGCTTTGCTCGAATCGATCGATGATGATTCGGACTATGCAGAGAATGTTTTACTAGCCAAAATCCAACTCGCCGCAGCGGGAAATGAGGCCGTGCAAAGCATCGAATATTGTCGTGACTTTTTGCAGAAATTTCCCGACTCCCTGCATACCGCCGATGTGACATTAGCACTGGGCACTGCGCTTTATCAAAATGGAGATCTCAGCGATGCGCGTCAGACTCTGCAAAAGCTCGAAAAAAGCCATCCTGAAAAAGCCGCGCCCGCTTTGCTCATCGCCGCCCGCGCAGCCGCACGCACCGGCACGCCCCAATCACTCACCGAGGCCATTGAGTTGTTCGATAAGATCATTCAATCAAAGTCTCCCCTCGCATCCTTCGCCACTTTGGAAAAATCTCGTAGTCTGATCGATAACAAATCTCCTGCGGCACTGAAGCAAGCGGTTACGGAACTCACCCAATTGCTGAGCACCCTGCCCATAGACGCATCATTGCATAACACCACCGGTTTGCTTTTGATGGAAGCACTCTACGCTCTGGGCGGTTCGGATGCCACTCAATACGACCAAGGACTCGAGTTGCAGAAAAAATTGTTAGCAAATGAACTGCTTGCGATCGAAGACAAGCACCGCGTCAGTTATTATCGCGGTCTTACCCTTGAGCAACTGAACAAACCCAATCAAGCGCTGGATGTCTATTACCAAGTCTTGGAATCCGCGGCCAAACAAGCACCCTCCAACTGGGATTATCTTGAACGGTGTGGCTTTAATGCCATCGCCCTCCTAGAAAAAAACCGCCGCTGGGAACCCGCCATCGCTCTCTCGAAAAAACTCGCTACTTTCCCCTCTCCCCGGGCCGCCGAAGCCGCCGAGCGTGCCAAACGCCTCGGCCTTGAGCACATGATCCTTGATGAATGAGTCACTGATGGATTCCCGCAATTCATTGATTTGGTGATTGGACAATTTCGCCGAATGCTTATCATCACGGAGTGCCACGCCCCGTTGACATCGTCATAGATTTTTTGCGCGAACAAGAATCGCGCGGCATTACTCACGTCGATCTCGATGAACCGGCCCGAACGTTCTTGAATTTTCTATCGAAACGCAAAGCCGAGCCAAGCGCTTCTCCCGCCACACGAAGCATCAGCCCCACTATCGCAACTCTTCCTGCTGCTGCCGCGCCAACCATCGCAGTCGCCCCTCTGCAAACACAGGGCAACAGCAAAGCAGAACGACTCGCCGATTTGCGTCGCCAGATGCTCACATTTCCTGCCACGCATGGTCTAACACAATTGCGTGAGACATTAGTATTTTCTCAAGGCAACCCGGATGCGAAGTTGGTATTCATCGGCGAAAGTCCCTCGCATCACGATGAACAAGCAGGCCATCCTTTCGCTGGTGCTGTGGGTGAAAAATTCGACCTCATCCTCAAAGCGATGAATCTCAGCCGTGCCGAAGTGTATCTCACGCACCTCGTAAAATTTCGCCCTGCTACCAAAAACCAAACCACCAATAACCGCGCCCCTACACCAGCAGAAATCGCAGCGTTTTTGCCAGCGCTTGCCCACGAAATGACAATCATTGCGCCGCAAGCCATCATCATACTTGGTTCCGTTCCTTCCCTGACTCTGTGTCCGACCGTTCAGTCGCTCGATTCTCTTCGCGGACAGTGGCATTCGTGGAATGGCATCGATCTTCGCACCAGCGATGCACCATCGTTCTTGCTCACCGCGGCTAACACTAAAAAGCGCAAATTTTGGGAAGACATGCTCGCCGCCATGGAGAAACTCTCCCTACCGATCTCGGAAAAACAGCGTGGCTATTTTCTCAGCAAATAATTTGATCACTCCCTCGCCTATGCAAATCTATCAGTTCCTCACTCTCGCTACCTGTGTTGTTCTCGCCTCTTGCGGCGGATCAGGTCCTTCGCCCTCCGGCGGTTCTTATGGTCGCGATCCGTGGGGCCATCGCCCTGGTCCGAAGGGATTCACCACGGTGATTCTCGATGCTGGACACGGCGGCCATGACAGCGGCGCCGTGAGTCGGACAACGGGCCAAAAGGAAAAAGATCTTACCCTCGATATGGTTCGTCGCATCAAAGGGGAACTCGGCTCCTCTTTCAAAACCGTGCTCATGCGCAATCACGATGAATTCATCGACCTCGATGACCGCGTTGCCCGCGCCAACCGCTACAACGATGCCATCCTCGTGAGCGTGCATTTTAACAGCAGCGCTTCAGGCATCCGCGGGCCGGAAACTTATTATTGGCGCGTGGACAGCCACGGACTCGCCGTGCGCTGCCAGCAGGCGATGGCACAGGTCAGTCCTGCGGAACAATCGAATCGTGGTATGGTGCGACGCCGCCTCCGCCTCACCCGCAACCCGGAAATCCCCTGCCTCTTGTTAGAGTGCGGATACCTCAGCCACCCTGCGGAAGCACAACTGGCGCAATCCTCCGCCTATCGCCAAAAAATGGCCGCCGCGATTGCCTCTGCAATCCGCACGCAAGCCGCCGTCGGCGATGCTGGCACCGGTCCCCTCCCCGCCCCACTCTACGCGCCACCGAGTCGCCCGACCGACGCGCCGGAGTAAGGTCATGCACCCACTTCGGGATCGAAATCTTTTGGCGCGCGGATGATTTTTTCCACCGCGTGTTTGGTGATCATGTTGCCACCGCTGGAGCGACCTTTTACAGCCACCTCGGCGAAGTGGAACGGACGACTGACATTGCGCAGGCGCAGTTGCGGTTTCAGATGCACGATGAGCATTTGCGCGGCGCTATCGGCCTCGGTCTTGTGCACGGCGAAATATAAAATCCGTGTTCCAGCTTTTCCTTTCGTGAGATCGTATTCTTTATCGCGCGTGACTCCACCGACTTGGAAACGCTTCGCGTAAACTGCACCATCTTTGCCATCGCGATAGATGATCGAGAAAAACAACGGGTCATCTTTGCGGAACACGGTGACGTGAATCGGTTTGTGCCCGATGAATCCTTTTTCGGCGATTTTCATCACCTTCATCTTGCCATCTTGTGTGAACGCGATGATGTCATCAATAGTGGAGCATTTTTCCACCGCTTCGTCTTTTTTCAATCCATAGCCTGCAAAGCCGTTTTTCCAATCGACGAACAAGGTCTCGGTGGCGGCAACAACTTGGATCCGATCCACCCGATCAAAGGTCGAAATTTCCGTGCGACGCTCACGGCCAGTGCCGTATTTTTTCTTGAGATCCTCGTACCACTTGATGGTGTATTTATTGAGCTGCTTGAGGCTCTTTTCGGTGAGGTCGATTTCCTTTTCCAGTCCGCGGATTTCTTCATCGGCTTTGAAGGAGTCGAACTTGGAAATGCGTTTGATTTTGATTTCGGTGAGGCGAACGATGTCGTCCTCTGTCACTTCGCGCTTGAGCAATTTCTTGAACGGCGTGAGACCATCGTCAATCGCCTTGATCACCGCTTCCCAGGTTTCGCATTCCTCGATGTCGCGGTAGATGCGGTTCTCGATAAAAATTTTCTCCAATGAACTGAAATGCCATTTCTCCGCGAGCTCACCGAGTTTGATCTGCAATTCCAAGCCGAGCAAATCTTTGGTCTGCTGGGTATTGCGACGGAGAATTTCTGAGACGCCCAGAAACTGCGGCTTGCCATCAGCGATCACACACGAGTTCGGCGAAATCGATAACTCGCAATCGGTGAAGGCATAGAGCGCATCGCGCGTGGTTTCGGCATCGGCTCCGGCAGGGAGATGGACGAGGATATCAACATGCTCAGCGGTGTTGTCCTCGATTTTCTGGATCTTGATTTTCCCTTTATCAGCTGCCGTAACGATGCTTTCCATCACGTTGCCAGTTGTCGTGCCGAAGGGAATTTCGGTAATGCGCAAAAGCCCTTTTTTCTCGGTGGAAATGCGCGCGCGGACGCGGATCCGACCGCCGCGCAGACCATCGCGATATTCACTCGCATCCATGATGCCCGAAGTCGGAAAATCCGGCACGATGGTAAATGGTTCATTGCGCAGGATCGCAATGCTGGCATCGATCAGCTCAAGGAAATTGTGCGGCAACACTTTGCACGCCAGACCGACCGCGATGCCCTCGACGCCCTGAGCCAGCAAGAGCGGGAATTTCACCGGCAACGTAACCGGCTCCTTGTTGCGACCATCGTAGCTGGGCGTCCAGTCGGTGGTTTTGGGATTAAAGACAACTTCCAGCGCGAACTTCGTCAAACGCGCCTCGATGTAGCGCGAGGCCGCGGCGCTATCGCCCGTGAGAATGTTGCCCCAGTTGCCTTGGGTATCGATGAGTAGGTCCTTTTGCCCGAGTTGCACCATCGCATCGCCGATCGATGCATCGCCGTGCGGGTGGTATTTCATCGTATTGCCGACGATATTGGCAACCTTGTTGTAGCGGCCATCATCGAGCTCTTTAGTCGAGTGCATGATGCGACGCTGCACCGGTTTGAGACCATCGTTCAAATGCGGCACCGCACGCTCCAAAATCACGTAACTGGCGTAATCGAGAAAGTAATCGGAATACATCGCTCCCAAGGAAGTTGGGAGGTCATCATCGGTAGTCATCGGGGAAATGATTAAGCATTCCTAAACAACTACGCAAGTCCTTTTCTTGGCGTTCATGACACGTAAATCATGAGGATAAATACAAAGGCGGTTTTTTCACCACCCCGACTCAAAAACCACGCGCATTGATTCCTGCTGACAGCCGTCTCAACGTGTCTCAAATTTTTTTCAGCAATAGATTCGCGATTTCCAAGGCCTTGGCGTGGTTCACTTTCGGATCGTTGGAAATGTTGATCCAGATGGAAAAGCGGACCCCGTTTTTGTAAATGATGTATTGCTGGTCGCTTTTTACGATAAAGGCGTATTCGCCCACACCGGCGAGGTCTTCCGCCTCAGTCATTTCGCGCAGCGCTTTGAGCTGATCCAAGGTATCTTTGCGCAACCAGCCGACTTTGATGGAATCAGGTACGGGAATTTCCATTTTCAGAGCACCAGTCGTCATGCGCTTCCGCTCTCCTTTCCAACTGTAATCGACCACCTCGGTGTAAGGTGTCTTTTCGATTTTTTGATACTGCACTTGGGCGGCATCTATCGGCTTTCCGGCGATTTTCGCGGCTTCCTCCACGGTGAACCACTGGTCAAGCTTGCCCGCATGTTCAGCGACGGTTCGGTCTGTCGGTTCCACGGCCGCAAGTGGTGCGATTGCGAAAGTCATGAGGGTGACGAAGTAGAGAAATGAAGTTTTCATCATGGGATGGATGGACAAATAAAAGCGTTTTCGGTTAGTTCTGCAAGCAAATCAAATCTCAAAAACCTAAGATCGACTATCGGCCCCTTCGCCTTCGGAAAAACGCATCTTCCCATTAATTTGATTCATGAGTCTCGACATATTTACGCTCCATTCGCAGTGATATCAGAAAAGGAACTACCCCTCGAAAGCCGCCACTGATAACCCGCTGATATACACACTCGTCACAAAAAAATCCTTGATATTAGTTGTTTTAAGAGGTTTATTCGCATGTGTAGACATTACCTGATATAACACGGCAAGTGCCTACGAATAAACACTGTTGGGCCAAAAAATATGAACAATAGAATCACAGTATCCATCGGTAGCGCGTTAATAGCGACCGCACTGAGCATTTCATCCATCTGCTCAGCCGACGAACTGAGTCCATCCTTATCACTCAAGCTCAGCGGATGTGTCTTCACTCTCGACCAATTCGTCAATAACATTGGAAGCGACGGAACTCCTGTATCGGAGGCCTACAGAATTTATATTAAGTCCGGATTTTCGTTTCAGGACGTGATTTACCTCAAGAAGGGTGACCAATGGAATATCTATTGGAGGAGCGGCATTCGTAATAATGTTGATACTGACTTTTCAAACCTTCCGCTTTTCAAGAGTCGTTTCAACAGCGATATCGCGACAAAGCTGCTGGATAGTGTCGCCGCACCCGGGCTTTGGAAGGAGAACCGCCATGATGCTGGAGGCGCTGGTGACGATGGATCTCAGGTCGTCGCCGCGAGATGGTCTAATGGTGTGACCGTGTTCAAGCACTTTAGATCCAAGACGAACACCAAAGAACTTGCAGATGCAGCCGAGCTAGCCAACCAATTTTGGAAGTTTTTTGAGACGAATAGCGCTGCCTCCAAAACAAAATAATCAGAAGCCCAACAAGCCGCACCATCCAACCGCTAGGAGCCGTTCTGTTGACATGCTTTCCTGTAATTACAACCTTAACCCCGTGATACACTTCCGCCCTCGCTCCTAGCGGTGGATGTGCTTTACGTTCGGTAGAAAACAATATGGCCAAAGATATTCCACGATCCTCTCAGAAGCGACTCCTGCGACTAATTAGCGCGCGGGCCGATGTGCGATATTCTCAGACCGCCTATCGTATGTTCGAGGCCTCGTCGGATCCCGATATTCGCTACTGTGCATTCCTGACAATGGTTGTGTCTTACGGACGGCCGTTCACATCAAACAACGGAATCGGGAGTCTCCTTTGTGAGTTTCCTGACTACCCACAGTTCAGCCTCAGTGATTCAGCCGTCCGCCATCAGAGGATGATGGATCTGAGGAACAAGTTCCTGAGTCACAGCAGCCTTGAGGGAACCCGAGTAGTTGTGCTCGCCCCCAATGCTACTGACCCTGGAACAGGCTCTACCGTATCGGATTACAGCTGGAATGTCGCCAAGAATGAATTCTTGCATCCTGAATTCGCACCTTGGCTTCATGCCATTGTTGATGCCTTGGAGAGACTTCTCGATTCTTCCATCGAGACGGTGATGCAGGAGATCGGCCCAGCATATCTAGATTCCGGAGAGGCGCGCTACTTAGAGACTCTCGCAGACTCGTTTACTTGGACACCAACATAAACCAGAAAAATAGTTTCAAGTTTGAAGTGCGACAACCGGTAGGCCATAATATATCTCGCTAGGTGTTTTGAATCCCAAGCGTTTTCGAGGCCGATCATTGAGATTCTTTGCGATTTTCGTGCAAGTGCTCTGAGTCAGATCATCGAGTGAAGTCCCC
>CAMDCV010000012.1 GCA_945890645.1 Akkermansia muciniphila
GTCTCTTGAGCTAAAGCTTCCCAGTTGTTGGGAAAAAACGACTTCAAAATGACCCAGTCTTCTTCGAACCCATGATTGCTATTGTTCATGCACTAGGAAGATAGCCGTAACGCGTCGAATGTCAAGAAACAAGTTAGCGCTTATGGGCCGCAGGCCTAGGAAACGAACCGATAAGAAATTCAAGGGCCATCGGCCCACCCCATCCTGTCTTCATCCCTAGGATGATATTTTACCTGTTCCCATCTCAATTGTTTCACAGCCTCAGGCTGGCGTATAAACCTCCGCACCTTGTTTTACGAACTCTTTGCTCTTTTCATCCATACCTCTCTGGATGGCCTCTTCCTCCGAGATCGCTTGTTCCGCGGCGTATTGGCGAACGTCTTCGCTGATTTTCATCGAGCAAAAGTGAGGGCCGCACATAGAGCAGAAATGGGCGGTTTTGGCTCCGTCTTGCGGGAGAGTTTCGTCGTGGAAACTACGCGCCGTAATCGGGTCTAACGAAAGATTGAACTGGTCTTCCCAACGGAACTCGAAGCGGGCTTTGCTGAGGGCGTTGTCGCGGTACTGCGCTCCGGGGTGGCCTTTGGCGAGGTCGGCGGCGTGGGCGGCGAGTTTGTAAGTGATGACGCCGACTTTCACGTCGTCTTTGTTGGGCAAGCCGAGGTGCTCTTTCGGTGTGACGTAGCACAGCATCGCGCAACCATACCAACCAATCATCGCGGCACCGATGCCGCTGGTGATGTGGTCGTAGCCGGGTGCGATGTCGGTGGTGAGAGGTCCGAGTGTGTAAAACGGCGCCTCGTGGCACCACTCGAGTTGCTTGGCCATGTTTTCCTCGATCATGTGCATCGGCACGTGGCCGGGGCCTTCGTTCATGACCTGCACGCCTTTGGCCCAAGCGCGTTTGGTGAGATCGCCTTGCACTTCGAGTTCGCCGAATTGGGCTTTGTCATTCGCATCGGCAATGGAGCCGGGGCGCAGACCGTCGCCGATCGAGAAGCTGACATCGTAGGCGGCCATGATGTCGCAAATTTCATCCCAATGGGTGTAGAGGAAGTTTTCCTTGTGATGGGCGAGGCACCATTTCGCCATGATGGATCCACCACGACTGACGATGCCAGTCATGCGCGAGGCAGTCATCGGCACGAAGCGCAGCAACACGCCAGCGTGGATGGTGAAATAATCGACGCCTTGCTCGGCTTGTTCGATGAGTGTGTCGCGGTAGAGTTCCCAAGTGAGGTCCTCGGCCTTGCCGTTGACTTTTTCGAGCGCTTGATAAATCGGCACGGTGCCGATGGGCACGGGGCTATTGCGTAAAATCCATTCGCGCGTGGCGTGGATGTTCTTGCCGGTGGAGAGGTCCATGACGGTATCGGCGCCCCATTTGGTGGCCCAGCGCATTTTTTCGACTTCTTCTTCGATGCTCGATGCCACCGCGCTGTTGCCGATGTTCGCATTGATTTTGACGAGGAAATTGCGGCCAATGATCATCGGCTCGCACTCGGGGTGATTGATGTTAAGAGGGATGATCGCACGACCGGCGGCGACTTCCGAACGCACGAACTCGGCAGTGATTTCATTCGGGATGCGCTGCGGGAAACGGCTGAAGATCGAGGGCGTGTACGGGCTGTCCGGCAACTGCGTGGAACCGGAGTGTTGTTTGTCGAGATGATTGCGGACGATGTCTTCGCGATGGTCGGCGATCTGCGCGCGACGCATGTTTTCGCGGATGGCGATGAATTCCATTTCCGGCGTGATGATGCCTTGCTGTGCATACCAGAGCTGCGTCACCGGATGCCCCTTGCTGGCACGGAGGGGTTTGCGACGCTCGGCGGTAAGGCCAGGAAATTCCACAAAACGATTCGCGCGTTCGGACTTCGACGCATACTCGACGTGTTTCTCGGTGAGGTAACCATTGTCCTGAGGCTGCACGGCGCGGCCATCGTATTCTTCCACGTCGCCGCGTTGCAGAATCCAATCGCGACGCAGGGCGGGCAGACCTTCTTCGGAGGTGCCGGTGAAATTTTCATCGCCCCAGGGACCGGAGCAATCATAGACCCGCACGGGGGCGTTTTGCTCAATGCGACCGTTGAACGATTTCGTGTCAGAGAGGGCAATTTCCCGCATCGGCACGCGGATTTGTGGGTGGATTTCGCCGTTCACATAGACGCGGGTGGAGGCGGGAAGGGCTTCGCGTGAGGCATCGTGGGCGCTGGCGCCAGTGGTTTCTTCGGGTGCAATCATGATGGTAATGGATAAAAAAATACCGCATTGACGAAGATCGCAGCGCGGCAGAGAGCAGAAAAAATTCGACTTCCTCCGGCGGCACGATCCGCATCAGGTTCTGAGGGTTCATTTCCCGCGTGAAAATGTCTCGGTCTGTCGATCGCCAGACGCCCCTGTCGTTGAGAAGTATGGATGCGAGCCGCTGTGTGTCAAGTGCCAAGCTGTCCTTGCCAGCAGGATATGTCGTGCTAGACTGCGCGCGTGCTGCCGTGGTTTTCCAACACTCAATTTCCTTTATATCTTGCGCCGATGGCGGGAGTGACGGATGTGGTGTTTCGCCAACTCTGCAAAGAACTCGGTGCCGATGTGATGGTAACGGAGTTCGTTTCCGCCGAGGGCATCATGCAGCGCGATGACTACACGCGCAAGTACACCGAGTTCACCGATGAACAACGCCCTGTCGGCATTCAGTTGTTCGGAGCCGATGGCGATCGAATGGGGGAAGCGGCGAAAAAAATCATCGACTGGAAACAACCGGACTTCATCGATATCAATTTCGGTTGTCCCGTGAACAAAGTCGTTTCGAAAAATGGCGGCTCTTCGCTGCTGAAAGATTGCCCCATACTAGCCTCAGTGGCATCGGGTGTGGTGAACGCTCTCGCCGGAACTGGTGTGCCCGTCACGGCAAAAATCCGCGTCGGCTGGGATCAACAAACCATCAATGCGGTCGAAGTTTGTCATATCCTCGAAGACTGCGGCATCCAAGCCATCGCCGTGCATGGTCGCACTCGCGCGCAAGGATACTCAGGACTCGCCAATTGGGAAATCATCGATGCCTGCGCCCGCGCGGTGAGTGTCCCCGTCATCGGCAATGGCGACATTCACACGGCCGATGACGTCATCGCCCGTCGCCAACAAACGGCGATCTCCGGCGTCATGATCGGTCGAGCGGCGATGCAACACCCGTGGATTTTTCGCGAAACCAAAGCCCGTCTTGCAGGTGATGAAAACGCTCCCACCGTGAGCCCCGAAGAGCGCTGGGCTTTAATCGTGCGCCATTGCCGACTTGCGGTGCTAAGCCGCCGCTACGGCAACGAACGCCATGCGATGATGGCGATGCGGGGTCGATTGCTTGCCTACTGCAAAGGCTTTGCCGGTGCCAAAGAACTGCGCCAACTTCTCGCCAAAGTCGAATCCGTGACGAACGTGGAAGACATCGCCGTCACCGGCCTCGCCCGCGAACTGGCCGGCGATGAAATCCACGAATCCACTCCCCTCCCCGCCCTCCTCTCATGACTCGCTTGCTGCTCACACTTGTTAGCTTTTCCTCACTCGTGAGTTGCTTTGTCGCCCCGCCGCCGCGCGCAGACCAACGCCCCCCTAGTCCTGAGTCACTTCGATTTGCCAATCAACGCATTAGTGGCATCATCGTCACCAGCCAGGCCGACATCAGCGATTGGGTGCGTCGCGGTTTTCCGAAAGCGCAAACCCCACCCGATACCAATGGCGGCACCGCTACGCCGATCAGTCCCGATGGCTACTTTCTCACGGCAGATCACGTGATCAAGAGTCCATCGAATTACACGATACATCTACTTTATGGACGAGGTAGTGGTCTAAGACTCGCCCGAGCTCGTATCGTTTGGCGCGATGCACGCAACGACGTGGCGATCATCCACGCACCGATTGAGACGCCGAACTTCTACAACTTCACGCCCCCGGGTCTCGCGATTGCCGAGGGCACCACGGTCTTTCATGGCGGCCTCACCACGGGCCTGAAACCATTATACGGAGCGCTCAACACCACCATCCCGCCGCAATCGGGATTCACTGGCCCGCAGCGTTTCCGCATTGATATCCCCTTGCAGCCCGGCGACAGCGGTGGGCCTATCCTCGATGCCCGCGCGCAAGTCGTTGGCATCAATTCCTCGGTAGAATTTTTAATTCCTCTCGAGACCCCCATTTTTACCGAATCCTCCGGCGTTCGACCAAATGTATCCAAGGTGATGAAAATCATCGCCAACGACCGGCGTAGATAGCCCCAAACATGCGACTCCTTTTATTACCCACCCTTCTGATACTCAGCAGCACCCTGATGAGTTGTGCGCCCTATCGCGCCGCATGGAGTTCCGGTTGGACGGAAAAAGAAGCCAATGACAGCATCATGCTGGTCATAGAAAACCCCGCCACACTTGGCTGGAAACGTCTTCAGTATCACTCGGCTCTGCACCCGGAGTTTCGCGATTTCATTGCAAAACTCGGCACACCCGATTGCATTGCCGAGACGACGCAAGGGCAACGTCACTACATGATTCTCTACTATCTCAAAGAGCGTAAAGCTTATTCGTTCCGCAACGATACGCGCCGTGTCAGTAAGCCGATCGAAGTGGCAGGGCCTTATCCGATCAGTGACAAGGAATACAGTCTGCTCAGTGATTTTCAGAACAAGGCCTATCAATCGTTAGAAAAACGTTAAGCCTTCCAGCACACAGCCAGAACAGTCAGAGCGACAGGCAAATAAAGCAGTGTGAACAAGAATAAGCGGCGAGCACTCGCGCGATCTCCTTGTTGACCGAAGGAACGGGACAACATCACCATCCGCAAACCTAACAATATTCCGCACACCAACCAAGGCCACGAAGCCGTGCCACTCAGATAAGGCCACAATGGCAACAGAGCGAGACACAGCGAAAACGCCATGCACAGGCGTGAGCTCTTCGCACCCGAGACATCGCCATTCGACCACATCTTGTAGCCGGCGTTTTCATATTCCTCACGACACATCCAATTGATGGCAATGAAATGCGGCAACTGCCACAGAAACAATAACGCAAACAAAAACCATGCCGACTGATCCAAGCGGCCACCGGCAGCGGTCCAGCCAATCATGGGGGGAATGGCACCCGGGATCGCACCGATCAATGTATTGACCGAGTGCTTTCGTTTCATCGGGGTATAAATAAACACGTAAGTCACCAGCGTGATCAATGCGAGCACAGCCGACATTTTGTTCACCATCACCGAAAGATGCACAAGCCCGAACACACTCAACAACACGCCGATGACAAAAGCCACCAGCACATCCATGCGCTTCGCGGGCAGCGGTCGATCGGCCGTGCGTGCCATTCGCGCATCGAGGTCGATTTCCATCAATTGATTGAACGCCGCCGATCCAAAAGCCGCCGCTGCGGTGCCAAGCAGCATGTGCAATAAAGTCACGCCATCCCATCCATGCGAACGCGAACCGAGGAAATAGCCGAAAAATGCCGTGACAAGAACGAAGGTATTCAGCCGGACTTTCGTAAGAACCGCGAGGTCCTTGCGAAACATCCCTTTGGCTAACGGAAGAGCTTCATTCATGCGTGCCGCCACTGTGCACAGATTTTCTCAATGCACAAACGCCAATTTCAAACAGCGCCTCAACGGGAATTTTTGATGGCATCCGAGATCGGACGCTTGATCACGTATTGCTGTTTGACCGTTCTTCCGCCTTCGGAAACGGTGCGCTGTGTGAGGCAGGAAGTGAGAAGTGATGAAACGATGGCTAACAGGATCAATGCGAGTGTTTTCACGAACAAAGCTTTGCATGATCGACTTTCTACGGTCAAGGAGTTTTAGCGATGGCACCCCTCCGTCTGCACTTGCCAATTTTCTCTGATGCCTTACCTTGCGCGCGTGAACGACGAATCGCACGCCTGCTTTGCCCCGCGCCTCGACAAAAAACAAATCGAAGACGGTCTCGAATTTGCCCCTAAGTTTGATGAACACGGGCTGCTCGCCGCTGTGGCGATCGATGTTCACACGCGCGAACCTTTGATGCTCGCGTGGATGAATCGTGAATCCCTGCGCCTCACGCTCGAAAAAGGCGAAGCGGTGTATTGGTCACGTTCAAGACAGGAAATTTGGCATAAGGGTGCCACATCTGGCCAAATCCAAAAGGTCATCGAAATGCGCACCGACTGCGATCAAGATGCGGTGATTCTCTACGTCGAGCAAGCGGGAGGCGGTGCTTGCCACACCGGGCGGAACTCCTGTTTTTACCGCAGCATCCATCCAGGCAGCCCGGCAGCGCTACGATTTTTGCAGGAAAATGACTGATTTTTCAAAAAAATCGTCCGAAGTGAAATTCACAGTTGCCATCGCGTAAAAAAACCTCTAGCTTGCGCGCCCCTCACACCGCTCGCTAGTCGATCGGTTAACCACAGATCATCTACCATCTCCTACTTATCCTTATGAACCTTATCGCAAAAATCGAAAACGAGCAGTTGAAAACGGACATCGCCGACTTCAACGTAGGAGACACCGTCAAAGTACATTGCCGCGTTGTAGAAGGTGGCAAAGAGCGTGTCCAGATCTTCGCTGGTATCGTCATCGGTCGCAAAGGTCACGGCGTGAATTCCTCGTTCACCGTGCGCAAAATTTCCTACGGCGAAGGTGTCGAGCGTGTGTTCCCCGTTCACACACCGCGTATCGCGAAAATCGAAGTCACCAACCGTGGCAAAGTGCGTCGCGCCAAGCTGAACTACCTGCGCTCACGCGTTGGTAAGCGTGCGACCTTGGTGAAGTCCTTGGACGCGTGATTTTTTCACAACCATCTCTCTCGAAAGACACGGTTCATTCCGTGTCTTTTTTTTGGGTCGATGGCCCATAGTGCTTGCGGGAAAAATTTCCAGCGCCTAGTCTGCCGCTGTGCGCATTCCGATTTTACTTGTCCTGCCCTTGGCGATCCTCACGATCGGACTGATCTGGTGGTGGGGCGTCCGAGAAAAGGATTTTGTCACTCCACCGAATGCCCAAAGTCTCGCCGCGGTGCGGGAAAGCGCTTTAAAGGAACTCAAAGCGACGGAATCCATCGCTGGCGAAAATTCCTCCGCTGCCATCAAAACCAAGCCCACCAAGTTAGTGTTGCCATCGGGCGAAGAGTCGAAGCCAGCCACAGAACCGGTCCTGCCGGTCATCGAAGTAGGAGAGGTAACGATTGCTCCGGGTTTGGACTGTTATCTCCCCGCGGCCGCGAAAGGTCCAGAAGCCATGACCAATCTAGCGACACATTTGGAAACCATCGGTGAACTGCAACGTGCTCTGCTCGCCTGGGAACGCGTACTCGATGCCACAACCGCTGACCAGGCACAGCAAGAAATAGCCCGTAAGGCAGTCGAGCGACTGCGCCCCCAAGTGCCAGTTTGGAATGTAGATCCTCTTGCCGCGCAAAGCATGATTTTGCACGCCACTTGCGATGCCGAACGCGCAAAAACTCTTGAGCCTTTATTGCAAGAAATCGTGCACCAACTGAATACCGCCAGCTCTGGCATGCTCAATTGCTCCTTAGAATTAAAAGCCGGCGCGAAACCCAGTGCCAACGCTCCACGACAGCCAGTAGCATTATGGTTTCAGGGAGCTTCCGCAGACTCGCCATCCTCCAAAACCATGACCATTCCCGTGCTTTCCGAAAGTGCTCCCGAGCAAACCAAATTACTCATGGGAAATGTCTATAAATTGGTGCGTGATGGCGTCAACACCCAACCCGAATTGCGTCCACTCGGAGAATGGCAACCGGGCAGCGACCCCTCTCCCTTGCTGCAAAATGCGATCACTCGGCGCACGTGGTCGTTGTGGAGCCGCACATTTACTCACAAAAACCCATAATATATCTAATTTTTCGTCCTCCTGCGACGTTATATACTTATCATGAAGCATGTTTTTCTGATGCTCCTGCTTTCTTGCACCTTGCACGCGGATCCCTCCGCGGCGGCAAGTGCTGCTCAGGCACCAGAAAAAACTGACCCATCCGCCCCCCCTGCCGCAGATGCGAAACCGTCGATCACTCGTCTCGAAGACGGTCGCATGAAGATCGGCGAGGTGACCTTCGACCCCAAAACCCGACAAGTGCGCGTGCCGTGCACCATCAACATGTCGGAAGGCTTAATTGAGTTCGCCGTGGTCCATGAAAATGGCAAAATCCACGAGTCTTTGCTCGTCACCAAATGCTCACCCACCGACATCAATCTCGCATTTAAATTACTCCGCTACGTTTCCTCGGAGGAACTCTACGCCATTGAAAAAGAGCGTGGCGTCTCTAGCGACAAATACCCGGAAGTTCCCGAAGCTATTCGCAAAGCCGCCCGCGTCGATCTCAAAGTCGAGTGGGAAAAAGACGGCAAAACCCAGACTGTGCCACTCGCCGACTGGATCATGCATGCCGAAACGACGAAAGCCATGAGTCAAGACCCGTGGGTCTATGGGGGATCGATGATGTACGATGGAGCCTTCGTCGCCGAGCAAACGGGTGATGTCGCATCGATCATGGTCAGCCGTGGCTCACTCTTGCTTTATGCCGGGCAAAATAATTTCAATGACGATGTTTGGCTACCCCACACCAAGCGTGTTCCTCCTGTGGGAACCGTCGTAAACTTTCTTATCCAACCTCACAAACCGTAATTCAACCTTATTCTACTATGAAAGCCGTACTTTGTCTCCTCGCCACCACCGGTATCGCCTTCGCGGACGTATCTCCCTACGTGTCGCTACAGGAGGAAATGAAACAAGCCATCGCCCGTGGCAATGCCTGGCTCGCCAAGCAGCAGAAACCCGAAGGCCATTGGGATGACCCACAAATCCCTGCCTTCACAGCACTTGCCCTCACCGCAGCCGTGCGCGATCCGAATCTCCAGGGCAAAGAACGCCCTGCCAATATCAAAACGGGTTTCACTTGGTTGCTGACCAATCAAAAAGAAGACGGCGGCATCTACAATCGCGGCCTGAGCGTTTACAACACCGCAACCTCCGTTACGGCACTCGTTTCCGCAGGTGATGAAGCCTACGAAGCCGCCATCGTGCGCGCTCGCAAACACCTCATCAACAACCAATGGGACACGGGCGAAAAAGGCAAAGTCGATGGCGAAAACGATGGTGGAATCGGCTACGGCTCCAAAAACGACCGCTCCGATATGTCGAACACCTACCTTGCGATCGAGGCCTTGGCGTTGTCGAAAAAAGTCATTGAGGATGGCAAGCACGGTGAGCAGCCCGACCTTGATTGGGGCGCAGCAGTTTCTTTCCTTTCCCGTTGCCAAAATTTGAAAGAAACCAACACAAGTGGCCGCGTTACCGATGATCCAAAGGACAAGGGTGGCTTTTTCTATGGCCCGAACGAAACCAAAGTCGCCGCTGAACCCGATGCCGATGGTCGCGTGCCGCTTCGCTCGTATGGCTCCATGTCGTATGCTGGTTTGCTCTCGCTCATTTACGCTCAAGTTACCGCCGATGACCCACGCGTGGTGGCGGTGAAAGAGTGGCTCGGTAGAAATTACACTCTCGAGGAAAATCCTGGGGTTGGCGCACAAGGGCTGTATTACTACTACACCACGATGTCCAAAGCATTGGCCGCGTCGGGCATTGACAAGCTTCCGCTTGAAAATGGCAAGACGGTCGATTGGCGCAAAGATCTCTGCGAGCGCCTGCTCAGCAAACAGCGGGAAGATGGCTCATGGATGAATGACAATGGTCGATGGATGGAATCAAACGCTGTCCTAACGACCGCCTACACGGTCATGGCATTGGAGCAAATTTACTACTCCATCCCTCAACGCTAAGCGAGCAAGGTGCTCTCAACCGATGTACAAAAATCATATTTGCGTAAAATGAGTCGCTAATGACTGGTCATTTCACGCACACAATGCCATTTTGCGCGCGCAAAATAGTATGAGCGATACTCGACATGTTTTCATCATCGGCGGCGGTGTCATTGGTCTATGTTCGGCCTATTATGCGCTGCAACAGGGCATGCAAGTGACACTATGGGAGCGCGATGCAGAAAAGGGTGATAATTGCTCTCTGGGGAACGCTGGCATGGTGGTGCCCAGTCATTTCATCCCCCTCGCCGCACCAGGCATGATCACCAAAGGCTTGCGCTGGATGTTCAATCCACAAAGTCCTTTTTATGTAAAACCTCGCCTCAGCCCCGCACTCATGCGCTGGGGTTGGTTGTTTTATCGCCACGCCAATTCCCGCCACGTCGATGCCTGCAAGCAACTTTTGTTAGATTTGAATTTGCAAAGCCGCGCTCTGTTTGCGGAGTTAGCGCGCGAATCTTCATTCGACTTCCACCAACGCGGCTTGCTGATGCTGTGCAAAACCCAACACGGGCTGGACGAAGAGTCCGCCGTCGCTGCGATGGCCCATGAATTGGGCGCTCGTGCCGAGGTGCTCGATGCCGCCGCCACCGCAAAAATGGACCCGTCGATCACCATGAATGTCGCCGGTTCGGTGTGGTTTCCCGATGACTGCCACCTCAATCCGAATACCTTTTCCACCATCATGCGCGAACGAGTGCGCGCGGCGGGCGGCGAAATCTGCTATGGCAAATCGTTAGAAAAAATCGAACACGCGCAAGGAAAAGTCACTGCCATCCACAGTGACGGCACGCGCCATGCGGTTGATCAATTGCTCATCGCGGGAGGTTCATGGTCGGCAGAAATCCTACGCGAACTCGGCATCCGACTGCCATTGCAAGCGGGCAAGGGCTACTCACTTACGCTGAAACAGCCAAAACAATTGCCGCAATTGTGCTCGATTTTCAGCGAGGCAAAAGTCGCGATCACACCCATGAATGGCACGCTGCGTTTTGCTGGCACAATGGAGGTAGGCGACCTCTCGCTGCGCATCAATCCGCAACGCGTAAAGGGCATCGTCCGTGCGGTGCAGCCTTATTTTCCCGCTTTTTCGGAAGAGGACTTCGCCGATGTCACGCCGTGGGCGGGCCTGCGCCCGGTTTCTCCCGATGGCATGCCTTATCTCGGCCGCGCGCCGCGTCATCAGAACGTTCTGAACGCCACCGGACACGCGATGATGGGACTGAGCTTGGCTCCCATCACCGGAAAAATCATCGCCGATTTGCTGACCGATGTCCCCACGGGATTTGCGCTGGAACGCCTTTCCGTAGGGCGCTTTGATTGAGTTCCCTGAGAAAAAACCCATGAATTTCGTTCTTCCCTTGCATCGCAGTGATGGAACCTCTAGGTTTTTCGCGCCACGCACATGAGAGCCATTTTAGCACTTGAAGACGGTCGCACTTTCGAAGGAATTTCTTTTGGTGCCACTGGGACGACAACCGGAGAGATTTGTTTTAACACCTCGATGACGGGCTATCAAGAAGTCATCACCGATCCTTCTTATCGTGGTCAAATTGTGGCGATGACCTATCCAGAAATCGGCAACTATGGCATTAACGAACTCGACGGTGAATCGGCATCACCACACGTCCGTGGTTTTGTCATCGGACAGCTTTGCCCCGCACCTTCGAACTGGCGTGCCACTTTATCGCTGGCCGATTATTTCAATCAACACGGTGTGCTCGGTATCGAAGACATCGATACCCGCTCGCTCACCAAGCACCTACGCTCACGCGGTGCCATGCGTTCCTGCCTCACCACGGAAATGACAAGCGAGGAAGCCATCGCCCATGCGCAGCAATCCCAGCCGATGGAAGGCAGTGACTTCGTCAAAGAAGTATCCACGCCAGAATCCTTCATGTGGACTGCGGAGTCGCGCGAATGGACAATTCCGAATGTGTGCTCGGGTCAAGATACCCACTACCTGCCACTCGCCCCCGTGCGTCATCGCATCGTCGCGTTTGATTTCGGTATCAAATACAACATCCTGCGTCGCTTGCGCCAAGCTGGTTTCGAGGTCGAACTGCTCAACGCTCGCACCAGCGCGGCAGATGTGCTCAAGCGCAATCCCGACGGCATTTTCCTCTCCAACGGCCCCGGCGATCCGGCGGCACTGGGTTACATCCACGAAGAAATGCGCCAGCTCATCGGCAAAAAACCGATCTTCGGCATCTGCCTCGGCAACCAAATTCTCGGACACGCTTTTGGCGGAAAAACCTTCAAACTGAAGTTCGGCCATCGCGGCGGCAACCAACCCGTGAAAGATCTCCGCAGCGGCAGAATTTCGATCACCTCACAAAACCACGGCTTCGCGGTTGATGCCGATTCGCTGCCGTCAAATGTGGAAGTCACGCACATCAATCTCAACGACGATACCGTCGAGGGCATCCGCCACAAGGAGCATCCGGTCTTCAGTGTGCAATACCACCCCGAAGCAGCCCCCGGTCCGAACGATGCCTCGTATTTCTTCCAAGAATTCGCGGCGATGATTGATTCTGTAAAATAACCCGATCTGATTGTTAGAAAAATTTAATGAACACCATTATTACTGGATTGCAGTGGGGCGATGAAGGCAAAGGAAAAATTGTCGATTACCTCACCGAAGACGCGGATGTGATCGTGCGCTCGCAAGGCGGCAACAACGCCGGCCACACAGTCATCGCTCATGGCAAAAAATACGTGCTCCACCTCTTGCCATCGGGCATTTTGTGGGATGGCAAACTTAACGTCATCGGCAATGGCGTGGTTCTCGATCCCGTCGGTCTTCTCGCTGAAATCGAAAAAGTCGAAGCCCAGGGAGTGAAGGTAACGACCGATAAATTCTTCATCTCTGATCGCTGTCACATCGTGCTTCCTTTTCACAAGGAACTCGACGTCGCCCGCGAGGCGGCTCTCGGTGACCGCAAGATCGGCACCACCAAACGCGGCATCGGTCCGGCCTATGCCGACAAAATCAACCGCTGCGGTTTCCGTGCTGCTGATCTACTACGTCCTACGTACTTCCGCGAACAAGTGAAGCACCGCGTCGCCGATGCGAATCAAGTTCTCGCTCAATTCGGCTTGCCGCAGTTTGATGCCGAAGCAATGGCCGACGAAGTGCTCACCGCTTTCGAACGATTGGCACCACACATCACCAACGTCATTCCCTTGCTGCACAAGGCCTGGAAAGAAGAAAAAACGATTTTGTTTGAAGGCGCCCAAGGCAGTTTGCTCGATGTGGATTTCGGCACCTATCCGTTTGTCACTTCATCGAACACCACTGCCGGTGGCTCCTGCACTGGTTCGGGTCTTCCTCCTACTTCCATCGAGCGCGTGATTGGCGTCTGCAAAGCCTACACTACACGCGTCGGTTCTGGCCCCTTCCCCACCGTCGACGAGGGACTCTCCCAGTATCTGCACGATCTCGGTCGTGAATTCGGCGCCACCACCGGACGCCCGCGTGGATGCGGATGGCTCGATACCGTGCTGCTTCGTTTCGCCTGCATGATCAATGGCGTCACTGGTCTGGCGATCACCAATCTCGATGGCCTCGACGAATATGAGACGCTGAAAATTTGCACCGCCTACGATGTCGATGGAAAAGTCGTCGATCTCCCGCCCGCTGATCGCGATGCCTGGGATCGCGCCGTGCCGATTTACGAAGAACTCCCCGGCTGGCAGCAAGACACCACCGCTTGCCGCGATTACAACGAACTCCCCGCCAACGCGAAAGCCTACCTCACCCGCTTCGCCGAACTCTGCGATGCGCCGGTAGCATTCGTCGGTGTCGGTCCAGATCGTGCGCAGACGATTGTCGTCGGATAGGAGTGAAGGCGTTACTGCATTTAGGCTAGCGGGCATTGTGCCTGTTATTCACTGCGGATCATAGGCACAATCATCGTACTGCTTGTAATGCGGTATTGGTCTAATTGTTCGTGGCGGAGGCGTCTCGCCTCCTTGCCCATCATTCAATCAAGCAGGCCGGGAGGCAGGATGCCTCCGCCACGGTCACAGCTCCAAGAAATTCTGTAGCAATTGCTTCCCTTCCTGCGTCAGTATCGACTCGGGGTGGAACTGGACGCCGTGGACGGGGTATTCTTTGTGGCACAGGCCCATGATTTCGCCTTCTTCGGTCCAGGCGGTGATGTCGAGGCAATCGGGTAAGGTATCGCGTTTGACGATCAAGGAATGGTAGCGTGTCGCTTCAAAAGGATTCGACAAGCCATGAAAAACGCTCGTGCCTTTGTGGTGGATCGGTGAGGTTTTGCCGTGCATGAGACGATCAGCGCGGACGACATCGCCGCCGTATACTTGGCCGATGCTTTGATGGCCGAGACAGACGCCTAGGATGGGAGTGGTGGCACCGAAGGCTTCAATCACGGCACAGGAAACGCCTGCTTCATTCGGGGTGCAAGGTCCCGGAGAAACGCAGATGCGCGATGGGTTCAAGGCTTTGATTTGCGCGAGGTCCATCGCATCGTTGCGGATGATTTTCATTTCCGCACCGAGCTCGCCGAAATACTGCACGAGATTGTAGGTGAAGGAGTCGTAGTTATCGATAATCAGCAACATGGCAATCAGGCTTCGTTAGGGATGGGATTGGAAATGGTGTTAGCCAGCGCAATCGCTTTGAGCATACCTTGCGCCTTGTTGCAAGTTTCCTGATATTCATAAGTGGGATCAGAATCGGCAACGACACCGGCACCAGCTTGCACGTAAGCTTTGCCGTTTTTCACCAAGCAGGTGCGCAGCGTGATGCAGGAATCGTGCGAGCCATCGAAACCGAAATAACCAACCGCTCCGGCGTAGGCGCAGCGTTTGGTCGGCTCCAGCTCGTTGATGATTTGCATCGCGCGGATTTTCGGCGCACCGCTGACGGTTCCCGCCGGAAATGTCGCACGCAACACATCATAGGCACTGTGCGAGGGATCGAGCGTGCCCGTGACGTTCGAGACGATGTGCATGACATGAGAGTAGCGCTCGATGATCATGAAGTCATCGAATTTCACCGAACCATGTTTGGCGATGCGTCCCACATCATTGCGCGCCAGGTCGATCAGCATCAAATGCTCGGCGCGTTCTTTGGGATCGTTGAGCAGATCAGCAGCGAGAGCATCGTCTTCAGCGGGCGTTTTCCCCCTCCAACGCGTGCCAGCGATGGGTCGGATGTCGATGCGTCCGCCAATCGAACGCACATGCACTTCGGGCGAACTGCCGACGAGTGCGAAGTCGCCCAACTCTAACAAAAACATATACGGTGATGGATTGACGTGGCGCAGCGCGCGGTAGAGATCGACGGCAGCACCTGTGAAGGGCGTTTCGAAACGCTGGCTCGGCACGAATTGAAACACATCACCGGCGGCGATGTATTCCTTGCCCTTGCGCACGTTTTCCTCGAATTGCTCTTGCGTGGTATTGCTCACTGCGACCGCGCCCTGCGGTGGTGTCAGTCCATTCAAGGCCGGTGTGTGCAAGGGACGGTTGAGAATTTCCACCATCGCTGCTACTCGTCCGCGTGCTTGAATGTAGGCTTCCTCTGCCGAAGACGCTTCATCCGTGAAGGCATTCGCAATCACCAAAAGACGCCGTAGGCGGTGATCGAAGACCAACAAAGTATCGGCCAACAGGAAAAACGCATCCGGGATCTGCAAGTCATCGTTCGGAGCCGCACCGATGCTGGGCTCGAACTGTCGCACTGCATCGTAGGACAAATAGCCGAGAATGCCGCCGTAAAACGGAGGCACCGCTCCGTGTGTGACGGGTCGGTAGCACGACATCTGCCGCTCCAGTTCGGCAAGCACATCGTCGGGCGCTTCGATGGTTTCAACCTTACTATCGCGACAAATCGTCAGCGTTTTTCCCACAGCGGAATACGTGGACTTCGGTTTGCTGCCAACGATCGACCAACGTCCGCCTTTTTCCGTGCTTTCAGCGCTTTCCAACAAAAAGGCGTGGGCGCCGTCGCGGATTTTAAGATAGGCGGACAGAGGAGTTTCGAAATCCGCTGCCAACTGCGTGTAGACAGGAATCACGTTCCCCGACTGCGCCAAGGACAGAAAAGATTCTAGAGAAGGTTCGACAGGAAGAGAATGCACGACGCCCGATTGATAGCCCCGCCGCCCGCAGCGGTAAAGGAGAATTGATTATTTGCGACTTTTCTGAGCTTTGTATAACTCCGCTGCCGTCGCGTCACTCTCCAGCACTGCGGGTGTCAGTGCCGAACAGCCAGTCATCTTGATTACTTTTACCTCTTGAATCTCTAAATTCGGCGCGCCAGCAGGACTGATGGGGTGAACCGTTAACGCGACATTTTCTCCTGAGCGAGTGATCACAGGAACGAGGGCCTCGAGCCACTCGTCGCCCGGCTTTACCTCCAACGATTGCATTTTCCAGTTGTAGGGCGTGTCGCGGTCAATCATCACCCGACACAATCGTCGCGATACCACTGGCACGGGGTCAGCGATGAGTCGATAACGAAAAGAGACTTCATACAATTGAGGAAGATCACTTTCTTGGTCCGCTTGGAAAGTGATGGAATGTAAGTTACCCTGCGCGGCCCATTGAGATGCCACGTCTTTGATCTGCCACGCATGATTTTCGCCCTCCCGCTTGCGCCAAATCAATTCCTGATTGAGTGCCATCACAGGTTCGTAATGGATCGCCACTACCTTGTACCATTCCCAATAAATTTTGTTCATCCATTGTTCCAATCCCCCGGAACTTTGGCGGGTGGTGAGAATCCAATCCGGATCAGCTTCCGCAAAATCGGCTAACCACTGCTGGCGAGCTTTATCGCCCAAAACATAGACAATGTAGTCATGCCTACCCTTTGGCAAAACACCCAAAGCCTCCCGCTCTTGCCCTGCCAAAATCGACCACACTTTGCCCTCTGGGCCAACGATGTTTTTCACCACCTCCGCTTGTCGACTGGCGGTCAAACCTCGACCCTCAGGATCTTCTTGCGCGACAATCGCATCAAATTCATTCACATAAGACAAAGAAGGTATGGGCAGGTAGGACTTGCCTAATACTTTGCGCAATGAGTTCTTCGAAAACTCTAACCCACACAAGAGAGCAGCCATGGCCACACCTGCAGCGGGAATCAAGGCTGTTAATCGAATGCCGATCCGCCCCTGAATCACATGCCAAAAAGAGGGAATGGATACCGCAACAATCACTAACGCCGCATACATGGCAGAAGCAAAATAGTGACCGGATAAATACCCCAAAAGCGGGTGGAGGCTAGCAATTGCATACCACGCCATCCATGGCAAAACCATCCCTCGACCAGCACGATCTGCGCCGCCTATACGACGCACAATGAGTGCGCCGAACCACATCATCACAGTGACCACTGTGGGAACGATCACATAGGTTTTATGGAGCAAATCTTTCCACGTACCAAAAAAAGCGGAAGACGCTCCAAACAACCAAAACTGATTTTCAGGTATCCGTTTCCAGGCAAATGCTAGGTATTCCTGCGGAGCACCAGCCGACATCACAGTCACCAGCAACAGATAAACACTCGCACAGGTCAATAAGGCACCCACACCAGCCGCCAACGAAATTTTCCAATTACTGCGAATCGCTTGGGAAAAAAAGAACGCCATCGCGGATGCTGCCAGCAGCGAGATGCCCTGATCTTGACTGACCGACATGGCCACACCGATCGCTGTCCCTACGGCAACAGTCGATTGCCAGACAGGACGCTTAGCACGCATGAATAAGAGAGCCCCCATGACTGGCAAGAGCGAAAGCGCGATCCTCGTGCCGAGCATATTTCCCCCCGGCATCACGGCATTGTAACTGGGTCCCGGCACTACCAGCATCACGTTGATCAGCAGCAAACCGACAATCATCGATGCTCTCCAACTAAATCCACCGAGCCGAGCCGCAAAAATCAAAGGAATAGGAATCACCAGAGCGCCTGCCGTGAAATACGCAGCCACCGTTCCCTGAATCGAACCACCTAACATTGCATAAAAAGGAACGTGATACCAGTTCAGTCCTAAACCGTGAAAGACCACAAAGTCGCGTCCCGGCACCTGACCTGCCAATATCCTGCGACAAGCATTCGCCGTTTGATACGGTCCATCCACCGGCGGTAGCCAATTTCGTGCGACCTCTACCCACACCGAAAGCGATGAAGCGATCATCAAAAGTATCAGAGTCAGCCATGCTAATTGTGTCAGTCGATCCTGCTTCATAGGCGGTTCTTGGTCGCCGCCGAACCTAACGCCTGCACAAATCGCAACAAGGAAAAACTCAACTCAAATCTGACACGCTAAGGCATCATTGAAAACGCAGAAATACAATTCATCTGCGCACACTGGTAGCGGAGTGGAGCGGATTCTCAGGGTGTAACTGGTGTCGGTAGCAGTTTGATTTCAATATTGCGAAACCAGACATTGTGTCCTTCCGCCTGCAAGGCGATGTGACCGGCGCCAAGTTTGAGGTTGGCACCTGCGGCGATCATTTCCTTGGCGGGAGCAATGCGACATTCTGGATCGAGCACAGGATGTTGATAGCGCAGCACTTCCTTGCCATTGACGCGGTGAATAATTTCCTCATGGCCCCGTACTTCAATTTCAATCTTCACCCATGTCTCAGGCGCGAAAGTCGGCGCACTTGAATCGATGATGTGCTGAGTGACCAGTTTACCATCCATTTCGATGTGCGTTCCGGGGGTGCAAGCATTTCCTGTAGCACGCGGTCCCTTGCCTTCATCAGCGAGAAATTGAAACTCAAGGCTGGTGGGAAATCCGCGATCCAGAGGCATGCTCGCCGCAGATTGGGAATGCACCATGATGCCGCTGTTAAAATTCACATAGCTTGGAGCGTCGGCCATTTTTTTGCCTTCGAATCGATACTCGAGTCGGAAGATGTAATGCGAATACGGCACGTTTGTGTAGAGGTGGCCGAATCGCATATCGAATGTTTTATACTCAGCGTATGAAGCTTTGATGATGCCATCTTCCACGCGGAAAGTATTGAGCGCATTCTCGCCTGCTGGAAATCCCCGAATCTTCGGTATCCACCCTTGCAGGTCTTTGCCATTGAAGAGTGATACCCAGCCAGAATCTTCAGCGTTTGCGGAAGATAGCACTAGGCAACAAGCGAGGGCGCAGTTTTTGAGTAGTGGAATCATAGCAGCATGATAGTTGGTGACGAGACGCGGTGCAATCGAAACATTGGGACGTGAAGGTGAGGCAAAATAAGACAAGAATTATTGACTTTTTGCACGAAGGCGATGACCTTGCGCCCCCCCGCTCATGTCACTTGTCTCAGAGTCCAAACAAACCCTACGCCTCGCGCTGCCGCTTATGATTGGGCAGTTGAGCCAGATGTTGTTAGGGGTCGCGGATACTTTTATGGTCGGGCATTTGGGCGTCACAGAGTTAGCTACGCTGACCTTTGTGAATTCGATTTTCTTTCTCCCGTTTGTTTTCAGCATCGGTTTGCTGACTAGTATTTCCGTGCACAGCTCTCATGCTCGTGGCGGTGGTGATCCCGTGGCAGCACGTAGTAGTTGTCGCAATGGTCTTTACATTTCCGTGGCGGTGTCGGTTCTTTTTATCGGGCTGGCCCTCGCGATGCTTCCTTTCCTCGATCGTTTCGGACAGCCAGCGGCCGTGGTGGAAATTTCTGGCACCTACTTTACGATCCTGATGATTTCGCTATTGCCAGCGCTGGCTTCAATCGCGTTGAAAAATCATGCCGATGCCCTTGATCGACCATGGCCACCGTTCTGGATTTTTCTCGGCGGAGTATTGCTCAATATTTTACTGAACTGGATCATGATTTACGGCAAATGGGGCTGCCCCGCCATGGGGATGAATGGCGCGGCATGGGCGACACTGATCTCGCGAGTGCTAATTTTCGTCGCGTTATTTGTGTGGCTGGAAACAAATGTCAGCCTCCGCGATTGGGTGCCATTCACCTGGTTCC
Source organism: Akkermansia muciniphila (assembly GCA_945890645.1). GTDB lineage: Bacteria > Verrucomicrobiota > Verrucomicrobiia > Verrucomicrobiales > Akkermansiaceae > UBA956. The sequence goes on from CAMDCV010000012.1 coordinate 19,824, forward strand.
GCAAGCCGCTGAAAGCTGATATACTAGCGCATGCGAAAATCGGATTACCGGCAAGTTTTCAGATGCTATGTGAGGTCGGCGCATTTTCTGCAGCCGGTTTCATGATGGGACGGTTTGGTGAAATTTCCATGGCGGCCCATCAGATCGCGATCACTTGTGCGTCAGCGGCATTCATGATTCCGTTAGGGTTGGCGATGGCGCTGACGGTTCGCACGGGTGCCGTTGCTGGTGCGGGGGAGACCGACCGATTGCGAGCCGTGGTGCATTCGGGCTGGGTCCTTGCGACAGCTTTCGGCTTGCTAAACGCAGCGGCATTTTTCTTCGGTGGCAGTTACTGGGCCGGTCAATTCACAAATGATTCGCAAGTCAGAGCGCTTGCTGTTTCCTTGCTCGTCATCGTGGGTGTATTTCAGTTATTTGATAGCGTGCAAGTAGCTTCCTCATCGATGCTGCGCGGGCTTCACGACACACGCATCCCCGCAGTGATGGGCTTCGTCGCCTACTGGGTGATCGGGCTGCCGGTTGCCATGTTGCTGAGCTGGCACTGGCACATGGAAGCGCGTGGCGTGTGGTGGGGACTGGCGGCGGGCCTTTTCGTCGCCTGTGTGACATTGGGACCGCGACTGCGCCAACATCTACGCAGGCAAACACAATGATGATTGATTCTATTTTGCGACAAGTTTGCTACACAGACCCCAAGTCTTTTTCTTGCAACGGTTCTAACTCGCATTAGGATTCGCTCATGGAACCTACGCCACCAGTTGATCGGCGCTCACTTCTGAAATCCCTTACACTGGGTGGTGTGGCCTCGCTTTTTCCCACTCACAGTGAGGCACAGCCCGCTACCGTGACTCAAGTGCGCGGGATCATTTTTATGGTATCGGACGGCATGAGCCCCGGTGTTCTGACACTAGCACAGGCATTTTCTCTGCAAACTCGTCAACGCGGCACTCGCTGGTGGGACCTGATCAACGACCCACGGTCCGCACGCGGGCTGATGGACACGGCCTCCGCTAACTCCATGGTCACCGACTCCGCCGCTGCCTCATCCGCCTGGGGCGGAGGACAGCGCGTGAACAATGGCATGATCAACTACAGCCCCTCGGGAAAAGCAATCACTCCCATCGCTGCGATTCTTAAGAAAAAAAATGTTCGCATAGGCCTCGTCACTACGGCAACTGTCACGCACGCTACACCGGCTGGCTTCGCTGCCGCAGTGACAGATCGCAACGAAGAAGATGCCATCGCTCCCCAATATCTTGATCGAGTCGATGTCATTCTCGGAGGCGGCAGTGTGTTTTTTGATCCCGCAAAACGCTTGGATAAAAATGACCTATTCGCCACGTACCAAAAAGGCGGATATGATGTCGTTCGCACGCGTGATGCTCTACTCGGCTCGCGCGAGAAAAAACTGTTAGGCACATTCACGGAAAGTCATCTTCCCTACTCCATTGATCATCGTGCCAGCAGCGTTCTGCAAAAATCCGTACCCACAATCGAAGAAATGGCGACCGCCGCTGTCTCGCGATTTCTTGAGTCTAAAGAACCATTCCTCCTCCAAATCGAAGGCGCGCGCATCGACCACGCCGCCCACCTCAACGACATCGCAGCACTGCTGCACGAACAACTCGCTTTCGATGATGCACTTGCCAAAGTACTCTCTTTGACGGCATCGCATCCCGACGTGTTAGTGATCGTCACCAGCGACCACGGCAATTCCAATCCCGGGCTCAACGGCATGGGTGCGTCCTACAAACGAAGCACCGAATGTTTCCAACGCATTGCAACGATGAAGGAATCTCACGAGTCCATCTTCGCCCGCTGGGTGAAAAACCCCAAACAAGATCTCGCAGCAATGATTCAGGAGAGTCTCGGCTTTTCGCTGCGCAAAAATCAAAATGCGGCCTTGTTGGAAGTCATCGCGAGCAAAGAAGTAGTCGAATGGAACGATCAACTTGCCAAGCCCGAAGGACTGCTCGGTCAATTCGCGGGCAATCACACGGGCATCGGCTGGACAGGCACCACACACACTTCGGATCCGACTCTCGTATCGGCCATGGGCCCCCAATCAGAACGCTTTTCCGGCATGGTCATCAACACGAACGTTTTCCGCCATTTCACGGAATTACTGGGATAAGTGGGCTAAGATACGCCTATTTTCTCTGACAATTTTGCCACGGTTACGAAAAAAATAGACTTGGCTCTGTTAGTGGCTTGTGCTAACTCTTTGAGCGAACCCAGTTTTTGGTATGAAAATGTTGCTTCCTGCCCTTTTTGCGGCGATTTCACTGTGCCTGACTTCATGTGGTGTTTGGGGTTCGATATCCTCGATCAAACCCAAAATGCCCGACGTAAAACGGGGTGACATTGCCCGCTTTTCCATTAGTGACCTTATGCCCTCACGAGTGCCGGTTGTAGAAGTGCGTGAAAAAGATCTTAAAGAAATGAAACTCGGCAAGGATAAAGCCCTAGCCTATCAGAAAAGTCGTAGCAGCTTCTTCGGCTCATGGTTCGGCAAGCCGGTTGATTTTAAAGAACCTGCATTACCCGCTGGCGAACTCGATAATCCAGAATTCGGATTGCTCCCCCCGAAGTCGGAGTGATTCTTTTATCGGTTTAAACGAGTGCTCAGCCAAGCGTCGATCTCCTCGACGAGTAGCGGATAGCTTTTCTCATCAAAGGTGTGACCTGCTCCCTCGATGCTCACGAGTTTTTTCGGTTCCGGCGCAGCAGCACAGGCGGCTACGCTATCTTGGGGGAAAACCACATCATCGGCACTTCCATGCAGCAACAACCACGGCACTTGCATCGCCGCCGCAGCTTCTAGTGTGGAAACGTGTGCGTTGAGGTCATCCACAAATGCCTGCGAGAGCGGGCAATCTGCATCTTCCCACATACAGCCTTCCCCGGGAGTCACATCACCAAATTCACGCTGGCAAAATTCTTTGGTGAACACCATGCCCGCTAGAGTAATCAACACGCGAACACGCTCATCGCGAACAGCCGTAAGCACGCCGACCGCACCACCCATGCTGTGCCCGCAATACGCTACGCGGGTTGTGGCAGGTATGGCATCGAGCACCGCTTGTAGATCAGCGACTTCCTTCGTAATCGTCGCATCCTCGAAACGACCTTGGGAGTCGCCATTACCGCTAAAGGAAATCCGCAAACACGGCCAACCACGCGCCGCAAGACCTTCCGCCACCGCAATCAGCAGAGGCCGATCTTTGTTCCCCGTCACGCCATGACCGAGCACGACGAGATAGTCGGATTTTTCCGCAGGATGATAGGCGGCATCAAGAACTTCGCCGTGGGCGTTCGATAAGGGCAATTTCATAAAATTGAATTTAAGCTTGTCCGCGTCCGGGGAAGGTTAACTCGGCAATCCCCGACTTATCGAGATCACCGAATCCACGTTCGACCAGCAAGTGATACTGCGCTTCGGTCGCCAGCGACAATGGCACGGCAACTCCCGCCTGCGAGGCTAGGGCATTCGCTATACCACTATCCTTCGCAGCGTGCGCCGCGCTGAAATAACAATCGTGTTCCCGCGCGATCATGTCATCGCCATCGGTCACGAGCACACGAGAATTGGCACCGGTCTGCGAAAAAATTTCCTTCAACACTCCGAGATCGAGACCGAGCGCAGCACCCACTCCCAACCCTTCAGCAAGACCAGCCGTGTTGATGTTCATCACCATATTAACCAGCGCTTTCACCTGCGCCGCCTTGCCCACCGGGCCGACGTAGCGCAAGGCCGTCGAGAGATCTCGCAGCAGCGGTTCCGCCGCGAGATAATCGCTCTCCTTGCCACCAATCATCAAATACAAGGTCCCATCGCGCGCCTGCGTGATGCTTGATGCCATGCACGCCTCCAGAGCCGAGGCACCGACTGCTTCACAAGCTGCCGAGACCTCTTCGTGCACCTGCGGACTGACCGTGGCGCAGTTCAGGAACAAGCGACCCTCCGCGTTTACTAACAACGAATCGCCGTCCGTCGCAAAAATCCCGCGCATCGCCGCATCGTCGGTCACCACCGTGAGAATCACATCCGCCGCCGCAGAAACCTGCGCCAAGGTCGTCGCCGCCGCACAGCCCAGCTCTGCGGCCAATGCCTCCGCCAGAGCCGGAAATTGATCATACACCACCGTCACGTCATACCCTACATCCTTCAGCCGACGCGCCATATTCGCCCCCATCCGCCCCACACCCACAACACCGATTTTTTTCTCTTTCATCACGCCCGCAACCTGTTCCAAAGGGAATGGTTTGTCAACCATCCAGCGATTGGCTTTGGTTTTGTTGCCGACTCGATAGGCTCATGGACTACTTGGCATATGCATATAAACAAGAGAACCTTCCCCGTGTTCCATATTTGGAAAAACGCCGAGTGAGCAGCGGTCAGAGAAGAAAACAAATTCAGTAGCAACCGTTCAGTGCCAGCAGTTGCTACCTTTTGCACTCGTAATCACAGTCGTGAGTGTAACATTATAGATATCATTATAAAGTATTTGAGCATCGGAAGTATGTTTCCATCAAATGAAAAGCAAAGCCATGACACCACAAGAATTGGGGTCAATGTGCGAATCTTTAGAAAATTCACTGTAAGGGTAGAGTGAAGGTGTTGTTTTTACTTCAAATAGCGTCATTTTTTCAATATTTTTGCTCTGGCATTCAACCCCCATTTCCCTGCCATCCGGTCCACTACAACGGCTGTTTCAAGAAGTTCCATTCCCGCCTAATGTAAAATCCTCCCGCAAAAGATGACAAGTTCGGGACTACGTTTTTCCGCCGCAGCCTTTCGATTGATTCTCATCAAGTGGGCAAGAAATGGCGGGCTATCTAGGGACCTGCTCGGGCAGCCCGAGAGACTCGGCATCTAAGCGGTAAATCGTAAGTTGGAAAAAATCCACGTCTCCTTCGTAACTGGCGAGGAAACATGGAGTCCCGCTACGGACACTCACCACGTAGATGAAATCGTGCGGTGGAATACTGTGCTCGAAAGCTTCCACGTAGCAGATTCCCTCAATCGGCAAGAATCCCAGCCATTCCTCGCCCGTCCAGGAAACCCGGTTGACATCCCAATACGCGTTGTCCACTCCAACCAGCGAGGATTGTTTGGCGATCACCTTGATGTTGCGGTGAATCCAATTCTCCATTTCTCTCCGGAATGCGCTATGTGCAGTTGAGTCACCTTCATTGAAATTCATTGCTCCACTCCCGCTCATGTTAATGAACTTGTAGGAGCAGGCCGCGTGCGTCAAGTGCAAGTGTCACGACTGCCACATGCACCGGCCTCCTGAGTGAGGAGGCACGCGTTTGTTGGAGTTAAATGCGTTATTCATTCCGGCAGATCGCCCAAGTGCAAATGCCAACTCGGTGCCGTATTTTTCACCCGTTCTTTCAGCAGGCGCAAGCCCAAGTCCAGGCAGGCGTCCAGGCCGCTCAAATCTGCCCACGATTCGTCCAGCACCATGTTTCCGCTCATCACGGAAAGCAGGTAGGTGGGTGGATCAGGCTGCACCTGAAGCACGCGCATCTCCCCTACTAAGAAGCCGCCCTCCAGCAGCCAAAGGCGGTTTTTTCCTACAGCCGAGTGATGCCCCGTGAGTGGTAGGTCTCGTGCGGCGGCCCATCTTCGAATGTGGTCAGGGAGAGCAGGATTCATGATTCATATATTTAATGGAAGGGGCTCACCAACGCAGCCATGAAAGCCACCCACGGCGCCGTCGACCGGGAAAGCGGTGATCCATGCGGATGATGGTGCGCTGCAGAGTTTGCAAGGATGCCTCCAGCCGGCTCAACCTCGGCAGTATGTCCGGCGTCATGGCCGTTACAGTTACGAGGATGCTCATGCCCTCGTGGTTCGTGCAATACCAAGTTTCTTGTTCACACTCAACGACGCGAAAATGGCCGTAATGCTCATTGTACCAGTCAACAACTGTTTCACACGAAGCTTCTGATGCATAAAGATAATTGTGACTGCTTCCCCCTTCTAGCAAGGAGGCAGACAGACAATCGATTTCCAAGGAATCTGGATAAGCTTTCATGAGTTGCCAATAGTGTGCTAATCGGATGAATTGCGCGGCACAGGGAATGGCATTCCCTCGGATTGCAGAAGTTCTGCCGGATACACTATCCCGCCAGCAGCGACATAGGCTAACAGGTCGAGAACCTCTTGACCACGGAGCGGGTAATTTGTCAACTCATCCAATCCTACCCAAGCAGCGCCCAATGACTCTTCGTCTGGAATACTTTTGGGAGGGGTGTGGTCGATTGGTTCGGCGAGAAACACCACCCGCAGGCGGGATCCGGAAGCGAGGGGGGTGTGTTCAACCCTAAGAACTCCGACGATACGAACCGGCACACCGGTCTCTTCCAACGTCTCACGGCGCGCTGCCGCCTCGAATGTTTCCCCAGGTTCGACCCGACCGGCTGGTAAATACCAAAGCTGACCGTGCTTGCGCTCATGGACCATCAGGAACTGATCGGCGCGTTGAACCACAGTGATGGCAAAACACCAGGTGGGGATTGTTTCTCGCGACATATTGCTTCAAAGTATCCGTTCCTACATGCAGTTACTATATGCAGTTACAAAAGGGTGCCATTTCACGCCAATCATACTTTGCCAGATTCTGGAAAATTTCAGTCTTTATACTTGTAGTGTATTTTTCAATTTCCCGTCGATAGCACGGTAAATTGTATTACTTCGCCTGTGTCTGTTACAATGGTCGGCTCCTTTATTCAGACGTTTTTTTTGCTGCCGTTCTAGGGTCCAAGCCAACCTCATCGTCGTCTCCGCCTGCACCACCTCTCGCCATCACATGATACATTTCCCTCGGAAACTAGATGCGGACCTGCCTCGGTATCCGGCTTAACTCAACGCGCCATAAAAAAAAGTTAATAAACCATTACCCACCCCCATTGCTTCCGTACGCCTGCCTAAAGCCGACCCTACTTTCGTTCCCTTTTCCAATAATACAGCTTAGGTGCATTATCAAATTGAGAGGTATCCAGTTCCGTCTTACGCTCTAGCTCAGCAAGTTCTACAAGATCCAAATCGCGGAACAGATTGACTATGCCGTCGCCCATTGCGTCTTTGGGGCATTTGAATACGATCGAAATGGCGGACGTAGATCTCAATTCACCATCAAAATGATCTGGATCAGCCCAGTTTCTAGTATGAAATGCACTCCAATCTACATCTAACCAATTGCCATCCTTAATGCTGCGGATATAGTGTGGCAAATTGCGAAACCTATCGCCCCAAAAATCTCTAATGCCTTCAAATAACGCAGTTCTAGACAGATGGTCATATTTCACACCACGATTATTAATACTCGGGACAATATAGTCCTCCGTGCCGTCAAATGCTCCGTCACGGGCAAAAATGCTTTGGGATCCCTTTTCATCAAAAAACGAAATAGGGTCGGAGATAAGTCTGCCGTTATCGATGTATCGGGCATCTGGATAATCGAGCGTGCGCCTTCCAACTTTGCTGCTCTTAAGCAAGTCTTGTCGTATCAGCATGAAGTCCGTGGTGGTTGCCACTGTCCATTTCGCTGGGTCAATAGTGAGCAATTTATGGTGTACGAGCAGGTTGGGAAGAGTTTTGGGCATTGCTGGCGAGGACGAAAGACTAGTAAAATACTCTTTTCTGCTACATTTACCATAATCGCCAGTAGGAATACTGACAATAAGATAGACATTCTTCAATTCCGGCGAGGAAATAAGCGTCCATAGAAAATCCTTCGATGTATTAATATCTGAATCTACGGTTACATGCACTTCAGAGTATCCCTTGGTTACAAGTTGTTTCGTATCCGAAGAAGGTGTGGTGACAGGAGCAGGCATTGAGACAGAGTCTCCTGCCTCCTGATTGTCAGATTCTGCGATTTCAGATTGTTTGTCTTCGGAGCTTCTTTCCGAATCGGTAATAATGTCGCTGAGCCTCTTCACCTCAGCATTGACGCGCTCCTGTTTTTGAGCAAGCCCCTTGATCAACTCATCAAGCTCTTTCTTTTTTTCCAACCGCACCTCGTCGGAGAGCTCGGGATTGTCTATTGCCCGAGCCAATGCCTGGCGGCGGGGAGCACTATCGCGCACTTCATCGTGAAATAGCTTGGCCACCATGTGAACATCATCCCAAGTCGGGGGGGCGGAAGTGCCTTCACTTGATGGCACTGACGATGTTTGAGGAAGAATTTCTCGCATCCAATTGTAAGCCTGTTTATTTTTGTAACGCTCGTAGCTCCAGTCCGAAAGCCAATACGTATGTCCGTCAATTTTTGCGTAAGCAGCCACACTCGCAGTCCCTTGAGGCATTTGTTTGATGGCTTGGGCCGTGTTACTTGGTTCCGATATGACATCATAGCCATTCGGAAAGGATTTTTCTACGGGAACTAGCAGCGGAGTCAGTTGCCAGGACTCAAAAGTTGACGCTGTCTTGGTATCGGTCTTTGGCAAAGAAGCGCTGTTTGGGCTGATCCAGTTGTGGCTTTGACCAGTTTTATATCGTTCATAGCTCCAATCTGAGATAAAGTAGCGTTTGCCATTCACGTCAGCGTATCCGGCGATAGTTGCTGAGCCACTCGCCATCGTCTTGATCAGAGACGCTGTTTCTGAGGGTGTCGAAATAATTTCATAACCTTCTGGAAATTCCTTGGTTTCGGGCTTGGCGTAAACTTTAAGAGTAATATCGGCAAAAGCCGATATGGTGCTTGCGAGAATTAAGCAAATGATGAAATGAAATATTTTATATTTTATCATATATATGCACATACCTAAACGACCGATTAGCGTCAACCAAAAAAAGCAGGTTTTTTCCAATCGAGCTCGTGCATTCCCTTAATTGAGCGTCCCCCTCAATTGATTTGTCATCTTCCCTGGCATACGCTAGCAACGCTTCTGGCAATGGAAAAATCCGAGTATCAAAAACGCATGCATTTTGTGATCGAGCTCGGTCGTGCTTTGCACCAATGCGGGGCGTCTAGTCATCGCATCGAAATGCACTTGGGCAATGTCTCGCGCATGCTCGACATGCAGGGGCAGTTTCTTTTTAGTCCGACAGGATTCACTTGCGTGTTTTGGATTGATGACCGCTACGACCAGCACATCCATATAGAGCGCGTCACGCCCAGTGACATCAATCTCGGACGACTGTGGATGATCGACACGATGGTGGAAAACATGGCCCGTGGCAAAGTCGAGCTCGATGAAGCGATCCCCGAACTGAACCGCTTGGCAAACTCCGCGCCACTCTATCCGCTCTGGGTGCAGGGACTTTGTTGGGCTATCACGGGTTCTGCTTTTGCGGCGTTAGTGGCGGGACTTTGGCACGATGTCATGGTAGCGGCACTCTTGAGCGTGACTACATTTTTGCTGTTTGTCTGGAGCCAACGCACGCAACGTCTCGGCTCGTTATTGACAGTGCTCGCGCCCTATTTATCCGGCATCATCGCGCAGTGCCTGTTCGCTTTCGGTTGGCCCATCAATGTGCCGTTTGTGATTCTGTCGTCGATCCTGGTCTTCGTGCCGGGGCTTTCTTTGACCGTGGCGATGAGTGAAATTTCCGTGCGCCATCTGATCTCCGGCAGCTCGCGGTTAGTAGAAGCCGTGATGAATTTACTACTGCTGTTGTTCGGTGCCATCATGGGGATTTCCACCGCTACCTTGCTCTGGCAGCCCGTTGCTGAACGAACCTCATCACTGGCGATGGCGGACGGAAAAACATGGCCTGCCGTTTTACTTTTAGCCCTATCGCTATCCATCGTTTTTAACATACCATGGCGCAAGGCGATTTGGGGCGTCATCGCTTGTGCGATTTCGTTTGCCGCCGCTCAGAGTGGCGGGAAAGCGTTTGGCATGACCGCGGGGATGTTTCTCGGCGCTCTGGCTGTGGGTCTTTATAGCAATTGCTTCGCGCGATTCGCCAAGGCACCGTCATCGGTTTTGTCCACACAAGGTATCATTCTGTTAGTGCCCGGCAGCACCACCTACATGATTCTCAATCAATGGATCGTCGGCACGCAAATTCTACCAACTGCCAACATGGGGAGCCAGGCGCTAATGCTTTTCGTCGCTCTCGTCGCCGGACTGCTCTTCGCCAACGCCCTTTTGCCGCCCGGAAAGAGTTTGTAAAAACTGGCAGATACCAAAAAAATCGAGCTTGTTCGCTTGGGGATTGTCGGGCATGTTCGGGACATGAGCACATTTGTGGAAGACCTATCGGAAGATATTAAAAACGCGATGCGCGCTAAGGACAGCGTGGCACTGAACACACTGCGCGCACTCAAGAGTGCCCTGACGAATGCCGCCATCGAAAAAGGTGGCCTCGGCACTTCATTGGACAATACCGAGTGCCTCGCGATCGTGCGCAAGCAAATCAAGCAACGCCAGGATTCGATCGAGCAATTTGAAAAAGCGGGTCGCGCCGAGTTGGCCGATAATGAAAAAAACGAGATGGCGATTTTAAACAAATTTCTCCCTGCGGCGCTGAGCGAGAGCGAAGTTGCTGAGATGTTAGAGAAAGCCATTTCTGAAACGGGTGCTTCGTCGAAAGCGGACATGGGCAAGGTGATGAAAGTTTTGCAAGAACTCGTCGATGGACGTGCCGATGGTCGCACTCTGTCGCAAGCCGTGATGAAACGTTTGAGCTAAGGTCATGTTGTTAATTTCCTGGAACGTGAATGGCATACGCGCGGCGCTCACCAAGGGCATGGCGGACTTTGTCAGCAGGGAAAATCCGGACGTGCTGTGCTTACAAGAAACGAAAGCGCGCGAGGAACAAGTCGAACTGCCGTTAGAATTTGCAGGCTACAAGCGCTACTGGAATTCCGCGCAAAAACCGGGCTATTCGGGCACGGCGATTTTTTCAAAAACCGCTCCGCTTTCCATCGAATACGGCATTCGTCATGAATACCACAACAAGGAAGGCCGCGTGATCACGGCGGAGTATGCTGATTTTTCGTTAGTCACGGTCTACACGCCGAATTCGCAAGACGAGCTACGACGACTCGACTACCGCATGCAGTGGGATGCCGATTTTCTTGCCTATCTCAAACTACTGGAAGCGGAAAAAAACAAGCCGGTGATTTTTTGTGGCGACCTGAATGTTTCCCATCAAGAAATCGATCTGGCGCGCCCTCGTGAAAACCGTCGCAATGCCGGATTTTCGGATGAGGAGCGTCAGGGATTTTCAAACATGATCGATGCCGGATTCACCGATACTTTCCGCCATCTCTATCCAGACAAGCGCGATGCGTATTCGTGGTGGTCGTATCGTGGCGGAGCTCGCGAGCGCAATGTTGGTTGGCGCCTAGATTATTTCCTCACCTCTCAATCGCTCACCGATCGCATCGCAGCAGCCGATATTCTTCCACACGTTCACGGCTCCGACCACTGCCCCGTGAGCCTAAGACTTTCTTAACACATCATGTCCCTCGAAGCCCTCCGCTCCCGCCTGCATCAAACCGTTCTCGGTTCCGAGGACGCCGCTGAACTATTACTCATTGCTCTGCTCGCGCGTGGTCACGTTCTCATCGAAGGCGCACCGGGGATTGGCAAAACATCTCTGGCTTCGACACTCGCAAAATCGATTGGTGGCGACTTTAAGCGCATTCAGTTCACGCCCGATTTGCTGCCTGCTGACCTGCTTGGCTATTCGCTCTATCGCATCAATCAAGGCGACTTTCAGTTCATCCCCGGGCCGGTTTTTGCGCACTGCGTGCTGGCCGATGAAATCAATCGTACCTCTCCGCGCGTGCAATCTGCACTACTCGAATGCATGAGCGAACAACAAGTCACGCTCGATGGCGTTACGCACACACTGCCTTCACCATTTTTAGTGATTGCGACACAGAATGATGTGCATGCCACCGGCACCTTCCCGCTGCCCGAGCCTCAGCTCGATCGCTTTCTTTTATCAATCCGCATGGAGCTGCCGGGCAATGATATTCAAACATCCATTCTCCTCTCTCATGCCCAAGGCAAAATGAACGGGCATGATCTCGATGAACTTCTCTCCCGTGAACGCATCCTACTTCTGCAACAAGAAGTGGATGGTATCTTTCTGCACCCGTCTGTCGCCGCCTACATCACCGCGCTTGGCGACTCTCTTCGCAGGCTCGCGGGAGCAGAGCAAAGCGTTTCCGTAAGAGCGCTGCTCAATCTCATGCAGGCCGCGCGTGCGAAGGCATTTCTCGATGATCAAAAAGAAGTTCACCCCGATCACGTGCAAGCTCTATTTCCTGCAGTGATGCGTCACAGGCTCCAGCCTGAAGACGGCAGTGAGGTGCGCGTGCTGATCGATGCCGCACTGGAACAGACGGCAGTGCCCTAAAGTGGCGGAGGCGTACACGCCTCCAAGCCCGCTTACAGAGGTCAAGAGTCAAAAATCATTGCCCTCAGTGGTCATCAGTGTTTCAGTGGTAAAAAATGCCGCTACTCACATGCGAGCCCTAAGCCGCCGAGACGGGCGGCTCTGCCCGAGGCACTCCCTGCCTATCCCTGCGTTTCTTCCTGACGCGTTGCACTAGTATTACGATTCCCAACGCCAGGGCCAAACCGCTGTAATTCGCCAGTAAATCCCACCAATCACCGCGATCCCAAGTGTCGAAAAGAGCGTTGGGGATGATTTCGCCTAACAGCGCAACTACGCAGGGCAATGGCCATATCCGCCAAGAACCTGCTAATCCAAAGACAAACAATCCAATGCCAAAAAATGCCGTGAAATGCGTGAGGTTGTATTTGTTGAAATTCCACTTCGTATCCCACTGACGCATGATATGTCCGAAGTGCGTGCCTTGCCGCGGTTCAGGAGACGTTGTGACTTCGACAGGCACCGGCACTTTTTTCACCTCTGCGACACTCGGCAAAGGTGGCGATTTTTTCACCGCATTCGGATCAGGGGGCACGATGGTGCGTAAGCGCGGAGTGGGTTTGTTAGAGGGCGGTGGAGATTGAACTACAACCTCAGCAATTTCCTTCGGTGCTGAAGGTATTGGCTCTGGATCGCTCACTGGCACCACCGTTGCTCCCATCGAAAACTGACCGATTAAGGGATGAAACAATGTCCGCCCTTGCGGGAATACAAAATGCCACGTTCCGAAAATAATGCCGCAGCCAATCAAAACGGCACGCACCCACACACCTCGACCGCGAATGTGAGGACGCATGATACGACCTAAGACTATGGCCCAAAAGCCTAACAATACCAGCGTAGCAGGAATAAACCAAGCACGCTGCTTCACTGCCTCAACACGCATATTGCGCAAACGCAGCACGCCCTCCTCCCCAAAACCGTCAATCGACAATCGTGCTTTAGCGAGATGGGGAGGTAGCTCGACGACGCGCTGCACACGATGCCAATCACGTGTGCCTCTTGCATCGATAATGCCATGATCGAGGGGTGCACAGAATCGATTATGCGAATCAAACCCACCAATGACCACACGCGGCTGCAGCCAGTTAATCACGGGATGGGGCTTCGCATTTTCCCATGCCGCATCGACTGTCACCGCGAGAAAGCGTACATCTTCGATACGCTCTAAATTTTTGTACAACGAAAAAGTCGACTGATTTTTCATTTTAGTCAGCACCATCCCATCGGTATTTGCCTGGGCATATGCGGGATTGATGGTTTCGCCACCGGTCCAGTGAGTGAGAGATTCACAGGCATTTTCTGCCAATAAGTTGGGACCACTACGCACGAAGCGCGACTGCCACAACAAAATTGTTAGCAAACTCAGCCCGACAAGGACATTTCCATGCAGACGCCACCATGCGAGAAACTGTTTCACTCAATACCGCGTTTCTTTTTCTCTGCCACGATCCATTCTTGGTCAACTCGCGACAGTGATGATTCTTTGGTGCGAAAACGATTGCCATCTGGCTCTACCATGACCATTTCGCCTTTATGATAGGAAATGAGGCGAGCTACCAGTGCCTGCCCTTTGTTGCTCTCCCATCGACGATAGCCCTGCTTCTCTAACTTTTTCATCCATACTTGGTATTCTTCCGTTCCCACATTCACCGAGTGCTTCAATTGGCCCCAGAAAAATTCGCCCTGCCCTTTTTTAAAGCCGCGGTATTTTGCCAATACCTCCCCTTTCGGCGATAGCATAATGACTGTGGGTGAACCGAGAGCTTTATACTTTTTCTTCATCTGCTCCACGTATTCTTGGGCACTGACTTCCTTATCGTATTTTTCGCCGCGCGCCATTAATGCACTTTGATCGACAATCAATCGCACCGTATGATCGCGTGCCCAGTCGCCAAATTCCGCCTGCCCAAACAATTCCTCACTGAGCGTTTTGCAAATCGGACTGCGCACGCTGTCGGTGAACCAAATCAAAACGCACTTTCCTTCGCGAATCGCCGTGCGTTTGGCTTCAATTTCGCTTTTCATCCAAACTTCACGTTTCGGCCCCGCCAACAATTTCTGCAACTCGGGTATGTTTTTGTCCATCGCATCCGGATCCGTCCAGATGATGTTGTCGGCAGTTGGATGATTTGCGAGGGCGACGCTGACTTGCGCGGCATCGACGCCCACCTCGCCCGCAGGACCGTCAACTTCCGGATTGGCACGCAATTGTTGGGGAATGCCGGTAGGACCAAATGGCTTCTCTTCTGTCTTCGAAGACTTTTCCATCACACCGCAAGAGCAGCACAGGCAACCCATCGCGAGCCATGAAAGTTGGATCAATCGCATGGCGCACGCTAACACGGCACCGTCGGCCTGCAAAACACAAATTTCTTGCATTCCCGCTGTGGTCGTTTTTACTTCCCGCGCCTATGAACCGACTGATTCTTTTCCTATCCGCGTTCACCCTCCTTGCTGCTTCGCCGCTTCAAGCTGCGGGCGATTCTACTGCTCGCCCCGAGTTTATCGAGAGGGCCTACCAATTTGGTGCCGAAGAAAAAACGCAAAACATCACGACAATCGGAGATCGGATCGCTTATCGTGCCAAAAAAGAGCCAGTTCTCGCCGTTGCCACAATTATTTTCTTGCTCGCTATTTTCCACACCTTCGCTGCAATCCCGATCACAAAGTATGCCCACAAGGTTCAACATGATCATGATGAAAAGATTAAAAAAATCGCTCGCGATCATCACACCATGCCGGAGGAACAGAAGATGGTCTCCTTCAAAGCGACGATTCTACACTTCTTTGGTGAAGTAGAAGCGATCTTCGGCATTTGGGTCCTCGCCTTGCTTGGCGCGCTTTTATACTTCGTCGGCTTCACGGAAATGAAGGCCTACATTATGAGCGTGAATTTTACCGAGCCAATGTTCGTTTTTGTCATTATGGCCATCGCGTCTACACGCCCGATACTGCGCTTTGCAGAAATCTGTCTGCGTGCAGTGGCAAAAATCGGCAAAGAAACACCCGCTGCTTGGTGGCTCTCCATCTTGATCATCGCTCCGCTTTTGGGATCCCTCATCACCGAACCCGCGGCTATGACCATCGCCGCCATGCTTCTTGCGCGGAAATTTTATCCACTTCGTCCTTCAGCGAAATTGGCCTATGGCACACTTGGTCTTTTGTTCGTGAACATTTCCATCGGTGGTGTTCTTACGAATTTCGCCGCGCCTCCCGTCTTGATGGTCGCGAAAAAATGGGAACTAACGACACCTTATATGTTCCTCCATTACGGCGATAAAGCCATCGCTGCGATTGTTGTATCCACCGTTCTTTACTACATCTTTTTCCGCAAGGAACTCCAAAACATGGGAGCGAAAATGTCTGACAAGAATCATGACGGCGTGCCCGATTGGTATCAACGCGATACGCCGATCCCCCTGCAAGTGACCATTACTCACATCTTGTTCATGGCATGGACAGTGCTGTTCTCACATTACCCTCCACTATTCATGGGCGGCTTCTTGTTTTTCATCGCCTATAGCAAAGCGACACGCCATCACCAAAACCCCATCGACCTTCGTGGACCGATCCTTGTCGGATTCTTCTTAGGTGCCTTGGTAATTCATGGTGGCCTGCAAGGATGGTGGCTCGGACCGATTATCACCTCACTGACCGAATGGCCGCTATTTATGGGAGCCACGATTCTCACGGCCTTCAATGACAATGCCGCAATCACTTTCCTCGCGAGCCAAGTGGATAATCTTTCGCCCGCTCTAAAATACAGCGTGCTTGCCGGTGCGGTCACCGGTGGCGGTCTGACCGTCATTGCCAACGCCCCGAACCCTGCGGGCCAATCGATCCTTGGCAAGTTTTTCGGTGATGGAGTTTCTCCGCTGAAACTTTTATTAGGCGCATTGATCCCCACACTCGTGACCATTGTCATGATGAAATTCATCCCCGATGACGAAGCGCATCGCCAACTCGGTGAGGGTGAGAAAGCGAAAGTCGAAACTCCCGCCGCGCACTAACCCATGTTCACCGGTTTAGTCGAAGCCACAGGTCGTGTCATCTCTCTGCAGGAACGCGGCGAGCAGGCGCAACTGGTGCTCGCTATTCCTTTTGCCCCAGAACTTACCTTAGGAGAATCTGTCGCAGTCAACGGCTGCTGCCTAACGGTGGCGACGATCGAGGAACAAAACATCGTTTTTGATCTGTTAGCCCAGACCTTGGAACTCACTTCGTTAGGTGCGCTCCGAGAAAATTCTCTAGTCAATCTCGAACGCGCATTGCTCCCCACCACCCGCCTCGGTGGTCACTTCGTGCAAGGTCATGTCGATGATGTCGGCACCATCCTCGATCTCTCTCCACGAGGCCAAGACCATCGCTTAGAAATTGCTCTACCCGATAAAGTGCAACGCTTTTGCATCGATCAAGGCTCCATCGCCATTGATGGCATTTCTCTTACCATCGCAGAGCTCCACGAACACAGCGCCGTTTTCTGGATCATCCCGCACACGATCAAACACACGCACCTGTTAGAAAAAAAGATCGGCGATTTAGTGAATCTCGAAGCCGACCTGCTCGCCAAATACGCGGCACGTTTTCACGCCCGCCCCTTGAACTGATCGAGCCGCCCTGCCGCATACGCCTCGAACACACGAGCGATCTCATCGCGCACACGACGAAAAACGAGCATCTGCTCTTCTTCAGTTCCAGTCGCATGGGCCGGGTCATCAAAGCCCCAGTGATGACGATTGAGTTGTCCAGGAAACATGGGGCACGCTTGATCGGCATTGCCGCAGACGGTGATCACGGTCTCAACATTTTGCTCCAAAAAATCGTTCATGTGTTTTGAGCGATGCTCAGAAATGTCGATGCCGATTTCCGCCATCGCTTGGATCGCCAGCGAATGAACATAACCGGCCGGATTCGAGCCCGCGCTAGCGACGATGAAGTCATCATTGAGAGCACGACGCAGCAGGCCTTCGGCCAAATGCGAACGACAGGAATTTCCAGTGCAGAGGATGAGGATGGTTGGCTTCATATTTCGGTGGTGTTGAAAAATTTGCGTCGAAGATAAAAAGAAACATGCACCAGACCGATCAAGGCAGGCACTTCGATCAGTGGCCCCACCACCGCGGCAAAAGCCACGCCGGAGTCGAGGCCAAACACAGCAATCGCAACAGCGATGGCGAGCTCGAAATTATTTCCCGCCGAGGTAAACGCCACACTCGCGGTGCGTGGGTAATCGGAGCCTAGCTTCGCTGCCATGAGGAAACTCACTAGAAACATCACGGCAAAATAAATCACCAACGGCACCGCGATGCGCAGCACATCGAGCGGCAGCCGAACGATCGCATCGCCTTTATAAGTGAACATCACGATAATTGTGAAGAGTAGCGCAATCAAGGTCAGCGGCGCAATGCGTGGCAGGAAAATTTTTTCATACCAGTCCTCGCCCTTCCATTTCACCAGCAGCACGCGACTCAATACCCCCGCCGCAAAAGGAATGCCCAGGTAGATGAGCACGCTATGAAAAATGGCTGACATCGAGATTGGCACGATCACCCCTTGTAATCCCACATACGGCGGCAATACGGTGATGAAAAACCATGCATAAGCGCTGTAAAATAATATCTGCGCGATGCTATTCAATGCCACCAGTCCTGCCGCGTATTCACTGCTACCCTTTGCCAGATGGTTCCATACCAACACCATCGCAATGCAGCGAGCGATTCCGACCAATATCAAGCCGACCATGTAATCCGGTTGATCGCGCAGAAATACCACTGCCAGCACCCACATCAACACCGGACCAATGATCCAATTTTGAAACAACGACAGCGAAAGAATTCTCTTGTTCGCAAATACTTTCGGCATCTCAGCGTAGCGCACTTTCGCCAGCGGCGGAACCATCATTACGATCAATCCAATTGCCAACGGTATGTTCGTGGTGCCCACCGTCATCGGCGCAAAAAATGCCGCCGGATCCGAGATGACAAAATTCCCTAACAAAACGCCAAGTCCCATGGCAGCGAAGATCCAGACCGTGAGATAACGGTCCAGAAACGACATGTTTTTTGCAATCGATTCCGTCATGATAGAGTGGATTGAGAAAGCTCTAAAAGTGCCGCAACTCCCACGGGCTCCGTCGCTTGCCACGGCAGCCATGCCACACGCTTGGCATGGATCTGTAAAACTTCCGTGAGATAACGATGCTCAGCTTCCTCACGCCGACGCAGCAACGGATCACAGGTGCCGCTGCCTAACAAACTTTGATTCATCACCCAGCCAAAGGGCTCGATCTGTGCACGACGCAAGTCTTCTTGCAACGCCGCCGCTTCATGCACAGGCGTTGCTTCTGGCAAGGCGACTAAGATCATCGAAGTGAAATGCGGATCGCGCAATCGCTCTAACAAGTGCAATACTTCTTCCGGCTGTGAGGTTCCTGTCTGACGTTCAAGTTCGCGTTGATAGGCTTCACTGGCATCGAGCAACAATAGCGTATGCCCCGTTGGCGCAGTATCGAGCACCACGAAGCCATGCTCGCCCTGAGCAATTTCACGAGCAAAAGCGCGGAACACCGCAATCTCTTCCGTGCAGGGAGAGCGTAAATCTTCCTCGAGTAAAGCTCGCGCGGAAGGATCAAGATGATCTGATTGCTCGGCCATCACCGTTGCCGTGTAAGCTGCCGTTTCGGCCACGGGGTCAATTTTACTCAAGGTCAATCCATCGAGCTTACCATCCAGCGTCTGCGCGATATGTGCCGCGGGATCGGTCGTGCTGAGATGCACGCGGTGTCCGTGTTTTGCTAAAAGAACAGCGATCGCTGCTGCGACCGTGGTTTTTCCTACGCCGCCCTTGCCCATCGTCATGATCACACCGCGCCCACGTGATTCCAGTTCACTCACCATTTCCTCCAAACGCAACATTGCAGGTGCCTGCCACGCTGCAGTTTCGACGTCAATGGGGGAAGCAACATCGTTGTCTAACAAAAGCCGTAAGCCTGCCACGCCAAGGATGTTCACCGCCTTTAATGGCACAGTGAAGCTCGGCAAGCTGCTGATAAATTCTTCCGCCTGCTGCATGGCAGTAACGCCACGCTCTTGCATCGCCATCGCGACTTTATCATCGACACAATCAGTCGCGAAAGTTCCATTGATGATCAGTTGCTGCTTTGAGACGCCAAGCTCGCGCAATTCATTCGACGTGCGCTGTGCCTCGCGCAAGGAAGCGCGTTGCGGACGACTGACCAGCACCAACGTAGTAAGTTCAGGATTCGCCAAACTTTGCACTGCCGTCTCGTAAATCGCCCGTTGTTTGTCCAATCCTGCCAGCGGTCCGAGACACGACGTGCCACTGTTGTTGTTATCGAGAAATTGATCCCACGCTTTCGCTAGGCTCATCAGGCGCAGTGTGTGGCCCGTAGGCGCGGTATCGAACACAATATGATCGTATTGTTTCACCGATTCCGTGTCGCCAATAAGTCCCGCGAATTCATCAAAGGCAGCAATTTCCACCGTACAAGAGCCGGACAACTGCTCTTCCATACTGCGGAGTGCCGATTCAGGCAAAATGCCACGCATCGGACCGATCAAGCGCTCGCGATAGGCTGCCGCCGCTTCCACGGGATTGATGTTGAGTGCGTCCAGACCGTTCACACCCGGTATCGCAGTCGGATGATTGGTCAGCTTGATTTCTAACACTTCATCGAGGTTCGATGCCGGATCGGTGCTCACCAGCAATACGCGATTTCCTGCTTCCGCAAGACGCAGCGCAGTGGCGCAAGACAAGGAAGTTTTCCCGACGCCCCCTTTGCCCGTGAAAAAAAGATAGCGTGTCGCCGTAGCAGGCTCCGGCTGATAGCGCGGCAGGGAAAGGGGCACAGGCGTCTCGCCTGTGTTTGCTTTTTGAGTCGCAGGCAAGATGCCTGTGCTCCTTTCCGTTAGATTCATTGTGAAACTTCCTTTCCCGTAAAATCGCGCACCCACTCGCGGCGCTCCTCTTGCGTGGGATAACGACCTTGCAAGCGCAACGAGCCATCGCAGAAGATCAAGGGCAAGCATTCTGTTCCCTCGGCGCGCAGCTTTTCCTGCACCGCCGCGTTTTGCGCAAATGCCATGGCCTGCTGACCGAGATTGAAGCGCTCAACCTTCACGCTCCGCTGCGTGAACTGTGCCAGCATCGCCGCAAAGTTGATGAGATCAGGGTCGATGCTCGTGCCGCAAATGCCCGTAGAGCAGCACATGGGCGGATCGTAAACTTGGATGTGAGTGATCATAAATTAGATTTTTTCGTTAGAGTGAAAGTCATCAAGACAACAGAAAAGGTTCATCAGGCAGGGCTTGCGCAAGGTATAGAAAACCTGTGTGCCACGTCTCTCATCGCTGACGATGCCAACGCTTCGCAGGACGGAGAGATGATTGGAAACCGTAGAGATATCGAGCTGAACCAGTGCCGTGAGATCTGCGACACAGTGCTCCCCATCGGCAAGGGCATTCACAATCATCACCCGTGAGGGATTGCTTAACGCCTTGAATACATCCGCCGCACGACGGAATTCAACTTTGGTTTTCAGTCGTTGAGGCGCGCAGGATTTCATAACAAGCAATACTTTGCCATTTTGCCAAATATGTCAAGTAATGACATTTTTCTATGACAGAGATTTCCCCAAGATGGCGTGAAAACCTCTTGTGATGACACGCGATCACGCATAATCTAGTCGAACGTTACCCACTTCCTTTCATGGCACGCTCCTCCAATCTATCCATGTGTTCTTTCTGCGGCAAAGGGCATTCTGAAGTCAAAAAGCTCATCGCTGGCCCAGGCGTGTATATCTGCAATGAATGTGTGGATTTGTGTGTCTCCATCCTCGAAAAGGAATTCCGCGCGGCCGATGCCGGAAAAGCCAGCACCGCCAAGGGCAAAAGACAAGCCCTGCCGACACCCGCTGAAATCCGCGCCAATCTCGACCAGCATGTGATCGGTCAGGAGCACGCGAAAAAAGTTCTCTCGGTCGCCGTGTACAATCACTACCAGCGCCTCAATCAACCCACAGGCAGCGATGCCAAAGAATACGAAGGTGTGGAGATCGAAAAATCGAACGTCCTCTTGCTCGGCCCGACTGGTTCGGGAAAAACGTTACTCGCCCGCACGCTTGCGCGCACGCTCGACGTGCCGTTTTGCATTGTCGATGCCACCACTCTCACAGAAGCAGGCTACGTCGGTGAGGATGTGGAAAACATCATTTTGCGTTTGTTGCAGGCAGCGGATTTCGACATCGCCAAGGCTGAGCGCGGCATCATTTACGTCGATGAGATCGACAAGATCGGACGCAAAACAGAGAATGTTTCCATCACCCGCGATGTCTCGGGTGAAGGCGTGCAGCAGGCCTTGCTGAAAATTCTCGAAGGCACCATCTGCAATGTGCCACCACAGGGCGGACGCAAGCATCCGCAACAGGAATACATCCAGGTAAACACCGAAAAAATTCTTTTCATCTGCGGTGGAGCCTTTGTGGGACTGGAAGATAAAATCCGTCGCCGCCTCGGCAAAAACACACTCGGTTTCCATGCAGGAGAAACCAGCAATGAGGCGCTTGACCCAAACAAAAACGTGCTCGAACTCACTGTGCCGGAAGATCTCTTACACTTTGGTTTGATCCCCGAATTCATCGGAAGACTGCCCGTCATTTCCTCGCTGCGCCAATTGACAGAAGAGGAACTCGTGGCGATTCTCACCGAACCGAAAAACGCTCTCAGCCGTCAGTATGCCAAACAACTTTCACTCAACAATGTGAAACTCAACGTCACCCGCGATGCCCTCAAAGCCTTCGCCGAGGAAGCCATCAAACGCGGCACCGGTGCTCGTGCGCTGCGCTCGATCTTCGAACGCATCATGCTCGATGTGATGTATGAAATTCCTTCGCGCAACGACGTGGAAATGGTCACCATCACCCGCCAAGCAGTCACGGGAGAAAAACCACCCACCCTCAAAAAACGCCGCACTGACGGCAAGGAAGACGCTGCCTGAGCATCCTTCATCGACTCTCTTCGCCATGCCAAAGAAAGTATTTTTATCCATCGATCTCGGCGCCGGTTCCGGCCGCATCATCGCCGCGAAAACAGATTTTCAACACCTCTATCTCGAGGAAGTCCATCGTTTCGGAAATCCTGGCACGGATCTTCCCGGCGGTTCGTACTGGAATGTCATCGGACTCTATCGCGAAATTTTGGAAGGACTGCGCAAAGCCGTTGCTACGTATGGCGATAGGATTTGCTCGATCGGCATCGATACTTGGGGTTGCGACTTTGGATTGCTCGATGGCAATGGTCGTTTGCTTGGCATGCCGCACCAGTATCGCGATTCGCGCTTCGAAGGCATGGCGGATCAAATGCACGCGCTCATCGATGAGCATCGCATTTTCGAGCAAACCGGTGTGCGCACGAATTTTTACAATAGTTCCCTGCATTTGTTAGCCGAGCAACTGCGGCAATCCCCTTCGCTACTCCACGCCGAGCGACTGCTATTTGTGCCCGATCTACTGGCCTATTGGCTCACAGGCGTGATGGCGAACGAGCGCACGGTTGCCTCGACGTCGCAATTGTTTGACCCACACACGAACGACTGGGCATGGCCGGTCATCGATGCACTCGGTTTGCCGCGTCGCATTTTTGGCAATGTCGTCGCGCCCGGGACCATCCTCGGTCCTGTGCGTGAGGAAGTGGCCGAATACATTGGAAAAACGGGCATTCCCGTGATCGCCTCCGCGAGCCACGACACTGCCTCCGCTGTCGCAGGAATTCCAATGAATCAGGGCGACAATCTTTGGCTGTCTTCCGGAACCTGGTCGATCATGGGCCTTGAAACCGCGCAAGCGATCACCAGTGACGCGGCATTTCAGGCAGGGTTTTGCAATGAACTCGGCCATAGCGACACGGTACGTTTTTTGAAAAACATCTCCGGACTTTGGTTGATTCAGGAATGCAAACGCCAATGGTCCATCGATGGCGAAGACCTCGACTACGCCGCACTTGCCGAGTTGGCGATTGAAGCCCCCGCTTTCACCGCTTTCATTGATCCCGATCATCCGAGCTTCTCTACTCCAGGCGACATGCCGGAAAAAATCCAAGAATACTGCCGCGCTACGGGACAAGATGTACCGCTCGTGAAAGGAAAAATTTTACGCGTCGCCACTGATTCGATCGCGCTGAAATACCGCGTCACCTATGACAAGATTCGCAACCTCACAGGTTCCTCATTCGCCCGACTCCACGTCGGCGGCGGTGGCATCCAGAATGCCCATCTCACCCAAGCCACCGCTGACGCGCTCGGCATCGAAGTGATCGCAGGTCCCGTAGAGGCCACCTCTTGTGGTAACATCGCGGTGCAAATGATCGCCACCGGACATTTGCGATCGATGGTCGAAGCTAGGGCCCTGATCAAAGACTCCTTCGAATTCAAAACCTTCCAACCAAGCGATTCCGCTGCGTGGGAGGCGGCGTATGAAAAGTTTCTCATCGCAACAAAATCGCGCACATCGATTTAGCTTAAGGCCTTGGACTGCGTTGAGCATCACCGCTTTGCTTGGTTCTCCACCATTCGATGAAGGGGATATCCCTAACCCGAACCGACTCTCCCATTTGCCAAACGCTCACCCGCTTACCAAAATGCTGCGATTCTCGCAGCAGTCCAAGGCGGCATGCGCCGCTCGCAGCAAGCGTACGCCAGTTCCGCAATTCGGTGATTGCAGGAGCACGGGCTTTCCTCTAGGAATTCTGGCATGAATCCGACCGACGTCCGTTCTCGTTACTTGCGCATCTCGCTGATGATGTTCCTGCAATTTTTCACCTGGGGCGCATGGTTTACGACCTTGTTCTTGGTATTAGGTAACTACAATCTTGCTGCGATCATCGGAGATTCATATAGCACAGCACCGATTGCCGCCATTATCGCGCCGTTGTTTCTGGGATTAGTGGCCGACCGTTTTTTTGCGTCGGAACGGCTGATGGGTGTGATGTTTTTGATTGGTGGGGTGTTGATGCTCATGGTGCCGTCAGCAATCAAAGCGGGGAATGGGCAGCTAGCGTTGGCATTGTTTACAGGTCACATGCTTTGCTACATGCCGACCCTTGGTTTAGGAAACACCATCGCCTTTACCCACCTGCCGCGCGATGTGTTTCCCAAAACCCGCGTGTGGGGCACGATTGGATGGATTGCAGCGGGATTGGTTGCGGGCTTCCTCGGTTGGTCGGGTAGCCTTAATTTGTTCACGATGGCAGGCATTGCCGCACTGACACTGGGCGTGTTTTGCTTTGCCCTTCCTCACACACCTCCACCATCGCGAGGTAAGGCGATTAACCTGCGCGCGCTGTTCATGGTCGATGCCTTTCGCCTTTTGGCGCGTCCGTCATTTTTTGTGTTCATTCTCTGCTCGATGTTGATCTGCATTCCGCTGGCCTACTATTTCTCTAGTACTTCTGGTTTTCTCGCGAACATGGGCTTCAAGCAACCTGCCTCGGCGATGGCGATTGGACAAATGTCGGAAATTTTCTTCATGTTACTGGTGCCGTTTTTCTTCCGCAAACTGGGCGTAAAGTGGATGATCATTGTGGCGATGCTGTGCTGGGTCTTGCGCTATGTTTTATTTGCTTACGGCGCGAGTGAGCAATCGGTGTGGCTGATTTTCGCAGCGATCGCGCTGCACGGAATTTGCTACGATTTCTTCTTCGTCACTGGCTTCATGTATGCCGACCGCACTGCACCGGAAGCGATCCGCGGTCAAACGCAGAGCATGTTGGTATTTTTTACTCAAGGTGTGGGCATGTTTTTCGGCTACAAATTGGCAGCGTCTAAATTCGCGCCGGTGAAAGAATCTTCCGACGCTCTTGGTGCCGCCATCACTGCCGCGCAACCGGCTGAAAAATTCAGCTACGCGCAACAACTCGGTCAGATGTTTGCCGCAGAAATCCCTAAAGTGGATGCCACGATTTACAACACAGCGGCGCAACTATGGAAAACCTACTGGCTATTCCCGGCCATGCTCGCTGGCGGCGTGGCCGTGCTGTTTTTCTTAGCGTTCTGGGATCGCTCGAAATCGCCTAGTGAATAATGGAAATACGCAGCCCCGCAATGAATGCGGGGCTGCTTTTTTTATTCATCATCCAAATCGCGTAAATGCTGGCGAACTTTGCGACGTTCAGAGCGGTGTTCGATTTGGCGTTTTTGTTTGGGGGTGAGTTCTTCTTCTTTATCGCGCCATGATTTGCCGGAGGAGCCTGCCATGATGCATCCGAGGGGATGGATTTCTGTGAGAACTTCGGCTAATCGGAAATGCTCGATTTGCTCGCGAATGCGGGTGGCATTTTTGTAGGCCACGGGCGTTTCGCTGAGGTCGGGCTTGCCGCAGAACCAGCGGACATCGATGTCGCGGGTGCTGTGGCGGATGACATTGCGGCGGTCGTCTTCATCGGGATAAAGGCGTCGCAGAGCGGTGCGCGATAAGTTGCGTCCGGCACCATGCGGCGCGAAGCCGAGGAAGTCGGGGTTGTTTCCGCCAAGGACTAACAAGATTGGCTCGGCCATGTTCATGGGGATGAGGCCGAGAAGAGGGCGCTCTTGCTCGTCGCACCATGCGGGTGTGGCTCCTTTTCCGTGAAGATAGGTATCGCCGCGCTTCCAGACGAAGTTGTGTTCATTGCCAATCGCGTTGATGCTGGTGGCACCAATGCGGGTGAGGAATCGGGCGTGAATGCATTCGTGATTGGCACGAGTCCAGCGAGCGACATATTGCAACGCGTCCCAGTAGGCTTGGCCTTCGGGACTCTCCGCATCGAGCCAGGCACCGCTCGGCGGGATGTGATCTCCGTGTTTGGCGGTGTGTTTCTCGGCGGCATTTTGACCGCGCTTGAAGACGTGGGCACCGAGTCCGCGTGAGCCGTGGTGGGTCACGAGAACGCGCACTGTTTTACCGAGGTGAGGTTGCAGAGCGGCGACCATTTCGCTGTGGCCCGCGGACTCGGCTTTTGCGAGCCATGTCGGGGTGACTTCCGCTTGACCGAGGTACGCAAAGTGGTTGCCGTCTCCTTGATCGGCGAGATGGGCGTGGGCACGATCGCGCAGGCCGCAGAGAAACGGATTTAACCAGACGTTTTCATCGAGCACTGGGTGATAAACCAAGTCATCGAGATGGCGATGCCCGGTGCCGAAACGTGTGGATGTCGTTAGGGCATCGAGCTCAGCCGATACAGTGCCGCGGGCTTCATAGAATGTGGCATACATGGAGCAACAAATGTCCGATGAGTGAGCCGAAGGGATGATGGCTTGGTGGGCGGCGATGACGCCACCGACCGGCATGGAGGCAGGCTCCTTGCCAACGGGACAAGCATCGGGCATGATGGCTCCACTGCGAATGACGGGCACGCGCAGGAGCGAATCCATTTGCTTGCGGACAAGGGCAAGGTTCTCGCGCTCGGCTTTTTCCTGGGCGTGAATGGCCTCGGCATAGGGGGCCGGAGACTCACGCATGGAGAGCCTGACGCGCGGCGCGCCAAAGTCGCGGGCGAGTAATTTGAGTAGATATTTTTTCCCCTGGATGCCGCGTTCTTGATAGGCGGTGGCGGCCGCGATCATGTCGCGGAACCACGGGCCGGGATCATAGCCAGCATCGAGGAGATGTTTTTCGGTGAGGCGGAAAGTTGCCTCGGGATGGTTTGGGGAATCGTTCATAAAAAATGTTAGGAAACAAGGAAGTGCTGCCACTCCGGGATGTTTTGCACGTTGCTGATGCGCAAAGTGCTGGGCACCGCGGTGGGCGGGCGAGGTAAGGTGAGGAGTTTGAGACCAGCTTCGTCCGGGGTACGGGCGGCTTTCTTGCGGTTGACACTTTTGCAGGAGAGCACGCAGTTTTCCCATGAATTGGCACCACCGCGCGAACGCGGGATGACGTGGTCGATGTCGCCCTCACCGGGAGTCAAGCGGCGTCCGGTGTATTGGCATCGACCGCCATCGCGCTCCCAAATGCCGCGTATGCCGAAGCTGAGTGTCACCATCGGCACTTTATCATAACGGCGCAAGAGGATGACACGCGGGGCGCGGATGGGACCACGAACGGTGCCGATCACAGGATCGTCAGGCCGCACGGGCAAAGCGATCCATTGCGACCAGTCAAGGTCTTGAAAGTGGTCGTCATCGATCCACATGGCGCGAGCGGTGCCTGCGACGAGGCGATGCACCGCTTGCTCCACGGTAAGCGTGGCAATGGCTTGCCAGTTACGGTTGAGGACGAGGACGACACGATCTGTGAGTATGGCGTTGGTTTTCATGAGGAAACATGGTGAGAAAAAGTAGATGGGTAAAATCCCGGAAACAAAAAAGCCCTGCGGCGAGTGAAGCGGCAGGGCGGCGGAAGAGGAATGGATGAGAAGTTTACTCGATCCGTGAATGGAAAGTTCCATCCTCTAAGGCCCTGCCGGGGCGGCTGTAGTCCATGACAAATCCGGAAATTTCCGGTGTGATGGGCAGCCATAGCGCCGCGACTGCACGTTCACCGCAATTGGTGAAGCTCGTGTCATTCTGGTGGCGCTTGAGGAACATGGAAGTAAGAAGTTGCTGCGAGGTGTTTAGTAAATTGGCTAACGCAGTCAAGGGAGAAAATGAAAAATTAAATCTGAAGTGAGCCAGAGAATATTACGGCGGTGAAATGAAGGGAAATTTTTTTACGACGGATTAAACGGATTACCCGGATTACCCGGACTTATGACTGCTATTTGGGAATGCAGTTTTTATTGAGATTGATTTGAAATTCAACCTTTCGGCATGAGATCAATGCCGAACTTGCGCAACACAATGACCGTTAGCCAAAAGAGTGCGATGGTCATGACGCAGTTCGCGAACAGGGCGGGCCAGAAGCTCCAGCCTTGGCGCAGCAACCATGGGAACACGAGAAACATGGGCAAGGTGGGGAGCACGAACCAGAACGTGCCTTCCGCATGATTGGCGATGCGTGTGGTGCTTTGTTGATCGTAATGCATCCAAATCATCGCGATCAACGACGTGAATGGCAACGCGATGAGCAGTGCCGAAAGGCGATCGTTAAAGAGCTGAACCTTATTCACCAAGACGATGATCACCGCGGCAACGATTACTTTGACGAGATCAAGTGGAGTGAAACTGAGCAATTGAGAAAGTGGCAATTTCATGAGTGCAAAAATGAGATTACGATTTACGGTGTAACACTATGTCATAAAATAATTGGCGTAAAAAAAACGCTCTTGCAAGGATAACCCTTGTCAAGAACGTCTTATAAGACTCGCGCGTATCGCGCAGCCTTGATCAATCGTTATTGATTGTCTGCATCTACCTTGGCCTTAGCGGCTTCTGCTTCGGCATCGGCAGCTTTTTTCGCGGCGTCAAGCTGAGCTTGCATGGTGTCTTTGTTCGCCTCGATTCTGGCTTTATCGATGTCGGCATTGGCTTCCACTTGATCTTTGCGGTTGTCGATCGCATCCTTGGTCGCTTCTTTATTTTCTTCGATAGCGGCTTTCTGCTTGTTGCATGAAGCAATGAGGATTACGGCTGCTGTGATCGTGAGGTATGTTGCATATTTCATGACAGTAATTTTCTTGGTTGTTGTTTCTCATTTTTCGCCAATGTGACTTTAAATGAATATCGCCGTTATCAGCGAACAATTGTTATATTGCACCATAGATAAAATACATCCATAGGGTATTACCCTACCGATGTGGCAGTCTCTTTTAGGTGTGACTGAAACTTGCGAGCTGGGAAGTAAAACAGGCTGGAAGCCCGTTTGCCGAGACAGGCGGAACGCGCTATCTTCTTACACACGCAGCCACTGCGCGACTTCTTTGGCGTAGTAGGTGAGAATGATGTCTGCACCCGCGCGTTTGATCGCGGTGAGGGATTCGAGAATGACGGCTTTGCGATCGAGCCAACCCGCGGCGGCGGCGCTTTCGATCATCAGATATTCACCGCTGACTTGATAGGCGGCGACGGGAAGAGTGGTGTGCTGGCGGACGCTTGCAATGATATCGAGATAGGCACCAGCGGGCTTGACCATGACCATGTCGGCGCCTTCGGCTTCATCTAACATGATTTCGCGCACGGCTTCGCGAGCGTTGGCGTAGTCCATTTGATAGGTTTTTTTATCGCCGGCTTTTGGTGCGGAATCGAGCGCGCCACGGAAGGGGCCGTAGTAGGCGGATGCATACTTCGCAGAGTAACTCAGAATGGAAACATCGGTGTAGCCAGCGGCATCGAGCGAAGCACGCAGGGCGGCGACACGGCCATCCATCATGTCGCTGGGACTCACGATGTCCGCTCCGGCTTCGGCATGGCAGAGCGCTTGTTGGCAGAGAATTTCTACTGTTGCATCGTTGACGATTTCAAGGGAACCATCGGCGCGTTTTTCGACCAGACCATCGTGGCCATCGGCGTTGTAGGGATCGAGCGCGATGTCGGTGATGACGCACATTTCCGGGCAAGCCGCTTTGATGGCGCGGATCACGCGTGGAATCAGGCCATCGGGGTTGTAGCACTCGGCGGCATCCGATGTTTTGAGTGAGTCGTCTGTTTTCGGGAATAGCACCACCGCAGGCACGCCGACAGCGTGGAGCGTGAGCACTTCCGCTACCACGTCTTTTTCGCACCATCGGGTGACGCCCGGCATGGAGGCGATGGCATCGTTCTGCGTGCCTTCTTGCACGAAGAGTGGCTGCACGAAGTCGCCGGGACTGAGCACGGTTTCGCGCACCAGTGCGCGGATAGCGGCGGTGCGACGGTTGCGGCGGGGACGGATGGGTAGGTTCATGATCGCTTATTTCTGGCTCAGTTCGTAGCTGTCTTTGCTGTCCTTGACGATCCATCCCAATGCGGCCAATTGATCGCGCAGGACATCGGATTGTGCCCAGTCTCTGGCTTGTCGCACCGCAAGACGTTGGTCGGCGAGGGCGATGATGTCCTCGGGCACGGTGACAGATTTTTCCGCTTCGGGCAGGACCAGTCCAAGCGCACGCAGGAGTCGGTGGAATGCGGCCAATGCCTTCGCCGCAGCGAGGCCTTCGCATTTCACGGCTTCGCGGAGTCCTGTGAAAATCGCGCCGAGCGCACCAGCGGTATTGAGGTCGTCGTTGAGTGTGTCCCATGCGCCTTGGAATAGACCGAACTCGACCGATGTCAGCACGGCATCGGCAGGAGCTTTGGCGCTGAGTTGTTGGGCGGCCTTTGCCATTTTAAGCATCGCTTCACGCGCGGCATGCAGAGAATCAAAGGTGAAATTCAGCGGCTTGCGATAATGACCGCTGAGCAACACATAGCGCACTTCCATCGCGCTCCAGCCTTTTTCTGCGAGATCCTCTAAGGTATAAAGATTGCCGAGCGACTTCGACATTTTTCCGCCATCGACCATCAAGTGCGCGATGTGAAACCACGACGCCGCGAAGTCCCCTCCGCAAGCGCAACGGCTCTGGGCGATTTCGTTTTCGTGGTGCGGGAATACCAGATCGACTCCACCACTGTGGAGGTCGAACGATTCGCCAAGATACTCGCGAATCATCGCCGAGCATTCAAGATGCCAACCAGGCCGACCATCGCCCCACGGAGAAGGCCAGAAATTTTTTCCATCCTCATCGCGGCGGGCTTTCCACAATACAAAGTCGCTCACGCTTTGTTTCTCGTACTCATCCGCATTCGCGCGCTGCGCCTGCGTGCGGCCGATCTCCAGTTCGCGTTCATCGAGATGCGATAGTCGCCCGTATTCCGGAAACGATGCGATGTTAAAATACACCGATCCATCCTCCGAACTGTAGGCATGCCCCTTGGCGATCAACTCCTCGATCATCATCACTTGTTGCGGGATGTGCTCGACAGCACCCGGCTCGATGTGCGGCGGCAAGCACTGAAGCTTGTCGCAATCTTGGTGAAATTTCACCGTCCAGAAATTCGTGAATTCCGTCAGCGATTGGCCAGCGCGTTGCGATTCGCGGATGGTTTTGTCATCGACGTCGGTCAAATTCCGCACATGCAGCGTGCGCATGCCGCTCGTTTCCAAAGTGCGACGAAAAACATCCTGCAACACGAAAGTGCGGAAATTACCGATGTGAGCGGGGCCATAAACGGTCGGACCGCAGCAGTAAAAACGGAAAGTCTGGCCGTCAATCGGCAACAAATCCTTGGTTTTTCTTGCTAGGGTATCATACAAACGCATGCGTTTCCCTAACGCCGGGGGTGGCTTCTGGCAAGCATGGCGTGGCGAGCGGGGTGAAATTTTTTGAAAAAACGAAGATTCTTCTTGCCAAATGGTTCGAATTTGTCCAATTTCCGCCCCCGCCCGCTGTCAAAAGCGCTTTGGCACAACCTTCATTCAACTTACTCACTTTATTATGGCCGTTGCATTACGTCTTACTCGCCAGGGATCCGCAGACCGTCCCTATTACAAAATCATTGCCGTGGATAGCCGCGTGCGTCGTGATGGCCGTTTCATCGAACAACTCGGCACCTACGACCCGATGAAAGAGGGCGTAAACTACGAGATCGATCTCGCAGTAGCAGACAAATGGCTGGGCACTGGCGCAAAACCTTCGGATACCGTTAAGTCGATCATCCGCAAGGCACGCACTGCTGCTACTAAATAATTTTCCCGTAGATTTCTTTTACGCCCGTCTGTTTGCAGACGGGCGTTTTTTATGTTTTTCCCGAAAATGCGGGTAATACCCCAAATGCCGACTTGACCGATGAAGCGATTGCCGTAGTCTCTGCATTCATGAATCGTCTCCTCCAAATTCTCCTGCGTGCACTTGTTGTCGCAGCGACCTCTGCCACCGCGTATGCGCAGTTGGGTGTGGACATCCGGATGAATCAATCTCAATACCTAGCAGGTGAAGCTGTATTGATTGCGGTTACGATCACTAACCACACCGGAAGTGACGTGATTCTTGCTAGTAACGGTCGCACGCCATGGCTCGACATGGTGGTCAAGCGCAGTAGTGGTGAACCCGCCACTGCACTCGGTCGCACCAACTTCGGCGCTGTGAAAATCGCCTCCGGCCAAACAATGAGCAAGACCATCGACATTTCTGGTCTCTACAACTTACGCGAAGCGGGTTCCTACTCGGTATCCGCCCTCGTGCGCAATGGTCCGGATAGCAATGGCTTTGTCTCCAATCGTTTGTTGTTCAGTTCCGCCAACGTTCGCCCCGACTGGAGTCAAAAAGTTGGAGTTCCCGGTCAACCAGGAAAAACTCACGAATTCCGGGTAATTAATTTCACCAGCGCTTCGAAATCGATGATTTACGCACAAGTCGTAGATAGCAAAACGGGGCTTTCCCTGCAAACCCTCAACCTCGGGCAGGCCTTACTTTTCCGCAAGCCGCAGGCCGCCGTGGACCGCGCTCAAACACTCAACGTGCTCTACCTTGCGACTCCGGAATTCTACATTCACGCGCGCATCGATGTGCAGGGTCGTTTTCTCGGTCGTGAACTTCACAAACGCGGAGCTGACGGAGATCCTCGTCTTGTGACTTTTGCGGATGGCTCAGTCAAAGTGGCTGGCTCGATCCCATATGATGTCAAAGCAGAAGCGGTGGCACGCGGGAAAATCCGCAAAGCTTCCGAACGTCCTGCTTACACTTATAATTAAGTTTTAACGAATTATCAATTTCAGTAAAATAAAATTGCAAGCTTGCCTGCAATTTGCTTATCTGGCCCCAAGTATGAAAACATTTTTCCGATTCTCCCTTCCCTGCGCGCTGTGGTTGCTCGTGTTGAGCCCCTTACAAGCCCGCTATTTTAGCACCGTCGTGATCGACCCGGGACACGGGGGACATGACAAAGGCTGCCAATGGGGCCGCGTGTACGAGAAGCACTTGTGCCTCGATACCTCGTTGCGCCTCGAAAACACCCTAAAAAGTAAGGGCTATCGCACCGCCGTGTTGCGCCGAAGCGATTACTTTATTTCCTTACCGCAGCGAGTTTCCATGGCATCAAAATTCCGCAGTGCCATCTTCGTCAGCGTTCATTACAATTTTACATGGCGTCAAGAAGCCAGCGGCATTGAAACCTTCTATCACTCTGCCGAAAGTCGCTCTCTTGCCACCTACGTGCAAAATGGCATGCTCAAACGCGTTCGCGGGGTCAATCGCGGTGCCAAATTCGCCCGCTATTATGTGATTCGCAACACAAAAATGCCCTCCATTCTCGTCGAGTGCGGCTTTGTGAGCAATCAAGGCGAACGCGATAAAATGCGCAAAGCGTGGTACCGTCAAGCCGTTGCTGATGGCATCGCCGATGGCATTTCCACTTTCCGCAGTCGCGGTTGATGAAGTATCTTTGTCCCACTTGTGATAAAGAAGTTGCAGTCGGGACTCACTGTCCCCGCTGCACCAAAATAAGCTCGCCTAAACCACGCGAGCGCAAATCGTGGGAACAAGAAGAAACCGCTGATGGGCTCGATTTGCCAGATGAAGATTTTGATTACGATGACTTCATCGCTCGCGAATTTGGCAAAGCTCCCCATCGCAAAACCAGCATTGCTTGGTATTGGTATCTCGTGGCAGTTGCGCTACTCACCTTAATGATCATCGGAATTTTCCGTTAGATAGCCTCCTCTTTTTTATGCCATCGATTTTTCACACCAGCACTCCACTCGCCGCAAGTGCGGAAACCATGTTCGCGTTCCATAGCGATCCGCACAATCTCTCTCATGTCATGCCGCCGACGATGAAAGTCACGAAGCTCGAGACGGAACTTCCTGCAAAGGAAGGGGGTTACATCAAAATCCATTGCCGTGACTGGGGCTTTATCCCGATGCATTGGATCTGCCGGTGGAAGACGGTGCAGCCTCCTCGCTTGCTGGTCGATGAAATGATCCAAGGTCCCTTTGCCATTTTTGTACACGAGCATCGATTCGATGCGGATGGACCAAACCGCTGTATCATGCACGATACGATCACCTACCAATGGGGCAGCTCGTGGTGGGGTCGTATTGTATCAGAAATTGGTGTGCGACTTTATCTAACGATTCTTTTCTGCTACCGCCATCATCGAACGCGAAAATGGGTCGCGCAGCTGTGAGACGATTCGCCATCAAATTTACAGAGCATTTACACACAGATCTTGGATTGGGGGGTATTATTCTAGCGTTATGAAAATACAACACATCTTTAAATCCATGGCCTTCCTCATTGTTGGAGGAACAACAGCATTTGCCCAAATCCCGGAAAACCCCCACGTGGACATGCCGATCTTCTTGCGCGATGCACAGGCAGCGGCAGCCCACCGCGTGGATCGCGTGATCAGTCAGGAAAAATTTCTCGCAATGGCGGCGGAGAAAGGCACCATCGTGCTCGATGCTCGCAGTGCTGACAAGTTTGCCATGCTGCATGTCAAAGGCGCGACGAGCCTACCCTTTACAGACTTTTCTGAAGCATCACTGGCAAAAGTATTGCCCGATAAAAACGCGCGCATTCTGATCTATTGCAACAACAATTTTGATAACGCACCGATTGCCATGGTGGGCAAAGCAGGTGGCGCTGCCTTGAATCTATCGACATTGGTTTCCCTCCGCACCTACGGCTACACGAACGTGTATGAGCTAGGCGGCTACATTGATGTGAAGCAATCGAAGCTCCCCTTCGCGGGAACTGATGTGAAATAGGTCACAAGAACAGGCTTGTCGGCCGTTGGGAGTTCATTCACGCTCACCAAGTGCCGATGTCTAACGTCGATGATGATCATCCTGCCGTCGAGAAAGCAAAACCTGCTTCGCGATGGATCTGTTATGCGCCAATTCTAGCGATCATTCTGGCCAGTGCGGCGGCGCATCTATGGTGCGTGCATTCGCAATTTTATCTCGATGATCTATGGCAAATCCGCGATAACGATCTCATCCGCGAGTCACGTCCGTGGGAAAATCCTCTGGTGAGTTGGTTCTATCTCAGCCTGATCGCACAGACGAAAATATTCGGCATGTCGTCGATTGCGATCCACGCGGTCAATTGGATCCTGCACACCGCTGTCGCCTGCGTCATTTATCTTTCCGCCCGTGATTACATGCAGGATCGCGCCTACAAACAGGCCGCGCTATTTGGGGCTTTGCTTTTCGCCGTCCATCCTCTCGGAAGTGAAATCCCCAACTATGCTCGTACACAGGATTTGGCTTGGGTCACTTTGTTTTCCTTACTCGCCGCGTGGCAATTTTATCGATTTCAATCGATGCGAAAATGGCGCAATCTCATTATCTCCGTGCTTTGTATCGCCGGAGCCACTTGTTCCAAGGGACCAGGATTCTTTCACGCGATGATGATGGTTGGCGTGGTTGGGATCGCGATGATGGCTACTCATTATCGGGATTTTTTCCACCTTCATCGGCGGCGTTTTTGGTTGTTGTTGGCCGGAATCGCTTTGTTAGTCATTGTCACGATTCCCATCAATCCATGGCTCAAACTGACAGGAAATTTGGGCTCTCCTCGCTCCATCGGCCATGCATTTACTGTAGCGCGAGTTTTTTGGGAATTCACGTGGCGTGGTTTTATTCCCAAGGATCTATCAGCCGATCACCACATCGCAGAAACTTTGGTTCGTCCAGGTGAGGGATGGTGGGGAGTTGCTGATGACGTGGCTTGGATGTCGATGATTGGCATGCTGCTCTTTGCAATCGTATCACTTGTTTTGTGTTGGCGAAAAGGCAGTCGGGTCTTTGGCATGTGCCTTTTATTGTATGTGGGCTCCATGTTGCTTCGGTTTTTGTATTTCGTTCCGGAATACATGCCCGAGTATCGCGTTTACCCAGGCTTACCATGGTTTTGCTTGGCATTAGCCATTGCACTGACGGTATTCTGGCGCTGGCTCGGTGCAAAGAAAGGATGGATACCGGCTGCCATTTTGTTAGGAGTTTTTGCATTTCTTTCAGCCAAGCGTTCTTTCCAATGGCATGATCTCAATGTGCTGATGGCGCATGTGTTAGAAAAATATCCCGGACAAATGCGCGCGATATGGGTCTTGCAACGCAACGATATTGACCAAGGAAATTGGCAGGCGGTGATTGATCGACACGAAACATTGTATCCGCGAGTCAAGGAAAGATATTTTGCTGAAATGCGCGCCAACCTGCCGAATCGTGAGATGCTGACTGGACACTTTGCGTTGTCAGAAGTCGGCTGCACCGGAATTTATGCACGGGCAGTAGCTCATCAACGAGGCGCGGCAGCCGGCATGCGTGTGATCAATCAGTTGGAAATGTACATGCGTGCTCTGCGTCTTGACCCAGTGGATCATCGACTCCATTGGGTCACGTTTGAGCATATGAAAGGATTAGTACTTGAGGCGTCGGGCGATTATGCAGGGGCCGTAGAGTGGATCGGGCGCAGCGACGTGGGGCACGATCGCAAACTTGATTTGCAACGCGTGCAGGAAAAAATGCGCTAGACCATTGGCTAGCTGCCGTGATTTGCATTGAATTTCATCCCTCGCAATGCTTACATTTCGGCATGAGTGATTCTTTGACACTTTTGGGCAATTCGCAAACGCAATGGCCACAGTCTCCTGATGACGCGAAGCTCGAAACCTTTCCCAATCGCAGCCCGCAACATCACTACTGGGTGCATCTTGATTTTCCTGAATTTTCTTCGTTGTGTCCCGTTACCGGACAGCCCGACACCGCACGTATTCAAATCCGTTACGTGCCGAACCAAATTTGTGTGGAAACGAAATCACTGAAATTTTATCTCACTTCCTTTCGCAATTCCAAAGCCTTCAACGAAGAAATCATCAATCGTATCCTCGCCGATCTAGTGGCGGTCTTAGATCCGAAGGAAGTCGTGGTGCGTGGCGATTTCTCCCCTCGTGGCGGCATTTCCCTCACAGCACAGGCCGCTCACCCAGTAGCACAATGGCAAGGACTTTCGATTGATCATCGCTAAGATGATTTCATCAAATCGATCAAGCTGGCGCTCCCTGATTCATGCTTGCGGCATTGTAAGCCCGCTTGTAAAGTCCGCGGCGTGAGTTCTACCTCTTATGGAATCGGTTTAGCAGGCTGCGGCACCGTCGGCACAGGCGTGATCCGCGCTCTGCATCGCAATGGCGCCTTGATCCAACAACGCAGCGGCAGCGAAATGCAATTGGAAGTGAAACGCATTCTCGTGCGTGACCTCGATAAATCCCGCCATGAAACCGTCGCCCCTGCCCTGCTCACCACCGACTGGCAATCGCTTGTCGATGACCCTGAGATTGCCATCGTAGTGGAACTCATAGGCGGCACCGGGCTGGCCTATGATATTGTGGCTCGTGCTCTCACTCTCGGTAAACCGGTCGTCACCGGCAACAAAGCGCTACTCGCCGAACGCGGCACGGAGCTTTTTGCACTATCGAAAATACACAACACGCCCATCCATTTTGAAGCTGCTGTGGCCGGCGGTATACCTATCATCAAAACCGTGCAAGAAGCCTTCATCGGCAATCGCATCAAAGCGATGTGCGGCATCATCAATGGCACTAGCAATTACATTTTGCAACGGATGTCGGAAGCCCGACTCGACTTCGCCACCGCTCTGCAAGAAGCGCAATCGCTTGGCTACGCGGAAGCGGATCCTACACTCGATGTCAATGGATGGGATGCCGCCCATAAAGCGATTCTGTTAGCCACGCTGGCGTATGGCTTTCCGATTTCCCCGACTGAGATTCATGTCGTTGGCATCGAACAAGTGAAACCCATCGACATCGATTTCGCGAAACAACTCGGCTATGTGGTGAAATTGTTAGCCGTCATCCGCGAGCACGATGATGACGCGATTGAGCTACGCTTGCAGCCATCGTTTGTCAGCAAGAGCCACATTCTCGCTTCAGTGAATGGAGTTTTCAATGCCGTGGCAGTGAACGGTGATGGCGTCGGTGAATCACTGTTCTACGGGCGCGGTGCTGGGGAAGATCCCACTGCTTCCGCCGTTGTCGCCGACCTAGTCGAAGCGGCTCGCTCACTCGCGCATGAACTTCCCCACCGCGGATTCCTGCCATGGGGCAAACAAGGACGACTCCTACCCATCGAAGAAACCAGCACCGCGTACTACGTTCGCTTCGACGTCACGGACAGACCCGGCGTAGTTGCAGAAATTGCCACCGTACTCGCGGAACATCGCATCGGCATCAGCGGCACGCACTCTCCCGTGAACCCTGAAAACCCCGACGCAGCCTTCGTCGATATGGTTTTCCTCCTACACAGTTGTCCCTTCGGCCTACTCCAAAAAGCCCTACAAAAAATCGCCCACCTCGATTGCGTCAACTCCGCGCCAGTCGTGTTTCGTATTGAGCAACTCTAACAATAATCACCATTCATGCAACGCAACTTACGGATCGGGATCGCGCAACTGAATGGCACCGTCGGCGATTTTCCGGGAAACGTAAAACGCATCTTGGCAGCCTATCGCGAGTGCCTGGATCAGGGCGCGGATCTGGTGATCACGCCGGAGCTCTCCTTGGTCGGCTATCCGCCGCGCGACCTGGTGCAGAAGTCGCAGTTTGTACCGAAGTGCTTGCAAGCGCTCGACTATCTGAGCGAGGAAATCAAAGCCGTGCCGCTGCTGGTCGGTTATGTCGATCACAATCACGATGCAGGTCCGGGGCGTCCGTTTCGCAATGCGGCGGCTTGGTTGGAGAATGGTCGCATCGTGCATAAGATTTGGAAAACATTACTGCCGACTTATGATGTCTTCGATGAACTGCGATACTTCGAGCCAGGCGAACGCTGCGAAGCTATCGTTTGGAATGGGCATCGCATCGGCGTGACGATTTGCGAAGATATCTGGAACGAAGAATTTTTACCGCGTCCGCTCTATGACCGCGATCCGGTGGCGGAATTGCAGGCGCAAGATATCGACCTGCTACTCAATCTCAGTGCCTCACCGTTTCATTCTGGCAAGCCTGCGATGAGGCGCAAACTTCTCGCAGGCGTCGCCGAGGAAATCCAAGTGCCGGTGGTGTATTGCAACTCCGTCGGCGGCAATGATGAACTGGTGTTTGATGGCCATTCGACAGTCGCCGTGCTGGGTCGCGAGGTGTGGCAGATGAGTGGTTTTGCTGAGGAAGTGATGACGGTTTCCCTCGATGCGATTCCTACATCTTACACCGAACAAGGTGAAGCCGAACAACTCTATCGCGCCATGGTGCTCGGCACGCGCGACTACGCGCACAAGTGCGGCTTTCACAGTGCCTGTCTCGGGCTCAGTGGCGGCATCGATAGCGCGCTCACGGCAGTGATTGCCTCTGAGGCATTGGGCTCGGAAAATGTTTTTGGTCTCACGATGCCGAGTCCGTATTCCTCGCGCGGCAGTGTGGATGACTCCTTTCACCTCGCGAAGCAGCTCGGCATTTCCTGCACGGAAGTATCGATTGCCGCGACTTTTGCGGCGGTGAAAGACAGCCTGTCAGAATTGTTTGAGGGTAAAAAAGAAGATGTTACCGAGGAAAACATGCAGGCGCGCATTCGTGGGCTGTATCTGATGTCGTTCTCTAACAAATGCGGGCACCTCTTGCTCACCACCGGCAACAAGAGCGAACTCGCCGTCGGCTACTGCACGATCTATGGCGACATGTGCGGTGGACTCGCAGTCATATCCGACTTACCCAAAACGAAGGTGTATGAAGTCGCACGCTGGATCAATCGCGAGCGCGAAATTATTCCATGGAGCACGATCGACAAAGCACCGAGTGCGGAGCTACGACCCAATCAAAAAGACCAAGACACGCTGCCGCCCTATGATGTGCTCGATGCGATTTTGCATCGACTCATCGAACTCCAAGAAGACCCCGAGCAAGTGATTGCTGCGGGCTATGAAGAATCCATCATCCGCTGGGTGCAACGCCGCATTGATCTGAACGAATGGAAACGCCAACAAGCGGCACCCGGATTGCGCGTCACGAGCAAGGCGTTCGGCATTGGCCGCCGCATGCCGATTGTGCAGAGGTTTCAGGGGTGAGTAGACTTTATCTAACGCTTCCCGTTATTTACCCCGGTAAAAGAACATGCCCTTATTGCGGCCATCGTGATTATACATGACACCACGCCAGACGATTTTTCCGTTCTCGACACTTTTCGTGAGTACGCAGGTGGCGCTGGATTTGCCATTGGTGAATTCCGTCAGAAGGAGTTCCCCTTTGCGATGATTTGTGCCACGCAAGGCATACACGCGCCCCGATCCACCGGGACAAAAATAACTGCCGCTCACCGAGCCATCGTCATGCCACGTCAAGGAAAACACTGCTGCCTGATTACCCACTCCCCCGACATAGCCATTGGTTTCTGCCGCTTGCGACAATGATCCAAAGCCTAAAAATACAAATGCGGAAAAAAACAAATGAATGAGATAGATGCGTGTATTCATAAAAATGGCAATTTCAATTTTACAAAATTCAGACAAATGGCGGAATCTGCGTCAAGCAGAAATTAGCTCAACGCCACATGTAAGACTGCTTGGAAGCAACAATCGTTCCACCACTTCGAACAGTGGTGCGCCATGCTAGTACACGACCATTTTTACTGTAATCATGGCCTGCAATGGTGAAATACGCATCAAAGCGTTTCGTAGCTGAACCACTTTTGACCAATCGCTTGATCTTGCTTCCTGAACCAGCCTGCAAGTATTCGAAAACTATCTCGATGGGTTGCTCCTTAGACGTTGGTTGCTTCCAGATGGCATGGTAGTATTGCCCCACTTTTTGCTGCCGCTCTTCGATCGTGACCGCGCCATGCAACAAGCGCTGAACTTCTCCCCGCGCCATAAGATCGTCATTTTGATCGAACATCTTTTCACGCAAATGGTATTGCTTGACCGTGAGCCCCATGGGATCAGAGACGCACGACACCACCAAAAGACTGAGAAGAACGAGCCACTGTTTCATTGCCGAGCCAGTGTCCCCGATTCGCACGCAAAGCACAAATCAGAAATCAAAAATCTTATAGAGGCAATTTGGTATGGCGTCGGACGAGATCCAGCACGGATTGACTAACAGCTTTTTTGAAACCATTGCGATCGCGCAGATGAAAGACTTTTTCCGTGATTGTCGGCAGGTTTCTTCTCGCAAACGCCAACCACGCCGTGCCCACGGGTTTTTCTGGGGTTCCACCGCTAGGCCCAGCGATGCCCGTGACCGCCACCGCCACATCGGCAAGGGATACGCGCAACGCTCCTTCTGCCATTTGCCGCGCGACCTCTTCACTGACGGCACCGCATTGCTGCAAAACGTTTTCTTCAACTCCCAGAATTTCAACCTTCGATCGATTCGCATATGTCACAAATCCATGCGTAAAAACATCGCTACATCCTGGCACATCGGTCAAACGCGATGCCACTAGACCGCCCGTGCAACTTTCCGCCGTGGCTAGTTTCATTCCCTGTTTACGCAATTGCCGCAACACCACCGCCTCTAACGAAGTCCCATCATCACTGACTAGATTGGCCGCAAAGGCAGCCTCTGCGATCCCCCGACTCCGCAATACAGCCTCTTCACTTCCAATCAAACGTAGATCTACCTCACCGATGCGCGCGCAATAGCCATATTCCAAGCCATTAACTCCCGCCAATTGATCATCGATCGCTTGATGAAAATCACTTTCGCCAATGCCGGTGAATTTCATTTCCAACATCTTACGATCTGACGAGACACCCGCCAAGGCCCGCAAACGTGGTTCCACTTCAGCAAAAAACATCGGATACAATTCACGCGGGGGTCCGGGCAATAAGAAAATCGCGCAGGGTCGGATCGGATTCAAACGCGGCGGCACATAAATCCCGGGTGCCGTGCCATTCCCATTGGGTAACACATCGGCACCCACGGGAGACTGCGCTTGCTTGCGGTTGGAAGGAGCCATCACTTTTTTTCGCGTGGCAAAAAAGGCTTCGAGCGAACGCAGAGCCGCTTCATCTTCGATCAATTCACAGCCTAACACCGCCGCCGTCGCTTCGCGCGTAATGTCATCGCTTGTCGGGCCCAATCCGCCAGTAATGATGACTACATCACTGCGTCGCACCGATTCTGAGAGCGTTTCCTCGATGGTTGCGCCATCAGGAATCGTGATTTGTCGAGCCACGCGAAGCCCTAGTCGAAACAACTCGCGTCCCAGCCAAGTGCCGTGAGTGTTCTGCGTATTTCCTAACAGCAATTCCGTTCCCGTATTGATGATTTCGATGTGCACGCCCCCACCATGCACGGGAAATAATCCGACGCAACCACGGAGTGGCAAAGTTACGGAGCCGCTTCCTCGATGATTTGCTCGCGGGTTTTGATATCGAGAATTAAGCGGTTTGTGCCAAGCTCATTGGCTACCTTACCACTTACGCGAACGCGTTTGCCTTCTAGCCCACCTAGTTCACTCACCGACATACCTTCCACGCCCAGATTGGTGAGATATCGGCCAATGATTTTTTCGGGGGCTGGCCCATCTAACATGATATAGAGGGTCTTACTCGTACTACTGAGTTTCACCTCTTTGACAGGTGCAACGATGACAACTTCCTCACCCATCTGCTGGCGAAGAAGCTCGACTTCTCCGGGCGCATATTCTGATTTTTTCGGCTGCGCCGGAACGGTGGGCGTGGGTTTTTTGGGAGGGATGGGCGAAGCCGCAGCCG
Source organism: Akkermansia muciniphila (assembly GCA_945890645.1). Classification (GTDB taxonomy): domain Bacteria; phylum Verrucomicrobiota; class Verrucomicrobiia; order Verrucomicrobiales; family Akkermansiaceae; genus UBA956. Next base: position 62,823 of record CAMDCV010000012.1, read on the forward strand.
CTTGTTGCTGTAGGGCTAGGGCTTTGCGCTCGATTTCCGCACGCATTTGATCTTCTTCCGAGAGGGAACGAGTTTTTTCCTCTTCTCTAACGACTGGCGCTGCTGGGGTATTGGTCGTTACCGCAGGAGTCACTTTCTCGGTCGGATTGCTGGCAGGGGCGACTTTCGTCACGACAGGACTGGGAGGCGTCCCCTGTTGATTATTCAAGAACATTACGATTCCGATGGCGAGACCGGCCACGACGACGATACCACCAAAGACAAACCAAACTGTGCTGCCACCGCTTTTAGCGGAAGCGAGGGAAACGGGAGTAGAGGGCGCGGACGGTGTGGCGAGTGCGGTCGAGAGAGCTACCGAAGGTGCGATCGTTTTTTGCGGAACGGCACCCCCATTCAAAACATCCATTGCCTGAGCAGGACTCAGCTCACGACTTTTTGCCGCGCGCATCCAACCACTCAATAGTCCCGCCGTGCTACCCGTCATGACTCGACCAGACCAACCCATGGTCGCTTCCACTAGCGCCGCCAGTTCTTTTACGCCACCGACGCCGGGGCGAAGTCCCAACCATTTCATGGGATCCACACCAAAGCGAAACTGCTCCACATCTCCGATGACTTCGACATCCTCCGGTTGTAAAACCAACCATTCAGCCACCTGACCAAAGATTTTTTCCAAGTCTAACATCAGCGCTAAAGCCGACTCAGCCAACAAACGCCCCTGCGCCACATTTAACGTTGCGGAGGCACAGGCCTCCCGCAAGCTCGGAGAGCTGCGGATTTCGGTGACCAGGAATGGCATGCCATCCACGGGGTCACAACCACCTTCGATGACGCGCCGGAGACTAGGATGGTTCAACTCCTTCATGCGTTCCACCGCCTGACCATAGGCAATTAATTCATCGCCCTCTAATCCGCCTTCTTCCGCACCGAAAGGAAAAAACCGCTGCAACAAAACTTCGCTTCCCGACTGCGTGTCCATGGCTAGGAACACCGCGCCGGTGCTATCCTGTGAAACCATTTCCTCAATTTGAAAGCGCCTGCTTGACACATTGAAATTCCTATCATCGTGAAGACGTGACGACAACTCTCATTATCAAAAATTTGCATCCAAATGACGAAGCACATCTAACAAACGCACCACGGGCATTCCGACCACATTCGAGAAATCACCACGTATTGCCGAGATGATCTGATCGCCATGCTCCTGTGCCGCATAGGCACCGGCTTTGTCGAGGGTGTGGACTTTGGCCATGTAATCGTCGATCACTGCGTCGTCGATGGCCTTAAATTCCACTTCGGTCACTTCGTGAAAAGAGTGCGCTGTGCCGATTGGGTCGATCACACATACGCCGGTGCATACATGATTGATGCGACCACTCAAGGATTGGAGCATCGCACGCGCTGCCGCTATATCCGCCGGTTTTCCCAATGGCACCCCTTCGAGGCAGACCAAAGTATCGGCACCGATGACCCAAGCACCCGAGTGACGAGAAGCGACATCACGGGCTTTGCTCACGGCATTAATTTCACAGAGCTGTCGAAAATCCATCGATACGTCGTGGAGTTCCTCGATCGGCGAGGAGATAACTTCCACGGCCAATCCGACATCGCGAAGCAATTGCAATCGTCGCGGAGAACTAGAGGCAAGGATCAAACGTGCCGGCATATCATTTTCCTAACAATGTTGCCGACATCGCGGCATCGAGCTCAAAGGTTTCTTGCCCTGAACCCTTCACGACACCACCCTCAAGTACCTGGTATTCGAAAGCCTTGATCGGCTTAACTCCATCGATCTGAGAAAAAACATAAACGCGAATGGCGAGTGCCTCTTTACCCGTTCCGCCGGGAACGCCCTTAACGGAGTAGCTGATTTCGTTTTTGCCATCTAGCGCACCGCCCATCACAAGCTCAGCCTCCTTCGCATTACCAAATCGATGCTTACTGATTTTATTCACCGTGACATCCACAGTACGTCCGGGACAGAAGACATAAACTTTCGAAATGTACTTTGCGACAGGCACGGGCATAGGCACAGTTGGAACGACTCCACTGGGAGCAAACTCAGGTGTTTTTATAATGTAACTGTATTCGCCCCTCGTGATTTCCTCTCGCACATCTGGCAGCGCCGCAAGGCTAACAAATTCCGCCATATCATATTTCCAGCCAGTGTTTTCCTGAACGTAATCGACCACCAAAAGGTTATCTGTGGGTTCACCGCCCACGCCAAAATCAATCTTACCAAAGTAAATGCATTTCGCAGTCCGACCATTGCGCTTGGTTTGAACGTTTTTCAGAGCCGCCAAAACGGGTGGAGCCGCCGGAACTTCGAAAATTCCTTTAGGAAATACCCGACGCTCGGAGTTCAAACGATTGCGCACAATCACTTGCCGATGAGCGGCGGTCACCTTAGACCAGGAAGCATAATCATTTTGGATCATCGCATTGCGCCAAACCGTGTAAACATTCTCCAACTGCGCCTGCAATGCCGCATCCTGGGCCAGCGCCGCAGTCGTCATGAATATCCAGCAAAAAAACGTTCGCATGCCCATGACCTTATGTCGTTTGTTGAACCGTGGAAAGCAAAATGAACTTGTCTGATCTAACACGCATCAGCATTCACTAACGATCGAATACATCTAATCCGATCAATTTTAACCCGATCCATCGCCGCAGCTTGGTCTTGCTTTGCTATGATTTTCTGCCATACTGCCGGCCCGTCATAGGACTACCCTCGACGGCTGTAATCCTCACACTATGGCACGCACTTCCACACAAAAGCGTAAAACTGCCGAGACGGACATCACTTTGTCCCTCGATCTCGATGGTTCGGGCAATTCTTCGATCGAAACCGGAGTCGGGTTTTTCGATCACATGCTCACGCTTTTTTCCCGTCACAGCTTGATCGATTTGCAGGTGAAAACGATTGGCGATTTGCACATCGATGCGCATCACACGGTCGAGGACACCGCCATCGTTCTCGGCGATGCTCTGCGCGAGGCCCTTGGTACCAAAGAAGGTATCACTCGCTATGGTCACGCCTATCTGCCCATGGATGAAACGCTCGCGCGGGTGGTCATCGATCTTTCCAATCGTCCGCATCTCGAATTCCGCACGCCTTCTCATACGGCTTCGGCACCGAACTTTCCGCTCACGTTGACGGAGGAATTTTGCCGTGCCTTGGCCACTAACTTACGCTGCAATCTGCATGTTGAGTTGCTCTACGGTCGCGACGGTCACCACATCGCCGAGGCAATCTTCAAAGGCATTGCCCGCGCACTTCGTACCGCAATCACCATCGATCCACGGGTTAAGGGTGTCCCCTCCACAAAAGAAGCACTGTAAATTTGCTTATGTCTCAGACCGTTTTGATCGATTACGGCGCGGGCAATTTGCGCAGTGTCGCGAATGCCTTGCAAAGCCTTGACGCGCAAGTCGTGGTTGTCAGCAGTGGTGAAGACTTCCCGGAACAGCCAGCGCGCATTATTTTACCCGGAGTTGGGTCGTTCGGCGACTCGATGGAAGAACTGACTCAACGCGGTCTAGCGGAACCAGTGCGTCGTCACATCGCAGCAGGCGTTCCGTTTTTGGGTATCTGTGTGGGCTATCAATTGCTGTTCGAGGGCAGCGAGGAAAGTCCGGGGATTGCAGGACTCGGTATTTTTGCTGGCCAAGTAAAACGCTTCCAACCGGGAAAAAAAATTCCGCACATGGGGTGGAATTCGACGCAACTGACAAACCGTGATCACCCGTGCTGGATGGGTCTTGATGCCGAGCCCTATTTTTATTTCGTCCACTCGTATTTCCCCGAACCCGCCGATCCCAAAATCATCGCAGCAGTCACCGACTATGAGGAAAAATTTGCCGCAGCCATCATCAAAGACAATCTCTGGGCCGTGCAATTTCACCCGGAAAAAAGCCAAGACAGCGGACTGCAGTTGCTGAGAAATTTCTTGGCGCAGTGACATCAGACTTGTTAGCCCTGCTTCCCTGTCTATTCTGAGTCATGCCTGCTCATGGTGACGTAATACATCATCGATTCTTATGTCCTGCTCAGGTCTTCGAACCCTTATCATTAAGCGAGGATGACAAGCTACCAACGGACATTGAGCTCGTCATGGGGTATCGCGGCATCATCCCGATCGATCATTGCGCTGCAGCGATGCAACGGGGATTACCATTCTTTCCGCACCTCACTGGGCGCATGATCCATGATGCGCAACTACAACGCACTTTCATCATCCCCGCGTCAGGCGAGCTTCAAATGGAAGTCGTAGAATCAGATGAGGAAACCAGCATCAGAGACTGGGAATCAATGCCTCTGCACCAGCAATCCAGTGCATTTATCCCACTGCAGCGGAACACAACAGAGGCAGGCTCTTTATTTGGTATTCGACTAACCCAAATGCATGCCTCTGGCCTGAGCGTGATAGGCATGCGAGTATCCCATGCCGCTGTAGATGGCACTGGTTTGGCATTGTTTATACACCATTGCACTGCTGGTCTTCGCGGCGTGGGGGACGTGACACTTTTTCATGAGCGCAGAGTTGGCTTTGGCTCTTCTCTTGATGGACCTAACGAAATCCCCTATGGCTATGAAATGGCGTATGGAAACAGGGCCAGTGTATGGACGGACGATGTGCTTACCCATAGTACGCCAGTCGTTTTTGTCATCCCCGTGGGTGAGGTCAAAAAACACTTTGACGTGGTCTCTATTCTCGACGCGCGCCTGCATCTCGGGGCATGGCTTTGCCTCCATCTTGCTCAACTTCACACACACTACGAGGAGCTTGCCCTGTGGTGTGATGCGCGCGGCACCAACGGCATTCCTGCCACTTTTACCGGAAATGTAGGTTGCTTTCTCCACTTCCCCCTATCTCAAAATGAGAGGCAAAAACTCACGCAACAACTGCGTAGCGTGGCATCGCGAGGAGGATTTCAAATTATTGCCGATACCTATCGCAACATCAAACAAGCGGAAGCCCGTGCTGATCCCTTGAAATGGAGCGGCGCGAGTAAAAATATCCTTCAACTCAATTTCGTCCCACACGCAGTGGCAGTGACAGATTTCGGCTACGGATTGCCAAGCTACGCCTTGTTGCTCTCTCGTAATTCATCTGGTTTGCGCATCGCGCTGTCAGTGGACGCTTCATGTTTTTTGATCGAAGCTTGCCTACCTGACGGTCTAGGCAACAGCCTTGTCGAGACGTGCCGAGCGGCGCAAATGAATGTGTCCGTATGGTGCCAAGGACCTAGCAGAATTTGACGAACATGCAGGCTTTGACGATCCTTTTCCTTTTCGTTCTCGGTCGCATAGCGTCTCTCTGCGTATATCGCATGTGTTGGTCGAGCGGAGCGACAGTTCATGCCGGAACCCGCAGTGCGATTATCAATATGTTACGACGTCCGCTGCCGTGGCTCGCGCATGCAGCTTTCATCTGGCCCACGCTGCATCTTACTTGGCATGAGATGCCTGCCCTACGAGTCTTTACGGTTGTACTGACAGCCTTGCTGGCTCTTGGCGCGATTGGTCGGATGGGCTCAGCAAATCTCAACCGATTTTTCGCAGGGGATCGGTGCGTGGTGCTCGCACTATCGATCGGAGTATGGTTCAGCCCGAGTTTGATTTATCCCTGTCTGATCGCCAGCTGCTGCCTTCAATACACGGTGGCCTCATGGTCACTCGGCCCTGGCTATTCTAATCTGTTAGGCTTCGAGTTTGTTCGCGGCTCCTTGAGCGTGATCGTAGCAGCTCTTATGCTAATGGGATTGACGCGACTCAACCATTGGACCATTCCTCATGGACAAACCATACTCTTGGGGGCCGTTTTATTGTTCCAAGCATCTACCTACGCAAACCACGCACTAGCGAAGTCCTCGCTCGGCGCTCACTGGCATTCATGGATTAGAGAAAACCGACTCGAGTGCCTTGCTGCGAATGCTTGGCTGCGTGGATGGACATTGGGGCGGAACAAGAAGTTTATGCTAGGTTTGATTCGCCGCATTAGCCGATATCGAGTTTTTCTGTGTGCCAGTATATGGATCTTGGAAATTTCTTGGTTTGTCGTATTCGCGCATGAGCACCTCACCATGATGATACTGTGCGCGACGATGCTCTTTCATTGTGTGGTCTTTCTTTTGACAGGACTAACGGGATATCAGTACATCGTGAGCCACCTAACGTTACTTGTCATTATAAGTTGTTATGAGATCGATTCCGTATTTAGCTCACAGAATTTCATCACCTGTTTGATCTCCATTCCTCTTGCCGCCATGTGGATCAAGTGGCTAAGGAAAAGTACGCTTACGGAATTTCTGAAGGGCAATCATTCCTACAGATTGCTGAAATTTAGTGATGCGGCGGACCATCTGATGGCATGGTGGGATACGCCCTTTATGCGCATGTTTTCCTATTCGGTAGAAACACGTTCTGGCCAACAGTACAGCTTGCCAACACCGAAGCTTTCGCCGCACGATACCGCCCTCACCGACATTCATACTCACATGATGATTCTGGGCCAACACGCCGAGCTCGATCCACTCATTGAGCATGATAAAAAAATCGCGCGCGTCGGCGTGTGGGGGTTAACCATATTTCCGGATGATCGCGATTTTCTCTACCGGCTCATGGACCATCCCGCAGAGGATTGGCAAACTGTACTTCATGCAAAGAATTTGACGCAGCCATGGCACCTTTCCTCGGAATCGCATCAACCTCATGCAGCAACAGCCTTGCGAGATATGTTTTGCGGAATCAATAAGAACATCGGACACAAATGGTTTTCCTTGATCATGCGCTGGCCACACTTTCCTGGAGAAGATGCCGCTTCAGATCTTTGTCCCCTTGGCAATTTTCCGCAAAAACGCTTCACGTTTGACGAGCCAGTCACTCAGGTTACCCTCTGGCGCAGCAAAACATTTTTAACCAGAAATGACATGCGCCTCATCGCGGAAGAAAAAGTAGGGTGCATTCATTTTGAGGAAACATAATTCCCTTCAATGACTACAGAGCACCATCGCAACATCCAAGCACAGTACTCGCCACAAGCTGGTGCGCGATTCTACCGTGCCGTCATGGGCGATGGCACACCAGTCATCCACTACGGCATTTACGACGATGAGCACATCACGATGACGCAAGCCACCGAAAACGCCACGCGGAAATTGCTCGCCCTAGCATTACAATATGTAGATAACAAATCATACTCTCATATCCTCGACATTGGCGCTGGTCCGGGCGGTTCGGCCCACTTTCTCGCGAAGGAAACGGGTGCTGTCATTACCTGTATCGACCTCTGCGAACACCATAACCAAGAAAATGAAAGTATCTCACAATCATTGGGCATCGCACACTTGATCCGTACGCGAACTGGCTCATTCGAACAACTCCCCGCTGAATGGAATGGGCAGTTCGATCTCATCTGGAGCCAAGAAGCACTTTGCCATGCTCAAGAAAAAAGTGCGACCCTGCGATCTGTTTGGCACGCCCTCCAACCCAGAGGTGTATTCGTATTTTCCGATATCTTATTAGCACCCAATGCGCCACCTCAGGCAGCCGAAACGTTTTGTCAAGTAAACGCGGTCACACAGTGGTGCACCGCAGAGCAATACCTTCGCATGCTTGAATCTGCCGGTTTTAGTGAAATCGAACACCATAACTGGACACCCTTTCTCCAAGAAAATTTCCGACGGATGCGAGATAAAATTGAACACTCACGCGAGAAACTGATGGCAGAGGGAGTCCCTTTGGATATGCTCGAACGATTTGCTAACTCTCTCGACACACGCATCGGTTGGCCACCCGGAACAGTGCTAACATGGGGTGCCTTTTCCTGCCGCCGTCCCTCGTAGTCGGACCACTACCCACAAAAAACCACACTCCGCTATCGACCAACGGCATTCTTACGCTAGGCTGCGCGCGTGTACCCTTTGTTCCGAGACCTCCTCTTTCGACTGAACGCCGAGACCGCACACCACCTCTCGCTCGCCTCATTGCGAAGGATGGAAATATTTGGTCTCCTTCGTCTCCTGTTTCCCCCGGCGGAATGCGTTACTCCCATCGAAGTGATGGGACTGCGTTTCCCGAATCGTATCGGACTCGCCGCTGGACTCGATAAAGAGGGCAATACGATCGACGCTCTCGGACGCTTGGGCTTTGGCTTCATCGAAATCGGCACCATCACCCCCCGTCCCCAAGAAGGCAATCCAAAGCCACGCTTATTTCGACTGATAGCCGAAGAGTCGATCATCAACCGCATGGGCTTCAACAATCCTGGCATGGAGCAGGGTGTGATCAACGTGCGCGCCACCAACGACTACGATGGCATCATTGGCTTCAATATCGGTAAAAATAAGGATACCCCCAATGAAAAAGCCGACGACGATTACCTACAATGCCTGCGTGCCGCTTACCCGGTTGCTGATTATGTGACGGTCAATCTTTCCTCTCCCAACACACCCGGCCTGCGAGATTTGCAAAATGCAGAGAGCACCGCGAAGCTATTAGCCACTCTCAAAGCTGAACAAATACTATTGCAAGAACAGCACGGAAAATACGTGCCCATTGCTTTCAAAGTAGCTCCAGATCTCGCCGATGATCATATCGATGCACTAGCAGATGTATTTCTCGCTGGTGGGCTCGATGGCCTAATCGCCACCAACACCACTCTCTCACGCGAGGGCGTTGAGCATCATCCGCTGCAGGCACAAGCAGGAGGATTATCAGGTCCCCCCGTGCGCAAACTCAGCACGCATGTCATTCAGCGATTTGCCACACACTTGCAAGGTCGCATCCCGATCATCGGAGTCGGTGGCATAAGTTCCGTGAAAGACGCGCAGGAAAAACTCGATGCGGGAGCAACGCTACTGCAAATTTACACCTCCTTCATTTACCAAGGACCAAAAATTGTGCGGGAATTGGTGAATAAAATTGGCTAACCTTGCGTTACACTGCTGTGACACTTCTAATCTAACATTATGAAAACGACATTCACATTCTTGGCAATTCTGACCATCGGCCTTAATAGCTGCGCCTATAACGATCCGTATGCCTCTAATACCTATCGTGACACGACCACTGGCGCGTTATTAGGCGGCGCAGTCGGGGGGATCATCGGTCACCAATCGGGCGAAACTGCCGCAGGCGCAGCCATCGGCGCCGGCGTGGGCGGTCTGATGGGCAATAGCGTTGGAGCCAATAAAGACCGTGCCGCAGCTACTTATGGACAGCCACCCCGCAATCAAAACTACTACGGTGGTAGCTACGGCGGCGGTGGTTACTGAGAAACACGTTATCACGGTTTTGGCCGTGTTAAGCACTGTTCCAGCAGGGCTAGAGCTTACCCTGCTGGAGTCGCTTGATCCCTTCCTCTAAATTAAATCGCGCTTGGTCTTCGTAAATGTCGCGCATCGTTTCACTTTCGTAAATCTCGGGCCTATCGAGAAAACCTTGCAGCCAAGAAATGCGCTGCGGCGCGTATTCACTCATCGGCACAGAAGCGGATTCTTCACGCACTTGTTTTTCGTAAGCCGCATAGCGCTGTGGACTTCTCGCGAAGATATTGAGATCGAGCGCAATCATGATCGCGGCATCCATATCGTCATTCGCTCGGTGTTCTTTTGTTGCCATGATCATATCGCGCACGAATTCGATCACCGACTCCGACGCCTCGCACTCGACCAAAAACTCTCGCGCCATTGCGGCACTTTGCTTCGGATTCAGAGCAGAGCCCGGCTGACAAATGGCATCGTGAAACCATAGCGCCACTTCGATCAGCGCCAGCCTTTCTTCATCGCCTTCAATCTCATCGAGCTCTTCCAGACATTCTTCCAAATGCTGCAGCGTATGATAACGCCGATGCGGCTCCGCGTAGCAGTCACTCAGTCTCTGGAACCATTGCTTCGCCAGCGGATGGCTGCCACCAAGAAACTCCACCAATTCCATCCATCGTTGTCGGGTTGCGTATTCCATAAATTTTTTCTGTTAGAGACCGTAACACCGCACGGCATTGTCGGAAAGGATCATCTGCTGCTCCGCCTCGCTGAGCTCACTGACAAAGGTACGCAGCATCTGAATCCATTGCGGATAGGATTCCAAGCGCAACAGGGAAACCGGCCAGTCACTGCCGACCATCACTCGCTGCGGACCAAAGATTTCCAGCGTTTCATTAAAGTAAGCGCGCAAGGTATCGATGCATAAAGTCTCATCGCGCACTTCCGTCGCCATGCCGGAAATTTTCACGCCGATGACTTGATCGCGCTGCGCAAGTTCGCGCATCCCCGCACGCCACGTTTCGCTGATGCGACCGTTGTGAATTTCTGGCTTAGCGATGTGGTCGATGATGATTGGCAATTGCGGATGATGAGCTATCATCGCCATCGCAGCGGGGATCTGTCGCTCGAAAATCAACAAGTCATAGCGCAAATGCGTTTCCGCCAGTGCCGCGAGACCGCGATGAAAATCCGTCCGCGCAAAATACTCATCCGGCTCCTCCTGCAAGACATGACGCAGGCCCTTGAGCGCCTCTTCATGTTGCCACTGATCGAGCTGAGCCACGATCGTATCCTCAATCAAAGGCAACCACCCCACCACCCCACGAATCACCGACGAACGCGCCGCGAGATCGAGCAACCAACGCGTTTCCTCCACGCACTGCCGCGCCTGCACCACCACCGTCCCGGTCACCCCCGAACGCGCGGTCACATCATGCAACTCTGCAAGACCGTACGACTGCGCCAAAGCACTACCCTCGGGAATCCAAGGGTAATCTTGCGGGCTGTATTTCCAAAGATGATGGTGCGAGTCGATCATGTCTCCCCGAGACATAGAAAAATCCACCCCCACAGGCAAGGGATTTCCCAAAACAAGGCAGGGACGGTTCTCCGAACCGTCAGGAGGTGCCGAGACCCTTTGTACCTAACGAAAACTATTTTGCATCAGACTCCGAAGATTGAAATTCACCACAAAACAAATCATGTAGGCGGCTAGCTAATTCTACGGGAGTTGGATGAGGGTTCACATTGTGCGCAGTGATTTCTTGTTTATTAGCTGTGATAGTGATTAATTCGACACCTTTTGATGACTTTACAGCAACAGTAATATCGTATGGAACTACCATTGGACACGGTTCGTTGTATGACAATCTATTGTTGGAAATTGTATTCATTGTAGAAGCAAGTGTCGTCTTTTGATCACTAGTCAGAATATATTTCCTAATTTCTCGAAATTCTTGTCCAGCGTGTATGGGATCGTGTATAATTACGGTAATTTGGTCAGCTTGTTGGAACTTATTGTAATAAATCAATACAGTGGATTTCAACTGCTTTTCTGTAACGCTTTTATTTGGTTTGCAGCTAATTAATAACAATGTCATTAATGAAAAAGAAAATATTAAAATTTTTGAAATTTTCATACTATTACATCCACGGTGTTAATTTGCGCACCACTGCAAGATAGTCAGGCATAAGCCGTTCGGTAATCAAGAAATAAATGCGAGTCCGCCCCCTTTCCCAGAACACCGATTAGGGTTGCCAGTCCTTTGACAGCTTCGTAAAAAGATTTACGTAAACCACATTTCATTCCCGCCTTAGCCATGATTCGTCTCCTTTCCTGCCTGTTCTTGCTGCTCCAAACCTTTTCGGTGGCGCAGTCGAAACCGAACATTCTACTTCTTACGGCAGATGACATGAACTACGACGCGCTGGGCTTCACTGGCAGTAAGGTGCCGGGCATTTCTCCGCATCTCGACAAACTGGCCGCCGAGGGCATGTGGTTCCAGCACGCGCATGTCACTGTCGCCGTCTGTCAACCGAGCCGCCAGTGCTTATTAACCGGTCGTTATCCGCATCGCAATGGCTCTGTGGGTTTTTACCCTGTTAGCAAAGACGTACCGACGCTGGCGGAAATTCTAAAGCAAGCGAACTTCCACCTCGGTATCTTGGGAAAAGTCATCCACCTCCGCCCAGTAGAAAAATTCCCCTGGCACTACGAGCGCGATGAAGATGTTCTGGGCCGTGGACGCGATCCGCAGAAATACTACGAATATAGTAAAGAGTTCCTGCAACAAGCCAAAGATTCCGGCAAGCCGTTTTTTCTGATGGCGAACTCGCACGATCCCCATCGCCCCTTTGCCGGCAGCGAGGGCAAGCAGCCAACGAATTATCCCGCCCCGCCTCGCACTTACAAACCCGAGGAAGTTTCCGTGCCGGGCTTCCTACCAGACCTGCCCGATATTCGCACAGAGCTCGCGCAGTATTATTCTTCCGTCAACCGCTGCGATCAAAGCTTCGGCGAAGTCCTACGCGCTCTCGAAGAATCGGGACTTGCCGATAACACGATCGTGATTTTCCTCAGCGATAACGGCATCGCCATGCCCTTCGCCAAGAGCAACTGCTACCTCACCAGCACCCGCACGCCATGGCTGATGCGGTGGACCGGAAAAATCACTGCCGGCACTGTCGATCGTGAGAACTTCATTTCCAGCATCGATTTCATGCCGACGGTGCTCGACATCATGGGACTCCCATTTCCCGAAGGCACCGATGGACGATCGTTTCAATCCCTGCTCAAAGGTGAAAAGCAAGCAGAGCGTGAAAAGGTAGTCACTTGCTACAACGAAGCCTTTGGCAACAAAGCCTATCCGATGCGTTGCCTCCAAGACAAACGCTTCGGCTACATCTACAACAGTTGGTCCGACGGCAAAAAATCCTACAGCACCGAAGGCATGAGCGGGCTTTCATTCAAGGCGATGCTCGATGCGGCAGCGAACGACAAAGACATCGCCACGCGCGTCGAGCTGGTCGTGCACCGCGTGCCAGAAGAGCTTTATGACTTCGCCGCCGATCCCTCCGCGCTGAAGAATCTGATCGACGATCCCGCCTTCGCCGAGCAGCGCAAAGCCATGCGCAATGAGATGCTAACGTGGATGGAAAAAACCGCAGACCCACTTCTGCCGAAGTTCAAAGAACTCGTGCAAGTCGCCCATTTGCCTAACGAAAAAAACATTCACATCGCCCAAGGTCTGATGTCAGGCGAAGTCACCGCCACCAGCGCAATCCTACAAACCCGCCTCACCGCCGTAGCAGCCCTCACCGAGGGCAAAATAAACGGCCATGCAGGTGTCGGACGTTTTGAATTTTCCACCAATCCTGAATTCGTAGATTCCCTATTCACAACATGGCTCAACGCGACAGAGGCTAACGATTTCATCTTGCGCGCCACCATCGGAAAACTAGAGCCTGCCGTTACCCATTACTACCGCGTCCACTACGGCATTGATCAAGAAAGCACCACCATCAGCACCACCGCTACATTCCAAACCCTACCCGCCAAAATCCAAGCGACTCCCGTCAGCTTTGTTCTCACCAGTTGCCTCAATTACGCTTTCTTCCAAGACCCTACGAAAAATACGACTGCAAGTGCCGAAGACCGCAAACTCGGTTACCCCGCGCTTGATCCCATCCGCGAGCTCAAACCCGATTTCCTCATCATCAACGGCGACTGTGTTTACTACGATCACCCCTACGACACCCGCGCCAAAACTCTCGCAGAAATGCGCAACAAATGGCACGAGCAATACTCGATGCCGCGCTTCATCAAGCTTTTCGCCAGCACTCCCGTCTATTGGAACAAAGACGATCACGACTACCGTATGAACGATGCAGACGGTACCGGCGATTATGCACCCTCCCCGGAACTCGGCACCGCCACCTTCCGCGAACAAGTTCCCATCGTGAACAACAATTCATCAGAAAATCCCACCTACCGTACCCACCGGGTGGGCCGCGATTTGCAACTTTGGTTCGTCGAAGGCCGCGACTACCGCAGTCCGAACCAAATGCCTGATGGCCCCCAAAAATCGATTTGGGGTGACGAGCAAAAAGTATGGCTGCAACGCACGATCAAAGAAAGCGATGCCACCTACAAAATTCTCATATCCGCCACCCCGATGATCGGTCCCGATGACGCCCATAAAAGCGACAACCACGCCAATCCCGGATTCCACCACGAAGGGGCCGCGTTTTTCGATTGGCTCAAAGAAAACAAGATCGACCCCGCGCGTTTCTTCATCCTCTGCGGTGATCGCCATTGGAAATATCTGTCACGCCATCCCTTCGGCTATCAGGAATTTTCCTGCGGTGCCCTCAATCGCGAAAATGCTCGACTCGGACGCGCACCCGGCACTCGCGGCTCCAGCGACCCGCAAGGCCTCATCCACCAAGCCTACACCGATGCCACACCCAGCGGCGGCTTCCTACATGTCCGAATCATTCCCGGCGAAGACGAGCAACCGCATCTCGAAATACTCCATTGCGACGATGCAGGCAAAACACTCCACAGTCACATCACTCACTAATTTTTTCATGAGCCTCTCCACATCTATCGGCAAACCTCTCGCCATCGCCATCACCGCGCTGCTCTCTCCCGTCACCGCATTTTCGCAAACTTCCACGCTCGATGATGCCACCGGAAATATCTTCAAATTCGATCTGAAAAACCAAACCTTCGAACTGCTCAAAGCCACCGAATTCGCCCCGCAATCCGATGTCGGAAAATCGCGTTTCACCGTGCACTGGACCGATCAAACCACCATCACGCAAATCGTCGAACGCCCCGACTTTGCCCACACCGTTGGCCCTTATGTCACCTCCTTCCAAGGTCTCGATGCCGCCAACGTCAAAGCCCTCCAAGCACGCCAACCCTTCGAAGCGCGCCTCGCCACCGCACGCATGGGCGCGAAAGAGGCCAAAGGAGTTGCCGCCGACCTGCAAAGCGTCGAGGGAATGTTCACGCCCGATCCAGGACCCGCACCACGTGGCGGAAAAATCCTTATCGAAGGCAAGGAAGTCGCCGTCACTCTCCGCAAGCGCAACGCACAAGTCTTCATCCACGTTCCCCTCACACCTACCGATCTCGCTGCCGGATTTTGGAAAACCACCATCCACGGCAAAGACATCGAGGGCCGCTTTACCATCGATCGTATGGACGTCACCATCCTCAATGACCCGCGTGAAATCGATGACCCGAAGCTCCCGCGCGTGCTCGTCATTGGCGACTCGATCAGCATGAATTACGATGCAGCCGCCAGAGTAGCACTCAAGGGCATCGCCAACTACCACCGCAACGAAGGTAATGCCATGTCCACTGCCCACGGCGTGGTCAATACCGAACTCTGGCTCGGCAACTACCACGAAAAAGGCCTGCATTGGGATGTCATCCAGTTCAATCACGGGCTCCATGATCTCAAGCAAACGTATGATGCCAAGACCGACACCTTTGGCGCCTATTCCGTGCCGTTAGAGGAATACAAAAAGAATCTCGAAAAACAAATCGCCATTCTCAAAAAAACCGGTGCGCAACTCATCTGGTGCAGCACCACTCCTATCCCGAACGACAACAAAAGCCAGTACGCCCGCCGCAAAGGTGCCAACAAGGAATTCAACGATGCCGCACTCGAAGTCATGAAACGCCACCCCGAAATCCTCATCAACGATCTCGCCAAAGTCGTCGAGGAATCGCCCGTCTTTGACAAATGGCGCACCACCAACGATGTTCATTTTTATCAACCAGAGGAACAAATTCTGCTAGGAAAGAGCGTTGCTGCCGCCGTGCGCAAGGCTCTCGACACCAAGAAAAATCAACCGAAACAATAATCACTTTCATGAAAAAAATCATCTCATTCGCCGTTATGATCGCGGCACCACTCACTGCACAACCTGCCACACACCCGAAGGCCGGTGCGGATCAATCGACGCCTGCGCTTTCGCAATATTTCTCTTGGATTAATAACACCAACGAAGGTACCACCGAGGCGCACACTCTCGCCAACCTCGCCTTTTTCCAATGGCTGCGCGATGAATACGGCATGGTTCTCGACATTTATGCCTTCGATGCTGGATTTGTGGATGGGAAAAATTTCACCGCCATCCTCGGTGAGTCGCCGCGTTTTAAAGAACAATTTCCGCAAGGCCTTGATCGTGTCTATCAGACAGCCAAAAAGATGAACACCCGCCTCGGCCACTGGGGCGGCCCCGATGGATTCGGCGACACCCCAGAATCAGAAAAATCCCGCATCGATATGATGGTCGCACTGTGCCGCGATTACGATTGGGCACTCTACAAATTCGACCTCGTCTGCGGTGATCTCCGTCCTGAGAAAGAAGCGTCCTTCATCCGCATGATGAAAGAATCGCGCGTTCACAGCCCTGACCTCATCGCACTGAATCACCGCCTCCCACTCGGCGAAGAAGGGCTATCCCACATGACCACCCGCCTCTGGGATGGACAGGAAACTTACATCGATGTCCATGTCGGCAATCGCGTCACCGCACCGCATCACCGCGTCGGTGCGATGAGTCGCGGCAACACCAAAGACTTCAGCCGCCTATTCGAAGACCACGGCGTTTGCATTTCCTCCTGCCTCGATCGCTTCGATGACGAATTAATCATCCAGGCCTTCGGTCGCAATCTGATCCTCGCTCCCGAAATATATGGCAATCCCTGGCTGTTGCGCGATGACGAGTTTGCCAAGCTCGCCCGCATTTTCAATCTGACCCGCCGTTACCGCGATATTCTCATCAACGCCACCGCCTTGCCTGAGGCAAACTACGGCCCGCACGCCGTCTCGCGCGGCGATGATAAAACGCGCCTGCTCACCCTCTGCAATCTTACTTGGGAACCCGTAACCTACACGATCAGCGCCGGAAAAGAAATCGGTCTTGCCACTGCGGACAAAGTTGAGCTCCGACAACTCCACCCAAACGAAAAACTTCTCGGCTCCGTCGCCTACGGCGAAACACAGCAAGTGACAGTGCCGCCATTCCGCTCCTGCTTGTTGCTCGCCACCACCGCGGGCACTGAGGAAATCACCATCGCTGGCACAGACTACGACGTCCTGCGCGATACGCCCAACAAGCCCGCGCAAGTGCGTCTGTTAGGCATGCCCGGCACCACCGCCACCGTTTCTCTACCATCTCAATCACGGAAATTTTCCACCGCCTCGCTTGATGGCAAAGATGCAAAAGATTTGCTGAGTGGAAAATCAATCACCGTGAAATTTGAGGGCGCTCCCCTCACCCAACCATGGCACCAAAAAATTTCCGAGCTACCTCTCACCAAACTGCCCACCGATGCCGAAGCACTCTACGAAGCCACTTGTTTTGCTGCTGATAGCAATGCGTTAGAAGCGCGGTCGCTCGCACGTTCTGGACCCACCAAGATTCCCGCCGTCAAAGCCGCGCGCGATGCGTTTTTCAATCAGCGCACTTTCGTCGGTCGCGGCTTGTGGGATCGCTACCTTTTCGATGGCGATCTCAGCACCAGCTTCTACGTTTCCAAACGCTGGAATGCCGAACCTCGCATCCACGAAGATGCCGCTCTGCGTGTGGACTTCGGTTCGGTGATTCGTCCAGAAAAAATCGAGCTGATCATCCCCGATCAATTCTCGCTAATGGAAAAATTTGAAGGCGAAGGCGGCTTCGTCGCTCAAGTTTCTGCGGACTTAAAAACCTGGATCAGCATCCCCTTTATCCATGGTGAAAATACCAGCATCCAACTGCCCAAAGGAACCGAATGCCGCTACTTGCGCATCCCTCGTTTTACTACCCGCATTTCTGAAATCAATGCTTATGCCGCTGGCAAGGCCCTTTTGCGCGACACGTGGCGCGCTTCGAATCTATTCGCCTCGTTCGCCAGTCGGAAATTTACCAAAGCATGGAGCGGTCCGCTGACGCTGAAAGAATGTGCCAAGGGCAGCTATCTCTGCGTCGCACTCAACGGCAAACACGGCATCGAAGGTGCTTATGTCGCGTTGCGTTCCCCTGATGGCCGTTATCTCGGCGCTCACGATAGAGCCACGTCTTACCCCAGTAATCCTTGGGAATTCCTGAATTCGAAACGCGATAGCAACTACACTTATTACTTCACACTCAGCCCGGAAATGATCGGGCAGGAATGGGAAGTTGTCGTTCTGGGCGGCGCGGAGGCTAATGACAAACTTCAGCCCGTCGTGTGGCAAACCGCCCACGAGATTCCCTTTGCTGAAAAAATCCTCACCCTCACACCCGCACCATGAAACATCGTTTTGCCATTCTCGCTCCATTAGTTGCACTCGCCGCGATCGCCGCGCTGTTTTTATCGTCACCTGCCACCGGCGCGAAAGACGAGGCCCCTGCCCCGCGCCCGCGTTTGCAAATCATCAACGGCAGCAATCAACCCATCGATGTTTTCTGGCTCAAGTCCGATACCGAGCGCGTGAAAAACGCCTCAGTCGAACCGGGCCAAGACACGATCTTCACTACTTCTCTGGGACACAATTTTGAAATCGTCGGACGCACCGATGAATTCACCACCACTGTCACCAGCGAAGTTCTAGTGCAAGCGTATCGCTTTGATCCCACTGGCAGAAATGGCGCTCCGGCATTTTACACCCAGCACATCAGCGCCAACGGCTTTCCCATCGTCGCCTCTGCCAAGGTCAATCCCTACGCTCTGAAAGAAGCCGCTTATCTCGTCAACATCATGCTTGCCAAACGTCCCGACGTGCGCGAAGCAATGATCAAAAGCGGTGCCCGCATGTGCATCATGGCACACGATGAATACACCACCGATATGCCAGAATTTGCCCGCATGGCAAAAGGCGAAAACAAGGAAGTGCCGGGCGTTTCGAACAAAGATTTTTGGGATGCCCGCGCCCGTGGTCTCGGTGGCAGCGAACAAGATCCCCTCTGCACCGTAGCTGAGGAAAACGTTCTCGCCTTCCCCGGCGACCCTTACGAAAAGGAAAATATTCTCATTCACGAGTTCGCCCACAACATTCATCTGCGTGGCATGCTCAATGTCGATCCCACTTTCGACAAGCGCCTGCGCGATTCCTACAATGCCGCAATGAAAGCCGGCTTGTGGAAAGGCAAATACGCCGCAGTCAATCACTACGAATATTTCGCCGAAGGCGTGCAGTCCTGGTTCGATGACAACCGCATCAATGACCACGACCACAACCACGTCCACTTGCGCTCGCAATTGATCGAATACGATCCCGGCCTCGCCGCCATGTGCCGCGAGGTGTTTGGTGAGACAGAACTCAAGTATAGCAAGCCCACCACCCGCCTGAAAGACCATATGGCCGGCTACGATCCTAGCAAAGCGCCCACATTCGTCTGGCCCGAGCGATTGGGGAAAGTTAAAGTCGCCATCAAAGAACTGGCACAAACCCGCAATGCCAAAGCCCATGATAACGAAAAATACGAAGCCCGCATGATCGAGGGATGGCCGGTTCTCATCAGTCGACCTCTATTAGCGAAAGAAAACGATGCGACAGAAAAGGCATTGAAATTATTGCAGCAACAACTCGCTGAAATCCACCGCGTCGTGCCAAAAGATGCCGTCACCAAACTCCAGCAAGTGCGACTCTATTTCATGCCCGAGTATCAGAACATCAACCCCTCCGCTGAATACCATCCCGGTGCTGATTGGTTATCCGCAAACAAGCGCGACCCTGACATGGCGAAGAACGTCGAATTCACTAATATCCGCGTTTTCGAAGAAGACATCCAACGCATGCCACTACTCGCCTTGCACGAACTCGCCCATGCCTACCATGATCGCTTCCTGCCAAATGGTCACAACAATCCCGACATCGAAGCCGCCTTCCAAAAAGCCAAAGCAGGCGGAAAATACGATCAAGTCGAGCGTCGCGACCACCTCGGCAAAACCCGCATGGACAAAGCCTACGCCATGACCAATGCCGCCGAATATTTCGCCGAATCAACAGAGGCTTATTTCGGCACCAACGATTTTTACCCCTACAATCGCGAACAACTCAAAGCACACGATCCAGAAATGCTGATCCTTTTAGAAAAAATTTGGGGCGTCCAATAGGTAGACAGCGCGTCTCGCCTGTCACGGAAAACGGGCTTCTAGCCTGTTTTTCAAAATTTCAACATCCCCCGCTAAAACACCTCAATTCTGAATAATCAGTGCATTTGTCTGCGTAGTAAGGTAGTATTTCATCATGCAAATCACCTCCCCACTCGCAAAGTTCTTTCGTCTTGCTCTGATACTCAGCAGCATCACGGTGCCCCTTGCCGCCGAGCCAGCACAAGAAAAGGCTCCAGAGACGGCAGCCGAAAAAGCTCCCGAAAAATCACCGGAAACTGCGCTACAAGCCATTAAACTTCCCAGTATTGAAATTAATGCTGTAGAGCGCTTCGTCGATGTCACAGGTACCATCTGCCTCGATGAAGGAGCTCTCGAAGTAATTGCTTGCACCAAGGGCACCAAGGAACACGAGGCCATAGTGCTCGTCGAGGCCAGCCCCGTCCATATTCATGCAGCACTTCTTCTGGTCGGTGCAAAAAATGGCAATCCAGCTATGCGTCGTGCGGTTGATAAGGAAATGACCCGCTGGGTGGACATCCCCGCCAAGGGCGATCCGATCTACGTCTCTCTCGTCTGGAAAAAAGAAGACGGCATCACTGTCGAGCGTCCGATCAGCGATTTCCTCGAACGCAGTGAGTATTCCGATGTTCCGGCTGAGGAAAAAGAGAAAGAAAAATTCCCCGAGGCCTTCCTCTTCGCCGGCTCCCATCTCGGCGACCCTGCCGAAAAACCGCGCAAGTATCTGGCCGAACTAAGCGGCCATGTCATTTCCATCTCCACCTTCGGCGATGAGCTTCTCTGCCTGCCACAATTTCACGGTCAAGAAAATCACGCACTCGCCTGGCAGATCAATTCCACCCACTTGCCGAAACTCAACAGCAAGGTCACGTTGCGCCTCCGCACCGTGAAACCCAAGCCCTGATTTCTCTCCTAAATCCGTGAAATCTTCACAATCTGTGGTTCAACATTTTTTTACGAGGATTTTTTTTCTCTTCGCTAGTACGGCATCGTTTATCCAAGCAGTAGAGCCGCCACTGCGCACCAACGTCATTCTCATCATGGCTGACGATCTCGGCTACGGTGATCTTTCCTGCTTCGGCAGCAAAAAACATCGCACTCCCTATCTCGACAAGCTCGCTACCGAAGGCATCCGTCTCACCAATTTCTACTCCGGGGCCACCGTCTGCACCCCATCGCGCATGGCTCTTCTTACCGGCTGCTACCCCTCGCGAATCGGTTGGCAAGGCGGTGTCATGGGTTACAAAATCTCACCCCAAACTGGACTTCCTTCTTCCACCCCCACCATCGCCGAAATTTTCAGAAACAACGGCTACCGTACCGCCATGAGTGGCAAATGGCATCTCGGCGAAGCTCCCGGCAGCTTACCCAATGACAGAGGTTTTGAAGAATCCTACCACATCCTCTCCAGCAACAACCAAACGAAAAAACTTTGGCATAACGACAAGATTATCGCCGATCCTTTCGACAATCGACAGCTCACAAAACTCTTCACCGATGCCGCCATCAAATTCATCCGCACTCCCCACGACAAACCGTTTTTCCTATACCTCCCCTACACCGCGCCCCACTTCCCCGCCGAACCACATCCAGACTGGAAAGGAAAATCCAACAACGCTGAATACGGCGATATTGTCGAAGAACTCGATGCCCGCATCGGCGAAATTCTCACCGCCCTGAAAGAAACGAATCAGAAGAAAAACACGATGGTCGTGTTTCTCTCGGACAACGGCCCTGAGGGCAGTCAACGTAAGTTCAACAGCGCAGAACCCCATCGCGGTGGCAAATGGACATCCCTCGAAGGCGGCACACGCGTACCGTGCATCATGTCGTGGCCTGGCACCATTGCCTCAGGCCAAGTCAAACACAACATCGTTTCCGCCATTGATCTCCTTCCCACCATCGCCAACGCTTGCGGCATTTCGTTAGAACAAAAAAACATCGACGGCATCAATCTCCGGGGCACGTTACACGATGCTCGCGCTGACGATCTAGAACGCCGCACCCTCCTCTACTGGGAAGGCTGGGCTACCCCACAAGCGATACGCCAAGACCACTTGAAACTCTATTTCGATGAAGTCAAAGACATCCCCGATACCCAAACTGGCCCCGCCTTGTTTGATTTATCCATTGACCCACGCGAAGAAAAAAATCTCGCCCAACAACACCCTGAACGAGTGGCCGACATGCTCAAAGAAGCTCGCTCACAACTGAATGCTATCGCAGAAAAATCATTGCCCATGGCAGGAGCGGAAAAAACCACGCCCAACAAAATCAAATCTCCGCGCTGGCTTCCTTAAAAAATCTCTTATGAAACATGCTCTCTCACTGCTTTGCCTCGCGCTTTTATCGTTCACTGCCTCGGGACAGACGAACGACAAACCACCAGCGATCACCGTCACAGAATCCAAGCGCTTTGATTCCATCTGCCTCAATCTGAAAATTGGCGCTGTGGAAGGCTTTGTGGTTAAGCCAACCATACCCGCCGCCGATGGCTCAAAGCCATGGCTCTGGTATGCACCCACTTTGGGTGGGTATCCCGGAGGACGCATGGACTGGTTGTTTTCACGACTACTCAAAGAGGGCTACTACATTTGCGGCACGAGTGTCGGCGACTCCTTCGGCAGTCCACAAAGCCGCGCTACCTACAGCAAGTTTTACCAACACGTCGTAAAAGAATACGGACTCGCAACCAAGGTCAGCCTCCTTCCACAAAGCCGCGGCGGCCTGATGTGGTACAATTGGGCCGTCGAAAATCCCGAGAAAGTTGCCTGCATCGGCGGCATCTATCCCGTGTGTGATTTCACCAGCTATCCCGGAGTTGGAGCCACCGCTAAAACCTATGGCATGACCAATGAAGATCTAACAAAAAATATCAAGGAGCATAATCCCATCGAACGCCTCGCCCCACTGGCTGCGGCAAAAGTGCCCGTGCTCCATCTCCATGGCGACAATGACAAGGTCGTGCCACTCGAAAAAAACAGTGGGGAACTCATCAAGCGCTACCAAGCACTCGGCGGCCCCGGCGAACTCTTACTCATCCCCGGCAAAGGACATGCAGAAATCGCCGAGTTCTTCGAATCAGAACAACTTCTCGAATTCTTTCTCAAACACGCCCAAGCACCCAAGAAATAAGACAACATTATGATCCGCCGACTTATTCTCCTAACACTTCTCTCCGCCCTCTGCACTTCTCTCCAAGCGCAGACCGTCATCCGTGTCGCCTGTGTAGGCGATAGCATCACCGCAGGGGCAGGCGTGAAGGATCCCAAGAACAAATACCCCGCACGACTCGGCGTCCTTCTCGGCGCCGAATACGATGTGAAAAATTTCGGCGTCAGCGGCGCGACCATGCTCGATGCCGGCGACAAGCCCTACAAGAAACAAAAAGCCTTCCAAGAGGCGATCGATTTCAAGCCCGACATCGTCGTCATCAAGCTCGGCACCAACGATAGCAAATCGCACAATTGGGCAAAAAAAGATGATTTCGATAAAAGCACCGAATCACTCGTGGAGGCCTTTCAGAAAGCCAACCCAAAAGTAAAAGTCTATCTCTGCCATCCAGCGCCCGTCATCGGCAAAGGCAATTTCGGCATTCGCGACGAGATCGTGAAACCAGAAATCATTCCCCTCATCGACAAAGTCGCCAAGAAAATGAAACTCGAAGTCATCGATCTTTACACCGCCCTTGAAGGCAAGCCAGAACTCATCCCTGATCGCGTTCACCCGAATGACGAGGGCGCTGGCGTGATCGCGACCACTGTTCACGCAGCCATTAGCAAAAAATAGTCGATATTCGCGCAAGACATGATCTATCAATTGAGTATTAAGCCATCTCCCGACGTTATCCTTTCCACACAATGAAGCTCCATTTCTCCCACTTCCTAGCGCTCAGTACGACAATCCTGTCACTTAGCGCCTCGGCTCAGTCTTTTTATAAGGAACCAACTCTTTTCTCTACGGCTCCGAATGAAAAAGTCTCGGTCAATACCATCGCACGCTTCGGCCCCGTTGGCATTGCGATTGAACTTCACCAACCGGCGTTCACCATGTGGGTCGGCGACATCGAAAAAGGCTCGCCTGCCGAAGCCACTGGCAAGTTAAAAAAAGGTCAGATCATCGAGTCAATCAACGGGCAAACCCTCAAAGACATCGACCCCCGCATTCAGCTCGGTCAGATCATCGAAAAAGCCGAAGCCTCTGATGGCATCCTTAAATTTGCCATCAAAGGCGAAGCCGAACCCATAACGGTAACGATCCCCGTGCTCGGTGCTTACAGCAAAACGTGGCCACTCGATTGCCCGAAATCAGAAAAAATCGTCCGCAATTTCGCTGACTACATTTCCGATCCCAAAAACCCCAAAGGCTTCGCGGGGGCTGGCATGCTTTTCCTCCTCTCCACTGGTGAAGAAAAAGACCTCGCGCCCGTCAAAGCATGGGTCCACTCGCTCGATCCGAATAAACCATCCACGTACGCTTGGCACATCGGCTACGGCGGCATCGCCCTCTGCGAATACTATCTCCGCACCGGTGACCCTGTCGCTTTACCCGTCATCCAATCATGGGTCAAAGCTGCCGCCAAAGGCGAATATCTCGACGGCTGGGCTGGTCGTGGAGGTGTCACTCATCTCGGCTACGGCAACGGCCACCTCAACGCCGGCGGCACCCACGTCGTCACTTTCCTACTCCTCGCAAAACAGTGCGGCGCGGAAATCGATGAAAGCTTACTCAACCGCACACTCGTCCACTTTTTCCGCTACGCCGGACGCGGCATCAACCCCTACGGCGATGACCGTCCAGAAACCTCCTTTGTCGATAACGGCAAGCACGGCAAACTCGCGTTCGCCATGGCCGCCGCCGCCGCGCTCACCCCCGAAGGCGAAAAATCGATCTACGCCAAAGCGCGCGACATCTGCGCGATGACCAGCTTTTACACTACCACCTTCATGCTCCACGGCCACACCGGTGGCGGCATCGGAGAGATCTGGCGCAGCAGCTCCATGGCTTTGATGCACGAGAAAAAACCGCTGCAATACCGCGAATTCATGGACCACCGCAAGTGGCACTACGATCTTTCCCGCCGCTTCAATCACTCCTACGGTATCCTTGGCGGCGCTGGTTACGATAATGAAGAATGGGGCTCTCTCTTCCCCTGGGCCTACACCTTCCCTCGTAAAACTCTTCGCATCATGGGCGCTGCACCTTCTAAGTTTTCTAAAACCCATCAACTTCCCACACGGCCTTGGGGCACGGAAGCTGACGATGTCTTCTTATCGATGGAATCCGTCCCCGACAAAAATGGTAAATTCCAAGACCTCTCCGGTGAGATGCTCACCAAAGATTCCGCCAAACCCCTCATCCTCCGCCTCAATGCCAAGGAACTCACCGATGATGAAATCCGACACTACACCTACCACCCAGAATACCTCATTCGCCACATGGTTTCCTACAACGCCGCCGGTCTTACCTGCGACTATATGTTCCCTAAACCCGGGCCACGAGTACGCGCCGAACTGTTAGAAGAATTCTGCAAACACTCCGACCCGCGCGTTCGCAATGCGGGCTTCCGCGCTAGCCTCAAAGCCTTCAATCCTGAAACCGATTGGTGCAAAGGTATTTTTGGCCTAGCCATTGAGCGGCTCAAGGACGACAAAGAATCATGGTTCGTGAAAGACGCCTGTTTATCCCTAACGGCAAAAGCGACACCGGACATGCTGGTCCCACACGTCGATCTCATTCTTTCCTACCTTAAGCACAAAGAACAGTGGCTCCAACACGGTGCCCTCATGACACTCTCCCAAGTCATCACCGACGAACGTGTTTACGAAAAAGTCCTCCCGCCCGTCGGCGAACTCATTCGCACTACCCAACGCCAAAGCACCACCAGCGGACCAATCTTCGCCATCCGTCAACAACTTCCTAATGCCACCCCGAAAGTTCGCGACCTCGCGCTGAAAGCCATAGGCGATGCTTACTCAAACTATGCCGGCAAAACTGCCTGGGTTGGAGGACAAGACCTCACCGGTCACCGCAAGGAAACACTTGGCGTCCTTGCCAGCGCCCTCGCCGATGTTCCTGGCGGTTTCGATGTGCTCTATGAAGTCGCGAAAAAACAATTCCCGAACGACCCCTTGCCACACGATGAAATTTTCCTCGCCGCAGACACTGAAAAATTTGGCCCCGAATTGAAAAAAGCCATCCAGCCTCTCATTCGCGAAAAGCTGATCTACCAGTACATCGGTACTAAGCGCGGCACGATACTTAGTGAACTCAAAAATCCTAAACAAGGTGGCACGGTCACTAACTCCATCGATGGTCTTGTTTCTCTCTATCAAAAAATCGGTGTCAACGACTACGACTGGAAAAACTTCGGACCCGACCTCCAAAATGCACAGTGGAATTATTTCACTTTCGATCCGAAAGAGACGCAGAAATATGACTTAAGTCCTTGGCGTTATCGCACCGTCACCTACCCCGACGGTATGGAAAATTGGTACACGAAAGAATTCGATCCCGCCAAAGCCAACTGGAAAAAAGGCCAATTCCCCATCGGTCAATACAACGGCAAACTCGAAGAGCTAAAAAGCCCTTACAATAACTGGGATGAAAAACCTCGCAGCCTGTGGGAAAAAGAAGTCCTGCTAGTCAGCGGCACCTTCGAATTGCCAGCCATCAAGCCCGACCATTCCTACCGCCTCCGCGTGCAGACTGGCCAAGGTGTCGGCTCCGGTGACGGCTTCCGCATTTACGTCAACGGCAGACAACTCGTCGAAGACAAGCAAGGCCTCGGCCGTCGTGCCGGCGACAACATCCGCGGCGGTTGGATCACAGCAGAGTTCGGCGAAGAATTTGCCAAAGGCCCCGTGACCATCGCGGCGACCACCTTCCTCAAATATGGCGACCGCGCCATCGTCACCATGCCGCCGTTGCCACGCGGCTATTTCAGCATGTGGTTGGAGGAGAGAAAACTCCCACCACTCGACGAAGCCGTCTTTCGCAAAGCTGCCACTTTTGTACCGATGCTCTCCTCCGAATGGCAAAAGCAGAACGACCCAGAAAATGAAAAGCTCGCCACCGAAGAAGATAAATTCCTATACGACAACAAGTTCGTCGCCAATTCCGCGGTTACCGGTTCTTGGACTACTATGGAAGTCGTAGCAACTGCAGAAGCTTACAATCCGAGCAACAAACCCAATCCCGGCAGAGCTCCCTTTCGCACCATCAACTTCAACAATGACGGCACCACTAGCGAGTCACGCTTTATCTGGTCGGGGGACTATCTCATGGACATCGAACAAGCCTCCGCTCTCAAAATCACTCCCCAAACCATCGAAGGAGTTGACTACCTCTTTATTGAAGCGGGCGGCTTCAGCACAAAAAACAAAGCCGGTTGGCAAAGCCCTCTAATCGTTCTTAAACGCAATTAACTCTATGAAACGCATTATTTTTTCATCATTGCTCGCGATCGCATCCCTTAACACATCGGCACGGGCTGCGTCTGATGATCCGGTCAAAGTCTATATCCTTGCCGGTCAGTCGAACATGGTTGGCATCGGTCAAGTCACCGGTGGCAATACACGATGGGGCACGGAGTTCACAGAGCCAGTTCTCAGCGTGTATGAGGGTGCTTTTGATCCCAAAGTAGATTACGATAAACTCACACCCACAAAGACGGTAAAATTGGAAAGTTTTGGAGGAACAAACCCCACACCCTATCCTGGTGGCGGCACTCAGATCGTGCGCGGCTTTTTTCAAGCAAAAGAAACCGCTGTCTTTCAATTTGATCCCGGCTTTGGCGAAAGCGCTCATAACATCATGATGGTAAACGGAACTGAAGTACATCGCAAAGAACCAGGTGGCGCCACCATTCACAAATCCATTAAACTCAATGCCGGTGAAAAGATACCCTTCAAAATTATCTACCTCACCGCTGGTGCCAATGGCCTCGGTTGGTATACCCGCATGGACGTGCCCGGCACTCTCAGCACCCTCGTCAAGGAACAGGGAAAATTTCCTTACCTCATCGATAAGAATAGCAATTGGGTTTCCCGAGATGACGTCTGGTACAAAGGAGTTGTCACCGCCACCGGCAACAAATGGCTCAGCATTGGCTGCGGCGCGAACGATAGCCAAATTGGCCCAGAGCTTGGCTTTGGGCACATGATCGGCAACCATCACGAGGAGCCGGTTCTCATCCTTAAAGCGTCTCAAGGCAACCGCTCACTCGCGTGGGATTTTCTGCCGCCCGGCAGTGAACGCTACGAAGTCGGTGATACAGTTTATGCGGGCTATGGCGACAAAGCACCCTCATGGAAAAAAGGGGAACAACCCAAAGAAGTTGATTGGTATGCTGGCAAACAATACGATGATTGCATCAACGCCGCCAAAGAGGTACTTGCCAAGTTCGACGAATCCTTCCCTCACTGGAAAGGACGCAAATACGAAATTGCAGGTTTCGTTTGGTTTCAAGGCCACAAAGATACTGGCAGCGAAGTGCATGCGGCACGCTATGAGCAAAACCTTGTCCAAATGATCAAATCATTGCGCAAAGATTTCAATGCACCAAACGCTCCATTTCTCGTTTCCACTGGCTGCGGGAATCCTGGTCGCGAAAAAACCGACCTGACCATCGCTGAAGCACAACTCGCCGTGGATGGCAGCAAAGGGAAATACCCAGAGTTTAAGGGCAACGTTAAAAGCATAGACATCCGTCACATCTGGCCCGACCCCGCACAATCGCCTCGCGACCAGAGTTTCCACTACCACCAGAACGCCGGTGCCTACATGGAAATCGGCGAAGCTATGGGCAAGGGAATGCTAGAATTACTCAAACAATAAGTCGGCCCTGCCCATTCTATTTAAACGTCCGATACGATTAATCCAACCTCCATTCTCGTGCGGTTCATGAAAAAATTCCTAGCCATTATCGTTGCCGCCACCTTGCTCCACGCTCAAGAACCACCGCAAGAGCCACCTCCCCTCACGCTCGAAGCCCGGTGCTCGCATGCCTTCAGCGACCACGCTGTCTTTCAACAAAATCTTGCCGTTCCTGTCTGGGGATGGTCGCTACCACAGGCGAAAGTAAAAGTCACTTTCCATCAACAGACCAAAACTACTACCGCGGGTGAAGATGGCTCATGGCGCATCGCCCTCGACCCGATGCCCGCGGATAAACTCACCTCTGTAAACGCAGCGCCCTCTGGTCGCGCGCTGACCATCAACACCCAGCTTAATGGCAAGCAAGCCACCAAAACCTTTACTGATATTCTCATCGGCGAAGTCTGGCTTTGCTCTGGCCAATCGAACATGGCAGGTCCATTCCGTCGCGCACCTTACCCACCCGGCTCAGACAAGGAAGCGAACTATCCCGCACTACGAAATCTGCAAAAAGAATGGTCAGTTTGCACACCACAATCTGTTGGCAATTACTCCCGCGTAGCAGTTTCCTTTGCCCGCGAACTCCAGCGTGAGCTCATGGTCCCGATCGGGCTCATCCAAGCAGCCGTTGGCGGCACACAGATCGAAAGCTGGATCGCGAAGACTCCCGGCCCGGACGTTACCAAGCTCAAATACGAGTGCTTTCTCGAACACATCCAACCCATCGTCGGATACGCCATTCGCGGCTCCATCTGGTATCAAGGCGAAGGCAACGTGAAGGACAAACGTGACTACCTGCCAAAAATGAAACAACTCATCGAAGGCTGGCGCACCATTTGGAAACAAGGGGATTTCCCCTTCTACTACGTTCAGATCGCACCGATTGGTGAGTCCCCCACCGACAACCCCGCAGGCGGAGAAGGTCGCGCCGAAATTCGCAATGCCCAGCTCGAAGCCCTCTCCATTAAAAACACCGGCATGGTAGTCACGATGGACATCGGCGATCAAAAAGAACACCCCCTCAATAAACACGACATCGGCCTACGCCTCTCGCGCTTGGCACTGCACCACGATTACGACCGCAAAGACCTCATCCCCAGTGGCCCAATTTACCAATCGCATAAAATCGAGGGCAGCACCATTCGCGTAAAATTCCAATACACGCAAAAAGGCCTGATGCTCGCAAAAAAAGATGGCTACAATCCACCTGTCCCCACACCCGATGCAACCATCCCTTGGCTCTCCATCCAATCAAAAAACGGCACCTGGCATTGGGCCGATGGCAAAATCGATGGATCTGATCTTCTCGTTTCGCATAAAGATGTGAAGGAACCCATTGCCGTACGTTTCGCCTACACCGATCAACCGACAGGCTTCAATCTCTATAACACCGACGCCTTACCCGCTTCTCCCTTCACCACCTGTGGATATTAAAATAGTCTACATATCACATTCATCATAAACCCTATGATTCGCCTTATC
The DNA here is from genome assembly GCA_945890645.1 of Akkermansia muciniphila. Taxonomy (GTDB): domain Bacteria; phylum Verrucomicrobiota; class Verrucomicrobiia; order Verrucomicrobiales; family Akkermansiaceae; genus UBA956. Next base: position 93,073 of record CAMDCV010000012.1, read on the forward strand.
ATCCTCATCTCGGCTTTCCTGACGATGGCAATCGCCGCCCCTGTGAAAGTCTTTATCCTCTCCGGCCAATCGAACATGACCGGACGCGGTGCCTTGGGTGATCTCAAAAAGCCCGCGCCCGAGCAAAAAGCAACGCTGGTTCGCTATATCATGGAGCCAAAGAACGTGGATCAATACAAATTCCTCTACGAAGGGCTGCAAAAAAATAACGCAGGCTGGACGATTCGCGACGACGTCTTCATCACCATCGGCGAAAGACATGGTGGACTGACCACGAACTTCGGTGGATTCCGCTACAATGGATTTGGACCTGAGTTGCCCATTGGCCACATCCTAGGTGAGCATTACAAAGAGCCCGTGTTGCTTGTAAAAATAGCTTTCGGCGGCTGCAGTTTATTCAAAGACATGCGCCCTCCCAGCTCCGGCGGCACGACTGGAGAAAAGTACCCCTTGATCATTCAAGGTGTGAAAACAGCTCTCGAGCAACTCCCCGCAATCGTACCCAGCCACAAGAAAGAAGATGGCTATGATATCGTCGGATTTTTTTGGAATCAAGGGGAGTCCGATATGAGTCCTGAAGCCGCCCCCGAGTACGAAAATAATCTCGTCAACTTGATCAAAGATTTAAGGAAAGATCTCAACGCGCCCACCATGAAATCTGTCATTGCTATCACTGGATTCGGTGGTCGAAACCCGGTTATCGATAAACCCGAAGCAAAGGCGGCATCAGAGCAAGTCATCGCGGCACAATTCGCGGTTTCCCAACGCCCTGAATTGAAGGATGCCTCCGTAACAGTGGAAACTCGAGATTTCTACCTCCCACAAGATCCTTTTGGTGGCAACAAACAAGGCATCCACTGGCACGGCAACGGGGAAGCCTACTGGCTTGTCGGCGAAGCCATGGGGCACGCCATGATTCCCCTTTTAAAAGCCCAATAGATGAAGTGATAAGGAATGAGTTATTAAGGAAAAAAGCATTCGAAAAATCAACGCATTGATTGCTACGCTTGCGGTCTAAAATAGCCATTGCTAATAGGTATGCGCTAACAACAGAGATTGCCATTTATCCTCTGAAGTGGATTCGGGTTTGACCCCATAGGAATTTTCTCTTTTTCGTGGCATCATGCCATGTATGACTACTGTAAAAAACCCATCGCGAAAAAAACTGCTGCCCAGAGATAACGGAAAACATCTCAGTGCAGATCTGAAAACTTTTAATAAACTGCCTCCCAAGACGCAGGAATTGCTTCTTCTATCGGATGAAGCAGAAAAAGTGACTGGCACGCATCGAGCAAAGGTCGATCAGAAGATCAAGCAGCCTTCTCGGCAGACAAAATAATAACGCTTGGAGAATGCGAATCTCATGCACCATCCACGCTCTGCTTCTGCTGCTCAACGTTTACGACTCGCAAGCATTCTACTCTTGGCAAACCGGTTGCTAATTTTACCTGCCGTCGGAATGCTACTGATCTCTTTTTTTGCCCATGATCGCTATCTAACAATTTTTGGTTCGACACTCATGGTTGTTAGTTTTTTACTACTATTGGCGCAATTGTTAGTGGCATCTCAAGCCGGTTGCCCTTTGTGCCGAACTCCGGTCCTCGCTTCCTTGGGATGCGTAAAACATCGTAAAGCAAAACGCTTCTTAGGCAGTTATCCCTTACGAGTAGCGCTTGCCATCACCTTCAGAGAACAATTTCGTTGTCCCTACTGCAACGAACCGACCGGGATGGAGATTAGGGAAAAGTATCGTGACCAGAAGTCTCATGCACCAGAAATGACTAGAATCTCTAGACGTCAATAAAACTAAGCGATTGTCTTAGTGCAGACTATCATGTCTTAATCTCTCTAGTTTCAATAACCGCCTCTGAATTCTGTTAGTTCGAGAAATTTACTGTATTCTCATGACTGCGATTGTTTCTTTGATCAGCAAAGATCCGTAGCAAGACCATAATGAGGACAGCTACAGTTGCGACGACAAATCCACCGGATGAGGGCATTGCTAGCCATTTGAGAGACTCTTTGGCGACAGCTGTGCTGCCAAGTGCTGGTGCTATGAAACCGGCCCACATCCAAAACACTGAATAGCCCAGACCACCCGCACCAAGCGCAACACTAATAATAAACATAGCGCGCCGAGAAGTGCCGACTAGACAGAGAACCGCGATCAGCGCGACCGCTGTAGTACCCATCCCTCCAGCATGAAGGTGAGCCCGCTGCATATAGTTCCAGGATTTATCAACGACCGCTTTGGCTGCGACTTTATCATCCTTGTAGATCGTTCCTTGAACCTTAGCGGCATCCGATTGCAATCGTGACTTGATGACATCCTCATTAATGCCGAACACGATTCCCATCCCTTGACCAAACAAGATCGTTACAATCGCCAACGTTAACCCCACAGAGGCAGCGCGTATGTGTGAAGAAATGGAATGGCAAGATTGCTCGGTTTTCATATGTTGTTTTCTGAGTTTGGAAGGGATAACGAAAATTTAAAAAACTGATCATGGGGCAGAGCGACTCGTCTCTGCGGCTGCAACGGCTGCATGCAGCATTGGATCATGCGCTGCTTCACTAATGCCCTCCTTGGATTCATAAAGTAAGCGCAACACCCGAATCTTTACAAGTAGGAAGATTCGAGATGTTACTCTGAAATGAAGACATACACTCAACTAACAGACGAAGAGCGAGCGGTGATTGGCAAGATGCTTTGTCATCGCCTCAGCATAAGAG
>CAMDCV010000013.1 GCA_945890645.1 Akkermansia muciniphila
ACATAAAAATCTTTCGGTTTGCTGGTAGGGTCGATCGCATAGGCACGCAAGCGACCTCCTACAGTATCGAGTAAAGGATCCAGAATGACCTTAGCGGCTTCATCGGCTCGTTTGATGAGCAACAAAGTAGCCAGAGTCGGAAATCCAACGGTATTCTCGCCAAAACGCACTTCGTAATAAAATTCAGTGAGACGCTCTGAGGTTCGGGGGATTTGCGCGGTCAGCGTGTATTCTGCCGAGGGCCATTTTTGAGAAAGAAGTCCGTTTTGCAATTCCTCCCCTGAATGATGCGTAATCACATAACTCAGTCGTTCTTCAAAGTCATCGGTCGTGAGAAATCGTTTGATCACCTGATTCGGTTCTGTGATAGCTTCAGGGACCGTCGATGTTTCTGGCGCGAGTTGATTTGCATCTGGCAGGGGCAGAAGAGGGGAATCAGGGAATAAAATTGTTGGTTCCGCAATTTGCTCTTGCGATGGCACAATGACCATGACTTGTTCGGGGATCTCAACAGGGGGGACAGGAGTTTCTAATGGTGCAATGGACGGTATTGCAGGGGAGGGTATAATGATTGATGTAGTCGATTCAATCTGTGGCTCGCTGGGTTGTTGCTCCGGTATATGTGTTGAAGTTGGTGTAGGAATAGCGGGTTTGAAAAGACGACTGATGTCGAAAAAACACAGTGCCACAAGAGTGAGAATGAGGCAGGGGATTAAGATGTTTAGCAGTTTTCGACTCATATTTTTTCTCAGGACTCTTGACAATCATCAATGGAGCGAGGGAAATTGATGATGAAGCGGAATAGGTAGATTTTTGAAAGGGCTCAACCTTGTAGTATCGTGAATAGTGTAGCGGCCCAATTTAAATAATCAGTATTTTTTGATAAAATTTATGATTGGCCCAAGTCGATACGAAGAGGATGGTCGAATGATGCAGCGTGACAATCCTTGACAGTATCAGTGCTTTCGTTACGGTTCGCTCCCCACCATGAAGCCAAGTTCTATCACGAAGTATCGACCATTTCCGCCGGTAAGTTTGCCGGATCGGACGTGGCCGGACCAATCCATCACGCAAGCTCCCATCTGGTGCTCGGTGGACCTACGCGATGGCAATCAGGCGCTGCCAACTCCGATGTCGGTCGAGGAAAAATTGGAGTATTTTGACTTGCTCGTGCGCGTTGGCTTCACACAGATCGAAGTTGGATTTCCATCCGCTTCGGACACGGAGTTTCATTTTGTGCGGCGTTTGATCGAAGAGAACCGCATTCCAGAAAATGTCACGATCCAGGTGTTGGTGCAGGCGCGCGAGCACCTCATTCAGCGTAGCTACGATAGCCTCAAGGGCGTGAAGCAGGCAATCGTGCATTTGTACAACCCGACCAGCACCTTGCAGCGACGCGTTACTTTCAATAATGCCACTCGCGAGGAAACGAAGGCCATCGCCGTGCAAGGCGCGCAATGGGTGGCGAAGTATGCGGCACTCGCGCCCGAAACGAAGTGGATGTTTCAGTATTCACCGGAAAGCTTTAGCGATACAGAATTGGATTTTGCGCTAGAGTGTTGTCATGCAGTGATGGATGTGTGGCAGCCGACACCGCAGAAAAAAATCATTCTCAATCTGCCAAACACCGTTGAGTGGTGCTTGCCCAATGTGCATGCCGATCAAATCGAGTGGATGTGTCGCAACATCCGCAATCGCGATAGCGTGATTATATCACTACACACGCACAACGATCGTGGCACGGGTACCGCTGCTACCGAGCTTGGCTTGCTTGCGGGTGCCGATCGCGTGGAAGGTACTTTGTTTGGCAACGGTGAGCGCACCGGTAACCTCGATATCGTCACTGTAGCGCTGAATATGAATAGCCACGGCATTGCCAGTGGCTTGGATTTTTCCGATCTGGCCTCGGTTCGACACGTTTTTGAGCGTTGTTGCCGTCTGGTCGTGCCCGAGCGTCAACCTTATGCGGGTGAGTTGGTCTTCACCGCGTTTTCGGGTTCGCACCAAGATGCGATCAAAAAAGGTCTCGACCGACGCGATAAAGATCGTGCGGCGAGTACTGATGAAGTGCCATGGGCCGTGCCGTATCTTACGATTGACCCGCAAGACATCGGTCGTAGCTATGAAGCGATCATTCGCATCAACTCGCAGTCGGGCAAAGGCGGCGTCGCCTACATTCTCGATCGCGAGCATGGTCTCGATCTGCCAAAAACCATGCATCCCCAAGTGGGTAAATTTATTTACGATCTCGCCGATCAATGGGGCCGTGAAATGTCCGCCGATGAAATTGGGGAAGCGTTTCACCAACATTTCGCGAATGTCACGAGTCCGCTCGAAGTCACGGAATACGAACTCATCCATCTCACGGAGGAGCGTGGCGTGGTCGAGTGCCGTGCGACGATCATCCATGAAAATGAGCCGAAACAAATTATCGGTCGTGGCAATGGTCCGATCAATTCCTTCGTCCACGCGATGGAAGGCAGCGGGCTGAAAGATTTCAAAGTGACCGACTATCGGTCGCACGCGGTGCGCGGAGGCTCGGATGCGAGCGCGGCAGCCTACGTGCAGTTGCAGGCGGACGACGGGCGTTTGCTGTGGGGAGCAGGTATCGATTCCTCCATCGAGATGGCGGGATTGCGCGCCTTGGTGAGTGCGTGGAATCTATTGCACCGGGCAAATGCGTGAGTCCGGTATTGACGAAAGACTTTTCCTGAGTAGAGATACGGGCGTATGAGCGAAAAACAGAAAACAACAACTGAAGCGGAATTGCCGGAAGATGCGGCGGTTTTGTCCGAAGAACTAGAAGCAGGTGATCAAGCGCAAGCGATGGCAGAAGAAGTCGCACGCTGGCGCGATCTCGCCGTTCGTACCGCTGCTGATTTCGATAATTTCCGCAAGCGTGTGGCACGTGAACGCGAGGAAGCGGTGCGCTATGGCAATCAAGATTTGTTAGAGCAACTGATTCCGATTCTCGACAATTTCGAAATGGGAATGATGGCGGCCTCCAGTGATACCGGCTCGATGATTTACATCGGCATGGACATGGTACGCAAGCAGTTCGCAGAATTTCTCAGCCAGCAAGGTGTGGAAGAAATTGTGGCATTGAATACGGTGTTTGATCCGAACATTCACGAAGCTGTCAGCGAAGAGGAAAGCGATGTTGAGCCCGGCACTGTGGTGCGCGTGTTACGCCGTGGATTCCGCTTGCGGGATCGATTGCTACGTCCGGCGAATGTTGTCGTTGCGAAAGCCAAAGAAGTTTCAGCGGAATAAAAAGTCATGGCGGAAAAACGCGATTATTACGAAATTCTAGGTGTCAGCAAATCGGCCGGTGCCGATGAGATCAAAAAAGCCTATCGGAAATTGGCGATGCAGTGGCATCCCGATAAAAACCAAGGCGACAAAGCGGCAGAAGACAAGTTCAAGGAACTGGGCGAAGCCTACGACGTGCTGAGCGATGCTGACAAACGCGCGGCTTATGATCGCTATGGTCATCAGGCCTTCAATGGTCCGGGCGGCGGCGGTGGTGGCGGCGGTTTCCATGATCCGATGGATCTTTTCCGTGAAGTTTTCGGAGGAGCCTTTGGTGGCGGCTTTGAAGACATGTTCGGTGGTGGCGGTGGTCGTCGCAAAAGCGGCAAGCAACGCGGTAGCGATCTGCGCTACGATCTTGAAATGTCCCTCGAAGAAGCGGCGCGTGGAGTTGAAAAAGAATTGCTCATCGAGCGCTACGTCGCTTGCGAAACCTGCGGAACCTCTGGTTCAAAAAGTGGCAGTGGCACCAAAAAATGCACCACTTGTGGAGGTAGAGGCGTTGTTACGCGGTCGGCAGGTATATTTGTCCAGCAGAGTGAATGCCCCAGCTGCCATGGCACTGGCGAATTGATTTCCGATCCTTGCGATTCTTGCCGCGGTGAAGGTCGTGTGCAAAAAGAAACAAGCATCAAAATCCGCATCCCCGCGGGGGTAGATACCGGCACGCGCCTGCGCTCGTCAGGCAATGGCGATGCTGGTCTGCGCGGGGGACCTGCGGGTGATTTGTATGTCTTCCTCATCATCAAGAAACACGATTTCTTCGAGCGCGAGGGCAACGATCTCATTTGTGAAGTGCCGATTTCTTTTGTCACTGCGGCCCTTGGCGGCGAAACGAAAGTACCGACGCTCGATGGACAGGCTTCAATCAAAATTCCCGCAGGTACCCAAAGCGGCACCGTCTTCCGTCTGAAGGAAAAAGGCATGGCCAACCTCAGTGGCGGACGTCCCGGCGATCTCCATGTCTCCATGCAGGTAGAGGTGCCGACCAAACTCAACAACGATCAGCAGGATAAACTTCGCGCGTTTGGTGAGTCGATCGGGGATAAAAATAAACCGATGGAAGAAGGCTTTTTTGCGAAAGCGAAACGCTTCTTCGACATCTAACGGATTTTCTCATGGCACGTTTCTACTTACCTCCGAACGCTTGGCAATCCCAGGCGCAGTTGGAGGAAGAGGAGTCTCGCCACTGCGTGCAAGTACTGCGATTTTCCGTGGGAGATGCGATCACTGTCTTTGATGGTGGCGGTCGATCCGCAACGGCCATCATTCTGCAAGTGCGCAAGAATGCCGTTACCATTGAGCTCGGCGATACCACACAACTAACTCCACCACGTTCGGAGATCGTGCTCGCCCAAGCAGTGCCGAAGGGCAAGACGATGGAGTGGATCATCGAAAAAGCCGTCGAGCTCGGCGTGTCACGCATCGTCCCACTAGTGACGCGGCATACCATCGTGAAATACGATGCACACGAAGCGCCGAAAAAAGCGGAGAAGTGGCAGAAGGTCGCTTTGGAAGCCTGCAAACAATGCGGGCAAAATTGGCTGCCCATCGTCGAAACTCCGATCGATGGCAGAGCCTTTCTCTCGCAAGAGAGAAGCGGTGCGAAAATCATTGCCTCTCTTGCCCCCGGCGTGCTGCCCTTGCGCAACGTCATCGAGGGTATAGGCCAGTCCGAGCAAGTCACCATCATGATCGGCCCCGAGGGTGATTTTTCACCAGAAGAAACAGAACTTGCCCTGCAAGCTGGATACCGTCCTGCCACCTTAGGCGATCTCGTGCTGCGCAGTGAGACGGCGGCGCTTTTTGTTCTTGCAGCAGTGCGCTGCATTCTCAGCCACTAATGAAAAAATAGGAGGGTGTATTCGCCCGACTTAAGCATTCCAATCATTCTGGCTCAACCGAATCGGTTGCGGCTTCGGTTTTTTTCTCCGGGAAAAATCGTGCCAATTCATCGTCATCATTGCTGGTGGATTTCGGTGAATCGTCTGCTACACTGCCTGTCATGATGCTACCATAAAGCACCAGGCCTTTCATACCTACGCAAAGCTCAACATCGGACTCGTTGAGCGAATCAATTTTGCTGGCTGTGGCGGAAGCCAAGCTCCAGGCGAGCTCGTTCATTGCCTCTTTTGCCTCGTCGTCGAAATGACGATAGTCGGGCACGAAGATCAGAAAGGCACAGGTTTTCTCATGCAGTTCGCAGTGCACGACGTATTGATCTTTGCTTTTGTTGCCGCTTGTCACAACGATCGTGGCATCGTGAACTATTTGCATTTGTTGAGCGAGCGACTTAGCCATCGCTTGCGACTCCGCCGTATTGCCAAACCCTGTCACCGTGCGCTGTGCATTGACGCGACTCTTGGCGGCCTCCAGAACTGTTTGGGGCGGTGCGTTTTTCGCGCTATCTTTGGCGTTGATCATGAGTAAAGTGACAACAACGATCCCTAATAAAGAACAGACTAAACCCGCAATCGCTTTGCCTTTTCCTGATCGCAGCTTTGCCGCATTGGCGAGGCCGATGAAGCCAAAAATGATACTCAGGGGAATCATCACTACAGCGGGACAAATGAGAAAACTGGTAACCAACCCGATGATGCCGAGCACCATAGATGCCGTCGCCATGCCATTCGATTGCTGAGTGATCGTGACACCTGGCATGGATGAGGCAATACCTCTCACAGGCTGCATGTAAGGATTTGGTGGCGGAGGTATTATGCCGGGAGCCATCGCAACGGATGGGGGGCTACTGGCATTGGGATTCCACTGTAAAACATTGAGATCAAACTGGCCGCGGCAGCGATGACATTCGATATAGGTAGCCACCTGGTTGAGCGGAATGACTGGCACAAAAAATAACGTAAAAAAGCGACGTATGCTTTTCTGGCTAAAGGGTGCCTGTGGGCCGCAGCTCGGGCACTGGAAGGTGCCGCTTTGTTTCGTCATGGTAATGCCGCGAGTGCCGAAAAGTATGAACATAGTCGGAGAATAAAAAAACCTGCGATGATGTCAATGAAACGCTGAAATAAGTCGTTAGAATGAGCATTTATTGCTGGCTTGCAATTTCAGTACGTTCGTCGATGATTCATCACATTATGTTTACTGAATCTGATACCTGTAATCCTTCTCGGATTCGTAAGCCGAAAAGCATTGGGCGACTGAGATTATCGATTATGGTAGTACTAAGAAGTTACGGATTAACCTATTGGCTCTGTGGATTGTTTGCCTGTTTTTCGTTGCCTCTATCCGCTGGATATCCTCCGATGGTGCCGACTCTGCAGCCCTATTACGTTGTATCCCCTCAGGGGAAGTGGCAGATTGATGTGAAACCAAGCAATCGCGAAGGTGCGGGACCTGCTTTGACAACACTGACCAACAGAACAACTGCCGAAGTAGTATGGAAGCGGATGTTACCCTACACCTTCTGGCAGTGCTGCGTGAATGATGAGGGGATCGTAGGAGGATTTGCCTACACCAAAGGGCCGTTGGGAGAAGGCAGCTATGACAAAGATCCCGGAGATTATGTTTTATCGTTTTTCGACGCACAAGGTTTGCTTATGCATGAGGAAAGATCACAAAGGTATGGCTCTTCCGTTGGCATGGGATACTACATGCCTACACATCGTGCTTACCGTTTACTTCTTGATTCGGAGAACGATCGCATGATCTTACTGATGCAGGATGGACAGTTCCGATTTCATAGCATGCGTGATGGAACGCTACTGAGTGCATTCCAGCCAGAGCAAAAAGGTGATGCGTTCGGCTATTTATCGCCTGATGAGATTCGTTTCATCCCAGGCACTCACTTCATTTTGGTAGAGTCCAATGGTGCATGGGGCAATGATACCGAAACTACCTCATCTTCCTGTGTACAGTTGATCGACTCAGATGGGTGCACGTTGTGGGCGGCAAGTCACAGAAAAATCTATGGTCCTGAGAAGAAGTGGCCGTTCCCTAAATACTTGATTCTCGATCATGTACTGCCTAAGGAGGAAGACGAGCCTATGAAGGAAGAGGAAAATGCTGATCCATTTGATCATGATGGTACTGTCGTGGATCCATTTGCCGCAGTCGATCCTTTTACAGACTCTGACGAAGCACCTGAGTGGGCCGGCCCTCCTGCACCGACTCCTGTTGCCACTTTTGCGGTCTATGTAGGAGACACAGAAGAAAAAGTGGTGTTTCGAATCTCTGACGCCAGCATTGACCATGGAGCTTCGGACTATCGAGTCGCAGAAGTTTCACGTGAAAAATATACATTACCAGCGCAACAACAGGAAATGGATGAGGACCCTAAACCACCAGCGGATTTTCCCAGGGTGGAAGCAAAACAACTTACCAAATTCCCACTCAGAAATGCGGATGGCAGTCCTTTGACGGGAATCGCAGCCTTCACTCTCGGTCCTGAGCAACAAATCTACGCTCTCGATAAGGAGAAAGGCCATGTTCATGTTTTCAGTAGCGACGGAAAGTATCTCCATGTCTGCGATCCTGGAGAGCAACATAAGATCGAAACCAATGGCTACTCTGTTTCCTTAGCCGTCGATGACAAGGGAGAGGTCTTTGTCAAAATCGCGGAAAATTATAGTGAGGCGGAAAAAGATAGAGACCCGCTGTCAGGTCGCTACCTGCGCTTTTCCCCTGCGGGCGAATTGAAAGCAGAAACACTTGCTCCGCCCTCTGCGGAGTTTGGAGGCAAGCTCTTCATTCAGCCAAAGAGTCAGAATCTTATTTTCTGCGGTTTTGGTAAAGAGGTTGCCGTCAATCGACGTGATCAATACGGCAGCCGTGAGGTGACTCTGACACATCGGGCTGATGGCCTATGGTTGGATTTCATCCGCGATGTAACCTGTGCTCCCGATGGTAACATAGCGGTCCGTGATTCTTCTCGAGGAAACGAATCGGGAGGATTTACTACCCCATTTCCCATTCTTCCCCAGCACCTGCCTGCTGAAACGGTCACCATCTATGATGACGATGGCAAGGCTGTCCGCACATTGGATTTCACACGCTACGCAGCCCTCACGGAAATCGCGTTTGATGGCAAACACATCGTTGGAACAGTAGAATATGGCAAACCGAATCCGATCATCTATGTGTTGTCTGCCTACGGGGTGCCCGTGGGATCCATTGAGATTGAAGAATTGTTAGGGAAAGAAAATGTTGACCTCCGAGCATTCATTGTTGCGGGGGGGAAAGAAATTGTCGCTGTGGATCAACTAAGCGGCACGGTATATCGCTACGAGATGCCGTAGAAACTTCGCTTGATCGAAAGAAAGCGCCCTCTAGTGCAAACTTGCAATTTAATCATTGCTCGTCGATGATGGGGGCGCGCCATGTCTGCCGAATCTGAAATTGTTCCACCTGCTCCGGTTCGTAAACCTGTGAGCCAGATGCGACTGTGGTTGTCGATTCTCGGCGTGTTATTGTTCACTTTTGCGGCTCTGGCGCTGATGAAACAATTTCGCCCTGAGGCTAAGAAAGAAGAACGTGTCGAGATGATGCCAGCGGTGGAGGTCTTCACCGTGACTGCAGCCACGGCTGAGTTGCGCATCAATTCGCAGGCAGTTGTTGAGAGTCGTCGAGAGGTGACACTTTCGTCGGAAGTCTCAGGGAAAATCATTGAGGTTTCCCCCCAATGGAAACGGGGCGGCATGGTAAAAAAGAATGATCTGTTAGTGAAGCTCGACAAAGCTGATTTCACAGCGGCTCGTGCGCGTGCCGAGTCCGCCTACGCCCATGCAATGGAACAATTGGAAATGGAAAACGTGCAAGCGGCTCTCTCGCTAGAAGAGTGGAAGCGTGTTAGTAACGCCGAGCCATCAGCTCTCACGAAACGAGATCCTCAAGTGAATCGGGCCAAGGCACTGGTGGCATCGACACAAGCGGATGTGGAAAAAGCCCGACGCGATGAAGAGCGCACAGAAATCCGCGCTCCTTTCGAGGGTCGTGTGCGTTCCACTGCGATCGAGGAAGGCGCGTATGTCGGCGCGGGTCAGGCGCTGGGCATGATGTATGCCGATCAGGATCTTGAACTGCGGGTGCCTGTGTCATTGCATGACTACGCGTTTGTGGCGACTGAGGGAGAAGTGAAATTGGAAGGTAAGATTGGCAATGATCGCATGCAGTGGTCGGGAAAAATCACCCGCTTCGATGGCGAGATCGAACGGAGCACGAACTCTGGATACATTTTGGTGAGCGTCCAAGCATCGGCTCAAGGCTATCCGCCTGTGGGATTGTTTGTCGAGGTATCGCTGCCCGCCAAGCCATTACAAGATGTGATGAAAATCCCGCGCACGGCCGTGGGCGAGGAGCAGCGCGTTATTGTAGTCAATGCGCAAGACCAACTGGAATTTCGCACGATTGAGATCATCCGCGCAGAAACGCAGGATCTCTTTGTGCGTGGTTTAAAGGCTGGTGATCGACTTTGTGTCACGCGCATGCAAGTGGCACTGCCCGGCATGACGGTGAGAGTCGCTGAGCCTCTTCGCTAATCAACGTTGTGCTTTCGGTTGCTGCAACCAAGCCGTGATTTTTTCTAACGAAAACGTATTGATCACGTCATCGCGACGCAACCAACCCTTGCGTGCGAGTCGGGCACCGAAGTGCAAGAACTGCAATTGGGCGGTGGCATGGGCGTCGGGGTTGATCGAGCATAGCACACCTTTGTCGCGGGCGCGATGCCACCAACGCCAGTCCATGTCGAGACGCATGGGATTGCAGTTGAGTTCGATGACGGTACGCGTCTCAGCGGCACAGTCGATGATCTTACTGTGGTTGACGGCATAGCTTTCCCGTTTTAGCAACAAGCGTCCGGTGAGATGGCCGAGCATCGTGACGTGTTCATTTTCCATCGCGCGGATGATGCGTTTTGTCATGTCCTCTTCGCTGAGAGAAAAAAGATTGTGAACCGAGGCGACGCAGTAATCGAGCTGAGACAATAGATCGTCAGAATAATCCAGTGTGCCATCCTTGAGAATGTCCACTTCCGATCCCGCGAAGATCTTGAAATTTTTGTCGTGTGCATTTAGTTCGCGGATCAGTGCCACCTGTTGCAGGAGCCGGTCCTCGTGGAGTCCACGGGCTTGGAAGGATGACTTTGAATGGTCGGCAATGCCGAGGTATTGTAGTCCAAGTTCCTGAGCAGCGGCTGCCATTTCCTCTAACGAATTTTTTCCATCGGACTCGGTGGTGTGATTATGAAACGTGCCGCGTAAGTTGCTCCACTCGACCAGTCGAGGCAGCGTGCCTTCTTGGGCGGCTTCGATCTCGCCGAGGTTTTCGCGTAGTTCTGGTTCGATGAATTGCAGTCCGAGAGCCTGATAAATATCTTTCTCCTCATGTACATTCGGCAGTGGTGCTGCGTCATCACGCACTTGGGTGAAATCGTATTCGTTGAGCGACCAGCCTTTGCGCAGCGCGAGTTGTCGCAGTGCGACGTTGTGTTCTTTTGATCCGGAAAAGTATTGCAGAGCGAAAGGAAATTGTGTGTTCGATACGGCGCGAAGATCACATTGTAAGCCGTTGTCGAGAATCACTGAGGCCTTCGTTTCGCCGTGGGCGAGGACTTTTTGAATGCCGTGTAGGCTCGTAAAATACGCGGTGAGTTCCGCAGGGGCCGCGGTGGCTACGAGCAGGTCGATATCATGCACCGTTTCCTTGGCCCGACGGTAAGAGCCACATGCCGCCACGCGCAAAGCATCGGGGTGTTCGCGCAGTTGTTGGAGCAGGTCTTCGACAACATGTGCCACAGTGCCCAGTCGGAAGATCCCCACGTGACTTTCGCGGTGAGTGATGGCTTCTAACAAATTCTTTTGGGTTTTCTCGCCGAACCCTGGCGTGCCCGCGATGCGGTTTTCGATACAGGCCTGTTTCAGATCCGCAATCGAGGTAATACTGAGATCGCGATGAAGAGTTTTGATTTTTTTGGCACCGAGTCCTTGTAGTTCAAACAATTCAAACAGCCCTGACGGAAATTCCGCGCGCAGGTTTGTGTGAAACGCTAATGTTCCTGTGGTGGCCATCTCATGCAGCTTATCGCGCAAGGCCTCGCCAATTCCTTTGACGCCCTTCAGTTCATTGGCGGCGGCGAGAGCGACGATGTCGTCGGGAAACGAGCGGACCGTTTCAGCGCCCGCGCGATATGCTTTGGTTTTGAATGGATTCTCGTCCTTCAATTCCAGCAGTAGAGCAATCTCTTCTAGGATGGTAGCCATTTCCTCGCGCGACATGGGATAAGAGTACGAGTGTCAGCACAAAAGAAAAGCGTCGATTTTCATCGCGTACTTTCCCTGTGTTACGAACTTTTTCGCGCGTGGCTCACGATAATAACTCTTCGCGAAATGCGTGGTGAAGATCGGTCGGTTCTTCAACAGGCATCGCTGCGTTGAGTTGAATCACTTGTTGAGACTGGATCAACCACAAGTGAAACGGAATACCGGTTTTTACGGCATGGGCTTCGGCGCGTGACTGAAGTTCTTGCCACTGGGGGGAAGTGGCATTTTCGGGAAAATTGTTTTTCTTGGTCATGTTGGTGCAAGCCCAGAGCACAACAGATCGATGTGAAGAGAGGATGAAAAGGCTGTGAAAAGCTCGTGGCAGTGCAGATCAAATCAATGCCGTAATCACGCAAAAGCAACGAGACTGATGTGCTTTTCGTTGCACAGTTCAGCGATGCGTTCTTTCTCCAAGAGTAATGTTTTTCCGGCTTCGACCGCGATAACGCCCACACCCGCTTCGGCGCAGGTCAGGATGGTCTGTGCGCCGATGACAGGGATATCAAATCGGAAGTCTTGTTTCGGTTTGGAAACTTTCACCATCGTCACGGCTTTGCCGCGTCCGAGTTCCCCGCCGCGTTTGATACAGGCGTTGGTGCCTTCGAAAGCTTCCACGGCGAGCACCGTGCCATGGCGGACGAGAACTGTTTGGCCGATGTCGAGTCGCGAGCTTTCCTTGGCGATGCGATGGCCGAAGTTCACATCGTCCCACGCACGGCTTTTGAGTACGGGTCCGCATATGTGACCTTCGGGTGCGAGAAGGTCCTCCATGAAAGTGGTGGCGGGCAATAGTGTGATGCCGTCTTTTTGCAGTTCGTTCGCGATGGCGCCAAAGAGTGACTCTGCATTGCGTTCTTTGACCTTCGCTAGCATGAAAAGGAGACGCAGGTCAGGTCTTAGATCGAAAAGGTTCTTGGGTGCGATTTGTCCGACCATAATCGCTTCGGTAACGTCTTGTGATTTAAAATAACGGATCAGCTTACCGAGTTGTCCGATCCGGAACCAATTGATCGAGTCGATCAGCGATTCAATCAGTGCGGCATCGGTCTCGCCTTCGAAGGCTGCCACGCTGAGTCGCACGGGCTCTGCCTGCGCACGTGCGGCGCGAGCGAAGGTCGAGGGATAAACGCCGTTGCCAGCGATGATGCCAATGTTGCGCGTGGTTGCCATGTCGAACTCTGTTTTCCGTGGGAATGGGATATTGAGCAATTCTTTTTTTTAAAAGTGACTTAGCAGACGATTTGCCATCAAGTCTTGTCTCTTAGATATGATTACTGAAATTCTTGTCTCTTCGTTTCACCTCATAATCACCTCGCGAATCGCTTTTCCGAAGCGTTCATAGCCGACAGCGTTTGGATGCAACCCGTCACTGAAAAGTTTGCTATCCAGCGCACCTTCTTCATCGAGGAAAATGTAGGAAATGTCGTGAAAATGGACGAACTCCATACCTGCTAGATGCTGGTGCAGCTCGGCATTGACCTCTTCAGGTTTTGCCAAGACTTTGGCGGGAATGCGGCGCGGTAGTATGCCGAGAACATGGATCTTGCTCTCGGGTAGTTGTTTATGGATTGCAGTGCATACCGTCTGGATCCCCCGGCGGATTTCGGCAGCGTTGTTGAATTCAAGATTGTTGGTGCCGATCAGCAGTACAATGGTTGCGGGCTTCAGGTCTTTGAGCTCGCTGTTATTGACGCGCCACAACACATTTTCGACTCGGTCCCACCCAAATCCCAGATTGGCAGCACTCTTGCCTTGAAGCATCTCTTTCCACGAGGATTCTCCACGGATAATGGGGGCTTTTGGCTCGCCAGCCCAATAATGGAGAATCGAATCCCCGATCATAACAACATCGACAGGTCCCTTTTTTCCAAGTTCGAGCACTTCTTGGTGGCGCTTCGCCCAGTCGTAAACCGCCTTGTCTCGATCTTGCGTGACGGGTTCTATCGTGCTGCATTTTGCAGGCGCTGGTGCTTGCGCGAGCAAAGGGCTAAGGGTCATTAAGACGGGGAAAAGGGCGCGAATCATGATTGCTAACGATTTGATACAAATTGTCAGACGACTTGACCACGCAATTTGTTCAAAAAGTCAAGCTAGCTCTTTTTATCAGTGAAATTGGAGCTTTTTCACGAGTTATTCACATCGACGATGAATGATGTTAATAGACACAAAAGTAGGCTGGGCAAGATGTAAAGGAATCGTGAGAATCGGTCTTATTGGGATTTGTTAATAACATGTGAATAGCGCGATAAGTGGGAAAAACCAAACAACAACAAGGATAATTCGCAGTAGTTAGGATTAGCGTAAGGTATGGAATGCCATAAAACATGCGCGAAAAACCGCATTGTTACGTTTTGATCACATTGTAACTCCCGGCTAGCCGTCACGTAGCCAGTACCGTTCCAAGCATCGAATTCACACTTTTACCCAAGTTATTCACAATGCTCAGCCGGGTGTTTAAAATCGATGTATTAGCCCCAAAAGAAATGCGGATTTGATGTGTTCCATGCTTGCGTGTAGCGCGCAAACCTGCTCCACTCCGCGCGCGCTAACGCATTTTTACTCATGGCCTATCAACACATTACCCCTCCTACTGGCGAAAAAATCACCATTGAAAATGGAATTCTCTCAGTTCCCAATAATCCCGTGATTCCTTTTATCGAAGGAGATGGCACGGGACGCGATATTTGGCGCTCCTCAGTGCGGGTTTTGGACGCTGCTGTGGAAAAAGCCTACAACGGCACACGCAAAATTTCATGGTTTGAAGTTTTTGCCGGGGAGAAATCGTTCAACATGTATAAAGATCAGGTCACCGACCTCGGCCAAGCTTGGTTACCCGATGATACTCTCACCGCTTTCCGCGAATTCTTGGTCGGCATCAAAGGACCACTCACCACTCCCGTCGGTGGCGGCATCCGTTCCTTGAACGTGGCCCTGCGTCAAATTCTCGACCTCTACGTCTGCTTGCGTCCCGTGATGTATTTCGACGGCGTTCCGAGCCCTGTGAAGCATCCAGAGTTGGTGGACATGGTAATTTTCCGTGAAAATACGGAAGACATTTATGCGGGTATCGACTTTGAAGCTGGTAGCGAAAAAGCGATGAAGTCGCTGGCGTTCTTGAAAGAAAATTTTCCTGCGGACTTCAAAAAAATCCGCTTCGGTGAGGAAACTCCTGAATTGGTGGGTGTTGGTTTCAAGCCTGTATCAAAATTGGGCACGCAACGTTTGGTGCGCGCATCGATTCACTATGCCATTGATCAAAATCGTAAGTCAGTGACTATCGTTCACAAGGGCAACATCATGAAATACACCGAAGGTGCATTCCGCGATTGGGGCTATGAGTGTGCCAAAGAAGAATTCGGCGCGGTGGAAATCGACGGTGGTCCTTGGTGCGTGATCCCCGAAGGTAAACCCGGTGCCGGTTTGATCATCAAAGACGCGATCGCTGACATTACTCTGCAACAAGTGCTGACACGTCCGACGGATTTCGACGTCATCGCGACACTCAACTTGAATGGCGACTATCTTTCCGATGCACTTGCGGCACAAGTCGGCGGCATCGGCATTGCTCCTGGCGGCAATGCGAACTACATCACAGGTCACGCGATTTTCGAAGCCACTCACGGCACTGCGCCAAAGTATGCCGACAAAGACCAAGTCAATCCTGGGTCGGTGGTGCTTTCCGGTGAAATGATGTTCCGCTACATGGGCTGGAATGAAGCCGCTGATTTGATCATCAAAGGCCTCAATGGCGCGATCGGATCGAAGAAAGTGACCTACGACTTCGCTCGTCTTATGGAGGGAGCGACGCAGGTCAAATGCTCCGAGTTCGGCGACAACATCATTGCTCATATGTGAGGGTGAAGTTTCTAGTGAGCAGTGAGCAGTGAGCAGTGAGCAGTGTGAAAAGCACCGCATTGCTCGTCTTATGTCTTATGTCTGAAAGTCTTGTTTCTCATTCTCACTATGGATGACTCACTGCTCTTGCCGGATGTTTCCGATGAATCGTTCATGCGTCTCGCGCTGCGTGAGGCGCGCAAGGCCTTGGCCGCAGAGGAAGTGCCGATTGGTGCGGTGATGGTGCACGACGGCAAAGTCATCTCGCGGGCGTGGAATCAGGTTGAGACACTGAAGGATGCCACCGCCCATGCGGAAATGCTTTGTCTCACAGCAGCACAAAGCGCGGTTGGGGACTGGCGTCTCGATGGCTGCACGCTGTACGTGACCAAGGAGCCATGTCCGATGTGTGCCGGTGCGATTGTGCACTGCCGACCGTCGCGTGTGGTATTCGGATGCTCTGATCCCAAAGCAGGTGCAGCGGGCGGTTGGATCAACTTGCTGCAGTCCAACCCGCCGCTAAATCATGCCTGCGAAATCACTTCTGGGATTTTAGCCGAGGAATGCCTTTTTATGATCCAGACATTCTTTCGCGAAGCGCGGGAGAAAAAGAAAGAGAACCCACGGCGCGAGTATCGCTTTGAGGAAGGAGAGTGACTATGAAATTTCTGGCGTTAACATTTTTTTCTTACGTCATAGCAATGGCCTCGGCGGCTGCGGCGGACATCACCATCACCGTGCAGGGAATCCGCAACAATACGGGTAAAATAGCAGCTTTGGCATTTGTGAAAGCGGATGGTTTTCCTGACCGCGTAGCGCTCGCGAAGGCGCAGTCACAAGTCAATGCGCGCAAGGGTGCCGTGACCTTGGTTTTGAAAAACGTGCCCGCGGGAAAAGTCGCGTTGACGATCTTACACGATGAAGATGGCGACGGAAAATTGAAGCGGAACATTATCGGCATTCCGCAGGAGGGTGTCGGGATGACAGGTAAACCCCTAGGCAATCGAGCGCCGAAATTCGAAGATGCCGTAACCGAAATTAACGGTAATCAAAAAATTGATATTACGTTAAAGTATTGGTGACAGACGATAACTTTATACTCCGATACAACGTTGAATCACGGCTGGATCAAATTTTCTGACTGCGGCGACCAAGCTCCATCCTGAAACACTTCCACGGTGAGTTTCAGACCATCTTTGGGAAGCGGGCCGTTTGGATAAACAACTATCATCACGGAAGTAGTTCCATGGGTCAGGAGAGTTGATAAATTGCCATCGCCATCACTTGTTTCGAACAATTCATCGCCTTTGTCGCGCAGGGAACCATTGCCTTGTCCGTCAACACACATGGGAATCCCATAAAAGTCATAGACCTCCACGCGTGCCGTCTCTGAAGTGACAAACCTCATCGGCAATGTTTGTGTGTTTTTATCCTTCGTCACGTAATGCAGATAAACCGGAACTCCGTAAAATGGATTGGCGCGGTAGCGGCTTGCCTGAATGATGGAGCCCGAAACGCCCTTCTCAGGTGTCTCGATCACGATCATTGACTCATCTTTGCTATCCCCCTGCGATGCTGTCCAAACGAGCGAAATCTCCCCCCTCTTCGCATAGGCCTCATCCGCCCTAATCTTGAGCAATCGGAAGTTTTGCGGCTCAAGTTTCATTTTCAATGTCGTCGAACCCTCTTTTCCCTGCGTCGCTAGATAAACCAACACATCGCCATCTTGTGACTCTCTGGCAAAAACTACTGGCAATCCCCGTGAACTCAGTGTTCCTTCTTCCACTCTGTTGGAAGGATTCGTGAGCGTGTGAATCGATGTCCACGATGCCCCTTCGATGGGAATCACAATCGACTTCTCGGGCTGGATGTCCACGGGAGGAGCCTGATCTGACACGACTTTAACCACCGCATTTTCCTTCTTGAGTTTCGACAAAAGTCCCTCAGTCAGTTCTTTCCGACTAGTGAGAAAAGTATCTCCCTCCATCCGTTTGCGCGCCTCATCCGCCGCAGCTTTGGATCCAATCGGATCTCCCAAGCGCTCCAAAAGCACGGCCAACTTGGCAAGCTCCACCGGCAACTTCGTGAAAAAATCAAAGCTATGGCACAAACGAATGATTTCACGGCGCATGAGCAAGGCTTCCGACAGGCGCCCTGACAACTCCAAAAAATCGGCGTAGAGTTGATACAATTCGATCTCAGTTACTTTGGAGCCTGCAAGCCGCGAATTTTTGATGAGCTGCAGCAATTCTTCTTCCACTCTGCCGAGCCTATTGTGATCGATCCAGTACCTCACACGGGCGATGCGGGCTTCCCGGTGTCCCAGTGCAGCCAGTTGGTCCAACAGAGACATCGCTTCTTCCGTAGCACCGCGGTAGAGCAGCGCGCGGGCGAGAGTCAACTTCGCATGGTTCTGATGAAGGTCTGATAGATGGATGTTTTGCTCGACTTTTGACAACAAGGCTCTTGCGTGATCCACCACATCATCGGGTGCCTGCTTGATTTCCATCAAAATTTCGAGTCGCAAGAGCTGGAACAGGATGTTCTTTCTGCCATGGTAGCTTTCTTGCATGGGAGCAGCGAGCCCTGAATCCACCTGCGTAAGAGCTTCCTCATAAAAACCCATCCACTGGAGCATGTAGGCAGTGTCATAGACAGAATCAAACCAAGGTTGAATCAATTGCCAGCGAGGCTTGCCATCATCCAAGGAGGCCCAGCTTCGGATCTGATAGTTCCACTCAAGGCATTGCCGCCATTTCCCGGCATCGCCCAGTAGTAACGCATAACGGGCCAACACATGGGCGTTTTGCTGTCCGAGGTTGATCTTGGGCGTCGGGAAATCGCTTGGATACTGGGAATACAGCAGAGCCTCCGGCACATTCCGCTTCCGAACCTGGGGAAGAAAGTCATAGGCGCCCCCCTGATCTGCGTAGGCGGAAATGTCCACCACATGATTCCAACTCTTGCGTCTTTCAAACCATGTCTCTAACACCTCGGCATATCGCCCATTCCTTCCAGTTCCTCTGAGTTTGCCCAACAAATTCCCCGCCACAGCATCCATCACACCGTAATGCTCATTCTTCTTTGAGCTTTGGTAGATGGCATCGTAAAGCATGGCGCTCCACTCGGCATCCAGCCGGCCGCTGTTCACCTGCGCTTCTCTCCAGACCTTGCTGCTCAATTCCCTGAACGGCATGGATTGCTTCGCCCGCTTGTCCAGTTCTTCACTCAAAAATTGCAGTGCTCGCGGGATGTCGTTGTCCTTTTTGTATTTCAGAGTCTCTGCGATCACTTGGTCGTCGGTGTATTCGGATAGGGCCGTAACAGTCTCATCCGCTACCGACCGCAGCGTCACAAAACAGGAAATCAAAATCAGTAACAAGGAGAGTTTTCGTAGCGGGTATCGGTTCATTCTGATTGGATAAGCTATTTTGAAATTTTTCTATGTTGTATTCCAAAAACTCGAACACGACAAGTGATCATTTCACGGCACTGAACCGCCGACATTCCCATGGTTGACGGTTTTTTGGCTTAATGCATTTGAGAAGCGCGAGATCACGTTCCAATACTGGTGAGCACAGGAGCCTCTACCACTCCCGACTCCAGAACTCCATCTCGTGCGGACTTTCTTCTGCCGACTTGATTTCCATCCAATCAAAACTGGCGCTTAGCCCATTGCGCTGGTAGCCGCGTTTGTTCCAGAATACTTCGTTGCTTTGATACCCAACCGGCTGTAGTGGGTGATCAGGCTCTCGGATGACAGAGCAAAATGTCGTGCTCTTGCAGCCTAATCGTTTTGCCTGAGCCTCGCGCTGATCGAAAAACGCATGGCCGATGCCGCAACCACGGTACTCCTGCCGTAACACCGATTCGCCGAGGTAGTAGATTTCTTCGATCGCTATGCCAGCAGCGAGAAACGGATATTGAAACGCGTCGGCGGCAGCGATCAGCGGCAGTGCCGTGGAAATCCCGACCACTTCCTGACCAGCCACCGCGCAAACAAAAATGCTCTCTGGGCAATCGACATAATGTTCGAGGTATTCGCGCTCATAGGTGACAGTGCCCTCATAGAGATAGGGGTAGTCACGAAAAACCTCGATGCGCAGACGGGCTGCCGCATCGAGGTAAGGAAATATTTGTTCACCACAACAACAGAGCAAAGTCACATCATTGATGAATGCTTGCCCCGCCATGTGTTAGAATTTGTAGTCGAGATAGAAGTTGAACTGACCACCGTTGTCGGCGATGTCGTCTGGCGACTGCAAAGGAATGGCGTAGTCGAAAGCCAGCGGACCGAAAGGCAGGTTGAGGCGCAAGCCGACACCCGCATCAGTGTAGAGATCTGTGGGGCTGAAGTCCCACGAATCCGCATTCACAAATCCTGCGTCGTAGAAAACGGCACCGCGCACTTGTTCAAACAGAGGCACTGTGTATTCGACAGAGAACCAAGCCATCGAGTTACCACCGATAACTTCATCTGAAGCGGCATCGCGCGGTCCGACATCGCGGAATTCGAAGCCACGCAGGGTGCGCGCACCACCGAGGAATTGGCGGTCGAAGATGGGCACGTCCTCGTCGTCGGTGCTATCGACCATGCCGATTTCCGCGTTGACCGAGAGGATGGTGTCCCATTTGAGGTTCCAGTATTTCTGACCCGAGGCGGTAAAGGTGACCGTGTTAACGTCACCACCGAGGCCGGCGTAGTTGATGCCAGCATCCAGTTTGTGACCCTCGCGTGGGGTCTGGTTGCTGTCGCGACTGTCATAAACATAGTTTACGCCAAGCGAACTGCGGAGGTAATCACCATCAAGTGCCGCGAAGTAGTCGTCGTCAGTGCCTACAATGCCATCATCTTCTGGATCGATCTCGATATTTTCCACGCGGAATTCACCACGAAGATACGCTTTTTCGCCGAGTGGTTTACGCAGGAAAATGGAAGCCCCCATATTGCCTTGGTCGTAGTAATCACTGAAGTAGAGAGCGTTTTTGTAGAACAATTCACCACCGAGTGCGAGTTGACGATCGAGGAACCATGGCTCTACGAGCGAGATGGTGAGGTCGCGACGTTCCGCACCGGCGCGAAGGCTGGCGGTGAAACGTTGGCCACCACCGGTGAAATGCCATGGATTGAGAAGATCGAAGTTTGTTTGTTCCACCGTGACATAGCCGACGAGGTTATCGATCGAACTGAAACCAACTCCAAAGCTCAGCGTGCCGGTTTTTTTCTCATCGACGAGAATGTTCAAGTCGCGATAGCCATTGCCACCGGGAACGGCGCTGACCTGAGCGTCATTGAAATAGTTCAAGTTGCGCAGACGGGTGCGGGTAGTTTCCACATCGACCGAGTTGAACCAGTCGCCAGGTTTAAGCGGCACTTCGCGACGGATCACTTTGTCTTTTGACTTGGTATTGCCGGAAATGTTAACGCGGCCTACGCGGAAGCGACCGCCTTCTGTGATGCGGTAGGTGATTTGCACACGGTCGTTGGCGGAGTTGTCAATGTCAGGAACGACAGTTGCATCAGCATAGCCACGAGATCCGTAGTAGCTACGAATCATATCGATGTCTGCGCGCATTTTTTTGGCGGAATAGGCATCGCCACCTACTAAAGTCAGAGCGGGGTAAAGTTCTTCCGGTTTGAATACCGACATTTTGCCGAAACCTACACCGGAAACGGTATAGCGAATGCCTTCATTGATCGGGATCACGAGATCGACCTTACCATCACCTGTTGGAATGCGCTGGATGCCTGGGCTGGAGACGCGCAAGTAGCCCTTGTTACGATAGTAATCGAGAATTTCTTCAAGGTCTTCCTCCAATTGATTGCCTTGGATACGGCCTGATTTCGTGATGATCGAAAAGATGCCTTTTTCTTTCGTCTTCATGACCTTTTCGAGGTCTTTCGAGGTGATATTGGCATTGCCTTCAAATCGGATGTTGCGGACTTCGTTTTTAACGCCTTCATCGATAAGGAAAATCAGTGAGGCACCACCACCATCGGCTGGTTGCATGCGGTGGGTCACTGTAACATCGGGATAGCCATAACCTTGGTAATAAGCCTCGATGTTACGGCGGGCGGAGAGAATTTGTTCGTCACTGAGCGGGCCACCTGCCACCAGTTTCGATTCTTTGGCGAGTTTCTTATCGCTGAAAATCGAGTTGCCGGCAAACCCTACAGAGTCGAGAGGAGGACGCGTGGTCACTTCCGCGATGAGCTTGACACCATCGCCCGCAGGCTCGGCTAGCCAGCGCACGTCATCGACTTTACCGGATTCGTAGAGTTTTTTGATGTCGGCATCGAGGCGCTCAGTGCTGTATTTTTGACCGGCACGAGTGCTGATCGTATTGCGCAAAGCTGCTTCATCGACAGTTCTAGGACCGCGATAACGAATTTCCACATTGGTGATGTTTTTTCCCTCGAAATCTAAGCCTTGTCCCTGAACCATGGCGGGAGTGCAGCAAAGAACTGCGGAGAGAACTAACGTGACTTTGCGTAGTCGGGTAATGAGGTGCTTCATAGTAAAGTATTTTCCGGAGGAACCCGCTCATCTCACTGGTTTCCGTATCATCCGTCAAGGGGAATTCCATGAAATCACGGTAGCTGTTACTGCTAGGATTTCTTATGGCTACGGCTTGATTTTTTACGTGTTTTACCATGGAATTTTTTCTCTTCTTTAGGTTGCTCCAATGGCAAATTTTCTGCTTCGATGGGAACTTTGGAAGTTCCTAACGTTGGTGATAAAATAACCGCGGGGAGACGGGGTGACTTTGCCGCTAGTAATAACGCCATGAGAGCCGCTAACAACATGGGACTGACTGGCACCCAGGTTGCACCCCATAGAAGAGTCATCGTCCACCAACCGATGAGCAATAGCACGCAGACGATGCGGATTGGCCCCCGACAGGCGGCGATCACGACAGCCAAGATGGCGATTAAAATCAAAACGATGCACTCGCTTATCGGTGATAAACGATGCCATGTGAGTCGATCGAGGAGACGGGGAGCGGAGTACAATGTTTTCAGCAATGGGCCTTGTCGTTGTATATTCCCGTCATCGCCTGATTGTTGCAATAAATGCACAGGTGGAAAATGCATTTGCAGCTTACTTAAATCCTGCGACTCGGGTCGAATCAGCTGCGGGGCGAGTAGGTCCGGCTCTGCCAGAGAAATACCAGGCACCTCCGTGCGACCGAATTCATCGATGGCCCACCAATGTCCCGTGGTCGGAGAAAAAATGGATTGTCCTACTTCGACCTCAAGTTGGGAAGGTTCGATCTTCTCTCGCATGCAGACCGCGAGTAGGGCCGACGAAAAAATGACCCGCTCTCCCCAGCGTGCGACAAGATATTCTTTTCCTGCGGTGATCGTCTCCGATTCTATCAATGAAAAGCCGGCACGAGAATTTTCACGACCTAAGACTGTCTCAGGAATCGCTAAGCGATTCACTTGGGGCAGACTGTTGACATCGCCACGCACATTGCTGAGGGGGATTGAGGCGCGCACAAGAGCTGGTGGCATCGAGTCTGCCTGCGCTGTCCGGCTGACAGGTACGGATGTGACACACTGTTTCGATTCTGCGATGACAAGTTCCAGCGCATCCAATGCAAAGGGATCTGCCTGATGCCAAGCGAGTGTCGATCCAATCATGACCTGCTCCACACCGGCATTTTTCATGCTATCCAAGAGCACCGCATAATCACTGGGGGAGAGAGGATTTGAATCAAAGATTTTTTCAGGATCTTCGCCGGTAGCTACGATGAAGGGAGGGATGGTCGAACCTTGCTCCTGAAAGCGACACATCACGTAAGGTCGCGAATGCGTTCCCAGGCCCGACGAAGCTTGGTAGAGAGGATTGATCAACAGATGAGCTGCGCGTTGGAGTCGCTGCTCTACTTGCATCACCGCAGGGACCAAACCCATGAGATACCAGAGCGCTCCGCTGCCCAGGAGCGTCAGTGCTACTCGTTTCAAAAAGGGAGTAGAGCGTGCGGACATGGGTGGGGTTTCACGAAGAAAATCAAATCTTTCGATCTAACGATTTTTAATCGCTTGGCGAAGATACGGGGCGAGCAAGTCTTCCAAAGGCGAGTTCGCCACAATTTCCTGCAAGAGTCGTGCGGCGGTGGGGATGTGCTGCTGGTACCATTCCTGGCCCTTGTTTTCCACGAGATTGCCATAGGCTCCGAGTGCTTGCATCAGACGCTGTGTGGCGCAATCGCGCAATGTTCTCTCCGCGGGGCGGTCCTCAGAGATTTGCTCCCATAGGTCGAGGATTTTTTCGCGATCGTCTGCGCTGTGATCCATGTAGGGATCGTAGAGCAGTGATGCTAGGTCGTATTCCTGACGTCCGCGGCGCAGGCCTTGAAAGTCGATTAGCCATGCCATGCCATCGTGGAGCAAGATGTTTTGCGATTGGAAATCGCGGTGTACAAGATGTTTCGCCGATGATCCCAAGCCCTTGGCGAGCGATTGCAAAGCCTCGCTGCGCTTGAGCGGGCCACTGTCCATGCCGAGATAGTCCTCGACGAGGTGCTCCATGAAATATTCCTGCTCCCATCGATACAAGGCTTCATCGAAGGGGGGCATCAGTTCCAATTCCTTGGGAGGCTTCGCATAAAACAATTGATCGATTTGTTCTAACGCTGAGCGATAGTAGGACTCCCTCTCAGCAAAGGGACGGTCTTTTAAGGATAACAAATCAATATCGCCGAGGTCTTGCACCAATGCCACGCGCTTGTTACGATTTTCATAGTAGATCTCTGGCACATGCAGTTTGCACTTTTTCAGGAAGCGCGCTACCGGCACGAAGTTTTCGCTGTCGGGACGCTCAGGCTTCCAGTGCACGCCTATGAATGGAGCGTGGCCTTCGCGCAAGACTCGCACGATGGTTCTGCCCGAGGCACCCTTTTTGATTGGAATCATCGAAATCGGCACCGTTGGATCGATGTCGAAGTAAATGCGGGTGCAGGCGAGAATGGCGTCGGTGGGCATGAGAAGTGCGCGCCATGCTGGGGGGAAACGACCTGAAAAGCCAAGCGCAAATCACGGCAATGGCGTAGAATTCTCGCTCTGAGGAAAATTTGTTGAAGCTGATGCCGACAGCTTATTTCTCTTGTGGCTTGGGTTGCATTTCCTCGGTAGTTCCCGAAGCGGGCGTCACATCGCGCACCGAGGGAACTTCATTGCCGATCATGGTACTGATCATAAATGACAAAAAGGAAACAATCCCCATCAGGGCCAAGAACACGACTATCACAAAGCCAATGTGCGGATAAAATCGAGGATGGATGCCCTTGCGCGAATAGCGCCAACTTAGGAGCACAGCAATGACAGTGCCAACGGCTAGGGCAATCAAAAATACTTGGTGGTTCATGTAATTAACTGGGTTTGTTAGACTTATTTATGCATTCCAGCGGATCGACTGATACGATGCAATCAAGAAACGCATGAGGGAAAATTTTTCATCAGGGCTCCTCATCTGGCAGAGGACGGCGGGGTAAAAGTAGAGTAAATAGATCGATATCGATCATTTGCTGCTGACCGAGAAACTCTAACAAGACCTTCACGCGTTCGATGCCTGGTAAAACTTCCACCACGGACCCCTTCAAGCCTTGTAAAGGGCCATGAGCCAGTTCCACTTCATCACCTTTTTCAAAACGCGGCTTCACTGTGAGCACGTCGTTTTCCGCATGCTCTTGCCATGTTAGTTTCATTTCATCGATGAACCACTGTGGCACGGAGGGAATGACGTTGCCGAATTTTACAAAGCCCCGCACGCCCTGGCAAAAGCTCACCGCCCGTTGTTGCTCATTCATGTGAAAACACGCGAGCACATAACTGGGAAACAGCGCCTCCTCCCACCAAATTTTTCCGCGCCGCGTCGCCTTGCGATAGCGTAGCATCGGACAAAACACCTCGATCTCCTCCAACCCGCGCAAATGTTCGGCCGCCAAGCGTTCGCGCTTGGTCTGAGTCCGCACCACATACCACTGCCGCTGCTCTTCCATCTTATTCTCCCAGCATCTTCTGAATCAATGGCAGGACGATGCGACCACGTCCCATCCACGATTCCAATTTCAATACCCGCTCGCGATAAAATTTGCGCAATTGAGGGTCTTCTTCTTGCGCGGCATTTTTCAAAAGTTTGCCTACCTTGCCCTTGCCGCTTTCCAAATGCGGACGCACCTGCTCGCGAATGAATCCACCGACCAATCGCTTGAGGTCAACGTCCGGCTTGTAGAGAGTCCGACGGCTGCCATTCCCATCTGCTTCTTTGACCGCTCCGAGTTCACGCAACATGCGCAGTCCTTGACTCGCGCTGCCTTTGCTCAATTGCAGTCTGCTTACAATATCATCCAACGAGAGAGGTTGCGGAGACACAAACAGCAAACCATAAATTTCACCGAGCGATTTCGGCAAGCCAATGACTTTCACGCCATCGACAAATACATCGATCACCTGTCGCTCAAGCGCGCTCAGATCCCTTTCATCGGTATTTGCGTTCTCACCTGTATTCATGCCGCTATCTTAGCAAACCGACTCATTTGTTCAATTCTTTTTGAACAAATTTCTGCCAATCTGCAATCGCAAGCCGTATGCCACGTGCTTTGTGCAGCGTTTCCTCATACTCCATTGCGGCGATGGAATCCGCGACAATGCCAGCACCGACGTGATAGTGCAGTTGATTGTTTTCACGCACCAGAGTGCGGATAGCGATGTTGAATTGGCATTCGTTGTTGTAGCCGAGGTAACCGATCGCACCGCAATACAGTCCGCGCGGCACAGGTTCCAGCTCGGCGATGATCTCGCAGGCCCGCTTTTTGGGAGCGCCGGTGATGCTTCCTCCAGGGAAACAGGCGGCCAGCACATCAATAGCATCTACTTCTGCTCGCATCTCGCCGCGCACGGTTGAGACAAGATGGAATACTTGTTCCAGCGTTTCGAGTTGCAGCATTTCATCGACGCGCACGGAACCAAATTCGCAAACTTGCCCGAGGTCGTTTCGTAGTAAATCAGTGATCATCACCAATTCGGAAATTTCCTTGGCTGAAGTCTGAAGTTCATACGCAGATCGACGATCGTCATCGGCATCCGCACAACGTGGGCGTGTGCCTTTGATCGGACGCGTCTCCACGTGTCGTCCACTGATGCGCAGAAACGTCTCCGGCGATGAGCTAAGAATTTCCCTTCCCGCCAGACGCAGCCACGCCGCCATGGGGGCCGGTGAGCGATCGCACAGGCGCTCATACAAACCTGCCAGTGATCCATTATCTTCGCAGTCCGCGATGAATTGTTGTGTGAGATTCACTTGATAGATATCACCTGCCGCAATCCATTCACGGATGCGTTCCACGGCAGTGAGAAAAGTTTCACGACTCATCGTCTCGCGGAACTCGGATACTTGGCACGGCTCCTGCGACGACGGAGCGCGCATTAAATGAGAAAGCTGCCCGCATTCCTGCCATTGTTGTTGCTCGTGTTGATAAATGAGCATGTGGGGATAGTGGCCGAAGACAAATGAACCATCATACTCCACCCATCCACAAAGCCCCCCGAGAGGATACCCGCAATCGACCGATTCACGCCGTTGCGCATGCCAAGCTTGTTGCAATTTCACGCGGTCGGCTGTGTCGTGAATGTTGCCGCGCAGCAAAAACTCCGGTTCCGCAGTTACGATCGATATGCAAGGTCCCGCTTGGTTAGGGGCATTGCCGGAAGTGTCAAAAAATGCTAAGCCATCAAGATGCGACAAGCGCGACGCCACTTCCAGCGGAGTCATCCCCTGCAATGCCAATTCATTCAGCTGCCGCTCACCGCGCACGCCGCAACGTGGACAAAGTAATCGTGATCGTCAATCCTCAAGGAGGGACTTGCCTACCTCGTTAGTACTTGAATCACATAGCCCTTGCTTGCTAGACTGCTCAAAATCGCACGAACCGTGAATACCGAAACCATTCTCCCATTATTGCGTCTGCGGGCGGCTGAGGAAAGCGACCCGCGCGGAGACGTGATCCGTTGGGACGAACGAGAGCACGCGGCGAAGGAGGCATTGCGCTTGGCAGGGCAACCTCATGGCTCGGACAAGGACGATGCGGTTAGTGAATCGCAGTGGCGATTTCTCATAGCGCGGGCTGATGTGTTACGTACACGTGCGGTGGAAGTTGTGGGGGAAATTCCTAGCTTTGGCAATCTGGGCACGTGGGGACGAAGCATTTGCTTGATCGCACTGATTCTTGGATTCGCCAGCCATGGTGCGGGACTATCGCGCAGCTTTGATTTGTTGGCGGGGCCATTTCTATTATTGATCGTGTGGAATGCCGTTGTGTATGTGATGCTTATTTACCGGATGTTTCGCAAGTCCCCTGCGTCCAGTCAGTCTGGCGTGATCAAGATGTTTTTGGAAAAACGAATCAATGGATTGTTTGGCGATGTCTCTCAAAACAAGGCTCGTGCGGCATTCGCGCAATCCGTACAATCGTGGCTGCGCTCGTGGACGACTCCGGCTCTGGTGTCGTGGTTTCATGCAGGCAGTGCATGCTTTACGCTTGGCTTGCTGGCTGCGATCTACGCTCGCGGGGTGAATACCGGCTATGTCGCCGCGTGGGAAAGCACGTGGTTTGATCCGCAGGGAGTGGCATCTGTTTTGAATCCGTTGCTCGGTCCGGCTTCTTGGATTTCAGGAATTCCCTTGCCGGATTCAGTCGATGGATGGCGGCAACTGCAACGCGTTGCGGGCCATGAAGGGGTGAGCGCGCGACCATGGATTCATTTGTATGCGATCACCATGATCCTCTGGGTGGTCGTTCCTCGATGCATGCTCGCCATCGCATCCTATCAGCGAGCGATGCGACTGCGCGATGCGCCACCTGCGTGGAGTGCGAAAGATGGTTACCTGCGTCGTATTCTTAGTCTCGCGCGACAAGGGGACGACATCGGCATAGCCATTTTGCCTTTCGATTTGAAACAACCCGATGCCATGAACGCAGGCACATACCGCGATGCCATGGAACGGCTTGTCCGCGAAACATGGGGGCAGGGCGGTCGGGCGCGTTGGCTGAATTCCGTATCGTATGGCGACGAAGAAACCGTATGGGAGGATGTATGGTCTGAGGCACTTCATTGCGATGGCGCACTGATTCTCTTTGATCTCGGTGCCACACCGGAAGAGGAAGTGCACGGTATCCTTCTCGAAGAAGTGCTGAAACGTTATGCATCCGGGCGTGGAGGCATTTTGATTGCTCTCGAAGCTGCTCATTTTTCTTCTGCTCGTTTTGATTCTCAACTAAAGCTGTGGCATGACTTCGCAACGAGGAGGAAATGCTCGGTCTTGCCACTGGAAAAAGGCTGCCTCCGCGATCAAAGCATTTCTCCTACATCCCTAGTAAATCGCCCTCTTTAACAATTGATATGGAACGCATAGCCATTAGTCTTGCTGGTCACACCAACCTCGGGAAAACCACTCTCGCTCGCACGCTGCTGCGTAAGGACATCGGCGTCGTGGATAACCGACCGCATGTAACAGATGTGGCTGACGGCCATGTGCTTGCGAAGGATGACCGTGCGGAAATTGTTCTCTGGGATTTGCCAGGATTCGGAGATTCAGTGCGTTTAAAAAAACGATTGGCACAGACAGGGATTATGGCTTGGCTGCAGAGCACATTTGATCGGTGGGCGGATCGACCATTGTGGTGTAGTCAAAAATGTTTGGAGAATGCCAGAAACGATGCGGACATCGTGCTGTATTTGGTCGATGCGAATGCCGACCCTGCCACCAGTGCCGCGGTGCGCGCGGAGATGGAAGTGCTGAATTTGATTCAGAAGCCCGTGATCGCGCTGCTCAATCAAACCGGCATTCCCGATGAAGAACGAGACGCTGCTTTATCACAGAGCTGGATGCATGCGCTGAGTGAATTTTCCTTTTTGCGGGGTGCTCTGCCACTAGATGGATGGATGCGCTGCTGGGTGCATGAGTCTGTTCTATTCGAAAAGATCTCTGCGATTTTACCGTCGGAGAAAAAAACTCATTTTGAGCGATTGATCAGTGCATGGCAGGAGCAACATCACCAACAGGTTTTTGAAAGAGCGGTTGATATACTTGCACTAGCCTTAGCCGAAACTGCGCGTGATGGTTCTGTCGTTGCGAAGGAATCTTTGCTGGAAACGATAGGAGGAAAATTGTCGGGTAAGCCATCCGCGCAAGTTGAAGTAGCCCGCGCTGATTTGGTGAAATCTCTCGTCAATCGTAGCCGCAAGGCGATGGAAGAAATTCTCAAAGTGCACCAGATCGAGGGCATGCCGAAGGATCGTGTCGATTCGATGGTTGAGGGTCTAAGTGCCAAGGATCCTAACGCTCCGCCAGAAGTATGGGCGGTGCTCGGCGGCATCGGCAGCGGTGCCCTCGCGGGTGTTTGGGCCGATGTGCATGCAGGGGGGATGACTTTTGGCGGAGGCGCGGTGCTCGGCGCGATCGTCGGTGGTGTTTCCGCTTACGCGCTGGGGCAGGGCTACAAAAAAATCAAAGGCGACGATGGCCAAACGCGCATCCAGTGGAACAAAGATTTTTTAATCGATGAGTGGAAAGCCTCGGCCATGCGCTACATGATGATCGCGCATTATGGGAGAGGGCAAGGAAGTTGGCAGGAACCGATTCCCGAGTCATGGCCCACGCGATGGCAGGCTTTGATAGAGCAGTGGACCAAAGCTCATGAAAAAGAAATCGCCAACGCTCTTACCGCAGCAAATGCAGAAGCGATTTCAGATTTATTAAAAACCCTAATTCAGGAAATGCTTCATCAGCTTTACCCGCAATTCGAAACATTACCGCAAAGAAATTCTAACAGAAATTTTTAGTATTTTTGCGGAGACAATTAAAACCACAGTGTAAGAGTGATACACCTTTCGCTCACGCCTACTGCGCTTTGTATAAAAAGTATCGCTGCGCTGACGAAGTGGCGGCGAGGGGGGCAAAGTTGAGGAGTGTGTGACATGAAATGACTTGACGTCGCGATTTCACTGCGATTAGAACTTATCAATAACAAACTATGTTTATACATTCCTTACATCATGAGCGTGCGGCGGGACGGTTCTTCGTGGCTCCAATCCGGAAGGCTCACATTCTGGCAAAGTTTAAAAGGACACGATTTTTTTCCTATGGTGCAATCACTGTGACACTGTGGTTCTGTTCTGTTTTTTTGGTGATGGCAGAACCATTGTCAACACAACAGCTCATTGTTCTGATCAAGTCGGGCCTTGAGTCAAAAGAATTACAGGAGCAGATCAGAAAGAACGGCTACGCGGGGGGAAATGATGCGCCCACACTCAAGCAGCTACGCGACGCCGGCGCGGACGCTGACCTTATTGTGTTCCTCGCCCAATTCAATTCTCCTGCAGTAGATAAAGCACCTGCGCCCGAAAAGGCACCCGTCCCGCCAGCGCAAGATGATGCGCTTCGTTCTCCCACAGATGAAGAAATCAAATTGTATTTAGAAGAAAGATACGACAACTTTGGAAATCTAGGCCGTATCGAAGCGTCACAACTTGGTATAACGGATAAAGATAAAGTCGAACAGTTTGTCAAAGATTACTGCGTACATAATGGTCGACGTCCTTATGATGCCTACTACGACAGCAATGGCTTCGATGGTCGCTGCTCCCCCATTCTCCGTGAAGGCAAATTTGGCTATAGTTTGAAAGGTCAAGTCGTTGCGGAATATCAGTGGGATCATTTTGTAGAGTCTTTCAATAAGACGGGATCCGGCACGGTGACTCTGTATAAATTTACTCCAGAGGGTGCGGCATTGATTCGCGAATTCTCCAAAACCGCAGCAGGTGATTTAGCCAAGCTCGAAGCCCAAAATATGGGCGGAAATGAACTTAGTACAAATGCTTGGATACTTCACTCGACGCTGCGTACACACAGAACCTATAAAGACGGCAGTGGCATTCTTGATATTGCCAAGGCGAAAAAAATCAATGTCTTTGCTTCTTCTTCCTCAATCACCATACCTCCATCGGATGACCCTTGCGCCTTGATTCAGTTTGAAAAAAATGGTAAATTCGGGTTGTTGAATTCACGTGGTGTGGTCTATCCGTCCGATAAACGGCCTGATTTCTTCATTGTCCGCCTGTTGCCAGTACCTGATGACGAAGTGGAAAAAGCTGTAAGCAAGTATGATTGGTATCTTAAGCAGGAAGCTTCCCAATGGAATACAAGCATCTACCACAAGAATTTCAGAGAAGTCCTTCTTGATAACTTTGAGCGTGTTGTTGATCACGATATCATTTCAGAAGACAATGTTTTACCGCTGTTATCAGGAAGATCATTGTGGGCTTTCGAACAATTTTGTGACGGTAAGTTTCCTAGGTCGATTTATCTTACTTTTGAGAAACAAAATGACACGACATGGAGAGCAAAACTTTCCATGATCAAGACCGTGCCTTGGGATAATAAAAAAGATACGCAGGAAATGTGGGGATATGTGGTTCAGCGAATGGCTCCACTTGAAATCAAAAAATCCAAATGAAAGCGCCAGAGTAGGGCGGTGTGTTCGGCTTGCCTGTGTCCACTACTTTCTCAAATCTTTTTACTTTGATACAACAAAATCGCAGAGCTGCCGTAGTGGCGGCGATCGATGAGTTGCCAGTCGGGGTGTTCGGGGGAGGCGGTGGCTTTTGCAACTTCGGCATAGAAGAGTCCATCGGGCGCTAAGCGCGGCAGAAGCAGTCCGGAGTTAAGGAGTTTACGGATGTGCTCGGTATCCAGCGGATGCTTGGCGTAGGGAGGATCCGCGAAGATGAGTTGATACTGTTGCTGATCTTTTTTGAGAAACGAAAGGGCTTCAGCTTGTATCACGCGGCCACCACTCAGGCGCGTGGTTTCGAGATTTTGACGGATGATTTTTGTGGCTTGATGGCTTTCATCGACAAAACTACAACTTTTGGCTCCGCGACTGAGAGCTTCAAGGCCAAGTGCACCGGAGCCGGCAAAAAGATCTGCGATGGTGGCATCGATGACGAGATCACCGAGGATGGAAAATATGGCTTGTCGAACGAAGTCGGTGGTGGGGCGTGCGACATCGTGCGGCACTTTGATGGCCATGCGTCCGGCGGTTCCTGCGATGATTCTCATGGCGTGGGAGGGAGCGAAGTTGCTGGATGGGTGGCTTGCCAGCGCTGGAGAATTTTGCGCAGGTCGAGTAGAGATTTTCCTTGATCGAAGGAGAGCCATGGCTGGGTAGGCGTGCCCCCACAGAGGATGTCGATCGCGCGTCTATCTTCATTGTACATGGGTTGCAGAGAAACCGTTAGTTCCGGAAACGCTTGTCGCCAGCGATATTCCCACGAATCGGCTGTGCCACGTGGGGCGATGAGTCGGGCGATGCCGAGGCCTTCACCGCGGGTGTTGAGCTTGCCATTTCCGAGGATCGAGTAGTCGTCGCCAAAGAGTCGGAAGTCCGGGCATTGGAGGGTGCTACCCTGAAGAAGAAGTCGGGTATGAGCGGCGAAAAATTGGAATTTGCGATTGCCGTGCGATGCTTTGATTTCTTTAGTTTGCCAGACCGACTCACCCTGCCAGGTTTGTGGA
This sequence comes from Akkermansia muciniphila, assembly GCA_945890645.1. Taxonomy (GTDB): domain Bacteria; phylum Verrucomicrobiota; class Verrucomicrobiia; order Verrucomicrobiales; family Akkermansiaceae; genus UBA956. The sequence goes on from CAMDCV010000013.1 coordinate 33,008, forward strand.
GAAATCAGAAATCCACCGAGTCGATGCAAGGATTGAAGATGGTTGATCTGATACGGGCCGTCCGAGCTTTGCCAATTTTGTGGTTCTTGGGCAACCATTACGGAAAATGGGAGTCCGGCGACGCGTCCGACTTGAAATTTCGTATCGGCATAGAGCCCGGCGAGAGTGAGTCTCGTGGTATCGGATTCCCAGAGTGGATATTTCCAGCGGAGGTTGATTTGGCCGTTGGAGGCGAGCATTTGACTGAGTGCGAAAAGGGAACCCGTGTGGAGATGTCCGGTAGCGGGAGCACCCGCGATGGGGAGATCGGCGGAAATGTTATTGATCTCGAGGAGAGGCTGCGGCTGCGCGGAATGGGTTAACGAGAAAAAACCATCGGTAATTTTCAGCCACACCGTGGGTGAAGAGGGGGCGGCGGTGACGGGGATAGGTGCCTCCACAGGAGCCGGTACAACGGGGGGGACGGCCGGCGTCGAGGGATCAGGGGCTACGGGGGGAAGAGTATTCGCAGCTACCGCCGGTGGTGTTGCGGGTGGAGGGGGAGGTGCCACTGCAGGAGCAGGCAGGATGCTTTTAAGGGTCTCGAGAGATACGTGAAGGCGCGGTGCGGTGAGGTGGATGTCGGAAATTTTCCGTGATCCACGAAGCCATGCACTCCATGCGGGTCGGATGCTAACGCAGCGGATGTGGAGTAAGGGGATAGAGGGATCTTGGAGAGAAGCTGAGGGGGCGAGAACTTGTAAGTCATCGATCCAAACTTGCCCTCCTGGCAGCCAACCGGCGCCGCTGATTTGCACGGGGATGCCGATGCGTTGGCTGATTTGTTGTGCGACCCAATTTTTTCCCCATGACGTTTGCAGCCAAGCATTGCTGAGCAGGAAAACGAGTAAGGGAGAAACCAAAATGACGGCTAGCACGACACGAAGCCAGAGTCGGCGTCGCCGCAACTGCGGGGAACTGGCGGGCCGCGGCGTCATGAAGGCGAAGTGTTAGCGTTTGTTCGCTTTGCCCGGAGTAGCGGGTTTGGTGGGGGTGGCTGGCTTGGTCGGAGCGGTGGTCTTGACCGCGCCTGCAGCAGCAGGGATGCGCAGGACTAAGTTTTTGTCCAACAAGCGTGTGCCGGTGGCGGTCATTTCCTGTGCCCGATAGACGAGCAAGTGATACTTGCCATCAGAGGTGATGCCGACGGCGAAATTTTCCTTCAACTTTGACAAGCTGGTCTCTTCTTCGAATTTCCACTCCTTGCCAGTCCATCCCCCGAGGATGCTCATGGGATCAGCATTGATGTCTGGGAGACGTGTCATGATGCCATTGGTTGATTTCCAATTGTCATCTTTATCGGAATAACGAAGTGAAGAGATGGAAGCTGCCGCATCGGAAGCGATGATGTTCCAGCGGCCTTCAGAGCCCTTGCGCAATAGTAGATTCACTACCTGCGCGACTTTGAATTCGCGCTTTGCCCACAGAGCGAGATACTCGTCGTACTCGGTTTTGGTGAGGCCAATTTTTTCATGAAAGGGTAGCGGGATGCCGGGTTTGGTATTTTTCGAATACTCTTCGAACCATTTCCGATCTTTTTGGGCGGCTTGTTCCACTTTAGCGATGTATTTCTCAATCTCGGGTGGAGGAAGAACGACCACTGCTTCGGCCCGCACGTGTTTATCGAGTGTGAGAAAGCCTTTGAGCAGGGCGGGAACTTCTTGGCCATGGGCGGTGATAGCCAACAGAGCCACGAGGGAGATACGTGAGAACAGACGTTTCATGAAAGGTGATGTCGGGGCGACGGCTTCATCCTGAGTGAAGGAGCTTGCAAACTCAAGACTCAATTCGCAAACCTGCACATCTCTCCCATTCGACTGTTGTGTTACAATAAATGAAGAATATTTGTGCACAATTCGATTGAATTATTATGCCATTACTCCTAACTAGGCTCGTTATGAAATGGAAAATTGCGATGACGTCCTGTGTAATGGTCCCCTTGGCGGGATGGGTTTTGGCCGATGGTTTCGGTGTGAAGTCAGGAAATCCATTATTGCCCGATGTTCCGTATGAAGTCCACGACGGCACGCGTCCCCAGCCGCGCATCGTCGCCAATGCCGGTGCGGTCTCCATCAAAGCTCCTGCCGATGCCGTGGTATTGTTCGATGGCACCAATCTTGATGCCTGGCAATCTCCCACATGGGAAATTAAAGATGGTGCCATGGTCGCGGCAAAAAAAGATCTTACGAGCAAAGAATCCTTTGGTGCCATTCAACTCCATGCCGAATGGCGTGTGCCTGCAGGTCGCAAGGTCAATGGACAAGGTGGTGGCAACAGCGGCATCTTCTTCATGGGTTTGTACGAAATCCAAGTCTTGCAAAGCAATGATAATAAAACCTATCCGGATGGCCAAGCGGCTTCGTTGTATGGGCAGATGCCACCATTAGCGAATGCCACCACGGCTCAAGGCGAGTGGCAGAGCTATGATATCATTTTCACTCCGCCCGTGTATGAAGGCGAAACCGTGAAGACACCCGCGCATGCGACTGTCATTCACAATGGCGTCGTGGTGCAAAATCATAGTGTCTTTATCGGTCTGAGCACGCATAAGAAACTGCCAGTTTATCCCAAAACTCACCCCGAAACTGGTCCCATTCGCTTGCAGTTCCATGGCGACCCAATCGAGTATCGCAACTTCTGGGTCCGTCCCCTTGGCAAAGTCGACCAATCGTAACGTGGAAAATTTCCTGCGCATTGTAATCGCTCCTCCCTAATTCTCCTGATAACTAACGTCCCTCATTTTTTATGAAATCGAAAACATACCTCCTGTCTCTTCCTCTCGTGGCCACCATGGCCATCGTGTCCTGCAGAAAAACACCTCCCGCTCCCGCCACTCCTCCAGGGTCCGCTACACCAGCAGCTCCCGGCACCGCTACTCCGGAAGCTCCCGTGACCCCTCCCGTTTCTGTGAACCCCAATGAGCGCGCTACCAAATTGGGCTTCGCGCAAATGCTTCCTAAAGATACGGAGACTTTGATCCTCGTGCAAAACGGCGCTGATGCGATGAAGCGTTTCCAAGGCAGCAAACTCTATAGTTTCATCAAATCGCAGAATCCAGCGGTGGAGGGTTTGGTCGATGGTGAAGATTCCACTGGTCTAAAACCTCTCGATATTCTCGGTCAGGAGTTTTTCCTCGCTACGGGCAAATCGACGGGCGAACAAACGGGTAACCTCGTGCGTTTCTCAGATCGTCAAAGTTATTTCCAAATCCGCAATGTCGTTAGCATGTTAATCTCTTCTCTCACCGGGGAAGAGCCCGACCTTTCCATGCTGAGTGAAGAAGGCACAGTCGTCGACTTAATCAAAGACCCTCAAAGCGGATTGGCACTGTTGAAAAAATCCGAAATGCCGCCGGTCTATCTCGGTTGCAAAACAACTCCGGAAAATCAGGCAAAAGTGCTGGAGACATTTAAGGGGCTCACCGCCAACCTCGCCGCCTTGGGGGCTGCTGTGGAAGAAGTGAATTTCGAAGTCGATGGCAAATCATTTGCTGGCAGTCAAATCGTGGGCAAAAAACTGGTGGAAGATCTGCAAGCGGATCAGGCCCTGCTGGAGCGCTTGCAGGAGAGCCTCGATGAGGACACGATCAAAGATTTGTGGGAAGTGGTTGCGCAGAAAAATCTCGTTGTTGTGACTGGTGTCGTAAACGATTATGTCGTTTTGTTTGCCGGTAGCCGCAAAGAAGATCTAAAATTCGCGACATCTCCCTCGGAGTCATTTGCGGCCAGCGATGCGCTTGCTTTCGTCGATCCATTCCTCGCTAAAAATCCTATCGCTGTGGCCTACAGTGACAAAGGTGTGTTAGACGGTGCCATGCTCAGCAATGGCATCTCGACGATTGCCCAAGGGCTGCGTGATGCGATCGGCGGCAATGGCAAGGTCGATACCCGCGAGATCGAGGCCTTACTCGATGTCATCGGCGAGCGTGAAAAAGAACTGACGAAGATGGTGGAGACAAGCACCTTCGGCGCAGTGGCGATGTTCGACGAGGGCTTCAAGATTGAAACCTTCGGCGGCACCAATTCTCCGAATATCCAAAGCAACGTCACCAACCGCATGGGCGACCTGGGCAACTCGAAGGACACCGCCATTTTCATGAACTGGACTTCGAATCCTGTCTATGGTATCAAGTTCAACGCATACTTGGAATCGATCGTTGAGACCAGCTACGCGGTGGCTAAAAATGTCAGCACTTGGGAAGTAGAAGAAAATGAATCATTCCTTCAATTCCAACAAAGCTTTGCGATGTTTGAGGAAAACTTTAGCGACGATACCGTCAAGCTGTGGGAAGCCATCAGCCAAGACATGAGCGATGGACTCGGAAATGAGTCGGCAATGGTCGTCGATCTCAATGGTGAAATGCCACCACTGCCGAACGTGCCGCAAGAATTGGTAAAAGCCGGAAAATTCCCGCGTGTCTCGATGGTCAAGCCAGTGAAAGATCGCACCAAGCTTGCTTCCTCCTGGGAAAAAATGAACGCCTCCGGTGAAGGCATCATGAAGCAGATCAGTGCCATGATGCAAAGCGATCAGGCAATGCCCAAGCCCATGAGTTCCAAGGAAAAAAACCTCACCACGTGGTTCTTCTCTGGTCCTTTGTTCACGGATGACTTTGCTCCCTCGGTGACACTCGATGATAAATGGTTTGTGCTCTCTACTTCCAAAAAGCATGCGGTAGAGTTGGCTCAAAAAGCCGAGACTTCGAACAGTGGGAAAACGGGTGCTTACATGATTGTGAAGTTCGATGCCTTGCGCGCCTGCGCTGAGCATTGGCTCAAAGCTGTCGATGAAAACAAAGAAGAGATTTTCAAAGACAACGAGTCGGCAGCGGAAGACTTCACTGCGAATCAGAAACTCATCAAAGACGGTCTTAACGCCCTCAGTGAGTTAGAGGAAATGACCGTGCATACTCGTGAAGAGTCTGGCAAAGACCGCACGACCTTCCACTTGAAAACGCGCTAAATTAACTCGTTGCGAAAGTTGAGTAACAAAAAACGCACCGCTGATGAGCGGTGCGTTTTTTTTGATTGATCGGATCTATCAGAACTTACTTCGCGAAAGGCTCGATCTTCGTCACCTTCCAGTTTTTCTGCTGTTGGTTGTCGTGATCGCGCAGTTGCACTTGATCGCCTACCTTGGCATTGAGGAGTCCAGCACCGGCTTCGGAAAGGTAGGAGACCCAGCGTTTTTCAGGATCGCTATCCCAAGCACCGAGCACTGAGACTTGATAGGCTTCTCCCTGCTCGTTCTCGAGGCTCACGACTGTGCCAATGTTGACAGCAGTGCACTCGACACCTTTGAAATCGGTGCCACGCGCGCGAGCGACATCGCGTTCGAGATCACGACGACGGCTGTTCAGGTATTTCTCCATGTCCTTCGCCGATTTGTATTCGAAGTTTTCCCGGAGGTCGCCGTAAGAGCGGGCAATCTTCACATCTTCGCGGTTTTGCGGGATGCGAACCGACACGAGCTCTTGCAGTTCCGCGCGTCGTGCTTCCAGACTGGACCAGGAAACTAACAATTCCTCTTCTTTGTTTTTCTCTTCGCCACTGACGAGCTCCTCTGTTTCCGGGCGGGCTTTGATCACGCGGGCCATGAGCGATTTTTTATCGAGCTCATTGAAGACCGGGCATTCCATGAGGCGACGGCCGAAATTGCGTGCTTCATTGGCATCCATGAGACTCACGAGATCCGAGAGCAATTCTTTGTCTTCCCCCAGTAGGGACTGCAGACGCTGTGATTTGCGTGGGCCATCGGCGATAAAGTCGGACTCCAATTGATTCAAAATGGCAGCACCGACATCCGCACTGAACACGCGGGCTCCGCTGGATTCGCGCTCACGACAAACCCATATCAGTGCTTCATGGCCGAGCGAACGGCGCGTGATCGCGCGACGGAGGTAGTCCTCAAGGGCGGGAAGTTCACCGCGCGCTTCGAAAATCTTGGCAATCTCTCCCAAGCCACGGGCACCGGCTTTTTCTACGACACCCATGAGTTTTTCCACCCATTGACCACCAAACGCGGTGGGGAAAGCGTCGTAGACTTCGCGCTGGCGAACGGCACTCATGGAAGAAATAGCTTCCGAAACCCGGCTATATTCTGAGCGAATCACTTCTGAGAGACGGATTGCTTCCTCGGCAATTTGAACTTTCGAAGCAGAGGCCATTTGATCGCGGATCAAAAGTAGTTCGAAAATATTGCCCAGATGCAGTCGGGTGCCGCGTTTGACCTCGGCTTCGATGTCATCGTAGAGACGGCGCAGCGTGGCTTCATCGTCAGCAAACAAATGCACTTCCATCGCAATGGCTTCAAGTGTTTTCGCCTTGGTCTTCAGGTCGCGTGCTGCTTCGAAGTCGGCAACGAGTGCCTGCACGGGAGTCATGTCGCCCGCGCGCAGGATGATCATATCGGTGCGGCGGGCAGGAACGACCACGCGCTTGCTGGTGGACATGAGTTTCTTGGCGTTATCCCACCATTTTTTGAAATCAGCAGTCGGAATGACTGGGCCGTTGAGTTCTTTTTCGAAAGCATCGAGCGTCATGCTGTTCCCGTGGCTTTGGAGCACGTGGGCGGCGAGTTCTACTGGATCGGATTTCGCAAGGTGGCGAAGTTCTTCGATCTGTTCGATCTTTTTGGCGCGGAAATCATCGGCTTGCAGTGGTTCGGTTTTTTGCAAAACAAATTGCAGATCCATTTCCTGAGCGGATTTGTCGGCGAAATCGACGATGAGCTTTTTATCGCGTAGGCTCCATGAGATCACTTTGCCCGCACCCCAGGATTTGCTCATCAGATAGCAGCCCGGTGCGACTTGAGAAAGCCGCTCTCCGACGGCTGCATTGATTCGACCCGCTTCTACCAATTTTGCCACTTCAGGATGCATATGCCCGACCTTGGCGACATTTGCGAAAAATTGCAAGGCAACTCTCCGGGAAAAAATCTTCGGGAAGTGATCAGTTTTTAGTGAGCAGTGAGCAGTGAGCAGTGAGCAGTGAGCAGTGAGCAGTGAGCAGTGAGCAGTGAGCAGTGAAAACCGAGAAAACTTTTGCAAGTGGCTATTACCGTGAGTTCGAGACAGGCGTGACAGGTTTGATGTCGGGTCGGCTATCGAGATCTGCATCTACTGGCTTTGGAGTGATGCGATCTTGGAGCGTGCTGTGAAGAGCATTGATGCGCTCATGCCAGACAGTTGGTATTTTTTTCTCGGATTTGGCATCGAATAATCCTTCGAACACGGAATTGCCATTTTGGTCGGTGATAGTCAGCCAAGTGCCTTCCGCGCGGCTTTCCATTTCTAGCACAGCACTGCCGTCTTCGAGTCGGGCGATGCGAGTATTGATGTCGAGAGGGCGCGTTGTTTCGAGTTGCGGCACCATCGTTGGAGTCTTCGCACTTTCGATCGTAGGCCCGGCTGCCACGGAGCGCGCGTTCGGTTCGGCTCCCAGAGTAACCTTGAGTTTCTTCTCCTCGCCCGCGCGAAATAATGTGAGTTCTACCGAGTCACCAATTTTATGGGTCTCTAACAGGACGGCGAGTTGTGCTTCATTGATGAGCAATTGGTCATTCCATTTCCACAGGACGTCGAAGGGCACTACCCCTGCCTGACGAGCGGGGCCGTTTGCGATGACATTGCTGATCACAAAGCCGACACCTTTGGGGAGTTTGGGCAATTGCGCACGCACCACATCGTCGGCGCGAGCGACTTCGAATCCGACCCATGGTGCGCGACCGGTAGTGGCGACGATCACGGCAGGCTTACCAGCCCATTCGGGCGTTGCGGCGGGAGCGGGAGTTTCTTGTGCCGAAAGCAACGCAAGCGAAAAGAAGAGCCCGAGCAAGCTCGTTCCTGCGATTCGTTGGGAACATAGTTTCATAAACAAATCAGAAGCCTTTTTTCGGCAACAAAACTTTTTCGTTACGAGTCTCAGAGACGGTGATCAGATAGCCTTTACGAGCATCGCGGTAGCGTTCACGTGTTTCGACGCGACGCTGGACTTGATTCATCATGGTGCCATCAGCCGCGGCGAGCGTGCCCTCGACAGTAATGCCATCGGTGACGAGCATTCGGTCGATTAAAACAGGGGCGGCTTTCGCATCGGCCACAATTGTGGGCTGAGGATACTCAATGTCAGGGGTGATGGTGAGAGGCTGCTCAGCCTGAGGAAGGTTCAACGCCGTGAGACCGGCCACCACAACTGCAGCTGCGGCGGCATACCAAGGACCGCGACGCGCAGCGGGCTGAGCGATTTCCGTGATTTCAGCGGGTGGAGTTTCGTGAGGGGATGATGCTGCGAGTGAAGCGATCATCGCAGAAACGTCCGCATGCGCTTGGGCGCTCAGTGCGGGTGGCACCAGGCGACGCAGGGCATTTTCCATTTCTTCAGGCGATTTCATGGCGACCCTCCTTCACGGTTTGGAGTTCTTCCGATAGATGAATGAGCGCGTAGCGATAACGCGAAGCGCATGTATTGGCGGGAATGCCGAGAGCGGTGGCAATTTCTTGGAAGGTAAGATTGCCCCAAATTTTCATCGTGATGACATCGCGCAATTTGGGCGCGAGTCGCTGTACGGCTTCGCGGAGCATTATCGCTTCTTCATCATCCTCGAGTGCGGGGTCGAGCCATACATCTTCGAAGTCGTTGAGATAGATGATCGACTCTTCGCGTTTTTTGCGTCGGGTATCGGTTCGTTTTTGGTTTAAGCCGCAAAAACGAATCGTCGAGAAGGCGAGCGCGAGGTCGGGTGGTTGTCCGCCGCGTTCGGCTTGGTAGTGCCACATGCGAAGCATGGTTTCCTGCACTAGGTCTTCCGCCCCTTCGCGCGAAATGCTCCAGCCACGGGCAAACAGCAGGAGGCGTGGTCCGTTTTCATCGAACCACTGTTGCCAATTCTCTGCCGCAGACATTGCCATCTGTAGAGATAATGCCATGGGATAGGGGCTTTGTCTCTAAAAAGTAGAGGTTTTTTCGAGAAAATGATCGGAAATTCCTGCTACGCCAGAACCCTAGCCCAGATGACTTTGAGGTATTGAGACTCAGGGTAGTTCGAGAGCGAAGGATGATCGCCGCCGGCCCCGGTGCGGGCAATAATTTGCAGGCGCAGGTTTTGCCGATGCGCGGCAGAGATCACGATGCGTTCGAAGTCATCGGGACTGAGCATTCCAGAACAGGAGCAAGTGACAAAAATACCGCCGGGTTTGACGAGTTTGAGGACGAGGGCGTTAAGGTCGCAGTACTTGTTGTGGCCCAAGCGGTCCTCGTCTTTGCCGTGGATAAACTTCGGTGGATCAGCGAGGACAACATCCCACTGGCGACCATTTTCAATCATCGTGCGGACCCAGGTAAAGGCATCGGCGTGAGTGAATTTCACGCGCACTTGATTGATGTTGGCGTTGCGTTTGGCCATCTCGATGGCGCGTTCGTCAAGATCGATCGCAGTGACTTCGGTGGCACCAGCGAGAGCAGCACTGACAGAAAATCCGCCAGTGTAGCAGCAGAGATCAAGCACCTCACGCCCTTGGCAGAGTGAAGCGAACATCCGTCGGTTATCGCGTTGATCGCAAAAGAATCCTGTTTTGTGGGACTCGGCAAAATTGATTTCGTAGGGAATGCCGTACTCGCGGATTTTCAACGGGCGAATGCTTTGGTGCTGTGGGTGATTGCCGATGGGCAGGGATTCGACACGGGCGATTTCAGGATCGACTTGGATCCGCACACGGCTCGTGCCGAAAGCTTCGTGCAGTGCCGGCACCCAAGTATCAAGGCGTTGCCAGACGGCGAGGGAGGAAACTTCGATCGAGAGGACATCTGCGAATTTATCGACGATGAGACCGGGGAGTTGATCGGCATCGCCGTGCACCGCGCGGTAGGCTTCGGTGGATTCGTCGAGGCGGAGAACGTTGCGACGGAGTTCCCCGGCGCGTTGGATGGCATCGAGAAAAAACGCTTCATCTGGCGCGAGGGCTCCGTGGGCTGCGATGCGGAGAGGGATTTTCGCACGGGGATTCCAGAATCCGATGCCGAAAGGTTCGGCTTTTTTATCGAGCACTTGGACGAGGTCGCCCGCATTGCAATCGGGTGAAACTTCTCCGATCATGCGGCCCCAAATGTTGGGATGATAGGAAAGATATTTGAGTTGGACGGTTTTCACGTAGCAAGAAATTTTTTCAACGGAATACTCCGAGCAGTGCGCGGTGATCCGAGGCATCGTTCCAATTTTCTGGATCGAGGATTTTGCTTTCCTCCTTGATCACATCATCTTTCACACTCTGGCTGTGGAAAATGAAATCGATGCGGGAGTAGATGTCTTCCTTGGCCCAAAAGTGGGTCCAGTATTGTTGACGAGAATCCACGAGTGGGATTGCTGTCATAGCACGTGGACTGTTATAAGGTCCTAGCACGGCGCGGATGGTGGCGGTACTGCGGGTGTCGTTAAAGTCGCCGTAACTAATGAGTCGCGCCTGTGGATCGTCTCTGAGAATCGTATCAATGTGTTGGCGCAACAGCTGAGCTTCGTTAATGCGCATTTGATTTTGGTCGCCATCTTCGACTTCTCGTTTGGACTTAAAGTGCACGCCGAGAAAACGCCAAGAGCGACCATCAGGAGTTTTAATGGAAGCATCGAGCACGCCGCGCTGAATGCTATACTCTTTGCCGTTGAGTTTGTATTGCGTGTCCGCGGGGGTAGCGGTATCGACGATCGGATAACGGGAGAGCAGTCCCAGGTGACGGGTGCGGTCCATCCCGCCGGTGAAGTGGCTGTGAGGCAAATCAAGGCCTGCGGATTTGAGACGTGTTTGAATATCGAGAAGATCTTCTTTTGTGCCGATTTCGCAGACGCCAAATACATCCGGTTTTGCACTGGTAACTAAGGAGATCACAGCGTCTTTTTCCTTATCCGGCTTGGGTGCATTTTTCGTGCTGATGCGGGTATCGTAGTCGAAGCGCTCCTCCATGATGAGCCAGTTTTCGACATTATAGGCGAGGAAACGCAGGCCCTTGCCAGGAGTAGCTGATACGCTCGGCGTAGGAGCGGCAGCCGCGACGGGAGTTGTCGAGACTGTTTGATCTGCCACTACTTGCGGCGTGATCGATTGCTCAACGGCAGCCGCGGTAGGTAATACAGATGCAGCGCTGGGTGTTTCTTTTTTTTCACAAGAAACAGCAAACAGAAGGGCTGTCAAAAAAACCGCCCCGCTGGAAAGCGGAGCGAGGAGACGAGAGATCGTGGACTTCATAGAGCTCAGCTATCGCGAGGTTCCTTCCCCGCTGCTTCACGGATTTTCACTTCATCCTCAGCGCGAGTGATTTCGTGCTCGAATTCCTCGCGAGCTTTTTTGAATTCCCCCATGCTCTTGCCGAGCCCGCGAGCGAGCTCGGGGATTTTCTTCGCTCCGAAAAGCAGCAGGATCACCACAAAGATGACGATCATTTCAGGTCCTCCTAGATTCATAAATGCTACCGTCGCGTTCATAGTGTAGTTTAGGCTGATCTCTACGGATAAGCAACTCTTCATTTTTCATCCTTTTTCGGGCGGTTGTGTGACAATCGCTTTTTTGAATCGAATCCTTGAAAATCGCCTGTGCGCCCTCCATGCTGCGTCCATGCGCATCCTGACAGGACTTCAGCCCTCCGGCAAACTTCACATCGGCAATTACTTTGGGGCGATGGAGCCCGCGATCCGTCTGCAATCACAGGGCGATGCCTATTATTTTATTGCGAATTATCATGCAATGACCTCGTTACACAATGGTCCGGAGTTATTGGCGAATACGCGCGAGTTGGCGATCGACTTTCTCGCCTGTGGACTGGATCCAGAGAAAGCGGTTTTCTTCCGTCAAAGCGATGTGCCTGAGGTGAATGAATTGGCGTGGATTCTCTCGACGGTTTGCCCCATGGGTTTGCTCGAGCGCTGCCATTCCTACAAGGACAAGGTGGCGAAAGGCCTCTCGGCGAATCATGCGTTGTTTGCTTATCCCGTGCTGATGGCTGCGGATATTCTGTTGTATGACTCGAATCTCGTGCCGGTGGGCAAAGATCAAAAGCAACACCTCGAAGTCACGCGCGATCTTGCAGTGAAAATCAATGAAGCGCTCGGCGAAGGAACTCTCATCGTGCCTGAGCCGATGATTCGCGATGATTCGGCGGTGGTGCCGGGAATCGACGGATTAAAAATGAGCAAGTCTTACCACAACACGATTCCGATGTTCGGAGAAGAAAAACCGCTGCGCAAAACGATAATGAAGATCGTATCGGACTCGACGCCAGTCGAAGAACCGAAGCCTGTGGAAGACTCGACGATTCTCGCGCTTTACAAATTGTTCGTTTCTCCGTCCGAGTATCAGTCCATGGTTGATAGTTTCCAAGCGGGCGGCTTTGGCTATGGTCACTATAAAACGCAGCTGTGGGAGGCCTATTGGAACTATTTTGCCCCAATGCGTGCGCGCCGCGAGGAGATTCTTGCCGAACCGGGATACGTCGATGAGGTCCTGCGCAAGGGTGCCGAGCGCGCCCGTGAGACCGCAAGCCATGTGCTGCAACGCATTCGCAAAGCCACGGGACTGAGTGCTTAATTAGCCCTTAGGCTCGATGTCCATGACTTTCACTTGCGCCCATTTTTCTTTGTGGGTGTCGATGAAGACTTGATGGTCAGGATCGACTTGGTAAGCGTCCTGAGCCTCGATGGAAGTGAAAGTCATCGACAGAGCATAGTCCCAGCTGAGGTCGATGACGGGACGCGGCATGACAGCAGCGGGTATGCCCCACAAGCCACGCTCGATGCCGGGGAGTTTGAGAAGATCGTTGAGGCCTTGTTCAAAGGAGGCGCGATCGGCGGCGTTTTTGTTTTCCTCTTTCAGCCAGAAATAAACATGATGTTCCATGCGCATGATCGTTTCTTTTTTGCTGTGGGATGTCTAGGGAAATCTGAGATAGCGGAAGAGTGATTGACTTGGTGTAAATATCGAAGACTGGGGACACTTCATTTTTTGATGCGGACTGAAGTATGAGCTCCATGGGCTACTTCAGCGGCTCGATGATGATGGTGCCGTCAGGGGGGGCTTGCTTGCGAATGATGTCAGTGATTTGTTTTTCGAAGGAGGTTTGGGCATCGGTAAGGATGTTGGTTTCTTCGATCGATTTGCGCGCGTCTTGCAGCAAGGCGTTGAGAGCTTGCTGGCGCTCTTCGGCAGAGATTTTATTCCACATGCCGTTCTCGTCTTGGATGATTTCGACATGGGTTTGCTCCACGGAATGAATGCGAGCGGGGGGCAAGGTGACGCGTATCGTTTGCCCATCCGGAGAGATATCGATGGAGATGGCCTGATTGAGATCGAAGCCGGCTTTCGCGGTGAAGCGGCCTTTCAATTTATGACGTTTGGTGCTGCCTAGCCAAGTGCTCTCGACCGAATGCGTGTGCTCGAAGTTTTTTTCAACTGTGGAAAGCTCTGCGATGTCGGTGCTGGCCTCGGTGATAGTATGGCCGTTGACGGTGACTCTGGGTCGCACGTGGAGAATGTCGTCGATATTTTTGAAGATACTTCGTCCGAGTTCTTCCGATTTGTTCTTCGAATGAGTAATAACGTTGATGGGGCCTTGGTAGAAAAGCAGGTAGGCGGCACCAGTTAGTGCTGCGATGACAAGGATGATCGCGATGGCTCGGGGGATGGCGCGGGAGTTGGTTTGCATGGCCTTTGTTGTTGGCAAAATAGCCTCAGCAGGGTATTTTGCGAGTAAAAAGGCGAGTGCAGGCCAGCGGAGGACGCCAAGACGGCTGGCGGAAAAGTTTTGAAGACAAGTTTGCCAAGCGGCGGTTTTTGTAGGAGAAGAGTCTTGTCACCATGATGGAAATACTGATCGATCCCGCTCGCCGCTCCGGTTGCGAGGACATAGCTAATTTGGAAAAAGTCATCGAGGCTTCGTCTCTTCGGCAGCGATCGCCCTTGGATGACATCCTCGACGCGAATGTGGTCGATGAGGAAAAGTATCTCAAAGAGCTAGCGAATGACATCGGCATGGAATGGTTGGAAAGTATTCCTCCAGTCGAGCATCCGCTGCCATTGCGCGAATTGTGCGGGCCACGGATTGCGTTGCGGCATCGTTTATTGCCGATTGCGATCGTGGAAGATGGCGATAAAAAACGTCTGCGCCTAGCGACCTTTGATCCGTTCAATCTCGTGGCACGTCAAGCGGCTTCGCAGGAGCTTTCGTTGCCGATCGATTGGTGCATGGCGTCGCGTCGTCGCATCCACGAATCTCTACGTCGCCTCTATGGTGTGGGTGCGGATACATTTGAGCAAATTTTAGAAGGCCGCGATCTCGATTACGAACGATTGGAATCGCACGACGAGGCGAACGTCATCGACAACGACGACGATGCAGAGGCCAGTGTGGTTAAATTCGTTAACCAGATCATTCGCGAATCGTTAGAGCAACGCGCGACGGATATTCACGTGGAGCCACTGAGCACGAACTTGCGCATTCGTTATCGCATTGACGGTCGATTGGTCGAAGTGACGGTGCCGGAAAATATCAAGGCGCTGCAAAGCTCGGTGATTGCCCGTTTGAAAATCATGGCGCGTCTCGACATTGCCGAACGCCGCATGCCGCAGGACGGACGTATCAACTTGCAGTTTGAAGGACAGACCATCGACGTGCGTGTTGCCACTGTGCCGACGGTCGAAGGCGAGAGTGTGTCGCTGCGTTTGCTCAACCAAGAAAAATTCAGTTTGGAAAAACTCGGTATGGAGTCGTTTGTGCGCAAGCGGATCGAGTCGCTGTTGCACCTTTCCAACGGCATCATTTTGATCACCGGACCCACAGGTTCGGGCAAATCGACAAGCCTTTATAGTTTCCTTACCGAAGTGAACCATCCCGATCGCCGCATCGTAACAGTGGAAGATCCGGTGGAAAACAAATTGCCCGGCGTGATGCAAATTGCGGTGAAGTCGGAGATCGGTCTCACCTTCGCCACGGCGCTGCGTTCGATTTTGCGAGCCGACCCGAACATTGTGATGATCGGGGAGATTCGCGACCTTGAGACAGCAGAGATCGCGATCCGCGCCTCGCTCACCGGTCACCTTGTGTTTTCCACTTTGCACACCAATGACGCGCTCGGTGGTCTGAGTCGATTGATCGACATGGGCGTGGAGCCTTTCCTTGTGGCGGCTGCCGTGCGCGCATTCCTAGCGCAGCGTCTGGTGCGTCGCTTGTGCCCGCATTGCAAGGTGCCGCGCGAAGTGACCCCCGTGCAACGCGATGAGTTTGGCATCCCGCATGACATCCTCGGTCAGGCCTACAGTCCGCGTGGCTGCGACCGTTGCCGCAATACCGGCTTCTCGGGTCGATTGGCGATTTACGAAGCCGCACTCATCACTCCCGCTGTGCAAGAAATGGTCACCCATCAAGCACCCGCCGCCGAGATCCGCGCGCAGGCACTCAAGGATGGCTACGTACCGATGCGCATTTACGGCTGGCATAAAGTCATGCAAGGCCAAACCACCGTCGAAGAAATCATTTCCGTCACCGCGACCGATATCGGCGGTGATGAGGTCTAACATTTATTTTCATGGCTGTTTTTTCCTACAAAGCACTCAATAGCAAAGGCTCGGTGAGCCAAGGCGAAATCGATGCCGCTGACCGCACCGATGCCCTGCGTTTGCTTGATCGCAAAGGCCTGCAACCGGTATCGATCAGAGAAGCATCTGCCGTCAATGCTGCGTCCACGAAAAAGCCCAAAGCGGCAGTGAAAACAGCGCCTAAGCCCATTTCGCGAGCTGCCAGTGCCGAGGGCGAAAAAGCCAAGCCCGCAGAAAAAAGCGAAGGCTTGTTGAAAATGAAACGCGCCGAAGTGGTGATGTTCACTGAGGAGCTTTCCGACATGCTAGGTGGTGGCTTGCAGCTGGAACCGGCCTTGTTGGCGATGGAGAGTCGACAAGAACTCGGCAACCTAAAAGCGATCGCGCAGCGTCTGCGTCAGGATGTTCGCGATGGCATGAATTTCTCTAACGCATTACGGCGTACCAGTGCCGGCTTCGATCAGCTTTATTGCAGTCTCGCTGCGGCGGGTGAAGCATCGGGCGCGCTCGATACGATCTTGCGTCGTCAGGCGCACTATCTAAAAACTCTTCAAGAGCTGCAATCGAAGTTTGTGCTGGCTCTCATCTATCCGGCATTCCTTGTGCTTTCCTGTATCGGCGTTTCGATTCTGTTAGTCACGACCTTGATTCCGCAGCTGACTTCGCTCATCAAAAGCACACCCGGTGCGGAAGTTCCTCTCGGTGCTGCGATCATGATCGGCGCCTCTGATTTCCTCAAAGAATGGTGGCATGTGATCACCTTGGTGTTGGTGGCCGTGGCGATTTTTTTCAAAGCCTGGAAAGACAATCCCGCCAACAAATACTCATGGGATGGCATGAAATTAAAAATGCCTTTGTTTGGTAAATTGATCTCCAGCCGATTTTATGTGCAGTTCCTCGAAACGATGGCCAACCTGGTCGGCAACGGTTTACCGCTACTGCGTTCGTTAGAGTTGTCGCGCGATGCCACTGGCAATCTTGTGATGCGCAAGCAGCTCGATCAAGTCATCACGCAAGTTGGTGATGGGCGCTCTTTCACCAAAGCGATGATGCGAGCGGGAGTGTTCCCGCCCTTGTTGATCGACATGGTAGCCGTCGGTGAACAGACAGGAAAAATCGACATCTCCCTGCGTCGTGCCGCGGAACGTTACGACCGCGAAATGGCGAAAGACATGCAGCGTTTGATGGCCTTGGTAACGCCTGTGATTCTCGTGATCATGGCCGGTCTGATCGGCAGCATGATGTATTTGATCTTCACTTCGATCTTCCAGACCATCTCGGGATTGAGTGGCAGATAGTTTGTGTCGCATACTCTGAGCGTTCTAGCGGATTTTTCTTGTCAGCGGAAAATGGTGGCTGCTAGTAATACAGCACTTTATGCAACACATGAGTCCAGAGCAGCAGATGCGCGAAGCTCAACTTCAAGCGCGTTTTCCTAAAATGAAGCCCGTGCGAAGCGCACCCACGCTTTTTTCTCTCAATGGCTGCGGCGTGCGGTTATATGGTTGCCGAGATTTTGATCCGGATTCGCAATCCTACGTGACGTCGATGTTTGCTACCATCTTGTTCATTCCTTTGCTTCCCATCAGCGCATATCGTGTCATCAAGTCAGGTGATGGTTATTATTTTTTAGGCAAAGAACCGCTATCAGGTATGTGTAGGGGGTTTCGTGCGCTGGGTCTTGCAGCCACCATTGCGCTGTTGAGTATTTTTGGATGGAAGAGCCACGTCGAGTCAGAGCCATATCGAAACAAAGTAGCCATCGCAGAAGCGAATGAATCTCTCGCCGCAGGCAAATGGGCAGAGGCCACTTCACGCGTGATGTCACTGGTCGAACATCCAGAAAAAGGTGCGGAAGCCATGAGCATCGTGCAACGGGCAAACGATGGTGCTTTTCGCAGTGACTCTACGGTGCTGAGTGCGTATGTGGATTTTCTTGTGAGCCAACCGAATCGAGAGACCCTATTGCCGAATTTCGCGACCCGTCTTGTGGAAAAAGCGCAAACCGATCAGTCCGAACGTCCTGCCGATGCGATGTCACTTTTAGCAATCGCGGAAATGTATGCCGATGAAATGGAACTGCAGAAGCTCAAAGAAGTTCGTATGTCACTAACGGAATCGTGGTGGAAAAAGGAGCCTCAGAATGTTCGCGCTGCCTGCAGTTATGTATTGGATCGCGAGGATACTTTGGACGAGGCGAAGCAACGTGAAATACTGATGCCGTTTTTGAGTGATGCGTTTTTGAAAGACTCGGAAGCCGCGCGTATCCTGGGAGGCATTTTATTTCGCGATGGGCGATATCAAGAAGCGGTTTCTTTGCTCCAGCAATATACCCAGCCGCGCATGGATCGTTTTCATAGCGCCGTAAAAAATTATGAAACAACTCTGCAGAAGCGACAGGACTTTTACTTTGCAGAGTTAGATCAAGGCAAAGGTAAGAAGGAATTTTACGATGCCTATGAAAAAGCCGATGAGGCGGGTAAGAATAGCTTGGTGAATGAGTATTTGGTCGAAAAATTCCAAAAAGATATCCAAGTGCAACGGGCCTTAGAACAACAAGAGTTAGCGGGCCGAATGGTTGGTCCCGTGATGCAGTTAGGTATCGCCCAATTGAATCTCTCTCGTGAGATTGAGTCGACTTCAGAGCGCATGGCAATGCTGCAAAATGGAGAGAAAACATTTCTTTCGATTCGCGGAGCGGTCGGTGAGACCGACGAATACAGGCTGTTTCTTGGTGAGATTTCCTATTGGCTCGGTCGCCATAAAGAAGGAAAAGCATTGTTTGATGAGTTACTGAAAGATAATGCCCGATCGACTGCATGGCTCATGGAAGTAGGCATTCGATTGCGTGATGTGGGCGAAATCGACTCCAGTCGAACGATGTTAGAAGAGGCCTGGAATAAGGAATTGGATCCAAAAGTAAAGCAGTCGATCGCTGGCACGCGCCAAATCATTGCGATTGACTTGAAGGACCGCGCGCAATGGCTTTCAAGATGTGATGATACGCAGTCGCACATTAAATGTGCACAGCATGAAAACGCTGCTTATTTGGCTTTGGAAGAAGGTCGCAATGAAGCTGCCGTTACGGAATTTAAAAAGGCGTTAGCTGAATACAAAAATATCGCAGAGAGTAGTTCGAAGCTGAATAACGAAGCTCTGGTTTGGCAGTCGCTGGCCTTACTTACCGGGAAGATTGAGGACTTTCGTGCGGGAGTCGAGAGCATGGAGCGATCATTGCGTCTGCAACAAAGTTCCATTACCACGACTAATTTGGCGACCGCTTACCAGAGTCTTGCCAATTGGAAAATTAATGAACGAATCTTTGACTTGAGCTACATTTCCGATCTCGCGGGTAGCTCCCTATTTTTTGTCCAATGCGCCAGTGCTGCGGATTCTGAAGCATTGACCAAAGAACTACTCGCTTCGCCTGAAATCATTCAATCGGCCAAGCTGTTTAATCAGGTGCGTGTGATGGCGCCCAAGAACCCAGAATCGTATGGGGCATTATTTTTGTTTCACTCCTTGGCTAAAAACAATGACGAGTTACAAGAGCTTTTCGAGCAAGTAACTTCAGCGAAAATCGATTTTACCGATTCCTACAAGCGTGCGGTCGAGGCCTACCAAAAGAAATTTACCGATGCTGATCGAATCAATGTCGAAACATCACTCGCGCGCTACCGCAAGACACTCGCAAGTTTGCCAGAGAATGCGAAACCAGCGACCCGCGTGTTATTGGAGACATTTATCATCACGCAGGAAAATGTTTTGCGTTCACGCAGTGCCTCCGCAGTAGCGCCTCCCGTGGAACCGCTATTAATCCGGGCGAAAGACTTGCATCAACGAGCCGTCAGCAGCGGGACGACGGATCTTTACATTGAAATGCTGTGCGAAGCCGCCATGGAAGAGCTTCGTAAAAATTCTCGCATCGAAGAAATTTACCGACTCAATGAGCGGCAATTCGAAACGGATGACATTGTGACTTTGCTCGTCACACAAGAAGAGCTCGCGCCACTACTGGCACAAAACGAACACTTGAAACTCGCCTATCAGCTCACTCAAGAAAGTAATCAATTGTCAGGCCATGACGCTTCATTGCGACTGTGGGTCTGGAGTCGATTATTTGACCCGGAGCAAACGTCTATGCAATTGCAGCGCATTAAGGATTCAACATACAAACAATTGGTGACAGAGATTCAATACGAGTTGGCTCCTTACAATGCTAACAACACATTTTATCGTCATCTCCTTGCGCTAGCGCTTGGTGACGAAGCGAAAGCCAAGCAGGTTTGGGATGAGGCGAAGAATAAAGGAATTCGTTTCATCGACTGACTTGAGGGAAGATCAGCCATCAAACTGGCCCAGCAGTTCTGCGGCGGTGCTGACTCCCGCGACGCGGCGCTCTACCTCGATCTCACCAAGGATGCTATTTTGGCGGATGACGAATTGGTTGAGTTTCATCAGTTCCAGCACAGCGAGAAATGTGACGATGACTTCTGCTTTGGTAGTTGCTTCATCAAAAAGATTTTCAAAACGAATTGCCTCGCCAGGTTGGAGACGATCCATGAGCATTTCGATTTTGTCCGCGACAGTGAATCGGTCATCGACGATGGAACCGAAATCATGTGCTTCCTCAAAGCGTTTGAGTACATTTTGAAATGATCGAATCAGGTCGAAGATGGAGACTTCGGCCAACACGGGGGGCGTTTCGTCCTTGAGTATCTCGGCCTGGTAGGCGAAGGCTCCGTCCATTTCGACTTCGCGTTTGAGAAGAAATGAGGCGGCGTCCTTGAATTTTTTGTATTCGATGAGCTGTCGGATCAGATCCCAGCGTGGGTCGTCCTCGTCGCCTTCCTCCTCGGGCGGTTGTTCGGACTTGGGTAGCAGGGTACGACTCTTGATGTACATCAAATTGGCAGCCATCAGTATGAATTCCGCGGCAATATCGATATTCAGTAATTTGAACGTATTGATATAGGCAAGATACTGCTTGGTGATTTTTTCCATCGAAATCTCGTGGATATCGACTTCCTCTTTTTTGATCAGGTAGAGCAGGAGGTCCAGCGGGCCCTCGAAAATCTCTAATTTCACCTTATAATCCTGTTCGTCCACGCAGCCGATGTAACGGAGGACAGCAAGATGTGCGAGGCAATTTTTTCTGTTTCCATTTTACACTGGCAATTTGCGGCGAAGTGGCATTGATTGTGCTCGTCTTTCGACTTTTGCAGACTTATGGATTTGGAATCGACACGATTATTTAACGATCGCCTGGCACAATGGGTGGCTAAGCAAGGCTTTTGGTTTCAAATTCGCTACTCGATGGCGGGCGGTGGAGCCTCGGTTTTAATGTATCACTTGCTGCGGATTTTGATGCGTGTCGGCATTTTTGCAGTGATTGCAGCGGTGGTGCTCGTGTATTTCCTAGTGAAAAGGCCAGAACAGGCTTCGTTCAAAGCGAACTTGCGCGATAGCATCATTGCGGGAATGGACTGCCAATCGGGAACGATGCGTAGTTTCAATCGCACGCAAAACAAGGCATCGATCCGCTACATGACCTTGGTCGGAGGACCGAAAAGCTTCATGCATTCGTGCGAAGCTACGGGAATCTCGTTTCGCATGGGATTGTTGGATGGCATTAAGTCGAAGTGGGACACGAATCGCATTGCGGTCGACCGGATGTCGATCCACGTCAAAGCGGGAGCGGAGACGCCGGAGGAAGCGAGAGATCTGGGTCGTTCTCTCAGCAAGAATTTTGAAAATGTAAATTTCCAAACGTTTGAATGCAGTAACACTCGTATCTCGTGGGGCTATTCAGCACGAACGATGGGAAGCATTTCAGATAGTCACATGACGATGATTCGCGATGGCAATGGCTGGCGCTTGCGCTTTACGGGGGGAGTTTTTTCCCAAAATTGGTTGCGTAATATGTATATCGATGAGTTAGTGTTGCGTTGCGATGACAGTGCAGTGACGGTTGAAAAAGGGGAATTCACGGTGTTGCGTCCCCTGCAGGATCTTTCTCCTACGAAAACCCACGGCAAAGTTTCGTTTCAGAACTTACAAGTGATTGGGGGCATGCGGCCTGAGTATTCGGGTTCGATCACCATGGAAAACCTACCCTTGGAGCAATTGCTTCCTGAAGTTTACAGCACCTACGTCGAGGGTTCGATTTCAGGTCAACTGAAAATACAGGGATCCACGAATTCGCCCGATGGCGTCTCGCTCTCGGGGCGTATCTCGCTCAACGAAAATGATCACATTGATGTGCGTAACCGCATTCATATTCTCAATAGCCTTTCGATTTTAAGTCCTTCCGGTAGCTATCGTAAAACTTCGTTCAAAGAAGGATTCTTCAACATCAAAACTACTGGGGGGAGTTTACAGGTGTCCGACATCAACCTGACCGCTCCCGAGCAAATGGACTTGCGCGGCAGCTTTTTGGTGCGTCCTCCTAAAGCGGAAGAGATTGATGACATGTTGCGCAAAGGAACGATCAGTAGTGAGACCGCCCAAGAGATCGCTCAGCCTGGTATGACAGCGGCGGCAATTCTGGCGTCGCAAGAATTGACTTTGCGTAAGGCCATGGACCTCACCAGCAAGGATGGGAAAGGCTCATCCGCAGGATTTGATGATACATCCATTGATACTGGTGTCCCTTTCCAAGCGGATGCGATCCAGACGGATTTGCAGATAAAAACCACCGAGGTTTTGGCCACCACATCGATTTATGAAGGTCAGGTGTTGATGACCTTGCCCGTCAAACTCTTTGAGGAAAGTGCAGTGAATTTGAACAAATTACCGCTTTCTGCCAATGGTCAATACTACATGCTACAATGCCCGCTGATTGGCAATTTGACTGATCTCACTATAGCTCAGGCCGAGGAATTGCTTTATGTCAAAAAAGCCTCTACGAAAAAAGAGTCGGAGCCTGAACCCTGAAGCTTAGCAACTCTGTGAACACAGTGTTTGCTCACGGAGTCACCGTGATACCGAGGCTGTGATAGATTTGTGTCGTGACATTGCTCTTATTCAGCGTGTAGAAATGTAGGCCATCGACCTTGCCGTCGAGGAGTTCACTGCATTGCTGTGCGGCATAATGGATGCCGACTTTTTCTACAGCGACGGGGTCATCTTGGGCGCGCGAGAGTGCCCGCAACAATTTTGCCGGGTAGCGCGATCCTGCGGCGAGTTCCGCCATGCGGCGCATCGAGGATAGCGATGTCACGGGCATGATGCCAGCAATGATGGGGATATCGATGCCAGCCAGCGTACAGCGATCGCGGAAATCAAAGAAGTCATGATTATCGAAAAACAATTGTGTGCAAATGTAGTCGGCCCCTTCGGCACACTTGGCTTTGAGATGATCCATTTCATGCAACCGATTGGGAGTGGCCGGATGTCCCTCGGGGAAGCCGGCGACGCCGATGCCAAATCCCCCTGAGGGGTGACGACCGGATTCATTGAATTCGCGAATGAAGCGCACGAGGTCAGCGGCGTAGCGGAATTCACCCTGCGACCAATCGTAGTCGCTCTGTTGCTGTGGCGGATCACCGCGCAAAGCCAGAATATTGCAGACACCAAGCGCCGCGTAACGCAGAAGGATTTGCTCTACCTCTGCTTTGGTGTGTCCGACACAGGTGAGGTGGGGAATCGGCGGGATGCCCGTGGTTTCTTTGATACGTGCGACCAACTGGTGAGTGAGTTCCCGGGTGCCCCCGCCCGCGCCATATGTGATGGAGACAAAAGACGGATGCAACGGCTCCAAGTCGCGGATGGTTTGGTAGAGCTCCTCGGCGCTCGCTTCGGTGCGTGCGGGGAAAAATTCAAAAGAAAAGGTTGGCTTGCCGTGCCGTAAAATTTCGCGTATGTGCATGTGCGCGTTCATTCTGTCACAGCGTCAGCGAAGGATAAAGACGCATTTTTGAGAAATTGCACAACTTTTCCTGCGATCTGCGGTTTGATGAGACAACTACTATTCGGTTTATGAAACGATCCATTACCAGCTTGCTTTTCTTGTTAGCCATTGCCGCTCAGGGGCAGGAAACTCCCAAGGATCCGAAAAACCGTCCGCTTGAGCGGGGAGGGGATAAAATGAAGGCCATGGAGTTTTGGAAGAATGCCGATACAAATCATGACCAAAAGCTTTCTAAAGAGGAATTCGTGCAGTTGCCGCGGATATCGCCATTGCCCGCTGAAAAGCAGGATAAGCTTTTTACGCATCTCGACAAGGATCAGAATGGCACTCTGGAGCCTCTGGAAATGCTTCCGAAAGGCGGCCCAAATCCTCCCGACGGCATGGTGGATGGGGAAGTGAGGCACCGTCCCATTCCGCGCATTTCAGAAATGGACTTGGATAATGACCGCAAAATCACCTACGAGGAGTTCGTCAAATCCACGATGCTGAATAAGTTGCCAGAGGAGCGCCGCAGAAAGATTTTCGATAAGATGGATCGCAATAGCGACGGTGTGCTCAGTCCTGATGACGGACCCCCGCCTGGTCAAGGCATGCGTCGTCCAGAGGATAAACCAGATGGTCGTCCAAACCCACGTCCTGATGGTCGCCCGCCACGCCAACCTGGCCATCCAGAAGTTCCTAACACCGCACGCGGCTTTGAGGGCATCGATGCCAATCAAGACAAGTCCATCGACTTTTCGGAATTTCAAAAATCAGCGCTTGCCCAACGCATGGGTGAAGACGCGCAAGAAGATCTATTCGAGGCTATCGATACCAACCAAGATCTGAAAATTGACAACCAAGAGTGGCTGAAGCAAAGCGATAAACCGAAGGTCGCTCCGCAAAAACCGCGCGATGGAACAACTCTTCCGAAACAAGATTCCAAAGACCAAGAAGAGATGATGATGGAAGAGGGGATCTGACTTGTTGCGTTCCTTGATGCGCGCACCGCTTTGCGGAATTCTTCCTTTACAACATAGGGAGAAAAGCCAGAATCGCCACACTCTCATGCACTTGTTTCAGCGCTTATGCTTGTTGCTTTTTTTGTTTCCTTTGTCGGCTCAGGAAGAGGAACTTCTGCCGCCTAAGGCAGTTACTCCACCAGCGCCAGTGGAGATTCCTCCGGTAGCTTCCCGGCCTGACTTGCCTCCCGCGAATCCGCAAGAAATGAATACCGAGATGCCCGAGGGGGTGGACATCGCCATCAAGGGTAAAATTACCCCAGTCGAAGGCAATCTGAAAAAATTTCTCGTTTCCGGTCCCATCGAATTGAAAACCAACCGTGGCGAGGAGGTCTTCGCCGATCGTGCGGAACTCGATCTCGAGGCAGCCACCTATACGTTGGTCGGAAACGTTAGTGTGTTCAGTGGTCCGATGATCCAACGCGGTGATCGGGTGGTGTACGATCTCAAAACGAAAAAATTGAATACGGAAGGATTGAGTGTCAGCTATGATCCGATCATTTTGGAGGCGGGTAATTTCTCCATGTCGGAAGATGAGAATGGCGAGCGCATTTTCACCGGAACCAATGCCGGTATAACGACGGATGACGTACAGTCTCCGCATTATTGGTTACGCGCTGATCGCACGACTGTATATCCCGGCGATAAAATTGTTTTTAACGACCTAAAGCTGTATGTGGGAGAGACTCCGGTATTCTGGTTGCCGTATTTGAGTCAGCCATTGAACGCTGACCTTGGTTATCGGATTTTGCCGGGTGGCCGTACGAACTGGGGCGTGTTTGTTTTGCAAAGCTATGGCATCATGCTCGGCGGTGGCGACGACAGCATTCTCGGTTCTGATAAACCATGGCTGCTATCGCGTTGGCATTTTGACATGCGCTCACGTCGTGGTCTTGCGGGCGGAGTCGATTTGTTTGATACACGGATTAAAGATAACGTGAATCTCGGCTGGATGAAATTCTACTACGCCGATGACATGCAGCCCGATGTAGGGCGCTCTGGTATTCCGCGGGGTCCAGTCGATCCATCACGCTACCGTGCTGAATTCCAGTATCGCATTCCTCTTCAGTGGGATGATTCACTCAATGATGATGCTGAGTATGCGCTCAATTACGATTTGCATATCTTGAGCGATAATCATTTCCTCGAAGACTTTGACCCGCGATTTTATCGCAACAACGCGCAGCCGGATAATACGATTTTCCTTACGCGTCGCACGGAAACCTCGTTGCTTACGGGACTGGCGCGGCTGCGCTTGAACGATTTCTATCGTGCAGATAGCCGCTCTCCTGAAATTTCGTTTGATCAAATTCGTCGTCCGCTCTTTGGCTCATCGATTTTGCATGAAGGGAGCACATCGTTTGGCGTGTTAGAGGAAAACATGGCCGACCCCACTCGTGATACTTTGTTAGATCCTTTGCTTACGCTTCCTGACGGTGATCCTGAGTTGCCGCGACTCTACTCGCAGGTGAGTCGTTACGAGCAATTGTTGATTCAACAAATGCGCGACCTACCACCGGGAGACCCACGCTATGATTCGCTCTATCGGCAATTGACAAATCCGGAATTCGTTCGCTTTCATACCTATCAAGAACTTTCAAAGCAGATCACACTCGGTGATTGGCTGCATCTTACGCCTCACATCGGCGCCGGCTATAGTCGTTACTTTAATGTCGGCGGTCCCGCCGATGATGAAGGTCGTACCATATTTTCGCTTGGCATGGAAGCTTCCATGAAGTTCCACAAAAACTATCCTGATATGGAAATCAAAAGCCTAGGACTACGCGGTATGCGTCATACGCTACAGCCGTATGCCAATTGGTCCTATGTTTCCACCACGGATCTCGGCAATGATTTTCCCTCGATCGATCGCATGACATTTTCGACACGCCCTGTGCCAATCAATGTGGGTCGTTTCGTTGCGATCGATGATCTGGAAAATTGGAATCTGGTGCGTCTTGGTGTGAGAAATCGCTTGGTAACACAGCGTAATGGGGGTTCTCATGAGTGGCTTTTCATGGACACCTATCTTGACAGTTACGTGGAAGATCCAGAGTTGGATCGTGAGTTTTCCAATCTTTACAATGATATCAGTTGGTCGCCGCTGCCATGGTTGGCCGTAAATTTCCAGACACAATTTCCGATCATCAACAGCGGTTCGGGATACAGTGAGTTCACCACCGGTTTGCGCTTCATGCCCACACCGGATTTAGAATTTTCTGTGGAGCAAAGTACGCTCAACAATCACCCGTATTTGATCGATTCCAATCGTGTGCACATTAAAGCCTACAACCGCTTTAATGAAAATTGGGGAATGGGCATGTTACAGCAGTGGGAGTTCGATGACGGCACACTGGAGTTAGAGCAATACACTCTGCACCGCAATTACCAGAATTGGATTGTCAGTGCGGGCATTACCCACCGCAACAACCGCACTCGTGATGAATACGGCTTCATGGTGAACTTCACCTTGAAAGATTTCCCTGACGTATCAGTGCCGTTTAAGATCGATGCCGAGTAACGCTGGCCGCTTACTTGCGACCGCGGCGCACCTTGCGCGCAAATTTGACCATCGCTTCTTCCTGTTCCTCAATGCGCTGCACCAAAGCTAGCTGCGTGCGGCAGCGGTCA
This sequence comes from Akkermansia muciniphila, assembly GCA_945890645.1. Classification (GTDB taxonomy): domain Bacteria; phylum Verrucomicrobiota; class Verrucomicrobiia; order Verrucomicrobiales; family Akkermansiaceae; genus UBA956. The sequence goes on from CAMDCV010000013.1 coordinate 60,162, forward strand.
AGGTTGTGACCCACTCGTTGCGTTTTGAAATAAATGTCGCCTTCGAGATAATCTGTTAGAAAGCGAATGCCGATTTCTAATGTTATGAGTTTACCAGAAAACGCTAGATGATCGACTTCGATATCGTTGATAAAATCACCAGCAGAATCCAAATAGCCTTCAACGAGTGCCTCATACATGGGCATGCGCATTTGCACTTTAGTAAGATCGATTTCATCCTCTTCCGCAGGACTGGTCGCTGTGCGAACTAAGTCACCAAAGTCGTAAAGCGATAGCCCCGGCATGACAGTATCGAGATCGATCACACACACGGCCTCGTCTGTCTCGGCATCAATCATCACGTTGTTGATCTTTGTATCGTTGTGCGTGACGCGCGTGGGGATTTTTCCTTCCGCATGCAAATCTAACAGTTTTCCGGTGATGGCTCCGCGTTGCTGGATGAATTCAAATTCCGCGCGCACGGAGGCAAGCCGACCACAGGGATCGAGCGCTGCTACTTCTGTTAATCGTTCGAAACGACGCGGTGTATTGTGGAAATCGGGAATCGTCTCTTCCAATTCGCCGGGTGGCAAGTCGCTCACGAGATCTTGGAATGATCCAAAGGCACGTGCTGCTTGGTAAGCTTGGCGCGTGTTTTCAACGACATCATAAGTTTGGCAGCCCTCAATATAATTGTAGCAGCGCCAGATGCCGCCATTAGGGCCCTCAACCCAGAAGCGACCTCCGCGACCGGGGTAAAGGTTCAGCGTTTGTCCTCCCAGGTCTTTTTTTACTCGCAGCACTTTCCAGTTAATGTGTCGCGTTACGCATTCGACATTGCGCATGACAGCGAGAGGATTTTTGAAAACATTTTGGTTGATGCGTTGGAGGATATAGCGATGGCGACTGGCATCGGGAGATTCATAAGTTGCCATGTAAGTCGTATTGATGTGACCGCTTTCGATTTCATGGCCCTCGACAAATTCCCCTTGGATTGCGAATTGATTGCCGATGTGGGAAATCGCCGACAAAATTTCAGCGGAGACAGCTTTAATGGGTGTTACTGTAGGAACCATGGAGATTAGAAAATGTTTCCGAGTCCTTAAGAAAAAATGTGCGAGTATGCAACGCAAATCGCGCGACTGGCAGTCGAGTCTCTGAGGTCAGGATTCATAACATCTGCATCCGAGACAGATCGAATTTATCATTAGAATTTTTTAGAGCATTGCAAATTCAAGCACAGTACAGAATTTTTCTGGAAAATCCGGCCATTATACTGCGTAATGAGCTTCATGCGCTTTGTTGTCTCCTCCCTGCCACTTGCTCTGGCTGCAGCACTTTTATCTCACTCGCCTCTCTTCGCACAGCCGCAAGCGGGTCAAGAAATCACCCTTCCTGGTGACGCCTTTGCGAAGCTCGATACCTTCGAAAGCGTTAACCTGGAAGATGCGGATAAGCGTTATAAAGCCGGTGACTATCAAGGAGCTTACGCTGCCTACAAAGCCTTCTCCTTCGAATTCGCTAAAAGCGCGGCCCTGCCTTACGTTCTTCTGCGTCAGGGACGTTGTCTCCACAAACTCGACAAACGCAACAACGCTATCAAAGCTTACCAAGACGTTGTCGATTATTTTCCCGATGCCATTTCCTACGCCGCCGCAGCTCTCTACTATATCGGCGAGTGCCACGGCCAAAATGGTGAGACAGAAAAGCAAACCGCCGTCTGGGCGCGGCTCGTAAAGGATGATGGCTACGTCACCCAACCCAACTCCGGGACCGCGCTCGTTTACCTCAGCGCCGCCATGGAAAAACTCGGCAAATTCGAGGAAGCTACCGAATACCAATGGCGCACCGCTGTCGCTTTCTTAAAGTCCAATCCCAATGCTGCGAAAGCGGCCCGCGAAGCCGTTCTGAAGCACTACGTTACTCGCAGCCCGAACCACGAAAAACTCAAAGAGTTCTACATCGCCGCCAGCGGCTTTAACGGTGATGGTCGCAACACGGACAAACCCGAGGAAGATACCCGCTACTGGACCACCATTTTCACAACAGTCCTCAATACACCTTCCGAAACCCGTGAAGCCGCCGCCGCTTATTGGACCGCAAAAATCGCCGACCGCTTTCCCGAAAACGACGACCTCCGCCTCCTGGCCATCAACGCCACCGTCGTCCACGAAAAAGACTCTGCCGGATGGGTCGCACGCATGGAAAAACAATTTGCCCTAAAGCCTGCAACCATCGAGCGACTCCTCCAATTTGCTGGCAATTTCAAGGCCGATCCTAAACAACGCTCCGCATTCTTTACAAAACACAGCGCCGCTCTTCTCCCCACCTTGAAGCCCGCGCAACTCATGGACCTGATCGCAAAGCTTAACCAGCATCTACAGATGCATGAGGAAGCCCAGACCGTCCTAAGAACGATCCGCACCGACACACTCGCCGATGCTGAAATTCAGCGTTTCGCCCTCCTCGCCGGCCAATACCAAACTGAGGAAGACGTACTCCGCCATATTGGACGAATCAAGAACCCCCTTCTCGCCACCAAAACGCGCTTCGATTACTATCTTTCCAAGAGTCACAGGAATCCACCATTCATGGAAAAAGCTCTTATCGAAATTCCCGAGCTCGCCAAATCCCCGCAATACGCCGACGGCCTCACTTGGACTAAAGCCACCCTCCTCCAAAATCTCGGCCGCCACCAAGAAGCCATTGAAGCCTACCGCGCTGCCAATAAACAACCCGACTCCACTTGGGAAATCGCGCAGTGCCTCGTGGCGATGAAACAATACGACCAAGCCATCAAAACGATCACAGAACTCGAATCCCTCGGTGGCCCCATCGCTTCCAGAGCCAGTCTCGAAGTCGCAAACATCTACAAAATTTCTGGCGACAAAGCCCGCGAAGTCAACCAACTCCGCACCGTCCTGCGCCGTTACCCGAAAACCGGCGAGTCCGGAGCCGCGCATGACCGCCTCGAAAGCTACGGCGTCGCCCTCGTTGGTGGCGAAGCAGAGGCAGAAAAATAACCACCCTCTCTAGAAAGAACGCACTTCATCTAACAGTATCAGCCCCGCTCCCATATCGGCATGAAATTTCCCCACTCGTCATTCTCCCGCGCCTCCTTAGCACTTGCATTGTCCGCATCGCTATTCCCTCTCATTAACGCCCAAGAAGAGGTAGCCCCCGCACCAGAGCGTCCGCGCGCTGCTGGCGAATTAGACCCGCAGGCGAAGCACCTTTTCGATAAAGCCATGGAGCTCATGGACTACAAGCAGCACGAGCGCGGCCTCGCCATGCTGAACTCTATCGTCCGCGACAATCAGGGCAACATCCTCGCCCACCGCGCTCACATGGCCATGGGTAAGCATTTCCTCGAACAGCGTGCCACGGCCGACGCGCTCAACCACTTTATGCTTCTTACGCGCGTTCTCGCCCCAGTGCCCGGCGAGAAACAGACCGAGGACGAAATCGCCCTTTATCAGGAGTCCCTTTTTCAATCCGGTTTCACCCAATACACAGCGGGCCAATACGCTGCCGCCTTCCCGATGTTCCGACGCCTCACGGAAGTTGCTGGGAAAACTACTTGGGCAAACCAAGCCTACTTCTATATCGGCATGAGCCACTACCACATGGGGAATTGGAACAAGGCCATCGACTCCCTCTCGCTTGTTGGCACCGAAGTCGCAGATACCGCTGCTGATGACCTCGGACGCATCGAAATCGGCCAACGCTTTTACGCGAAAATTGTTGATGCCGACGTCCCCGTCATGCGCAAGCTCGACCAGCCCGTGCAGGCCAGCGTGAAAGTTAGCAGCGGCGATACCGAAATCATCACCGGCGTCCCCGTTCCCGGGAAAACCGATGAAATGCTTGCCTCTGCACCCACAGCCCTAGGCTCCGCCAAACCAAATGACGGAGTGCTCCAAATGGTCGGCGGCGACACCCTCGAAGTGACCTACCTCGACGACAGCACACTCGATGGCCAGAAAGGCGTGCCCCGCACCGGCAAAGTCCGCGCCGTCAGCACCGGTACCGTAGGTTTCTACCTTGGCGACAACTCCACGCCTGCCTACATTGCCTACCCCGGCCAGCCCCAAGTTGTCATGCTTCGCGATGCCGATCTTGACACCTCGCCCGCCGCTGAATCGATCACACTCACTGTGAAGTCCCTCTTCAAAACCGAAGAAAAGGCAGCCGCCGAAGGCGATGAGCTCTTGGATATCTTCGCTCTCAAGGACGACGAAAAAGATAAGTGGATCGAGCGTGACAGTATCACCGTCACCCTAACGGAAACCGCCGATGGTACAGAAATCCGCAGCGGCGTTTTCCTTGGAAAAATCCCACTCGCCCCTCTAGCCGAAGGAGTCGAACCTACAACAAAAGACAACATTCTCCACACCGCCGAGCTTGACGAACTCTCCATATCTTACACCGACAAAGTCCACCTCTATGGCGACGATGCCCGCGATTCGGAAACCCGCATTAAGGTCTCAGGTTCAGTGAACTCTGGTGTCACCGCTGATCAATACGTCGTGTTTGAGGAACTTCTCAAAGCGCGCAAAGGCTCCGTCGAAGCCGAAGCTCTCGTCGGCCTTGGTTCTATTTATAAAGACATGGGTCTCGACCTCCGTGCTTCCGAACGTGCCAACGAAGCCCTTGATAAAATTGATCCTATCATCGTGAACCGTGCAAAGCTTCCCGGTGATCTCGTCGAGCAAGCTTTTAAACTGAAATGGGAAAGCGAGCTCTTGAAAAACGATTTCACCTCTGCGATGGCCACTTGCCTCGCTTTTAATCGTCTTTACCCCGAGTCCGTCCTCGCCGACCAGGCGCTCATGACTCTCGGACGTAGCCTCGCCGACCGCGGCGAATACAAGCAAGCCACCGAAGTTTATGGTCGCGTTCTCGAACTCGAAAATCCCATCTCCGCCGCCGAGGCGCAGTTCCGCATTGGTGAAGTCCTCGCCAAGGAGGCCGAAGCCCTTACCGCTGCCGCCGATGAGCACAATAGCAAGTGGGGTAAGGCCGGCCTCAACAAAGCCACAGCCCTGCAAACCCGCATGAGCCCGGCCATTAACGCGTACCGCAAAACCTACCAGACCTACCCCGAAAGCTCCTTCGCCGCCGAAGCCCTTGGTCGCGTCGTGCGTCACTATGTCGAGACTGACAGTTTCGCCCAGGCAGCCGGCTTGTTAGAGAGCGTCTTTGCCGAATACCCAGATGCCGCTTTCCTCGATGAAATGCTGCTGCTCTGGGCGAACGTTGCCTTTCGCATGGACGACACCGCCACCGCTAAGGCGAAACTCCAGCAACTTCTCTTTGACTACCCCACCAGTCAATACGTGGCCGAAGCCCGCAAACGCCTTGCCGGTCTCGAAGGAGAAAAAGAAACCAAAGAAGAATAAACCCCTCACAAAAGCACCATCACCCCTCAACCTTTCGTGTATTTCGTGGTTAATCCAATGCTCCCATCACCCAAATATCTCCTCGCTCTAACAGCACTTTTCTTGTTAGCGCCACTTCACGCCGCCACCTTCGAGGAACAACGTGCCACCGCCGCCGCCTCATTAGAAACGCAATCGGAGCAAGCCATTCTCGACCTCCTCACCGCAGGCATCGCCGAGAACAAACCCGCACCCGCCGTCGCCCTTGCCAGCGAATGGCTGCGTCGCAATCTCCCGAAAAATCCCACCCTTCTTTTTCAAGCCGCGCGTGCCTCCGAGCTCTCTGGCGAAATCAAAAACGCCGTCTCTTTCCATCAGCAAGCTCTCAAGCTGGCCGATCCCAAATCCCCCGAAGCCGGTGAGTCCATCACTGCGATCCACATCCTTCTTGTCTACCGACTCGAAGACACCGCAGGAGCATACGCCTTCGCCCAAAACGAAGCGCAAAAACTCACCGTCAATCCGCGCTTTCGCCAGTTCGACCGCTGGTTTCTCGACCAAGCCAAAACCCGCAACGACCGCAACGCCTTTGCCACTCGTCTCCTCGCTCTGGGAGCGCCGACGTCCTCGTCGGCATCATCTTCCGATCAAATCCTCGCCCTTCACGATGCCGATTTAAAATGGCTTCTCGATTCCATCCGCGCCGTCCGTTATGACCAGAAGCCAGACCGCTTCACAGCAGATTTCACCACCACCGTCAAAGCCCTCGCTGCTGCCATCACTTTCGATGAGGAATACCGCCTCCTCCTCGATTGGGCTGTCTCCGTAAAGGCATATAACATGGCAAAAATCGACGGTAAGGAAGTCGCCCCTCCTATTTCTGAAGCAAAAGCCCTCCTCGAAAAATTTCCTCGTTACGCCGCCTTAGTTCAGACCGATTGGGCGGGTGGTAGTAATAGCCGCTACTATCGCGACGAACCCAAAAAATATTGGTCTCACGAGACTGAAGCCAAGCTCGCCCCCATCCGCGCCGCACTCACCAAACTCGCCCCACTCGAGCAAGCGGATCTCCTCCGCACATGGAGCACCAATTATTACGACAGCGGCCCGCAACTCATCGCACCCGCGGAAGTCCCTGCCTTCATCCTCGCCAATAAAGAGTTAGTCAATCGTAGAACCGGGCCGATTCTGACCTTCGAACTCGATAAAATCACTCCTGCTCAAGCCACAGAACTCGCCCCCCATCTCGCGCTCAATCCCTCCCCAGAAGCCTCTGTCATCTGCGCCCTCGCCGCTGCTGGTGCCACCAAAGATTTGGACAAAGCTATCACAGCCTTCCTTGGTACGGAAGCATGGCGCCTCGACCGCACCGAACTCGATGGCCGTCTCGCTGACCGCCTATGGCACATGACCGGTCGCCCCGGCAATGTCGCTAAGCGCGATGAAGTCGTAGCCAAATCGAAAGCACTCGCCGCCTCTATTCCCGCTCAAGACGCGGAAAACCAGTTCATCCCTCTTCTTAACGATTTCCTTTCCCCTGCGCCAAAAAATCCAGCACTCCGTAATCGTCTCGTCAAGATTATCAATGACTCGCCCGACCTCATTTCCGCAGCTCTTGCCGATCCCCGCCTCGAGACGCAACTGCTTGTCCGCGATGCCATCCTCGCTGATCTCGGCAACCCTAACGGAGCTCTCAAAACCAAGGCCAATAAAAAGCGCAATAACATCCCCAAACCCGTCGACTCCCACCCGCTCGAACCCGACCTGCGCAAAGCTCTCACGGACTCTCTCGCTCAAAACAAACTCGAAAGTTGGCTCGTCACCGCTTGGGTCAGAACGCTCAACGCGAATATCACCCCCGAATCCACCGCACTCGCCGAAACCCTCCTGAAATCTCCCGCCTTCACCGCGCTTTCCTACGAAGCCCGCCAAGCCCTCCGCAGCTATGCCCCAGAAAAATCCCTCACTCCTGCGCAGCTCGCCATTCGCAATGCCGCGAACCCTGCTCTCGCCAGCGCCGATCTAACAGCTCTTCCCGCCACCGCAGATGCTCCAACCGCCATCGCCGCCCTTTCCAAAGCGATCGAAGCCGCTAAAAAATCCCCGATCTTTTTCGAAATCCAAGGTCTTGATAAACTCGCCGCCATTCCTGAGGAAGCATTCTCCAACGAAAATCTCCAGCTCCTTATCGTGGATTTGGTCGATAACAAACTCGCCATCACACCCTCACAACTTTTCAGCGAACGCCTCTTTAACACCCTCGCCAAACGCAACAGCCCCAACGAACTCCTTCGCACCTCCGGCTACCTCTGGAAAAACGTCGCCACTTATCACCGCACCTACCCGGCCATGCTCACGCTCGCCGAGTCCTCACTAGAATCCAACTCCTCCGTCGCCTACGCCTTAGCCCTTGATGGCCTGGGCTCTATCGAGCGTCATGCGGGGGGACACACTTGGTTCAAAAAAGAAACCGACATCCCGCGCCTCAAATCAATCCGCGGTAAAGCCGCCTCCAAGCTCGGCCTCATTGTCATCCCCGTAGCCCCCACTCATCCGTCCTACCCCATCTACCAGGCGCAAGCCGAATGGATGTCGGGCAACGAAGATAGCGCTTGGAAACTCCTCGACGCGAACTGGGAACCTTTCGTCACCACTCACCGCGAATTGTCGATTCCCTTCCTCATGTGGACGCTCCAACGCACCATCTTCGGTCGCGATGAAGCTCGCCAAGAGTTTCTTGCCAAGTCCCTCCTCGCCTGGGCGGCCGATGCCAACTCGCCACTCACCCCAACGGAAAAAGCCACCATCGAGCTTTCCTACGGCGACATCGCCCTACAGCGCGGCCAAGTTCGCCAAGCCCACGAAATTTACACCCGTACCCGCGAGAATCCCGCCTACGCTCAGCTTCCCATCCGCCACGAAGCTTCTCTCCGCCGAGTCCGCGCTGAGCGCATCGCGAAAAATTACGATGCCGCTCTCCAAACTCTCACTGATCTCGAACTCGAACGCGTCCCAGAAATTTGGACGGAAGTTCGCTTCGCTCGCGCCGAAGTTTATTTCGACCGTGAGGATTTTGATGATGCGAAAGACGATGTCGATTCCATCTTAGCCCGCGACCTGAATCACGCGGACTCCCGCATTCTGTTAGGGAAAATCCAGCTCAAGCGGCAGAAACTCATGGAGGCCACCGAGGTCGAACTAGGCTCAGCCTCCGGCCAGAAAAACCTCGTCCCCGGCGAGCGTTTGAAAGTCACCCTTAGCGATCCCACCCTCGCCGTTTCCGGTGCAGGCACCGAGATCGAGGTCGTCGTCTGGGCAACTTCCGGTGATAAGGAAACGTTTTTCCTCCGCCAGTTTGGCGACGAGAAAACCAAGTTCCGCGGCGAAGTAGCCACCGCCCTGGGCGCGCCCAACCCCGGTGATAGCACACTCCAAGTCATCGGCAATGATGAGGTCTTCTACGCCTATTCTGAGCGCTTCCGCGAGAAGATGAACAACATCGACGAAAAACGCGGGGGACCGATCTTTATTGCCTCGGACGCCCTCATCATGGCTTCTGCTCGCAAGCTCCTCACCGAGGCTGAGCAACGCAGTGCAGACATGCAAATCATCATGGAGGAAATTGGCGCAGGCCAGAATAGCGAAGCCGCTGCCAAAGCCCGTATCGCCTCAGGAGAGGTCACTCTCGATCACGAACGCCATATTGCCACGATCGTCAAGCCCGGTAACCCCATCCACGTCCGCGTCTCGGATTTCGACCGCAGCCGCACCGCCGAAATCGACGAACTCACCGTCAGTGTCAGCGCTACCAGCGGCGATTCCGTTTCCCGTGTGAACCTGAAGGAAACATCAAGCCACACCGGCATTTTCGAGGGCACCATCCCCACCACCGGCGCGCAGGCCAGCGCTTTCGCACAAAATTCGGAACCCGGTCGAACGCCGAACATGGTCATCAGCCCACTGACAAATTACCCGGCATGGCGTCCCGTCCCGCTCAAGGGAATCACTCCCGATTTTACCGTCGATCTCAATGACAACCTCCCGCTCGGCGAACTCACCATCACCGCCCGCGAACCCGGTGCCGCCCTGAAAAAATTCGTCGTCCAGACCGCCATGAACCCGTCCGACTGGACAAGCGTTGGCACTTTCCCGGCCAGCAAAATTTCCGTAAAAAACCCATGGAAACCCTCCGTCACTGTCGTCAGTGAGGATGCCCTCAAGAGCGACCGCGGCGCACGCTCGGTTTACGAACTCGATACCCTCCGCAGCCATCTATCCAGCGGTTGGCTCGCTCACATGCCGGACATGGCGATCGCCCAAAACGTCACTGGCGTTACCACCGCGCTTCCTGCCTCCATCCTCACCGATGTCCCATGGAAACGCGCTAACAACCAACCGAACCCCGCTGTCGTCGTCCGTTTCCAAGCCTACTTCCACGAAAAGGAAAACGTCACTCGCCGCTTCGCCCTCGACCTAGGAAAAATTCCTGACCCCAAAAACAATAAAGTGGAACCCGCCGAGTTCCTTATCGCCATCAATGGCAAGGTGATCACCACTAAAGGAGAACCTCAACTCCAAGGTGAAATCAACCTCCAACCCGGCATCCACAAGATCGAAATATGGGCCACCGGTTGGCTCAACTTCATTGGCTTCGGTCGCGATGTAAAACTCCGAGCCAACCTCATCAACCCAGAAAATCTCACCGATTGCCCAGACACCTTTTTCGATCCCTCCACCTTTCCGCCCGCCTCCCTCGATCACCGCAACGCCGCCGCCACCTCCGTCACCGCTAACGCCGATGCCACCGAGTTCACTGTCAAGTTTGCCGCAGATTCCCGCGCTCGTCTGATTCGTCTCCTGCTAGTCGAGAGCGCTGGAACCGCCCCCGCACTCAACAGACTCGCCCTTAGCAAACCCGACGGCGTGAAAATCCTCCCCGTCGCCAACGACTTTGCCGACCTCAACAAAAACGACACGCTCGAAATTCTCACCGGCGATAAAATTTCCGTCCGCTATGTTGATGATCGCTTTATCACGAAAGCCCGCGAGCGCCACGAACGTTTCCTCGATGTCTCCTTTACCGATGCCCGCGCTGAGTTTGCCGATATGGCACCGCGCTTCGATTCCCGCCATAACGAAGATCGTCCTTATTACGAAAAACTATTGCGTTTCCTCCACGACAAACCGCTCGCCCTCGCCATCCACGATGCCGATATGGACTCCACCGTCACGCCGGACAAAGTAAAAGTTTCCCTCGAAACCTCCACTGGCACGAAAGAATTCGAAGCTACTGAAACTGGCGATTCCACCGGCATTTTCAAGCTCACCGTAACTCCCGTTTCCGGCGCACCGAAAAAAGAAGGTGAGATCCAAGTCCCCGAAGCTGGTACCATTACCGCTCGCTACATGGATCAGGAAAACAACCGTCCCGGTGTCCCCACACCGCGCATCGCCGTCATCAGCCACGCCGCCTTCACCGAGCCACAGATCCTCCTTTCCCACGCCACCGTCACATCCATCGAAGGGCAGGGGGTTGCCGGCTCACTCCACCACGGTTTCGAGCGCCGCGACGAGAAAATAGCCGACATTGCTGTCGAGTCCATCAGCGCCTCATGGAAGGCTGATCACGCACTGCTCCCCACGACCAAAGTTCCCGAGGGAGGCTTCCAAGCCATCGTCGGTCAGCGTATGTATCTGGAAATCATCGCTCCGCAAATGGCCTTGGGCATTTCCTCTACAGTCGAAGTTTTTGCCCAGACCGATCAAGGTCGTCGCACAGCCGGGAGCACTTCTGAAGGTTTTGATAAAAAAGTTCCAGGCACGCTGCTGTTGGAGGCCAATCTCAATGCTTTTAAAGGTATGGGCGATGCATGGCGCGGCGTTCCGACATTGCCCATCTACCAGGCTACCCCAGTCGTGGGCTTCGGTGAAAATCCCACCCTCGACCGTTTCTTCGTCACCGTCCCACTCATCCTTGGCATCCTTCCCGAGGTTGGTGCTATGACTTTCCAAGAACGCTACGAACTTGTCAAAACCATGCGCGAATCTCTCGATGATTCACAAAGTATCGATCTCAACCCCAATGGCCTCGTCGTCCGCCCCGGTGAAAAAGTCCACATTGGTTTCCGCTATACTGCCCCCGATGGCTCGGAACAATGGGCGACTGCTTCCGCAAAAGTCGTCACCCATCCGGCGTTCGATCTCATGTCCGCCGATCATCGCGCAAGCGTTACCGCTGCCTATGTAGGAGAAAATCTTAACCTTCGTGTCGTCGACCCCGGCGCCGATCTAACGGATGCTTCCGACACCGTCAAAGTTCTCGTCCAGGCGAAATCTGGCGCGAAGCACACCGTTGAACTGCACGAAAGCGGCACCCACACGGGCATTTTCAAAGGTTCCTATCAGCTCGCCTACGCCGGATCCAACGCTGCGCCTGCGTCACCACCGGCTGGCACCGAGCCCGCCCCCTACGATGTCCGCGCCAATGGTTTTCCCGTCATTTACGGTGACACCATTGCGGCCCGTTATACCGATGCTAATGGCGTGAAAACCGCTATCCGCATGGTCACCATCAGCAAGGGGGCGGACGGCACCATAGAGCCATTCTCGAAAAAATACGACGACCCTGAGATTGCCAAACGCACCCAGTTTTCGCTCGCCGAGGCTTACCTCGAAGTCGCAAAACGCCGCCGCAAGCTGGGCGAAAACGAAGCGGCTGATCTCGAGTATAACACTGCCAAGCAACTTCTCTCCGGTGCCATGGATCAGTTCAACGATCCCACCACACGCGCCCATGCCGAGTATCTGCTAGGCAGCCTCACCATGGAGGAGGCCGATTCCACCGATGACGCCGAAATTAAGGAAACTCGCTATCGTGCCGCACTCAGCCGTTTCATTAACGTCACCGGCAGCTACTCGGAAACGGTACACGCCGCTAAAGCGCAATACCAGATCGCCACCATTTACGAACGCCTTAAGGAACCGGAAATCGCCGCGCAAGAATACGTCAAGCTCGCCTATAAATACCCCGACTCCGAACACCTCGCCGTCTCCATGGCGCGCCTCGGCACCCATTTCTTGAAGAAAGCCTCGGAATATGAAGCAAAAGCGAAGCCTCTCCTTGAACAAGCCGAAACCAACAAAGACGCCGCGTTCGAGGGCGAAGCGATGATGAAAATGGCCGTCGCCGAATACCTCAAGACCGCTCAAATATTCGGACGCCTTCAGGAGCGATTCCCCACCGATCCTCTCGCCGGTCAAGCGGGTCTCCGCGCCGGACAATCGTTCATGCGCGCTAATAAGCACCAAGAAGCGGTCGATGCCTTCAAGCGCGTCATCGCCGAGCCATCCTACGACGGAAAAACCATTCGCGCTCAGGCCATGTATTGGTCGGGCATGAGCTACCAGGCTCTCCGCCAACCGATGGCCGCCTACTCGCACTTCAAGCGCCTCACTTACGATTTCCCCGAAAGCGAATGGGCGGCCTTCGCCCGAGGTCAACTTTCCCAAGAGGGTATGTTGAATCTGGAAGATAAACTTGAGCTGGAACGACTGGAGGGCGAAAAACAATGATCTTCAACACAAATAAAGCCGCATCCGCGATGTTTCGTATCTTTTCCATTCTGCTGACCTTGGGTTGGGCTTCGGCTGCTCCTCTGGACGACCGCATCACGGCCTTCAAGGCCGCTCCCACCCAAACGGAATCCGCCGTTTCCGAAATCCTCGCGCTCGGTCTATCAGAGAACCGCTCGGCTATTGCTTTCGCAGCCGTTAAACCATGGCTCGCTGATAATGCAGCGGATTCCGCCAAATTTCTTTTCTTGGCCGCACAATCCGCCGAGTTTGCCGGAGAATGGCGGCCAGCGGTTAGCTTTTATCGCAAGCTTCTGAAACTGGAAAATCTCGATGCCTCCACTGCCGCAATCGCAGCACCCAGTTGCTACCGCCTGCTCATCAACCACCTTGGCGATGCGGATTCCGCCTATCTTTTGTTGCGTGAGGAAGGACTCCGTCTTCGCCCCTTCGGAACCAACCGCCAATTTGATGCCTGGTTTTTCGCCAAAGCCAATGAGCGCAAGGATCTCACTTCCACGGCTATGTGGCTCGCCACGATTTATCAAAGCGATGAGCCCCGCGAAGCCTATGAACCAGTTCTCACTGCTCTCCTCGCGGATTTGGAATCCTACACCTACAACCAACCTCAGCTGTTCACCCAGCTAAAGGCACTCGCCTCCGCGAAGCACACCAGCCCCGTCCAAAAGGCAAGGATTGAATGGGCCATCGAAATGGTTCCCGTGGCGAATCAAATGGCGGAACTCCTCAACGCGAAAAAACCACTGCCTGATGACCTCGTGACTGCACCTTTGCAGGCCGCTAAACAACTCATCGCGGTAGCACCTTATGAAGGATCTATCGCCGTTGCAAATGGTTGGATGCACTTCAGCGCCGGCGACTCCGGTTTTTTCGCCACCTTTGTGAATCCACGCCGCGCGGAAAAGGCCGCGCCCATCCTCGCCGCTCTTAAAACGCTACCAGTAGAACAAGCCCAAGCCATCATCAATCTGCAGGTTCCGTTCGCAAAAAACCGCAAGATCGTTCCCTACCTCATTTCCCAGGAGGAATACAAAGCCCTCATTACAGTTCGACCCGAACTTGCCACCGCGCCCAAGCCGCCTCAGCCACCAAAAAATCAAAAGGCTGACCCAGCCAATGCCAACGATCCAGCGCTGGCCATTTCACGTGAATTGCTGGAACTTCCCCAAAATGCGGATCCTATAGCCGTCGAAACTGCTTTCAGAACCGTCTTCGAACGCGCCGCTAAAGCGCCCGCCGCTTACACGATTTATGGTCTTGATTCCATTGCCAAACTTCCCACGTGGTCGGATCCATTGCGCAAATCCATTTATTCTCTCTTCAACGAACGAGCACCCGTCGGCGTCTATCCCAAAAAACAAGGGTACGAACAACTCGCCCTGCGCGTGATCAGCGATGCCACCACTACGAATCGCTCAGCTCAACTCCAAACCATTGCCGCCGGACTCTGGTCTGCTGCTGCCGCTACGGAAGATCAACGCACTTACGCCGCAGCAGATGCCTTCGCCAAACTCGCCGCAAATTCACTGAAAGAGGGCAACGCCTCGCTCGCCATGACCTTGGCTCGTTGTGGAACGCAGTCCATCGCCGCGCGCGCTCCCACCGATGCCAAACTGACCGAAATTCTTACAAGTCTTCGCAACACCGCTGGACTGGCCGCAGCAGCAGTCGGGGCGGTGGAAATCACCGTCGATGAAACCGATCCCGCTTATCCGATCTATAAATCCAACTCCGAATTTGCCGCGGGAAATTTCGACTCTGCCTGGCAGCTTTACCTCGCCCACACCAATCAGCTCGCCGCCGTCCTCCGCTCTCTTCCCGTCAATTACGCGTTCTGGCTTTTGGAGAAATCCATTGAAGCCGACCGCAGCGACGAAGCCGAAAACCTCATCAAGGAACTCACCATCTGGTCGCGCCAAGCCGAAGGCACTTTTAGCCCTGCCCAAGACGCCCAACTCAAGATCGCCTACGCCGACCTCGCCTTCCGCAAAGGAGCCCTCCCCACCGCCCGCGCTTGGTATCTCAAGGTCGCCGAAGCCGCAGAATACCAAGGAACCGAAGTCCAACTGACCGCTGCCCTTGGTTCGGTCACCGTCGATCGCGTTTCGAAGAATTTCGGTGCTGCCATGACGGAACTCGACAACCTCATGAAGCTCCCCAATCCGGAATTCCGCAAAAAAATCCGCTACGCCCGCGCTGAGGTGCTAATGGATCAGGAAAGCTTCGCCGAGGCCTTGGAGGAAATCGAACAGGTCCTCCGCCAAGAACCAAAACACCCGGACGCCCTCATCTTACGAGGAAAAATCCACTTCGAGATGCGCAAGCTCGTCGAAGCCAGCGAGATCGAACTCGGACCATCCCAAGACAAGACCATCATCGTCCCTGGTGAAATGGTGAAGATCAACCTCCGCGACCCCACCCTCAATGTCTCCGGCATCGGCACCGACATCGAGGTGGAAATCTGGGCGAAGTCCGGCGATCGCGAGCGCGTCCTCCTCTATCAACTCGGCGACAGCAAAGAGAAATTCCGCGCCGATGTCGCCACCGCCCTGGGCGCACCTACCCCTGGAGACAAAATCCTGCAAATCCTCGGCGACGACGAAATCCGCTTCGGTTACTCGCAGCGCTTCCGCGCGAAGATGAAAGACCTACCCGCCGATCCCGAGATCGTCATCGGCGTCGCCTCGGATGCGGCGCTCTCTTTTTCCGCTGGAGCCTTCCCGCCGCGCGAAGGCGAGCGCCGCCTCAACATCGAGGAGCTCGGAATTTCCTCCGCCCAGGCCGCCCTCGGCACCCGCACCGTCCGTCCCGGCAACCCGGTTTACATCCGCGTCACCGATCCCGACCGCAGCCTCACCACTGGCGACGATCAAATCAACGTCAGCCTGCAAACCTCCAGCGGCGATGAAATCCGCCAGCTTGCCCTCAAGGAAACCTCTCCGTTCAGCGGCGAGTTCCAAGGCATCGTCCCCACCGCCGGAGCGCAGGCCATCGCCTTCGCCTCGGAAAGCGCCCCCGGCCGCGATGCCAACATGGCCATCAGCGCCCGCGATTACCCCGGTTGGCAAGGCAATGTGGGCGACGCGAACAAACCCCGCACCTTCGGCATCGACCTCAACGACAACGCCCTCATCGACAAGATGGCTCTCGATACCGGTGATGCCTCAAGCAGCCTCAAACGCTTCGTTCTCCAAACGTCCCTCGACGGCAAAAGCTGGATCACCCGCGCCCGTTTCCCGGAAGACACCCCGGTCTGGACTGGCCAGCCGCACGTTTCCTCCTTCGCCACCTTCGGCACGGATTCCATCACCGTCAGCAAACCGGAAGGCCGCGAAGTCCCCGCAGATTGGGCGGAGATCATGGACTACACCTCGAACCGCACGTCCCTCAAATTCCTCTCCGCCAATGTGAAATCACTCTCTGCCGCGCCGTTGCCATTCGTAAACACCAGCCACCCAGGCTATTCGGGTGTCATCCGCTACCGCGCCTTCTTCCACCAGCCCGCCGCCGCCATTCGCCGCTTCCAACTCACCGGCCTCCCCGACGACGGCAATACGATCTTCCTCGTCAATGGCACTCCCGCTGCCGAGGAGTTAACCAGCGGCCTCCTCATCGAACGCGAACTCCCGCCCGGCCTCCACGAAATCCAAATCTGGCGCCACGAGGGCCGCGGCGATTTCCTCAAACACAAACCCGTCCTCCTCTGCGACAATGCCGGCAAGCCCGACCTTATTCCTTGCCCGGATGCGATGTTCGATCCCGCCACTTTTCCCGCTGACCTGAAAAAAACGCTGCCGCAACCCGCCACACTCAGCCCCTCGGCCAACGGCATGGACATTTCCTTTGGCGATCAAACTCGTGCCCGGCTCGTACGCTTCGTCATCAACGGCTTCGATGGTGCTGCCCCCACCATTAAAAAAGTCACTCTATCAAATCGGGAAGGCAAAACCCTTCTGCCTGTAGCCAAGGACTTCATGGAACTCCGCGGCAATTCCCAGCTCGAAGTGCTCCCAGGCGACAATGTCATCGTCCGCTATGACGACCCGCGCACCGCTTCTCCCAAGCGCAACCGACTTGAACAACGTCTTAACGTCGCCTTCAACGATGCTGTAGTTACCGCCTCATTCCTCAACTACATCGAAACCGAGGAAGGCCGCGAATTGGTACTGGAGCCCATCCGCCGCTTCCGTTACGACGACGCGATCGCCATCGTCATCGAGGATCCGGACATGGATGCGAGCACGGAAAAAGACATCATCGAGATCAAGGTCGTATCCACCTCTGGAGGTGCGGCGATGATCAAGGCCGTCGAAACCGAGGAACACAGCGGACGTTTCCTCGGCCGTATTTTCCCGGTTAACGCCGAGCCCGCACGAGACTCCGAAATCAAAGTCACGGAAGGTGGCTCACTGACAGCCACCTATCTCGATTCGGAAAACCTCAGCCCCGGCATCCCCACTGAGCGCACTGTCATTATCCAGCACGCCCGTTACACCGATCCCGCGCTTTCCGCCTATACAGCCACGACCAAGCCGCTGCCGGCGCCGCCCGCAAAACCCGCTGCGCCGAAAACTAATACCCGCACCTCCGCACCGGAAGTAGTCCCGCCACGCCGCGCCCTCATCTTCGATCACACCGATCCCACCAAGCCCCTTGCCACCGTCGTCGGTTCCAGCGTGCGATTCGATATCGTCGTCCCGCACCTAGCCCTCGCCGGAAGCAGCACCGTGAATGCCTACGTCCAGACCGAAGAGGGTCGCAAAGCGAAACAAACCGCACTCAAGCAGCCCTACGACGTTGCCGCCCCTGGAACCCTCAAGCTCATCGGCGGGCTGGTAAAAGCCCCCGTCGTGACCCCGGATGGCTACCAACTTGCCCAGCCACCTACTGCTCCTGGCAACGAACCGCCGCTCGAGGAAGGTCGATTCTCTTTTACCATCCCTCTCATTCTCGGCGAGACACCCGACCGCAGCTTCGCTACCAAGTCCGCCGAAGATCTTCCTGAATCCTCACTCCCAGAGGGTCTCGCTGTGAAAGTCGGTGATATCGTTCATGTAGGCTATCCTTATCAGGACAGCGCCAATGCCGTAAAATGGATCACTGCTAGTTTCCGCGTCGAAAGCCATCCCTTTCTGGATGTCATGGATGCCAGTTACGCAGAATCTCTCACAAAAGCCTTCGTCGGCGAAAAAATCCACCTCCGCCTCATCGACCGAGGCCTCGACCGCAGTGCGGATCGCGACAGCGCTAGCGTCACTCTGAAAGCTACCAGCGGTGCGACCACAACCTACGAGCTCCAAGAAACTGAAGCCCACAGCGGAATCTTTAAATCTTCCTTCGCAGTCAGCTACGCCCCAGATCAACTCCCCGAAAAATTACCGCCCGTCGCCCTCAATGGCTTCCCCGTTCGCTACGGTGATGATGTAGAAATTTCCTACTCCACCAGCGACGAATCGCAATCCCACAAGGTCACAGTCAACAAGGGAGCCAATGGTTTCATCGAACCATTCAGCAAGCGCTTCACCGGCGATGAAATGGCCGTCCGCACCAGCTTCACCCTTGCCGAGTGCTACTTCGAGTTGGCAAAAAAACACCGCGAACTCGAACAGGAAAGCCTTGCCCGCCGCGAGATGGCGCAAGCCCGTAAACTTCTTGCCGAAGCGATCGCCACCCACCGCGACGACGACCTCCGCGCCCACGCCGAGTATTTGTTAGGCAACCTCGCCCAAGAATACGCCGACTTATCTAAGAATGAGGAGGCCAAGCTCCCGATGTATCAGGACGCCCTCGCGCGTTTCTCGAAAATCCCCAGCGATTACCCCGAAACCGAGTTCGCGCCCAAGGCCCAATTTAAGACCGCCCTCGTCTATGAGAAAATGGGCGAGACTGAAAACGCCGTCGAGGAATACGTCAAGCTCGCCTACAAATACCCGAGTCACGAACTCATTCCTTCGGTGATGTCCCGCCTTGGCGGCTACTTCCAGCAAACTGGCTTAGCTTTCAAACAAAAAGCCGATCCTCTCCGCGAAAAGACAGACGATGCCGCCAAAGCCGAAGTCCTCCGCCTCGATGAACTCTCTTACCCCGAATTCCTCAACGCCGCCATGGTCTTTGCCAAACTTCAAGAGCGTTTCCCCGACGACCCTCTCGCCGGTCTTGCCGGACTCCGCGCCGGACAGAATTACATGCGCGCCCACCAGTATGAAAAGGCCGTTAAACTTTTCACCGCTGTTCACGCCGTCGAAGCCTACGACGACCGCGAGATCCGCTCGCAAGCACTCTATTGGAGCGGTATCTGCCAGGAACGCATCTTCGGCCTTATGCCGGAGGAAAACTGGAAAGGTCGCGGCACAGCCATGGACACTGCCTACGAAACCTACCGCCGCGTTACTTTTGATTTCCCCGATAGTATCTGGGCAAAATACGCCCGCGGCCGCCTCGCCGACCCCGCCTTTGAAAGCCGAGTCGAAATTGAAAATAAGGAGCGTGAAGCCATGATCGAATCCCTCAAAGAAAGCCGAAAAAACCGATGAACTCACTCAAGTATCAAGCATGGACCGCGGACTTCAGTCCGCCCCATCTCGCCAAGCTCCCCACAAAAACTTTCGTAACACAAAAAAACTCTTCTTTTACCCGCCCCGAATGAACGAACTCGAGTCAGCGCTGCTCAAAGAACTCATCGGAGACGCAGAACCAAAGCTCCTCCTGCGCACCCGCACGCGCATAGATGCTGGCCGCTGGTGGCGTAAAACTCCAATCTGGCTTTGCATCACGGCAAACGAACTCATCCTCTTCGCCGTAGCACGCCGCCGCTACACCGAGCGCGTACAACTCACCGATTGTCACGCCAGCCACTACGCCCATGCTACAGGACAGTTAGTGATTGATCCCGTCGAAACATTGCGCAACAAACATCTCACTCTCACGCCACGCGAAGCACTAGATGTGCTTGATTTTCTTCTGAAAAAATAACCATACTTTCCCAACACATCCCAATTCTATGATCGAACAAATCCTCAAAGGCGGTCCACTCATGATTCCTCTCATGTTGTGCAGCTTCATCAGTCTCGCCGTCATTTATGACCGCTGGTTCGCGTTCCGTGAAAATCGCCGCGTCGATACCCGTTCCCTGCGCTCGAAGGTAATTGCCCGCCTGCGCGAGAATGACATTCCTGGTGCCATCAGCGAGTGCGAATCCGTGCGTGGTCCGGTTGCTTCCGTACTGCTTGCAGGACTCCGCTCTTACAATCAACTCCACGGCAAAAACGAAGGTGCAGAAACGATGCGTCTAGTCGTGGGCCAAGTCATGGAAGACTATAGCGCCCAAGCCATGAGCGTGGTCAACAAACGCCTTGATGTTCTCACCACCATCGGCATGGCAGCACCGCTTCTCGGTATGACCGGAACCGTAACCGGTATGATCGCATCGTTCGCAGGTCTTCAAGCCGCAGGCAGTGCAGGCGGCGGCGGTGGTGCCGTAGCGAACGGTATCGCCGAAGCTCTCATCACGACTGCGGCAGGCTTGTTGATCGCCCTCGGCGCCGTCATCCCTCAAAGCATTTTCAACCGTTGGTCCGATGAAATCGAACTAGAAATTGAAGAAGGCACCAGCGAGTTCGTGGAATTTATTCTGACGCACCATTAAATCAGTATAATCTCAATTTGGCCTATAGGCCACATCCATGAAACGTTCCAAACAAGAAAAGAAACACCGCTCCGCCGATATCCCTACGGATTCGTTTTCGGACATTGCGTTTCTTCTCATCGTTTACTTCTTGGTCGCGACCACGCTCGTCAAGGTGAAGTCGATCACCGCCGATCTTCCAGCCGGTGAAAAATCCACCCAGACGCAATCTGAAAAAACTCCCATCATCAATCTGCGCGGTGCTGAAATTTTCTTCAACGATAAACCCATGAAAATGGACGAACTCAATCAACGCCTCGCCGCCCTCGACTTGCCAAGCCAAGACGGTGAAAAACGCGTCATTATGTTAGAATCTGCGAAAGGTACGCCCTACGAAAACTATTTCCAAGCCCTCGCTGCCATCAGTTCGAATGGTGGTGTGGTGGCGATTGTCGAAGACGAATAATTCATGAAATCTTCCAGAAAAAAGAGACGCAAACCGATTCCCTTGCCCATCGCTAGCATGGGCGATATCGCGTTTCTACTGATTATTTTCTTTCTGGTTTGCAGTGAAGCCATCAAAGACAACTCCAGTGTTCCCGTTGCTCTGCCGTTCTCCGAACAGGTGGAGAAAACCAAAGTCACGGTGGTGGCGCGCGTCACCATCGATGAAACAGGCCAAATTCATTTCGAGGGGGAACCCGTGGATGGCGCCAAGGATATCGAATGGGGCGTGCGCGCCCTGCTCACCAGCACCGTCTCGGATGACCAACGTCACGTTCAATTCCGCTGCGATAAATCACAACCCAAAGAAGTATACCAACCCATTCTCCAAGCCATCGCCGAAGCCGGCGGCATCATCGAAGCCGTAGGCGAAAACGAACCACAATAAATCTGACTCCTGATTCCCGATCTCTGACTCCTGACCTCTTTCCACCATGACCACTCCATCTCAAGAAACCACCCCCGACCAATTGCTAGAGTCCTTTCGCGGGCGCAGCTTTAAGTCGATCCTGATCTTCACTTTGATCGTGCATGTCGTTTTGATCGGCGGTACGAGCGTGCCGTATCTCATCAAAACGATCGCTGGAAAATCGACGGCCAATCTCAGCGAACAAGAGCGCACAGAACTCGCGGCGACTGAGGCCGCCGCCGCCATGCGTGAGATCGCCAGCAAACACGGTCTCAAGCCTCAGGATCTCAGCACTCGCATGGCAGGAACCGCCACTCCCGCTGCGCCTAAAACGGAAACCCCTCCGCCAACCGAAGAACCGGCTACCCCAACTCCCGAGGAACCTGCGAAACCGAAGACCGCCATTGAGGAGCAACTCGATGTGAAGGAAGACGGCCCTAAAGTGCCAGCCATTCCCACCGAAGAAGCCACCGACGACGACCTCTTCAAATGATCGTGGCGCGGGCGTCTCGCCCGCTTGCCTTAGCACTCCTCTCCAGCCTTTCTCTCTCTAACAAATCCGCATGATTCGCGACACATCCAGCACCATCCCCACCGTGACAGTGGACGAGATTCCTACGAATCCGTCTGCTTTCAAGGCGCGTGTGGTGGCCGTCGCGGTGACATCGATTGCAGGTCTCGCCGCTGCTGGCTACTTTTGGCTGCCGGATGCACTCGAAGCCTTCCTCTCCCGCAATGCATTGGTGCAAATCCTATTCCAGAGCATGCACGTCGATGCATCTCTCCGGTTGATTTTCCAACTCTTCGGAGTGCTGGCGATACTCTGCGTCATCGCCGGCGTCGCAGGCTTCTTCCGCAATCGCATCACCTGGCATGCACTGCGTTTACCCATCTTCGGCGTTTATCTGTTAGTCGCTTTTTATCTATGGGTGACCTGGCAGGCAGGTTCCGCCATTCTCTCGAACGAAATCGAGGTCGATGGCACACCGCAAGACAAAGCGACCATCATTCGCTTGTGGTGGAGCGTAGCATCCCCGGCACTCGCCATGACCGCCTTCGCCGCTTGGACTCACGTGATGCTGCGCAGTCGCTCAGTCTATGCTGCCTTCACCCAAGAGCAAGGCCCTGCTATGGTCGGCGACCGCGTGCTTGAAGATCTTCGCACCCACGGTCGTGATCCTCGTCATCGTCGCAGTCTCTATTACAGCGCTTCCACCCATATTTTCATCTTGTTTATTCTTCCTTGGTTATTGATGGAGCGCGGTTGCGTGGAGGCCTATAAAGTGCCAAAAGGTAGCGGCAATCCCGTCGTCGCCATGGTCAAGATGGTGAAGCCGAAAAAGAAAAAGAAACAAACCCTGAGCCTCCGACCCAACTCTGCTATTATCTACGAAGTCCCGGATCTCGATGACTCCCAAGTCGATCAAGTGATGGAGGAACAAACCCAAGCCACCTATGCCGCGAACAACGCCAAGTCCGGCAAGATGGGCAAAGGTGGAGGCAAGGAGGGCGGTTGGCCGGAAGGCATGGAAGATTATAAAATCCGTTTTATCCGCCTCGAACACAAAGGTGCAGGCTGGGACGATGGGATGGACGAATCCAACGCTGACATCAATTTCCTCCGCGCCTTCGCTCAATCCACTGGCTTCAAAAAAATTGCTTCCAAAGGCGAAAGCCACTCCATTGCCCTGCTGAAAAAATATCCGAAGGATGCTTTTCCGCCCTTCGTCTTCCTCACTGGCGATGCTGATATGGGGAATCTTAGTACCGCCGATGCGAAGATACTGCGCGACTACTGCCTCAACGGCGGCATGCTCATTGCCGATGCCGGTTCAGTCAGTTTTCACAATTCGTTCATGCGTGTCATCCGCCAAGTTTTTCCCGATAAGCCGCTCATTGATATTGCTGATGACGACATGCTTTACCAAGTGCCCTACACTTTCCCGAACGGGGCGCCGCCATTCTGGCAACTCGGTGGTCGACGCGCCCTTGGCGTGAAACACGAAGGACGATGGATCGCCTTCTACCACCCCGGCGATATGAATGGCGCTTGGAAATCCCCGGGCTACACCGACGTCACTCCCGAAATGCGTGATGCCGCCATGAACCTTGGCGTTAATCTTATTTATTACTCGTTCAATCAGTGGAACGACGCGATCTCCAAACAGAAATAATGAACGCAAACTCCTTCAGCATCCTCGGCTACCTCAGCGTGCTCCTCTGGCTCGCGGTGCCTGTGCTTTGGTTTTTGCGCCGTCGCTTCATTCTGCCGGGCTGGTTGGCGCTTGCCCTTGCCTTACTCTCATCGGTCCTCGCTACCATCAACTCCCGCACTCACGTCAGCCGCATCCAAGCCGAAGTCATTGAAACTTCTGCTGATGCCCTCATGCAGGAAGCCGCGAAACGCAAGGCAGTCGAAGACGCCCGCAGTGGCGAGGTTGCCGATATCCGTTTCGCCGAAGACGGGGCCGGTGATTTCATCGACAAAGCCGGCATGGACGACGCCGACCGCAAGTATCTCGAAAGTCTCGATGAATCGAAAGACCCTGCGTGGAAAAATCAGAAAAAATCACGCGGCGGGGCAGGGGAGGAAAGCGCTGACCTCGACGACATGATAGCCGGTGAAGAACCCACCAAAAGCCTTTCCACCGATGCCATCCCTGAGGAAAAAGCAACCAGCGTTCCTATCATCATGTCGGAGCCTCACGTGGCCACCGCCCAACGCCTCAACACGATCAATCTCAACCTTTCCTTTTACTCGATTCTGTTAGGTATCATCATCTTTGTCCTCGACTATCTTGCTCGCGCGAATTCCTATTCCCGCGCATCATTTCCGTTGCCGTTGCCCGCCTCCTGGAGAAACGCGTTCACTCCCTTACCCGTCATCGTCGCGCGCCCTGAGAAGCCACGTCGCAATCTAACAGAAGAACTCGCCCACCTTGCTCGTCGTGGCGATGCCTTTATCTGTTTCACGAAGGACGCCACCGCATTGCCGGAAACTTTGCCCACTCTCGGAAACTCCAGCCGTCCCATCGACATCCTCCGCGTCGATAGCGAACGCATTTCCGACACCTTCGTCTTCGAATCTCTGTGGTATCGCCGAAGTTGTTTCGTCGTCGATTCCCCGCAGCGCATTCAAACTCTCTTCGCGGGAATCCTCAAGCAACTCGAACTCCGCCACATCGCTCGCGCCCGCACCCGTCGCAACGTTCACATCGTCTGGAATCTCGATCAGCCTCCCAGCGAAAAAGACCTCGCCCTTTTCAAGCACTTCGCTCGTTCCACCGGCTTCTCGCTTTTTCTTATACAGTAATATCAGATCAGTCCGATCCGTCTTATCCGTCGGATCAGTAAAAATTTCCCCATTATGAAATCCATCGTTTTTTTCCTCTCATTCGCTTTTCTTGCCTTCGCTGATGAACGCGAAGTCACCGAGGAACAACAAGCCGCCATCCAGAACGGCGGCGATGTTGTGGAGGAAACCATGCGCCCCGAAAACCTCCCCGACCTCACCAAGGGCGAGGGTCTCCCACCCTCGAAGAACAAGCCGTTCATCTGGCGCCTCGGTCCCACGGGCATTTCCTGCATCATGTCTGGCGGCGCCGTGGGCGACCAACTCCTCGTCCAAGGCACCATCAAAGGCTCCCCCGCCGAGGGCAATTTCCTCCCTGGCGACGTCATTACCGGCATCAACGGGGTCAAATTCCAAGCCGGTGGCAATCTCGGCATCACCATCGGCAATGCCATCATCGAAGCCGAACGCGAAGTCAACGGCGGCAAAATCACCTTCCAAGTGTGGCGTGATAAAAATTATCCCGCTCGCACTGGCACGAAAAACATCGCCGGAACCGATATCGATAAGCTCATAAACGACGCGGAAAACGACGTTTCCCTCTACGACTGGAAACCCGAGGAAGCCCGCAAGGAAGAGGTGAAAAACATGGACCTCGATAAATTCCCCCTTGATCCCATCACCCTCGTTGTGGAACTGAAGCTGCGCACCTTCCCCGACTATGCCGATTCCGCTCCCTACGATTGCCCCAAGACCAAACAAATCCTCGAAGAGGCCTGGAAGTCTCTGGAAAAACGCTTCATACCCGACCCCAAAGACCCGCGCTCTGGCAAAGGTGGCGTCATTGAGGCCATGGGGCTCATCGCCTCTGGAAAGCCCGAGCATCGCGAACTCGTCAAACAATGGGTGCGCAGCAAAAATTGTCCATGGCAGCCCCCCACCGAACCCATAGGCGAGAGGTTCAAACCTGGCTATAAAGGCTACAATGGCTACCAAACTTGGCACCATGGTTTCATCGGCCTGTATTGTGCGCTCTATTATGATGCCACCGGCGACGACTACGTTCTGCCCGCGCTGCGCAAATACGCGATCGAAGCCGCCATGGGTCAAAGCAAAGCCGGCACATGGGGTCACACCTTCGCGTTTCCGTCCTTCAACGGCGGCCAGTTCCACGAAATGAATCCCGGCTACGGCGCTCTCAACGCCGCCGGCAACCGCTGCTTCTTCCTCATCGCCTTGGCGAAAAAACTCGGCGTGGAACACCCGGAAATCGATGCCGCCATCAAGCGCTCCCACCGCTTTTTTGGTTCCTTTGTCGATCAGGGCGCGATCCCTTACGGCGACCATGCCGCCGCAGGCACCGACGACAGCAACGGCAAAAATGCTGGCACTGCTTTTGCCATGAAGCTCATCGGCGATGACTACAGCGCCAAGTACTTCGCCATGATGTCCGCCCACTCCACCTTCACTCCCCGCGGTGGCCACGCTCACGACTACCACACTCAGTGGTCGAGCTGGGGTGCCACCCTTTGCGGGCCGGAAGTCCGCACCATGGCCGAACGCAACATGCGCTGGCGTCGCACACTTTGCCGTATGTATGACGGTAGCTTTGTCTATCACTCACCCACGGAAAAATACAGCACTCTCCGCGACCCCACCGCTACAGAAATTTTCAACCAGGCCGTCATCCTCAAACAAACCCTCATCACTGGCAAAGACTTAGACGATTCCCTTTACCCCACGGAGCGCGAAACGAAACAGTTTCTCGCCAGCGCCTATGGCCAGCTCAACAACGACTACCTCAAAAACCTCGCTGGAAAACCATGGAAAGAACGCTCCACCGATGAGCTTTTCGATCTGTTAGACATGTTCATGCCCAGCACCCGCAAAGCCGTCGCCGCAGAACTCGGCAAACGCTTCCAAGCGGGCGAAGCTGCGATCCTGCCACGCCTGATCGAACTGCTCACCAATGAAAGCGCCCGCTATCGCCACGGTGCCCTTAGCGCCCTCGATGCCTGCGGCAATGATTCCATGCTTTCCAATCTCTCCAAGGTCATCCCGCTCCTCAACGACCCGATGGACTTCGTTCGCATCACCGCGGTTTCGCTGGTTTCCAAAGCCACCAATGACAAGGACGCTCAGCTCGCGCTGATCAAAACCGCCGTCGCCGAACGCACCGCCCTCGCGCCGAACAGCGTGCGCAATGCCCTCCAATCCAGCCTCTGGAAATCGGAAACCGCCCTCGGCAAAACTCCTTTCCAAGCAGGCTACGATGAAAGCCTCATCGAACAAGCTCTCTCGAATATGATCCTGGAAGAAACTGGCGGCGGCCCGTTGGTGCAATCGAAGGTCAAGGAGTGGGACAAGGACACCGTCATCCGTCTCGCCGGACCACTCACCTTCATCGCGGAGGAAGAGCAAGTCTACGACCAAATGTTCGGCTCCAGAAACGCACCCGCGCAAGCCATGCTCGGCAAATTCGGCTACCTCGAAGGCGTCCAATCCAACGCCTATCGCATCCGCAAGAAAGCACTCATCCCACGCCATCTCCGCGCCGATTCGGGCTTCAAAGATCCGCTCGTCAACCCACTTGTGGTCGCCAAGCAACCAGGCGTTTTCAGCGAACTCACCGACGAAATCAAAATCATCCTCATCGACAATCCCATCGAGGAAATCACAGTCAAGGACGAGTCCACCAATTGGAAGCCTGTCACTGCCTCACTCGTCAATGTGCTCAAGACGATCGAGAACAACAAAACACCGGTCACACTCCCGAGCATCGCCGATGATGTGAAAAAAATCTTCCTCGCCGAGCTCACCGCCGCCGAGGGCACTGGCGCAAAAGTGAAAATTTGCAGCGCTGCTCTCGCCGATCCCGAGCGCAAAAACACGTTTGAGAAAATCGCCGCCATGGATCAGCTTGCGGAACTGCTCGGTGCCGAGGTTTGCGAAGACCTGCTCCCGTACCTTGGCCACAGCTACTGGCGCCTGCGCGATCATTCTCGCCAAGTCGCCGCAACCGCGATCAAGAGCATGGGCGAAGCCGAAATCGCCGCACTCCTAGTCTCCACTACCGACGCAAACGCACAGGCAGGATTTCTTCAAACACTCGCCCTCGCCAAACCCAAAGCAGGCCTCAAAACCGCCAAGGAGGCCATGAGCCACGAATCTTCCATCGTCCGCGCCGCCGCCATCACTGCCTACGCCACCCTCGGCGGCGATGCCGTCACCAACGATATCCTCACCCACCTCGCCTCTGCCAAATCCATCGAGGAACGCCATGCCTGCGAAGACGCTCTGCTCATCCGTATCGCCGACCCGGCCACCGCCACGCAGATCCGTGACCGTCTCACTACGATGACGACGTCTGCCGCGCCGGAACTCCTCGACAGTCTCTACTACCTCATCGCCCGCATCGGCGACGCGAAGTCGATCGACATCCTTCGCAAAGCTGCCGCCACCGATGAACCCGCATCGTTCAATCGCGTTATGCTCGCGCTCTCCTACTCGCCCTCCCGCGAGGCGGACAAGGTCATGCTTGACATCGCCGCCGCCAACCCCAAGCGCGCCCAAATTCTCGGCCCCCATTCCGTACGCCGCATGGTCATCGGCCCGAAAGGCTACAATGACATCCCCAGCGCCGCCCGCATGGACTTCGCCGATGCCATGCTCAAGATCACCCTCGAGCCACGCATCGTGAAATTGCTAGGAAGCATCCACGAAGCCCGCGCCCTAACCACCCTCATGTACTGCTTAGAAAAAGGCGTATCTTCAGCTGCCGAAAGCCTCATCACCAATGCCGAGGGCATGGAAAAACTCAGTCCCGCCGATGCAAAAATCGCCGCCAAAGCCCTGCAGGACGTCATCGAATACATTGAAGTCACTCGCCTCCGCGGCGGCATCAAAGCCCACATGGACAAGGACGACAAATACACCGAATGGAAAGCCCTCCAAGCCCGCGCCGGCAAAGTCCTCCTAAAAATCCACAAACCCGAAACCGCCCCCATCCCCACCTTCGACGGCTTAGATTTGGATCGTTAGAAAAGATTAGTTACGACTTAGGTTCCATTCTTTGGCTTCTTTCAACTACGGCAACGCCGTTACGTACTACAGCCTAGGGTTGCGGCGTCACGACGCTACCCTAGGGAAAAATCCCCCCAAAATATGATCCGCCGCCCCGCATCGCGGGGCATGGCGCTCCTAAGGTCTGAGTCGAAGCATTCTTTGAGTCGCCTATCCCGCGTTGGAGGTGGCGAGAGGTGAGGTTTTGGTGCATTCATCCCAGGATAGCCCCTCAATGGTGGGACTATCCTGAGCTTCATTACACAGTCCCTTGGGGATAGAATGATGATGCGAATTTTTGAAGATTATCAGTCTCCGATTTCTACTTGCGCTCAAATAACTTTAAGATAAAAAATAGGGGTGCTGCAATCACTGCCACGAACAAATACACTTCGGGGTGTGCCACGGTATCCGTGTGCCGTATCCATCTTTCCGTTGTGCTCTTGTTTCCAAACAGACCAACACAACCAAGCCCAAGTCCGATTACTCCCAGTCCTAAGATCAGCAACCAAGCCCAAGCGGGCCACTCGGCTTTTTGATCTCCTTGGGTCATCAGAACAAGCACTGGAATTCCCGCAAACAGTAATCCCATGGTCATGAGGAAGCATCGGGAGAACGTGACCCAATTGCGTTCTCCCATGCGCTTCAATCGATGTCTGAACTTTAGATTTGTCACTATTTTCTCCGAGCAGCTAATGAATTCCATGCACACGCTATCAACAGAATGATAATAGGAGAAGAAAATTAGCATAGCCCTGACCTATCCCAGTGCTTGCATACCTACTTCCAAAACTCCCATCTTCGTTTGACCAGCGTGGACTTGATAATATCCATCGCCATCTTCTTCGCCTCGGCATTTTCTCGCTTGAATCCTATATACGATTGATGCATCACGACATCACCTGGATTCAACTGCGCCATCGCGCGTCTCTCCGACCGAAGAATGCATTTCGATTCCAGCAATATCACCTCAGGCGGGAATTCACAGTCGAGAGTGAGAGACAAGATTGATGCCTCAACGAAGACGATTGCTTCCGGCGCCGACGTGGCCACAGTGCGGAACAATACGGCGTAAGCCAACTCATTAGGTGAAATTTCTTCAGGTGATTCCTCGCTGAAGCCCTCAGCCAATAGGACACCCTCTACGATAAAGTCGGAGAGCCTCTTTAGATACGCAACACACCAATAGGAATTTTGGGAATACATGGTTACTCTATTTTCCCGGGCCGTCTTTTTTGTGGGTTGTTTTGGATTCGACATCGTCCGCCAGTCGATTGATTTCTCTCTTCCAAGCTTCTGGAACATCCGAGTCATATAAGTACATATGCTCATCTCCCATGTAGATGCTGAGCCTATCCCTAGGGGGGCCAGTAGTTACAATAGGAATAGTCGCCGCAGGGTCTCTATTACTCCATTGAACCGATGTGAGAATGCGCTTTTTGAGCCTCAGGTATCGCCCCATATCTGCAATTCTATGGTCATTTTGCCAATATAAGCGGATTGAGACTCCTTTAGAATCTTCCAGAATATCGATCTGCGGCCGTACTTTGGGCACCCATTTCTGACTAAGACTCACCACGAAATTTGGCTCCTCGTAGGTAGTGCCACTTTCGATTGCTCCCTCTCGGCGAATCGCACATCCTGCCAATGCGGCCAAGTAGATCATCATTAAAAGCTTGTGTAAGACGGGCATATTTTAAATTGCTTTTTTAACAAATATCATTTTGTTGCACTTCACTCATGAATCAGAGTATTTATTTTGAGGTTCGGCGAAGTTACGTTAACCAGTGCCTCCAAAGCTCGCAACTCAATCTCGTCGCCTGCTTCCCAAAACTCGGGCTTAAGGTTTCTCTTATCGGCGCGCTTGTCTGTGTAGCTCGTCCAAATAGATGAGCTAACCTCCGAAATCTTCGATGAGAATTCGATGCGAGTAACTAATTGGGTCATGTAAAGATCTCTTCGAATTGAGTCGTTCAGTAGAATTAGCATCGCGATACCTGCGAGTGCAGGAAGTCCGAAGGCAATTAGATGCATCCGACGTCTTCGCTGCTTTCGGAGTTGTGACAAATTTCTCATTTTTTACCGAACGTTTGAAGTGTGGCACGGCGGAGGTTGCGCGACCAGAGCGAAGCGAACTAGAGGCGTTATCCGCCGTTGCCACCACTGGCGTGTTCGGTTTCTTTATGCTTAGATCACATTACCGCCATATGGACTTAATCTGGTGAAGCTCAAGGTTGACCAGTTTTACATTCCCTCCATTGGCAGTCAGACTCAAGCTGTCGTCTTTGGGGTCGAATGCGACCTGCTGACTAAGTGAGAAAACTCCGACGTCGGAAAAGATTTCGATTGATGACCAATCGACGAGCATTCGTATCTTGAGAATCTGGTTTGCATCCGGGCGTAATACTGGCAGTTGCTTGCCGCCAAATTTGTTTTTCTCGACTCCTTGATAGATGATTTTCTTTTCAGCAATATTGTATTGATAGCTGACGTCCGCGATTTGGAACACAATCGTTTCTGCCGTGGCGCCCTTCAAATCGAAGGTTAGGGTCATATCGAAGGTTTTTGAACGGACATCCTTGAGGATGTTTTCAGCTCCCACTTCACTCTTGCCGATTCGAACAGGAGTATCTTTGTAAAGTGCTTTTATGGCCGCAATTGGAGTTCGGGTGACGCGCATTTTACCGTCGCGTGTTACCAAGCCCAGTTCGACGGGAAAGGTCGCGTTCCGCTCCCATGGCTCCTCACCAATGCCGCCGTTCCACTCGTCCATCCAAGCGATTTGGATGTATTTCTTCTGGGGTAGTGTGTAGGGAAAAAAGCTTTGACCGGCATAAAAGTCAGGGCCGACATCCATGAAGATATCCTCTTTGGACTGGTTCTCGTCGATAAATCGCGTTCCATCAAAGTGACCAACGAGGTATTTACCAGCGGCATCATAAATGACCCACTTCATGTTGTTCGGATCACCGTCAAGAGGAAGTTCCACAAGATCGGGGCATTCGAAACCAAACTGAATGTTACTCAACTTTACCCAGTTGATGAGATCCTTCGATCCGTAAAAAGTGGTGCCTTCTTCGAAAATGGCCATCACCCACTTTTTCGTCGGATCATGCCAAATGACGCAGGGATCCCTCGGGGCGGCTCCATCGGTGGGATTGGCGACAGGGTTTTTATCGTAGTTATTCCAGGTCTGCCCCTTGTCATTGCTCCATGCGATGCAAGTCCCCACTTTGGTTCCCGTATAGATTGCGATCAGGGCGGATTTTGGTGAGCCCGTGATTTTCTCTGCAACCGGCCCGCTGACCACGATTCCACTCCCCGAGTAGATCTCTTCTCCTGAAACATTTTGCTTTGCACCTGCTGTGCGGGCATGGCTGCTTTTACCAATCAAAGCGAGCCCATGATCGTCCCAATGGAGAAGGTCATCGGAGCTGGCATAGCCGCCATCTCGTTTGTTTGTTCCCCACTGATAGAGCATGTGATACTTGCCATCGAGATACCACAGGGCGTTTATATCGTTCATCCACCCATTTTTGGGTGAAAAGTGAAATTGGGGGCGAAAGGGTTCCTGATAATCTGTGGGCTGGTAATGTCGATTGAAGGGCGGGGAACCTTTTTGCTCGGGATCAGAATCCCCCCATCCCACAGCAATCAAACTCGTCCAGACTAGGAAAAAATAGGGTAATGTTATTATGTGATTATTCATTATTCTGACCGAACGTCTAGCTCATCCACGGCGGGGTTGGAAGTCCGAATTCAAACTGGAGCGTTACCCGCCGTTGGATGAGCTGGCTTGTTGGTCGTCTTATTTCTAGTTGCTTAAGACTATCATGATAAAGAGAGTGAACAGTGGGTAAAGGGTCAGAATCCACATTCTTTTGCGTTGAGTGGCATTCATCGAGCTGTCGAACATTGCACGGCAAGATCCAACCAAGCATGTGATCAGGCATGTTGCTTGCACGATGAGCCAGATAATACCACCAAATGGCCCATCTAAACGTGGTGATCCAAGCCACTCGCCGACCACGAGGGCTGTGATTATGAGAGCGCCAATCCATCCAGCGATCCAGAAGCAGCCATATCCGGAAGTGTGGTTGGGCAGGTTAGGCTGCGAATCGCTATCGATAGGGCTATCCATTTTTTGACGAATAGGCCATCCACGGCGGGGAGTAAAGCCCGAATTCAAACAGGAGCGTTACCGCCGTTGGATGAGCTGGCTTGTTAGCCTTCTTGGATTCAAGACCAAAGTGCGACAGAATGTCGAGCGTGAACTACGAACACATGAACACTGAGGAGCGTTATGCGGTTGCTGCAATGCGTGGGCAATACATCAAGATTTCTGAGATTGCGAATCGGCTTGGTCGACACCGCAGCA
>CAMDCV010000014.1 GCA_945890645.1 Akkermansia muciniphila
CAACAAAGGCAGTGAGCTGGAGCAAAAGCTCTTCGACATATTACAATCACTCTTGCGAACTCCCGACAACGTCCAATCCATCTGCGCTAATCGATCCTTTAACGGCACGTAATTTTGGCAAACAGTCTACACCTGAAGGAAAGACCCTACTGCGCTGAAGCTAGTGTCTGCAGGCCGTCTATGCGATGGTGTAGACCCGCTTCTACAAATGCATGATTGAGAGCGATTGACTACGATTCAACGCCATGGAAGACGCGTAGATTTATTCGCGCCACAGTTCGCAGGCGTGGGCGGCAAAGCCGGCACCGAACGCGGTAAGCCAGTAACGCTTGTCGGACGTGGGCGTAGCAAGGCGCTGCTCTAAAGCAAAAAGAACAGCGGGGCTGCTCATGTTGCCACAACGGGCAAAGACAGCTCGGGTTTCATCGAGAGTAAAAGGAAGCACGTTTTCGAGGGCATCAATGACATCACGTCCACCGGAGTGAGCCAGAACTTGATCGGGATCCGTGCTACGGAGTTGATATAAATCGCTTACCGCTGCGGCGGCAAGCTGTGGGACGGTGCGGTGGAGCTGATTCTTGAGCTTGCCCTGGTCATTGATGAAGCGGATTTTTTCGCGATGCTCGGGTCGATGGGTGGTGGTAAAATGACCAGCACGCCATTGATCCGGAGCGCCCTCTCCCGTCCATAGGGAGGCCGCGGCGCCATCGCCGAAGAGGCAGAGACTGATGAGTACGCCTGGGTCATTATTCACGAAGAAAGCAGCAGAGCAGATTTCCACGGCAATGACCGCGACCTTCGCCTGCGGATGAGCTGCGAGGTAGTTGTGAGCAGCGCGCAGCGTGGGAATCGCGGCTCCACAACCAAGACCGACTAAATCACAGAGATAGGCATCCTGTCTAAGGCCTAAAGTTTCCGCAACGTGCGAGCTAACACCGGGGCAAAGATAACCCGTGCAAGTGCAGAGAAAAAGAGCATCGAGTTCCGAAGCATCGATACCGGCCTTGGTGAGGGAATTTTCCAAAGCTTGGGAGGCGAGGCGCGTGGCTTCTTGCTCGTAGTATTCATTGAGCTGCTGGGCATCGCGCGTGAACAAGGAAGGCAGATCCGCGCAGGCGTAATGGCGTTGTTCGATCCCTGAATTGCCATGCATCACTTTTTCCAAAAGCTGTTGGGCAGGCCGTGAACATGAGGCGAACCATTCGCTATTCTCGATAAGAGCAAAGCAATCCGTTTGAGAAAATACCGGTTCAGGCGTGGCGGTGGCGAGTGAGAGTAAAAACATCAGCGGCGAGTCAGGGAAAAGAGTGGACGAAAGGGCAGGAGTTGTTGCTGCGCGAGAATTTCGAGGGGTCGGCGGAACCATGGCGCTAAGAGCAGGTTCTGGCAAGTGCCCGCGAGTGTAAGGCGTCGATGGAATGCATTCGCGGCATTGTTTTGTAAGGAGCGGAGAGTCGCCTGCCAATCTTCTTGATAGCGGGCGTAACGGCAGAGTGGGACGACAGCGAGGGCGGCGGCTTCGAGAGCCATGCTCATGCCATTTCCCGTGAAGGGCGGTATGATGCTGTGCGAATCACCAATGACAGCTAGGCCCGCGCGTGGTGGCTGCATGCCAAGGCGAAAACCGGCAACCGCACAAAAGGAATCGTCGCGCCATGAAGCGCGCTGCAGTCGGTCACCGAGCGCATCGAGTCCTATGTGTCGCAAATAATCGAGCAAGAGTTGCGGGCCACGCGCCTGAATGGAAGACTGCACACGAAAGAGGCCACAGACATTGGACCAACCCTCTTCGATTTCGACTAAACCCACGTAGCCATTGGTGCCCAGATGCATTTCCAGACCAGCGGCGAGTGCGACACCGCGCACGTGAGCTTTTAGGCCAATCCAGTGGCCCTTGGTGGGGCGTCGTCCCGCAGCCCATACCGTTCCCGGCTCGGGATCTGCGGACGCGCGGGAGTTTTCGCGCACCTCACCGCCCAGCGCGCGCAAGCGTTCACAAAGCTGAGCATCCAGCCCATAACGTGATAAAGCATAAGCGGGTTCCGGCAGCGAGAAAGTCCCGAGTGAGTGATCGCCGCTCCACCACTTCACCACTTGCGGACGACGGGCCATGTCGAGCAAATCTGCGATGCCGAGCTGTTGCAATGTTTCCTCACGCACCCCGGAAATGAACTCACCGCAGACGCGATGGCGCGGATAACATAATGCCTCGTATAACACGACAGGCACGCCCTCACGACGCAGGGCGATGCCCAGCGCGAGACCTGCCAGACCTCCGCCGGCGATGGTGATTGTTTTTATTTCCTCCGCCATACGCTGCGATACGCCCCCGGCCATGATTCCGCTTCTTGTATGTCCCATTGTGCCGCCAACGCTGACCACAATGTTGGCAATTCCCCTCTCACAAATCCGGCATCAATGCTCACATGCATGTCATGCCGCGTCACATCGTGAAGTAAGGGCCGCAGAAAACGCCCCCATCGATGAGAACTCGGACGTCGCAGAGGTTCATTAAGAACCAGCAAAGAGACATGTGGTAGCCATGCGCTGCACCAATCCAATGCCGTATCAGGGAAATGATGGAGAAATAAATTGGCCACGATGACTCCGAAGCCGCGAGGGGGCGCCACCGTGGTAACATCGCCCGACTGCCATTCGATGGAAGCGGACAGATCTTTCGGGCGGTCGAGCAAGTCAAAGCCGCACACCCGGCTACGCGGGAATTGGGCCTGGATTTTCCGGCAAAGATGCCCCTCCCCTGCACCGAGTTCCAGCACTCCTTGCATCGTTGCGGACGGGTGCGCATGAAGCTGACGGAGGATCCAGCGCTCATTGCCCATCAGAGCATTGATCCAGCGGAGTTCGCGTCGAGAACGTTGCGCGCGTGGATCGTTCGCCGGTAGCTCATCCAGCCATTCCGGTAACACCTGTCGCGACTCTATCAATTTTCTATCCACGGCGTGACAAACTAACTGCGAATGCTCATTGCGCAACGAGTATTGTAAAACCCCGAATGGGGTGATGACCCCATCGCCCCCCTGCTGTGCCATTGCGGCACGGGGGTGCCTAGCGTTTTCCAAATACAGCGGAGCCAACGCGAATGTGGGTGGCACCTTCTTCGATCGCGACAGTGTAATCTCCACTCATGCCCATGCTGAGGAAAGGCAAGGGTGTCTGCGTTTCCTGCGACAATTGATCGCGCAGTTCACGAAGCGCCGCAAACCAAGGTCGTGATTTTTCCGCATCTTCTACCGGCGGTGGGACCGACATAAGTCCGACAATTTCCAGGCGATCGAGCTGCATCAGCACTTCCCACGAAGAGCGCAACTCCTCCACCGTGAAGCCCGCTTTGCTTTCTTCTTCGGCATGATTCACTTGCAAAAAAATTTGAGGGAACAGACCGAGTTCACGCGCTACTTCGTTCGTGTACTGCGCAAGACGCAACGAATCAATGCTGTGAATCATTGCGAACAGCGGCAGCACTTTGCGCACCTTATTGCGTTGCAATTGGCCAATGTAATGCCAACGCAACGAAGCCGGTAGCAGCGGGATTTTCGATTCCGCTTCTTGCAAGCGATTTTCTCCGACATCGCGCTGACCAGCCTCAAAAGCCTCGCGCACGCGGTCAGCGGAAAAAGTTTTCGTTACAGCAATGAGCGTCACCTCACTTTCCGCGCGTCCCGCTTTGGCACAGGCAGCGCGGATCTTTGCGTGAATGGAGGCGAGATTCGCGGCAACTTCGTCCATCAGTTTTCCGCAGTTTTTTTCAGCACGCCTGCCGCTTTGGCAGACTCGGTCATCTGTGCCAAATCAGTCAGGATAGCGAGTCCTTCGCGTTTGACTACATCCATGCCGCTGGGCCACTTCGGCGTATCGTCGAGGGCCGCCGTTTCATCTTTGGCCTTGCGCATGTAATTTTCATTTTCCACTGATGGATCATAGGAAACCAATGGTTTATTCTGGGTCACATCGGCCAGCGAAAGTTTGTAAAATTTCATCGATTTTTTATCCTCTTGCGCAATGGCTTCAAAGCGTTGCATCCGTTCCTTATTGCGCACATGGCGTTTTGCATCGGCATCGGCGATCTCTTTATCACGCACGGCTTTGTTCAAGCTGTCCTTGTTCTCGACCATGCGCTTTTTCATCTCAGCGATGTCTTCCTGCGTATAGGCCATGTCTTTGTTCTCTTTGGTGCGCTCTGCACTGAGTTCCAATAAGCGTGGCAAAAACAGATGCGTGCGCTCCAGTGGCTCGAAGTCGCTTGCCTGACGGATCTTATCAAACTCCAATTTGTTTTCCAAAAAGGCTTCTCCAATTTCAAGACCATCGAGCAAGCTCGGCAGCACGATATCCGACTTTACCCCTTGCAGCTGAGTCGAGTCACCTGAAGGGCGATAAAACTTCTGTAAGGTCACTTTCACCGTGCCGGCGCGGTCGCGGCGAGCGAAAAACGGCATCTGACGACCGACGTCCATCAACTGCTGCACTGTGCCTTTTCCGAAAGAAGACGAGTCACCGGCGATGATTGCGCGATTGTGGTCTTGCAGCGCACCGGCGAGAATTTCGCTCGCAGAAGCACTTGTTTTGTCGATCATCACCAACAGTGGTCCTTGATAAATGGGTTCACGGGCTTCGGAATCTTTGACTTCGATTTGACCCATCTCGTTTTTCACCTGCACCACAGGTCCGCGTTTGATGAAAAAGCCCGTCATCTTGCGCACTTCTTCCAAAGAACCGCCGCCATTGCCGCGAAGGTCGATCACCAAACCGTCAATTTTTTCCTCCATCAATCGACGCAGCAACTTCTCTACGTCGTTTGCACAACTCGCTTCGTTGTTATCAAAGTCCATGTAAAAGGAGGGCAGAGTGATCCAACCCAACTTGCGGGTGAGGCCTTTATCATCTTTTTTCTCAATAATTTCCGCACTGGCTTGCTCGTCTTTCATCTCCACTTTGCCACGGCTAATGACGATGAATTTCGTTTCGCCAGGTGCAGCGCCTGCAGGCTCTACTTTGATACGAACGTCAGTGTTTTCCTTGCCGCGAATGAGGTCGACGACTTTATCGATTTTCATGAACATAATATCGGTCACTTCGCCCGTATTCAAGCTGTCCACGCCGACGATGCGGTCGTTGAGTTTAAGCTCGCCCTGTTTGTCAGCAGGCCCGCCCACGATGATGCCTTTGATCACGGTGGCGCCGTCTTCTTCCGCTTGCAGTTGCGCGCCGATGCCGACGAGCTGATTTTTCATACTGTCCTTGAATCGGGCGATTTCGCGATAGCCCATGTATTCGGTGTGAGGGTCAAAAGTCTTCGTGACAGCGACGAGGAAATAATTCGCCATGTCATCGGAATCAGCCTCAGTGATGCTGTGCAGCAGGCGCTCGTAGCGGAGGCGAACTTTTTCCACAGGGCTTTTCTCCTTGGCGAGTGGGTCGTCCTTGCCTTGCTCTTTCGCGAGGCGGGCGACTGTTTCGCGGCGGAGAGTCTCG
This sequence comes from Akkermansia muciniphila, assembly GCA_945890645.1. Classification (GTDB taxonomy): domain Bacteria; phylum Verrucomicrobiota; class Verrucomicrobiia; order Verrucomicrobiales; family Akkermansiaceae; genus UBA956. The sequence goes on from CAMDCV010000014.1 coordinate 5,494, forward strand.
CCGAGTACGGCATCCTTCACCGACAAACGCCACAGATTTTGCCACTCCGTGCGATCCTTGGGCCAAGGGGAATTTTTCCGGCTGCGTTCGATCATTTCATCTTTGGTGAAATCGAACGGCTCTTTGAGGGCGGCGTTGATGAATACGGAACTCTCCTGAGCGCGACTCATGTAAGTTTTATAGATGTCTTCCGCAGGTACGATGCAATTTTTCCGCAACAGCATGTCGTGCAGCTTGTCGCCGTATTCATTTTTAAAGCGATCGATATCCGACTGCAGGAAATACATGCGTCGTGGATCGAGATCGCTAAGATACGTGTCGAGAAATTTAGCTCCCAATTCCTTATTCCACTTGGCGCGGGAAAAATGGGTGTTTTGCAAGAGGATGGCCACTTGCTTGCCGACTTCGTTATAGTCAGTGGGCTGTTGGGCGAGAACCGAGCAGCTGGTCGCTAGGGTCATGGAGGCCACAGCTACAAATTTACGAATAATGGGATAGCTCATAGGAAAGAGGAAAGCGATGTTTTGCTTACGCGGGACACTGTGACATTTTTCCACAATTTGTCCACGAATCTTAGCACCGCTGTGCACGGGCTTTGTTTATTTATTTTGCGGAGTTGGCTCAAGCTGGCGTTCCAGCCACTCGGCAAAATAAGCGGCTCCGTTTTTTTCCTCTTCGACCAATTTGTTGAGTTCCTCCTCATTGATGCGGAAGGCTCCATTGGGAGCGAGTTGAAACTGCATTTGCTCGATGTTTCCCGGGCGGCGCGTGAGGGTGGCATCGAGCCAAAGAAAGCCATTGTTTCGCCATACGCCGATGCGTGTGGGTTTGCCTGCGCCCACAGCGCGGATGGTGGCCGAGAGGCCCACTTTATCGTCCATGATTTTTTGCGCGTCGTACCAGCGCATTTTGCCCACGGCGATGAGCACGTCATTGGCGAGGACGCCGGCTTTTTCAGCAGGGGATTCTTTAGTGACGGCGCTGATAGTGAGCCCGTAACAAGGTTTTTCTTCATCCGGCAACTTCACCAAAGTTTCCATACCCATGGAGACGCCGAGATAGCCCTCGCCGAAGCTGCCGAATTCCTGGGCAGCAAGCGGCTTCAGCAATTGCAGGCTGCGTTCGCGGACTTCCGGTTCTTTCGAGTCGCGGAGTAGTTTAAGGAAGAGTTTTTTCGCCTCAGCAGGTTCTTTTTTTGCCCAAGCTGTCAGAAAATCAACCGCCTGAAGGCGTTGCGCCCGATCTACTGCCTGGAGTTGTTGGGTATTTTGCTGAACAGAAGCAGCCGAAAAATCAGGCTCCGCAGCGCTGAGGAGAGTGCTGTAGCCAAGAATGCCGAGAGTGATGAGGAGGCGATTCATGGGTAGAGCTTAGCGTGGATTCGTTATTTTACAAAAATCTCTTCTCTTGAACTTCAATATAGTCGTCCACCTGAAGTTCGATTTGTTGGTTCTCTAATTTGTTTAGATCGTAGATTTGAGCAGTTTTACCGCGCATGAGAATAACGTGCCTGATGCTGCCGAACTCATTGACTCCGCCGGCTTCGGTGATGGCTTGAAAAATTGTAATGCCGGGCTTGAAAGGCTTTATGCCAGGTTTACGGACAAACCCCACAAGTGCGATTGATCCAACAGTATCGAATACAACACTAAACGTGGGGTCGGTGAAAATATCGGCTTTTATAAAGGCTTCTCTGAGTTTTTTCGCAACTACGTCGGATGCTAATCCATCAATATTGATGACACCGATACCCGGCAGGAGAATCGTTTTTTCAGGCGTTACCATGTAACGGCCATCGATCCGAGCCTTTCCTTCCTGGGGCACGCCTTGGATGCGTATTTCCACAGATAGAATTGGCTTCTCTGCCTCCGCAGAGAATGAGAAACTCCCAAAAAGAGAGGAAAAGATGATCAAGATTGCGGAGAGGCGATTCATGTGCACTTTCCAATACAGGGGTATTATTGACCCCACAGATTTTTATCAGGAACTTCGATGGTATCATCACGCTGCAAAACGACCATGCGGTCTTGCATATTGGTGAGATCATAGGCTTTTGCCGATTTACCACGCATGACGATGACGCGTTTCATGCTGCCAAACTCGGTGGCACCACCTGCGGCGGCAACGGCTTGAAAGAGTGTCATGCCCGGGGTAAAAGCCTTGGGACCAGGGGAACGGACGGAGCCCGCAAGTGTGACCATGTCTTCGCGCGGCCCTGTCGTAGTAGTTGTGGCCGTGACTTGAAACGTGGGGTTGTTGTAGATCCCTTCTTTTTTGTAAATGGCATCGAGTTTGGCGGCGGCGACATTGCCCTGAAGACCAGCGATGTTCACTTCACCCACATCCGGCATCCGCACCGTGCCCGCATTGGAAACAGGGTAAACGCCATTGATGCGAACTTGCTCATTGGCATCAACGCCTTGAATGCGAATTTCCACTCCTCGTCCGGCAACAATTTCTTGCGCAGAGGAAAAGGCACTACCGAACACGGTAGCTAACAAAAGCAGAAGAACGGTAAGTTTTTTCATAGCGGAAATGTTTTGAGTTGAAGGTAAGAGGCAACGTTATCGGTTGTTACTGAAAGGATTAAGGGATTTCTCCGGCACTTCGATGGTGTCATCTCGTTGCAGCAGAATATTACGATCTTGCATATTATTGAGGTCATACACACGACTCGATTTGCCTCGCATCAAGAGAACCCGTCTTAAATTGCCGAATTCATTTTGTCCACCCGCGGCGGCGACAGCTTGGTATAGCGTTAAGCCGGGAGTGTATGGTTTCGGCCCTGGAGAACGAACGAAGCCGCTGACCGTAACCATATCCTGACGAATCGCATCCGCGCCCGATGCGCTAATTTGAAAGGTAGCATTGGAATAAATTCCGGCGTTTCTGTAGATCGCCTCCAACTTCGCAGCGGCGGCGTTTGTGCTCATGCCAGCTACGCTGACTTCGCCCTCAATCAGAGGCATGCGGACGGTGCCGGAAGTGGATACGGAATAAGGTCCATCAATACGCCCCTTTTCCTCGGGAGGGACGCCTTGAACGCGGATTTCGATGCCACGGCCCGCCACGATTTGGGCGAAACAGGGGCTAAATAGGGCAAATGTCAAAAATGCCAATATGATTGTAATACGATTTTTCATAATAATTTTAAGTTAGGGGTAGTAAGGCAATAAATCAATAGAGACCATCATCCGTAGGTGATCCAGAAGGGATCGATGGTTGGGCGGCACGCGGGCCTGCTTTCGCTCCCGAGCGCGGTTGTGCCACCTGAGTTTCCGCAGGAGCGTAGTAAGTGTAATAGCTGGTGTAATACTGATACTGGCTATCGCTGCGGACATCGACGTTGTTAAGCACCACACCAATGATGTTGCCACCAACATTTTCCACCGACTGTTTCACACGCATGAGCATGTTTCGTGGCAGCTTGCGATGTTGGACCACGATGATTGTGAGGTCCACTTCACTGGCGAGCACCGAGGCATCGCTAACACCAAGGATGGGCGGCGAGTCAACGAGGATGAGGTCGAAGCGCTGTTTGACGTCTTGAATCAGTTCCGACATGCGACGCGAGTTCAAAATGCCTGCGGCGTCGGAAGGAAGAATGCCCGATGGCATGAAGAACAAGTTGTCTACAGGAGTTTGTAGGATGACATCTTCCAGCATCAGTTCCGTGGTCAGGTAGTTGGTAAGACCCACCGAGTTGTTGATGTCAAAGAAGGTGTGAAGACGAGGACGACGAAGGTCGGCGTCGATCATCAGTGTGGTATAGCCGCCCTGGGCGCAGATGTATGCAAGGTTGACCAGAGTAGTCGATTTACCTTCGCCAGCACCACCGGATACCACGGTAAGCGCGTTGTCCTCGGGATTTTTACGATTGAACTCGATGTTCGTTCGCAAAATCCTGTAGGCCTCTGCATCGGGGCTCATGCCGCTTTGTTTGTGCAACACACCGACCTCTTTCGGAATCACCGCCAGAACGGGCACTTGCAAGTAGCGTTCGACGTCTTCCAAAGTCTTCACTGAGGTGTCGAGGTATTCGAGGAAGAAGGCAATACCGATGCCGAAAATGAGACCAACGACAGCACCGAGAATCAAGTTCAGCGTTACGTTCGGGCTAGATGGAAATTGAGCCACCAATGGCTCTTCGTGCAGCTCAATGATGTTTTGAGGTTGCTTCAGGTTGATGCGATCCATCGCGAGTTTTTCGCGCATGCGGTCGAGCATTTCCTGTTGGGTTTCGAATTCTTTTTGTACCCCTTGGATTGTGGTCATTTTGATCACATTGGTGATTCCTAACTCCTTGATTTCTGCAAGGCGTTTTTTCAGGTCATCCAGTTCGGCAACCTTGGCTTCACGTTTGATACCGAGAGAATCTCGAAAAGAAACAACACTCGCTTGGAGTTGTTTGTAGAGACTTTCCACATTTCCTTTTTGCGATTTTACAGTTGGGTGATTCGGACCCAGACCTTGAACCTGCATGCCTTTGAGGAGGCGTTCCTGTTCTTGGTATTGTGGATAGAGCGTTTTCAAGTCCTGCCCTGCCGCATCCAAATTAGCGGCATAGCGGATCACTTCTTCGGCATTAAGATTGTTGATCGATGCGATCATCGTATCGAGCTCTGAAAGCGCAGTGGTGGAGGTCTCTACTTGCGACTCCAACATGGATTGCATGCTTTGGATACCAGTGGCACCATTGACGCCAGTGATCATATCGCGAATCATTACAGGAGCTTGGCGCAGGAGGTTGTCGCGTTGCTTGCGTTTTTCTTCCACCACGTCCGATTGGTCTAGAACCGCTTTTTCCAATTCTTTCATGCCTTCTTCGGCAATCGAACGCTCTTTATCTTCGCGGCGCTTTTTGTAGGCTTCATAAACCTCCTTGGCGACATCGCGAGCGTCTTCAGGACCCGTGTGCTTCACCGTGATTTCGATCAAGTCAGTGCCTCGAATGTTTTGCGCGTCGACAATGCCACGCAAAGTGCCGAGAGCCTCTTCTTCGGTCAAACTCCAGCGGGTCATGAGATTCAGTGCTTGGACAACATACTTTAAAGTAAGCTGCGAACGAATCACCTCAAACTCCGTAGCAAAGAACTGGGGAGTCATTTGCTGAGCACCCACGGTGCCGTCACCTAAGGCCGTGCCGACACGATTCGATGCTTTTACCTGAACCACCGCTTTACTCGAAAATTTCTTAGGCATCACGTATGTAATGACTGCTGCCGTCATGAATACCAGTAATAGAGTCATCAAAATCACGCCGTAGCGATTTTTAATGACTTGCCAGTAATCGACGGCGTGAAGTACAGTTTCGTTGTTGGACTGAGGAGTTTGCATAAAAGGGAGAGTAAAAGATTGGAAGTCAGAATTTGATTTTCAGTAAAGGACTTTGCCCGATGAATGTAATCACGAAGTAAGTCCGCGGCAATGAAAAAGTCTGCATGGGTGATAAATTTAGGTGACGAAAATGATGAATTTAGTGGTATTCAAGCCCCTGAACACCGTTTGCAGCGGCCTTGAAACAGTCGCATCATGAGCGCTATAAGCAATCCCAGTGCCAATCCTGCTAACGCTCCAATAAACATGTTCAGTGAAACGTTCGGGCTGTAAGGATCGAATGCAACGACGGGCTCTTCATGCAGCACCACAAGCTCCATCGGTTGTTTGAGATTGATCCGTTCCATGGCCAATCTTTCGGACATGCGGTCGAGCATGGCTTGTTTAGTTTCAAACTCCTTTTGCACGCCCTGTATGCTGTTCATCAGAATTACCTGATTTACCGCTGCTTCTTTCGTCTCCGTGAGATGTTTTTCGAGATCCGCAAGCGCCGCGGCTTTGCTGTCGCGAGTCAGCTTTAGCGAGTCTTTGAAGGATGCCAAATTGCTCGTTGAAAGTGCTTTCAAACTCTCTACTTTCGCTTGTTGTGCTATTCGTTCGCTCTGATCTCCTTCCACAGTCATACCCGCGAGCAACTGCTCTTGTTGCTGATATTCTTGATAAGCTAGCTTAAAATCATCCCCTGCCGACGCAAGATTCGCCACATAGCTGAGCGCTTCTTGCGGACCGAGAGAGTCAATCATCTTAATCAGAGTATCCAATTCCGCCAGAGCCGTAACGGCGCTAGACCTCTCTTGATCACGAATTTGTTGCATCTGCTCCATATTGGTAGGAACAGTCGTGCTTTCGGGTATCATGGTTGGGTTTCGGCGAAGGAGATTATCGCGCTGTTTGCGTTTTTCCTCTACAACGTCCGATTGGTCTAGAATGGCTTTTTCCAGTTCTCTCATGCCTTCTTCGGCAATCGAGCGCACTTTATCTTCGCGGCGCTTTTTGTAGGCTTCATAAACTCCCTTGGCTACATCTCGGGTTACCACTGGATCAGTATGCCTGACTCTGATCTCGATGAGATCTGTACCCCGAATATTCTGCGTAGTAATCATAGTCCGCAGCAGATTGATGGCTTCATCTTCTGTAACTCCCCAGAGCGCAGTGAGATTCAGTCGCTGCACCACTATTTTTAATGTCAACTGCGCACGCATCACTTCAAACTCGGAAGTAGTAAAATGCTGGGGTGTATTCAATGGGGCCATCAAGGAGTCATGACCCAGAGCAGTGCCCACACGAAAAGAACTTTTTACTTGTATCACCGCCTTGCTCTCAAATTTTTTCGGCATCACATAAGTAATGACTCCCGTCGCGACAACTGCCATGAACCAGGTGATCAGGATTACCCCGACATACAGTATGCCACTTCGGCAGGTACATGGTGTTGCTGATTTTTGTTCCGAGAAAGGAGCAGGCGTAATCATAAAATCGTGAAATTTTGCATGGCTGAGCAGTGCATCAAAAGCTCTTGATCAGAATAGATCATGCACAAAAACAAAACTCCCGCAGCGTCGAACGTTGCGGGAGTTTTAAAACGGGTAATGCTATAGCGATTAGAACGAGTAGTTCACACCTGCGCTCAAGCGCAAACGGTCGTAGTCATCTCTTTCGAAATCAGATACGGAATCTGTGTAGTTGATGCTGCACTGACCGGAAAGTTGATCCGTAAATTTGGCACGCAGACCAATGTAAACATTCATCAGATCGCTAGCGCGTCCATCATCCGTGGCGGGTCCGCCGATTTCAAAGCCGCTGTCATAGGCAGTGTGCACAAAATCAACGCCACCGTAACCGGTCAGACGAGGAGAGAGTTTGTAATCACCAGTGACGCCTAAACGGAACACTTGTTGGTCGCTGTATTCATACGGAGTAGCTCCAATGAATTGAATGCTGTCATAATCTTCCATGCTGTAACGAGCAAAGCCGCGAACGCTAAATCTGCTATTAATATTCGTGCGGATCGAGGCGTCAAGATAAGGAGAAGTCGAGCTGTCTCCATCATCCACATCGCGGATCTGAACACCGACGTTGCCCACAAATACGGAGTTTTGTGACATACGGTATTCAATACCCGTTGTGAGGAAGTGGTTTGTGCTATCACTTGCATCACCAGACCATTGTTCAAAACGATACATGCCCGTCCAGACGGCGCGCTGGGTAAGCTGATAACGCATTTGATGGTAGATCGCCCATGAACTGCGGTCCGCGTAGCCGGTGTCATCCAAGTAACCCGTGAAAGCAAGACCAGTGTAGGATCCTACGCGCTCTGTCCAACGGTAACCGATGGAGTTATCTGTGCTGTAATAAAAGTAAGGGTCAATGCCGCGGTCGGTAGAAAGACCGTAAGCATATTCTGGTTCCATTTCATAGGTGAGATAGTTGCGACTGCTGAAACGGAGGCGCTCACTGAAACTGTGACTGTAATCAACTCCGAGTTTGATGTTAGGAGTTAATTCATCCGATCCTTGCGCTTCCATATCATCGAAATAGAAGTTGGCACCGACGCGGCTGTAGAAATTCAGTGAGGACTGCGGGGTAATGGTGGTGAGGTTAGCCTCAACGTAGGGATTGATACTCCATTGCTCTTGCTCGTAACCCAAGTCACCAGGAAGCGCCGAAGGGTTAACGTTGTTATCCCATACGACATTGGCGCCGACATTCCAAGTCAGCGGAATGCTTTCTTGGGCTTCTTGGCCAACATAATAAAGGTTTTGAGCCGTGGCGGAACCAAGCAATGCAAGGCTGACGATAGTGGATGCTGCAGATATTTTCATCGAGAGAGGGGTGAATAAGGTGATTATGGTTGTGGCAGATCGTTGTCAGTGCCGGGATTGGAGCCAATCGTTGGTGGCTGGTAGAAACCAAAACCACCAGGACCGCCAAAGCCGCCGGGAGAGTTAGGACTGAAACCCACGCCTTGTGGACCATCGGCAAGCGGGAAATCCAGAGGGTTGGGAGTTTTTTCTTTGGCGATGCCGCCTTTGTCAACGCCGCCTTTTTCTGATTCCACCACACCGTCGCCAGTGCCGGGATCCAATTTAGCCAATACGGCTTGCACGTCTTCGAGCGCTTCAGGAGCCACTGCGACAGCGCACTGAGCAGCCAAGCGCAATTGTTCAGGAGCAGCAACGCCCACAACTTCCACGATCGAGGCAATCAACTTGTTGTCAGCTTTGGTTGCTTGGATGGATGCTTTCACAATCTCGCAAGCGCAAGATGGATTAGTAAGCACCGCACGTTCGACGATTTGAAGGACGAGCGACTGGTTGGCGGAGATTTCCTCCTTGAGAGAGATCGAAAGCTTTGAGCAGTCGACAGGCGCTGATTTCTCAGCGAAGAGAGCGCCTGTGCTAAGGGCAGCCATGACGGCGAATTTCAAAGTAGTTTTCATGTTTTTAGTTGGTTGAGAGGAGAATTGAGGGACGATATAATTGAAACTTGGAGCGGGCAGCGGGAATCGAACCCGCATGTCTAACTTGGAAGGATAGCGCTTTACCACTAAGCTATGCCCGCGCTGACGATCTGAAAAATATGCAAGAATCAAGCCAATGGCAAGATTTTTTTTATATTTATCCAAGGATTGTGACGAAATTTTCTCATCAATGTACTTGGTATTTTTAATTGGATTTAAAGGCCAGTAGGATGATCGAGGAACAATACCTCGATGCCGAAGCACGCGGCTAGCACCTCACCGAGCTTCCTAACGCCGAAAGTTTCCGTCGCGTAGTGGCCAGCAAGGAAGAGATTGACGCCCATTTCTTCCGCCATCGCATAGCTCCAGTGCGGCCCTTCGCCGGAAATGAAAGCGTCCAATCCTGCTGCGGCTGCGACCTCACTGCCTGCGCCCCCAGTACAAAGACCGATGCTGCGGATTTGTTCCTGACCCGCGGGACAAATCAACACAGGCCCGTCGACAGCTGCTTGGAGGCGTTGCTGGAGTTCCTCACGTGTCACATCGATTTCTCCGGTCAAGCCAACAGCTTGGCCTTTATAAGGAAGAAAGGTCCCGGTGGGAGTCATGCCAATCGCTTCGGCGAGTAAAAAATTATTGCCCCATTGCGGATGGACATCGAGCGGCAGGTGCGCGCTGTAGATGGCGAGGTTCGCTTTCATCGCCTCGTGAATTTTTTTATAAAATGCTCCGGTCAAGGGCTGTGCGCCCTGCCAAAACATGCCGTGATGCACGACTAACAAGTCCGCCCCCGCCGCGATGGCTTTGCGGATCACGGGCAGTGAGGCATCGACAGCTGATGCCACGCGAGTGACATTGCCATCGTTCTGCAACTGCAAACCATTCACCGCGCCGCTGTAGTCGGGTATCTCAGCGATGCGAAGTTCGCTGTCGAGGAAACGGGCGATGTCGGCGAGCGCGGTCATGGTATCAGAAAATTACTAAATTCATCGTAGCTTCGATCTCGCCGCGGAGGGAACGATCCCCCACTGCGCCACGCGCCATGTCGGCATTGCCGCCGCCCTTACCACCACCGATGGCGGTGAGCTGTTGCAGAAGAACGCCCGCTGCTTTTCCTGCTGCCTTTGCATTCACGCCGCAATAGGTCGCGAGATGAAGTTTTTCACCGTCATCGACGAGCAATGCGGCGGCTTCAGCGAATTGACGTTTTTTCAAACCGTTGAGAAGTTCTTGTACTACAGAAGCATCGGCATCGAAAGACAAAGCAATCGGAGTTCCCGCAGCAATGCGTTCCGCCAAGGCTTCATCGGCGAGCTTTGCGGCCTGTGACGACTGGATTTTCTTCAGACGTTTTTCGGCTTCGATCGCACCCTGTTGCGTTTCCTCGAGCGTGCGTTGCGCATGGGCGAAGGTGGCGTTGATCTGTGCAATGTCAGCGCGCTCGGCGAGCATCGCGCCCATGATGTGCGGGAAGTCATTGACGACAACGGCGGCTTCGCCAAGGGCGGTGAGTTTCTCGTTCGCGGCATGAAGCTTGGCGCGCGCGGCTTTGAGCTCGTGATCCCATTTTTCGACTGACTCATTGAGATAGGCCCAAGCGGCATCACCGCAAACGGCTTCGATGCGTCGGACGCCGGATGCGATGGCTCCCTCAGACTTGATTTTGAAAAGCCCAAGCTCGCTGGTGCGACGCACGTGGGTGCCGCCGCAAAGTTCTTGGGAATAACCGTTTAATTGGTTCGATTCGCCACCGATCTGCACGACGCGGACGATGTCGCCATACTTGTCGCCGAAAAATTGCATGATGTCGGCGCGGCCTTTGATATCGGCGTGTTTCACTTCCGTCCAGGAAACGGAGTCGTCGGCCTTGATCGCTGCGTTGACTTTTTCTTCCATCGCAGCGAGTTGCTCGGGCGTGACGGCGGCGCTGTTGAAGTCGAAACGCAGGCGATTTTCATCGACGGAAGAGCCTTGTTGCGCGGCGTCCTGGGAAACGACTTCGTGAAGCGCCCAGTGAAGCAGGTGCGTGGCGCTGTGGTGGGCTTCGATGGGTCGGCGGCGTGTGGTGTCGAGCTGGAGGGTGACCTTTTCGCCGGGTTGAATTGACGATTGATGATTGTCGATTTCTGATTGTTGAATGATCAGAGCGCGGGCTTTGCCGATTTGTTGGACGCCGGTGACGGGGATGCCGTTCACGGTGCCGGTATCACCAGCCTGGCCGCCCATTTCGGCGTAGAACGGTGTTTTGTCGGTGATGACAAAGAGCGCGTCTTCTTGCGGGTGGATTTCGAGTATTGTTGCTTCGACTAAATCGGCATCGAAGCCGACGAATTCGGTAACAGCTTCAGTGGAGATATCGAGAGCGCGGACAACAGTTGATTTTTGAGCAGCTCGTGAGCGCTCTTGTTGTTCGAGCATGAGTTGTTCAAAACGTGGCATATCCACTTTCAATCCACGCTCAGCGCAAATTAGTTCCGTGAGGTCGATGGGAAAGCCAAAGGTGTCGTAAAGTTCAAAAGCGATGTCACCCGATAGATTTTGTTGACCTAAACCGATCATAGCCTCGTCCAAACGCTTCAATCCACGATCCAGCGTCTGATTGAAGCTTGACTCTTCTTGTTCAAGTGTCGCGCGCACGGTGGCTTCTCTTGCTTTCAGCTCAGAAAACACGCCGCCCATTTCACCGACGAGTGTTTCCACTAGCGCACCGAAAAACGGTTTGTCGCCCGAGAAACCGAGCTGACGGCCATAGCGCACGGCTCGTCGTAAAATTCTGCGCAAGACATAATTGCGACCGTTATTCCCCGGCATAATGCCATCGGCGATGGAAAAACTCAGCGTGCGCAGGTGGTCGGCGATCACGCGGAAGGCGATCGCGGTTTTCATTTCCTCGGTGAAGGCCGAGCGGTCGGCACCGAGCGCTGGATAGATATTGACGTAAGTTTTTCCGCTGAGTTCTTCGAGCTTGCGAAAGATCGGCGTGAAGACATCGGTCGCGTAGTTCGACGGCTTGACCGTAAAATCCGTGAAGCCTTTGGTGCCTTGGATAATCGAGCAGGCGCGCTCAAAGCCCATGCCGGTATCAACGTGTTTTGCAGGCAGTTCGCGGAAGCTGCCATCGGCTTCGGCGTTGTATTGAATGAAGACGAGGTTCCAGATTTCGATGCAGAGATCGGAGTCGTTGTTGACCAAATGGCGACCCGTTTGCGGATCGCCTTCGGGAGTGAGATTGACGTGCAATTCCGAGCACGGACCGCAGGGACCGGTCTCGCCCATCATCCAGAAGTTGTCCTTGACGTTGCCATTGACGATCTGCACGGCGGGGTCGCAGCCTTTCGAGAGAAACAGCGCGGCCCAGATATCGTAGGCTTCTTGGTCGAAGGCACTCGGATCGCCGGGTTTCGGCGCGTACACCGATGCGTGCAATCGATGCGCGGGCAGACCCCAGCGCTCGACGACCAATTCCCAAGCCCACTGGATCGCTTCTTTTTTGAAATAATTGCCAAACGACCAATTGCCGAGCATTTCAAAAAACGTGTGATGATAGGTATCGTAGCCGACATCCTCGAGGTCGTTGTGCTTGCCACCGGCGCGGATGCATTTCTGCGTATCCGCGGCGCGTGGCGGATCGTAGGGCGCTTTTTCCACGCCGAGAAAATACGGCACAAAGGGATTCATGCCCGCGTTAGTGAAGAGCAATCCCGGCGACTGCGGCAGCAGCGAGGCGGAAGGTACGATGGTGTGCTGTTTCTCGCGAAAGAAATCAAGGAAGCTCTGGCGGATCTCGGCGGCGTTCATAAATGGGGCAGGGAAACAATCACGATTCGTCGGGATTGGCAAGGGAGTTCGTGAGTCCGTCGGCGCTTGTGGTAGCACTTGACCTATCCAAACGCGGACGTAGCTTACTGCCATGACTCCCCTTCCCTCTCGCAGCAAATCGCTGCTGGCCCTTGTGTTCTTTTTTGCTGTGACTTGGCTGGCGGCCATCGTGGGGATTCTGTCTTCGCAAAATGCGCCCGTGATTTATACCAAGATCGTGCAGCCGTCATGGGCACCCCCTTCCTATTTGTTTGGACCGGTGTGGACGCTGCTGTATTGCCTTATGGCCATCGCGGTGTGGTTGGTATGGCGGCGTTCGGGGGTGAATCGCGTTGTGGTGATCTACCTAGTTCATCTCATTTTCCAATCGCTATGGAGTGCTTTGTTTTTCTACTGGGGTCGGGCAGATCTAGCGCTGATCGACATTGTGATCCTGTGGGCTATGATCGTGTGGCTGACCGTTTCGTTTTGGCGCATCGACCGCCGTGCCGGCTGGTTGATGCTGCCATATCTCTTGTGGGTGACGTTTGCGTCGGCACTCAATGGAGCACTGTGGCATCTGAACGGCGGCACTCTACCACGCTGAATCGATGCTTGATTGTGAACGGGCGAACGGTAATCTCGCGGCATGATGAAATTTGTATCACGCCTGATTTTTCTACCACTCGCCTGCATCAGCTCTGCCACCGCAGATGACTTGCTGAAACAGAACGGGCTCGATGCTTTTCGTCCGGTGACTTCTTGGCAGGGCGTGGCAGAGGTCGCGGCGATTCCCGAAAAAATGGAAATCACGACCAAAGGCACGGGGAAAATTCTCGTCAATGGCCCCACCAAGGACACCAAAATCCCCTACCTCATGACCAAGGCCGAGTATGGCGATGTGCGTGTGGAGCTGGAATTCATGGTGCCGAAAGAATCGAACGCCGGTGTCTATCTCATGGGGCGTTACGAGGTGCAAATTTTCGATAGCTTTGGCGTGGCTGAGTTGAGCTATGACGACCTCGGTGGCATCTATCAAAGCTGGGACCCTAACAACAAAGGCAAACAAGACGGCTTCGGCGGCTCCGCACCGAAAGGCAATGCCGCCAAAGCTCCCGGCGAATGGCAGACACTCGACATCACCTTCCGCGCGCCGAAGTATGATGCCGCCGGAAAACAAATTACTGCTCCGGTGTTTGAAAAAGTTCTCGTCAATGGCGTGTTAGTGCAAGAAAACTTCAGCGTCCCCGGACCCACGCGCTCCAACCCCCTAGTAGCCGATACTCCCAAGGGACCCATCGCGATCCAAGGAGATCACGGCCCCATCGCGATCCGAGCATTCCGCGTGACTTCGCTCGCCGCCGAAGATGTCGCCCGCCGCACCGAGCTCGATGCCTACTGGGCGAAAGTTTCCAAGGCGGTGAAAGAAGGAGATTTCGTCAGCTATTCCGATACCTGCCACGAGCTCGGCATTCTGGTCAGCGGCACCAAACAATATAGTCAACCACTCAGCGTCGCACTCAAACGCTGGGAAAAAGAATTCGACCTCACACGCGAGGGAAAAACCAAAAACAGCGTGGACTTTCGTTTTTCACGACGCATCGGCGATGCCACAACGGCCCACGAAATCGGCATGTTCCGTTATTCATTAGAAGTTCCCGGCGAACCCGCCAAAGTCGAATATATCCAAATGGAGGCGCTATTGATTAAACAAAACGGCGAATGGAAAATCATCATGGAGGATCAAAAAGACGCGGTGAGCGAAGCGGAGTGGGAGAAGTTGAAGTGAGCCGTGGCGGAGTCGTCCCTAAATCGAATCTGCTTTGCAATTGCTTTGTTGCCTGATTGATTCGGGCGTGGCTGGTATGGTTGAAACCGTGGATATTATTTTGCCTCTGGCGCAGTCGGAGGATGAGGCGGCTTGGCGCTCAGCGGTGGCGAAAAAACTCGACATCGCTCCGGCACGTTTGTTGTCGATCAAGCTTAGAAAACATTCGATCGATGCCCGCCAACGCACCATTAAAGTGCAACTTCGCTTAGAGTTAGGCATCGATGCACCACTACCACCCGATGAGCATCCGGCTTGGACCTGTGCGCCCTTATCCGCCAACGCACCGAGCGTTTTGATTGTGGGTTTCGGACCCGCGGGAATGTTTGCAGCCTTACGTTGTCTGGAACGTGGCATTCGTCCGATTGTGTTAGAGCGCGGCAAGGATGCCAGCGCCCGACGTTTCGACCTCGCGCCGCTCCTACGAGAAGGCCGAGTGATCGAGGACTCGAACTACTGTTTCGGCGAAGGTGGTGCCGGCACGTTTTCTGATGGCAAGCTCTATACCCGCGCCACGAAACGCGGACCGGTGGCGACGATTTATGAAATCCTCGTCGCTCATGGCGCACCGGAAAAAATCCTTACCGATGCCCATCCGCACATAGGCTCGAACCTATTGCCGAATGTAGTGAAGGCCATCCGCCACTCGGTCATCTCTGCGGGGGGAGAAGTGCATTTTCAAAGTAAGGTCAGCGATCTCATCATCGAGCATGGCATGATTCGCGGCGTGGTTTGTGTGGATGGTCGCAGCTTTGAAGCCGACTCCGTCATCCTCGCCACTGGCCACTCCGCGCGCGACATCTATCAACTTCTCCAAACGAAGAATTTGCTGATGGAGAAAAAAGCGTTCGCTGTCGGCGTGCGCATCGAGCACCCACAGGCGTTGATTGATCAAGTGCAGTATCATATCCCGCGCGGTGAAGAACGTCCGCGATTGCTCCCTGCCGCGCGCTATCGTTTGGCGACGAAAATCGAAGACCGTGGCGTGCACAGCTTCTGCATGTGCCCCGGTGGTTGGATCGTGCCCGCGGCCACGGAAAATGATGAAGTAGTGGTCAACGGCATGAGCCTCGCCCGACGTGATTCGCCTTTTGCGAACAGCGGCATGGTCGTCACCGTGGAGCCAGAAGACACCGAAGATTTCATCAAAGAACACGGAGTGTTATCCGGCATCGCGTTTCAAAAAAATCTCGAACGCGTCGCCAAACAATCCGGCGGTGGTGGTCAAAAAGCCCCAGGGCAACGAGTTGTCGATTTCCTCAGCGGGAAAATTTCCTCGTCACTCCCGGCAATGAGCTACTTCCCCGGCGCGACCTCTGCCCCGCTGCACGAACTGATGCCCGCCTTCATGATGAAACGCATGCGCACGGGCCTAAGATTGTTCGGCAATCAAATCCGCGGCTACACGGGTCAAGATGGATTGCTGTTAGGCTTCGAGACCCGCACAAGCTCACCCGTGCGCATCCCGCGCGATGAAGCGACACTGCAACACCCGCAACTCGCCCGCTTTTTCCCCTGTGGCGAAGGCGCGGGCTACGCGGGTGGTATCGTCAGCGCCGCGCTCGATGGTTTAAAAATTGCAGATGCGCTGTAAATTACTACATTCGTAGTAATTTTTAACGGAAAGGAGCGCAGGCATCTTGCCTGTGAACTCAAATGCAGACACAGGCGAGACGCCTGTGCTCCTTTCCCTTACACACCCACCGGATGCCACGTGGTTTTGCACTCGAGAAAAGCATTAATCCACTCAAGACCTTGATGCGCTTCGTTGTGCCAATCGATGGCAGCATCGGTGGGCAAAACTTTTACGCGTTTGACGCTTTCCGCAGCACCGAGTTCGAGCACCCGTCGTTCCTCGGCGGCGAGCACCGCGCTGACGCCACGGATTTGCTCGTGAGTGCCGAAGGTTGGAATCAATTCCGCACGTTGGCCACAGAGAAGATTGATTACACCGCCGGGTAGATCACATGTCGCCAGCATTTCGCCTAACAAAATCGCTGGATACGGATGCGTGGGCGAAGCCAACGCCACCACTGCATTACCACTCGTGATAATCGGCAAAATCAAGGTCATCAATGCCAGCAAGGGCGCTTCATCGGGTGCGATCACGCCGACCACTCCCATCGGTTCGGTGACAGTGAAATTAAAATGCGCCGAAGCCACGGGATTCACACTACCGAGCAAAGCCTCGTATTTATCCGTCCAGCCCGCGTAATGCACCATGCGATCAATTGCAGCACTGACCTCGCGCTGCGCGTCTTTTAGTGAGCGCCCATCGAGCATGAGAGCGGCGGACATTTCCTCATGGCGTGCCTCTACCATTTCGGCGAGACGATAGAGAATTTGTCCCCGATTGTAGCCACTGCGTTTCGCCCATCCGCTGCCCGCTTTAGCAGCAGCCTCGACCGCATTGCGCAAGTCCTTGCGACTGCACTCGGGCATGTGCGCAAAGAACTCACCACCGTGATCATGCCACGGCGCCACTCGCCCACTCTCCGAACGAATGAAAGCTCCGCCCACATAACATTTCGGCGTCTTGGTGATGGTCAATCGTTTCATGAATATGTTCGGACGCTAGCAAAGAGGGCAGCGAAGACAAGGAAAAGCGTGAAGAGCGATGTTACCATTTCAAATTGGTACGGTCAGGATCGCGAGAGTCGTAACGATGAAAATTAGTGGCCCGGAGACATTTGATCGAGAAATAGATCAACACAGCAGCAAGTGCTGTTCCCAACAATACGGCTGCCGTTACGATCCAAAAACGATCATCGATGTGACGTTGTGCCACGGGCAACAGGAACCATTTTACGAGTCCGATTAATCCAAGCAACGCCACCCCGCCGGGCAAGAGTGCAAGCGTGCCAATGAGACATCCTCCCGGTGTGCTTTGTGTGGGACTATTCATCGTTGTTAAAGTAGCGTCAAAATTGAGGAACATGATTGGTATATTAGCCGTTGTCGTAATGATACCGAGCTTGAGCCACCTTAATAACCTTACCTTCCACTTGATATACGAGTCGATGTTCTTCTGAAATGCGTCTTGACCAAAAACCACTCAGTGCATGTTTCAATGGTTCTGGTTTTCCAATCCCTTCATGTGGGTTGCGAGCGATGTCCTTCAGTAGTTCGTTGATTTTTTTGAGCATTTTTTTATCAGTGCTCTGCCAATAGAGGTAGTCCTCCCAGGCAGCGGTAGAAAACTGAATGCTCATGAACCTAACTCGGCTAGCGATTTCTTCACCCCTTTCGCTTTTTTCAACTCGGCGATTGATTCTAGCAGTCGTCTTGCGTTAGCGGGAGCGCGAAGTAGGTAGGCGGTCTCTTCGAGTGATTGATAATCTTCCAACGACATCATGACCACCGATTGGTTGCGGTTACGCGTGATGATTACCGGATCGTGATCTTCGCAAACACGATCCATGGTAGAGGCTAGATTTTCTCTGGCAGCAGAATAGGTGAGAGCTTTCATCTTGGACAAGATGTTGTACGCAAATGCAGTTTTGTCAAGATCGCGTTGTGGCTCAGCAGAAATAAGCGCATTCGATGTGGGAAAAATTAAACTCGCTGCGTCTAAGGCACTTATTGTAGAGCTGTTGTCGTGAAACTTTTTTTTCTCCACCTCGCTACTATTTGCTGCCTCGGATTCGCGGCTGCGGATGATGCAATTCTCACAGTGCCGGTGCGCTTTCATCTCACCCAGGGGGCAACGATGAAAGTAAAAGACCAAGTGATGGATGTTTGGGTCAAGCCGAATGACATCACTGGTCCAGTGATTGCCGAGGTGAACCGCATTTGGAAACAAGCCAATATTCAGTTTTCCGTGGAGAGGGCCGCCGAGGAACCATTGCTAAAAGCAGCGAACTTCGCCGAACTCGTGGAGAGCATTCAAAATGCAACTCGGGAAGCGGAGAAAACTGGCGGCATGAATCATCGCACGAAAAACATCGAGACTTTGCTCGATCCGGCACAGCGCCACCTTACCGCTTTGAATGTCTATTTGCTTCCCTACATCGGTCGCACCTATCAGGGCTATGCTCGCATGGAAGGCACACACGCGGTTGTTGGTGTGTGGTCGGATAAAGCTTCGCAGGGCAAAAAGCCACCCGTGCGCACCTTGCTCGTGGAACCGGAACCGATGAAAGTCGGATCCTTAGCGCGCACCATCGCTCATGAGCTTGGGCACAATCTCGGCCTATCGCATCCCGACCGCACGGAAGTTTCTCCGATAGGTCGATTGATGGGCGGTGCCAAACAAGGCTATGCGCTCACGCCTGAGGAAATCACCAAAGCGAGAGACATCGCACGGAAACATCTGGCTCGATAAACGCAGAGAATTAAATTCCCATCTCAATCACGCACTGCGGCAGTTTCTTTTTCAGCTCTTCCACACCAGCGGGCGTGACTTTGCTGCGCCAAACGTAGAGGCGTTTCAGTTGTGGCAGAGCAGAGAGTTTTTGCAGTCCGGCATCGGTGATCTGCGTGCCGTAGATGTTGAGTGATTCGAGCGAAGCCATTTTTGCGATAGTATCCAGTCCCGCATCGGTGATCGGGGTTTCTGACAAACGCAGGGTGCGCAGTCCACTGGCGGATGAGAGTAGCACAAGCGACTTATCGGTGATCAGAGAGGCGGAGAAATCGGCGGATACGAGACTAGGAATGACGGGGCCTAGCTTGGCGGTATCATCATCGTTGAACTTGCCCCGCATGCTGACAGCGGTGAAGGTCAAACCCGTGGAGGCTTGCGATTCAAATTGCACGGCACCAGGGAAAGTTTTCTGCACCGTGGTGACAGCGGCTTTGAGATCATCGCGTTGTTTGTCGTTCGCAGCAGGAGCAACGGCTGGCGTTTCGGCAGCAGCAGTTGTTTTCACGACGGGTGCTTGTTTGGCGATAATTGCGGCGACTTCCGCAGGAGCATTCGCTTCGCTGAGCTTCACGGTATTCGACGCACCGGCATTGATCCACCATTTGATGACGGTGAGTTGTTCTTCGGTGAGACCGGGTTTTTCATCGGGCGGCATGCGCTCATCATCATCGATGGGCAGCTCGCAGCGAATGACGATGTTGCTCTTAGAGGCATCACCAGCAACGAATCCGGCACCATCTGCACCGCCTTTCAAGAGCAGTTCGTAGCTATCCATGCGAAACTTGCCTTTGATTTTTTCCACATTGTGGCACTTCCAGCACTTTTCCTCCATCATCGGGGCGACGATCGATTCATAGACAAGTGGATCAGCAACTGCGGCAGGATCTTTGGGTTCTTCGACCTTACCACCGAGCAGGGGCTTCAGCGCCGGGGGTGCATACTTGCTAAGGTAATCCGCACCGTGCACCATGGAAGCACCATCGTGACTGGCAAAGCCCATCACCCCGGCACTGCATATTAACAAAAATCGATAAAACCATGCGGCGGAGGCACCCGCATCGGTCCAAGACTTAACGATGTAGGCGAGAATCGTCACGCAGGAAAAGGCGATCCCACCCCACAGGTGGCGGATGCTACGATCGGTCACATCTGCTTCGAGATCACTTTGAAACAGCAAAAATCCAGCGATCACCGCGATTACGGAAGTGGCAGCGGCGAAAAACATGATGCCACGCGTGGAAGCGGCATTGCGTGTGAAAAGCGAACCAAATTCCATCAACAAGGCCAGTGTCAGAATACCGATGGGCAAATGCAAAATGACCGGGTGAAAGCGTCCCAGGAAGCGCATCATGTCTGGCATGGCTTCGCCATTAGGCGGGCCTGCAATGACAGGCATGGAGAGCATCCCAGCGCAGGTGGCGATGCCTAAGAGAGTGAGAAAAATCGGTTTCCGAGATTTTGTGGCAGGAGTGGAATCGCTCATGAGTTGTTTTCGATACGGGAGTCGCGGCTATTTCTTTCGCAAAAAATACGCAGTGTGCAGAATGATGAATCCGGTGTTAGACGTCGATGGTGGGACCAGAACGTACAGGGTCCGCACTCTTAGGCTTCTGACTCGGCGCTGTAGCGGATCGTTTATGACTGTTGATAAAAGGAATCAATTGCGAAATATCAAAGCCCAAGTAACGCAACGATTTTGTCAATAGAACCAGGGCGATGGCTTCATCGAAAAAAAGTGGCAGGTCGAACGGCAAAAAGAGAACCCAAGCACTGATGAGCGCGATCAGGAGAGCGAGAGCTTTTTTCATGGACAAATTGTAAGAGCATTTTCCCAATCGGCAAATGGAAAAGATACCAGTTATCGAGAGGCGATGATTGGACTTGTGTTTTGCGCTGTGTCATACAAACGTATATCTTGTATGGCGTCAGAAATTGAGAGAAAGTTTTTACTGCGCTCGGATGATTGGCGCAACGATTCGGAGGCACATGCCATCAAGCAGGGCTACCTAGCGAGAGAGCCGCACCGCACCGTACGAGTGCGCTTGCGTGATGAGGAAGCATGGATGACGGTCAAGGGGCCCACCATAGGGATCAGTCGCACAGAAGTAGAATTTCCGTTAGAGGCAGCGATCGCACGGGAGTTGTTAGCGTTATGTCTGGAGGGCTTGATCGAAAAAACTCGGCATGAACTATGGTATGAGGGAATGCTTTGGGAAATCGATGAATTTCATGGTGCGAACGCGGGCTTGGTGGTGGCCGAGGTCGAATTACCCGATGAAACTCATGAGTTTGCGAAGCCCGCGTGGCTGGGTCCGGAGGTTTCTGCGGATTTGCGATTTTCCAACTCAATGCTAGCACAGAATCCCTGGATTTTATGGACTATCGAGGATCGCGAGACGATCTTAGCACTCGCGAAAGGGGCTTAGCACTTACTCGGGAACTGCTTGTGCACGCGGGGGCAAGGCCTCTTCGACAGGAGCAGCGCGCGGTGGCGCTTCTTCGATCACGGGGGCGGCACGGGGTGGCGGGGGTTCTTCCACCACCGGCGGCGCAGCAGTAGGCGGTGCAGGAATGATTTCTTCCGGTAAAGGCAATGCGCGCATCGGTTTGACGCGCACCGGAATGGCTTTAAGTGGCTCTGGCTCTGGCTCTGGCGGCAACGGTACCGCTTTGAGCGGCGGAGGTTGTGGCATTGGTTTCGGACGCAAGTTTTCCGCAGAGGGAGGCGTCTTGCGCATTTTGATTTCCACTCGTCGATTGATCGATTGATCTTCTTGGCTACCCTCGCGCACGATGGGTTGTGTTTTACCAATGCCACGTGTTTTAATCTTGTTCGGATCCATGCCGATGCCGACAAGATACGCTTTGACTGACTCGGCACGGCGCAGGGAGAGTTCAAAGTTAAAATCATCGCCGCCGTATAAGTCCGTATGACCATCGATCCAGCAGTAGAGTTGTGGGTTCAGATCCATCACTAATGCAATTTTTTGCATGCCTATCTTTGAGCTGTCGCGGAGTTGTGCGCTGTTGTATTCAAAAAGCAAGTCGCCGGGCAGCATGGTGGTCTTGGTGATGAGCACATTTTGTGGCAGACCCGCGATTTCATCGAGCGTAGAGGTGCCATCGAGTTTGCCATCAGCGGCTTTTCCGGCGCCGCCTTTTTTGATAAGATCGCGCATGAACGAATCAAGGGGGTCTTTCTCTGCGACATCGCTGCCGGGATCGACGATCATTTGTCCATCGGCCACCACAGGGCTATAGGTTTCCGTCTGCCCGAGAGATTCGAGATCTTCTGGCGATAGATTCACAGCGCTAGCGACATCGGTCACGTCCCCTGCCGGATCGCCAGCGAGTGCGGGTGCCTCGATTTTGATATCAACGTTGAATGAGGCCTCGGTAATATCCGGCTTCATGACTAATTCCGGATCCTTGAGCTGATCGAGGATTTCAATGTCATCGACGAGCTTTGTGCGATCGGGCTGCGTTACAGGGATTTCCTGATCTGGTGGCGCTTCCACGATAGGCAGGTCATCTTCCACAGGCCGCACGACCACGGGCTCCGTGCGGATTTCCTCGGATAAGGTCCAACCGTAGCCCATTTTGATATGACCTAAGGAAATAAACAGAATGATATGGAGCACGATCGCACCAAGCAGAGAAATCACCATCCATGAGCCAAAGCGGTCGGGCGGAGGCAAAAACGAATCGCGACCCTGTCTATGCGAGGGTTCATGCCAATCGAAGCGTCCTTCCATGCCGAGATCATACGCCATACCGCTACAAGATCAATCACCAGTTCTCCAAAATTCGTTTTGGTACGATAATTGCTTATATTATGTTGACTATGAAAGAAAATACTAATGCGGACGGTGCCCCCAAGACGCCTAAAGCGAAGCCAAAGGCTACGGCAAAGGTTGCTCGCAAGACTGCCAAGCCCGTTGCCGAAACTGCTGCTGCGAAGGCTTTGAAAACGCCCAAAAGCAAAAAAGTCAGTGCCGAGACTGCCGTCGCAGAGAAGAAGCCAGTTCGTGTGGCCCGCACAAAAACTACCCTGAAGTCCAGTGCAACATTACCCACTACCGAAGAAGTAGCCGTTGCTGCTTTTCTGAATTGGTGCCAACGCCGCAATCAAGGCTTGCCAGACGATCCGATTGCTGATTGGATTGCGGCGGAGTTGGAAATAGGGTTAGTGAGTTAACCTCAACGTCCGCCCTTGCAACCCATGACCCACACGCTATTTTTTGAAGAATTTGCCACTTGGCACAGTCCCTGCTACTAAAGATATACAACCTGAACAATCATGAAGAAAATTGAAGCAATCATCAAGCCGTTCAAACTCGAAGAAGTCAAAGAAGCACTTGCCGAAGTGGGAGTGCAAGGCATGACCGTGACCGAGGTCAAGGGTTTTGGACGTCAAAAAGGCCATACGGAAATCTATCGCGGTTCCGAATATACCGTAGATTTCCTTCCTAAAGTCAAAATCGACATCATCGTCGATGACGGCCAAGCCGCTCTGGTAGCAGAAGCGATTGTCAAGAGCGCCAACACCGGTAAAATTGGCGACGGTAAAGTTTTTATTTCCAACGTTGAGGAAGCCATCCGTATTCGCACGGGCGAAACTGGATCCTCTGCTGTTGCTGTAAACTGATTTCTTGTGAGTTAGTATTCGTAATGTCAAAAGCCGCTGCACGCAATGCAGCGGCTTTTGTGATTTTACAACAAGAATGCTTGGCGAAATCTTTTCCCTCTCTTACAGTAACCGAGATGGATATTCTTGTTTCAGTTCCCGACTCCGCTAACCCGAGCACCTTGCGCTCGGTGCTTTCAGCTCTGCGAGCCCAAAAGCTGGTAGCCACTCACGATCATAAAAATTGGGGCGATTGGATTCGCCTTGAAGGTTGCGAGACCGTGATCAGCATCGAGGTCGCACACGGGCTTACCAGCACAGCGACCATTGAACATTGTGAAGATGATTCCGAGGACATCATACCAGCGATTTACCGCGCCTTTCATCACATCGGCTGGATCGGCATAGATGACGATGGCGAATTTCAACTGGTCTGAGCGCCGGGGAGGAACACATTTTGTCCAAAAAACCCACTAACAAAGTTTCCAGCAAACGTTCTTACCGAACGATCATCTGGGCTTTGGTGTTAGTGTTAGCAATTGGCACGGGGCTCGCGCTTTATCAAAAACGCGATACCCTTGCGATGCATTGGTTTCAGTGGGTAGGCACTTTCCCTTCGGAGGAAAAAGACAAAGCCCCAGCACCCGATGCCGCCAAGTGGCGCTTGCTCAGTACCGACTTGCAGCGTTGGCGCCTGCATTACGCAAAGCTCTATCGTAGCGCGGGCAGCGCTGCGGAAAAAAATGCAGTCATCGCCGATGCGCGTGAATTGTTAGAGCACAGCTTACCCGAAATGATGCGTTGCTGGCTAGGCACGCCGTGGGATTTTAACGGAACCGCGACGGAACCCGGTGGAGGAAAAATTGCCTGCGGCTATTTCGTCACCACCGTGCTCAAAGAAGCGGATTTCGAGATCGAGCGCAACACACTGGCGCAACAGGCCTCGCAACAAATCATCCGCACCTTTTTGCCACAAGACGAACTGCGCATTCGCGTGGGGGTGCCCTACAAAACTTTTCGCTTCGAGACCATGCGCGGCAAACCCGGAATTTATTTGATCGGACTCGATAAACATGTGGGATTCGTCGTCGTAAAAGACCAGGAGTTCCGTTTCATTCACTCATCGGGATCGCAACCGTGGTGCGTGGTGGATGAAAGTTCGGAAATGGCACTGGTTTTGGAGCGTTCCAATTATCGCGTGCTAGGCAACATCACGGGCAATGACGAGGTCATACGCCGCTGGCTCCTGGGAGAAAAATTCCCGACTCAGCGATAAAGTAAAATTTTCCTCAAGCACCGCACACGCGTTGGCGATAGGCTTTCGCTGCGCTTTTGATGTGCTCTGCGAGATCCGCCTCAGGCTGGGCAAAGGGCGGCACGAACCAAGGAAATGAGCCTAACAGATCTGTAATGACTGCTACCTCACCGTCGCAGGTGGTTTCGCCACAGCCGATACCGATAGTGGACACGCCCACCGCTTGGGTGATTTGTCTGGCGACATCCGGCACGATCGACTCCAGCACGATGGCGCAGACGCCAGCCGCTTCGAGCGCTTGAGCATCGCGTATCAACTGCTCGGCCGCAGCGGGCGTTTTACCTTTTTTGCGATAGCCGCCTTGCTCGAGCACTTGCTGGGGAAGCATACCAATATGACCAATGACTTCAATCGACGCAGCCCGCAATCCGCGAACGGTATCGCTCTGTTCGATACCGCCTTCAAGTTTCACGGCATCGGCTCCAGCGTCGATTAGTTGTTTTGCTGAATCGAGCGCTTGCGAAGCACTGTCATAGCTATGGATCGGTAGGTCACCAAGCACCAACGCGCGAGGCTTTGCCCGAGCGACCGCTGCCGTGTGATGCAACATATGTGCCATAGTGACATGGGTGGTATCAGGAAAGCCGAGAACGACCATGCCAAGGGAATCCCCCACTAATAGCACATCAATATCCACCTCATCGAGCAAACGAGCCATCGGGTAATCATAAGCCGTGAGTGCACTGATGCGAGATTTACCTTTGCAATCGCGCAGCAGTTGTGCTTTTTCGGCGGAGTTCATAAAGGGATGTTGCGCTACTTGTCTTGCAACGGCAAGCGAAAGCCATCTTCAGCAACATGCAAAAAAACGCCCGCTTCATGAAACATGAATGCGGGCGTTTTTAGAAATATCAAAACAGTGTTATTGGCCGCCTTCAGCAGGCTCAGCAGGTGGTGCTGGTTCCGCAGGCGCAACGACTTCTGCCGCGGCTTCTGCGGCTTTGGCGGCTTCCGCTGCGGCGGTAGCAGCTGCGGCTTCCGCAGCTTTGGCAGCATCTGCTGCGACGTCTGCCGCGGCTTCGGCTGTCGCGTCTGCGGCAGTGGCAGCAGCGTCAGCTGTTTTTTCAACAGCTTTTGCAGCGGCGTCTTTGGTCGCTTCAGCGGCAGCAGCGGCGTCGGCAGCTGGTGTGGATGTTTCCTTAGGCTTGCACGATGCGGCAATCACAGGAAGAGCGGCAATCATAATGATAGTGCTTAGTTTCATATTCGTAATGGTTGTGTTGATTTAGCTGTAAACATCCTTGTTTACTCCTCAACCCTATCCGTTAGCCCACGCAGTGTCAAAGACAGAGTTGAGTTATTTCGGCGCGATGCCACAATACCGCATGGAGACGAATTTGGTGATGTGTCCGAGTTGTGGAGAAACGTTTGAAGTTGTGGGTCCGAGTTTGCATGAGATGCCCACCGAGTGGGATTACGATTGTGAAGTTTGTTGTCGTCCGATGATCATCGTGTTTGAGGAATCGGGTGCGTATGCCCGAGGCTTAGGTGAATAATGCCCTACATGCTCCTCTAACAATTATTCGGGGAATCATCGCGAATCCCCGTGCC
Organism: Akkermansia muciniphila; assembly: GCA_945890645.1. Taxonomy (GTDB): domain Bacteria; phylum Verrucomicrobiota; class Verrucomicrobiia; order Verrucomicrobiales; family Akkermansiaceae; genus UBA956. The sequence goes on from CAMDCV010000014.1 coordinate 31,776, forward strand.
CCAGCGATGGATGCCCGGTAAAAATTTGTAAAGCAGCCGATGATACCAACCGCGTGGCAGCATCCGCCGCAGAGCCCCAAAAAAATGGGCATCGATGCCCACTGGCGCTCGCAACGGTGGTTGCGACTGCTCCATGAGACGCAGAATTTTTTTTGCAATGCTTTCCGGTGTGGTGGTCGCTCGCTGCATCAAAGACTCAATGAATCGCCCCATGTGGAGATAATAGTTAAAATACACTCCTTGATCCCGCACGACCTTCTCGGCGTGATCACTGAGTAAGACACGACGAAACGAATCCGAGCGCACAAATCCCGGCTGAACGAGAGTCACGTGTATGCCCCAGGGACGCATCTCATACCATAACGACTCACTAATGCCCTCGAGCGCGAATTTGCTGGCACTGTAGATTCCCATCGTAGGCATCGCCATCATGCCCCCGACCGAGGACACATTGATGATGCGCCCGGCATGTTTCTTCCTCATCTGCGGAAGCGCTAAGCGTGTGAGTAGCAAAGGGCCGAAAAAATTCGTCTGCATCTGACGATGCTCTTCATCTCTGTGCAAATGCTCCACCACAGTGCGGTAGCTGATACCGGCGTTGTTGATGAGAATATCAACGCCGCCAAAACGTTGCTCCAGTTCCGACATCAATACGTGACAAGGTTCCTCCTCAAGCAAATCTAAGATGCGATGCTCCACCATAGGCCCACACACTTGCGACTGCAACTTGGCAAATGATGTTGTCCGCGCTGTAACAATCAGACGGTAGCGATCGGGATGCTGAGCGAGTATTTTTGCCAATGCCAAGCCAATACCTGAAGAGGCACCCGTGAGCAAGACAGTGGCAATAGGGGAATTCATATGGGTTTTTCCGCCGATCAATATGCGTCTATCAGATCCACGATGTCGTGTCGATGCCAGAAATTCTATCGATCAACCCGCTGTCATTGATCGCAGGAAAAATGACAAATTCTCTGCCTCAATCATTCTTTGATTGGCAAGAACGACCATTTCCTGTAAGGAGCTTCAGGGAAGATGGTAGCGAAAAAAAAACATACCAAGCAGAATGTCAGGCGTTTAAAAGCGCAAACGACATTTATTCGCGTGACCAATGGCTTTTTGCTTTCCGTCATTCTCATCGCTGGAGCACTCGGCATTTGTGTTTCGTATTGGCCGCAAAAAAACTTGTACCTGAAAAAACAAGGCGAACTCGCAGAAGCACGGCAGCGTGAAGAAGAAGCCGAGAGCCAGTATGATTACCTCCGCATCAAATTGGATGCCATTAAAAATGACCCCGCCTATCTGGAGATCCAAGCCCGCGATCGCTTGCAAGTCTATCGTCCCGGTGAAACCATTTTCCGCATTGAACGATGATTGCGGATGAGTTGGGTCGCGCTGACGATGTGGAGCGTGTGTTGATCGATGAAAAGGTAATCGAGAAACGTCTCGATGCCATGGCGGAAGAAATCGACCGCGAATTCCCATCGGGGCCCATCCTCGCCATCGTGCTGTTGAAAGGAGCTTTTGTTTTTGCCGCCGATTTATTGCGTCGCATTCCCCGTCCTTTGGATATTGAATGCCTAAACGTATCCAGTTATCACGGCGGCACCGAAAGCAGTGGCGTAGTGAAATTTCTCGATCACAGTCTGCCCGATGTCAAAGGACGGCATGTGCTGGTGCTTGATGACATTCTTGATACAGGGCGCACGCTGAAGGCGGTTACTGACAGACTTTTGTTAGAGGGATGTGCCGCAGTTCACACCGGTGTGTTGCTGGCAAAAGACCGCCCGCGCGCCGAAGACGTGCAGGCGGATTATGTCGGCTTTGAGATCGGTGATGAGTTTGTAGTGGGCTACGGTCTCGATTACAGGGGACGCTACCGTAACTTGCCCTTCGTCGGCGTGCTCAAATCGTGAGACTGCCGCACTCAGATTGAGCACGGCGCGCCTTGGTGTTCACTCCTCAGTTAAAATTCCACATCTTCCCCTGCTCCATATCTGCGAAAACCTTGCTGCTCTTCATGTAGGAATCCGGTGGATTGGGAAGCGAGCTATCATCCAAACGGGGCAGCGATGCGCCAATGGTAGAGTCCCATGGCGACGAGGAAGAAACGATCACAGGTGTGCCAACGCGGGCCATGTCGAACACCTTGCGGGCAGAATTCAGTGGCATCCGAACGCAGCCATGAGTGGACGGGTACGGTTTCACAAACCCCCAATGCATTCCGTAGGCTGGACGGTAGAATGACATCCAGTAGGTCATGGGGTATCCGGCACCGGGACTGCTCGCACGGCGGCGATGACGGGTCTTTGAAGTAATTCTGTGGGAGCCATGAGGTGTGGGAGAGGCTTTGGTGCCGACGCCGACAGGTGTCGCCAGCAGAACTTCGTTTCCTTCCGTCACGTAGAGCTTCCCAGCACCGGTGCTGATGTGAATCTTTACCGCCGAGGGATTACTTGGCTTCTTGGCCGGAGGGTCGAATGAGAATGCAGTACCGGATTTTGTACTGTTCACGTTGCCACATGAACTCAGGAAAAGGGCGGCGCTGCTAAGTGCGATGGGGACGAGGGAACGAAGTAATAATTTCATAGGGTTGCTGGAATGGTCTATGGTGAAAGGATTGATGGATCGTAGGAGTATCTCGGCATGATGATTACTGAACTTCTCAGCGAACGGCGGCGTTTCGCTTTACGAGATAATTCTGATATTCAGCCAAAGTCACTTGGCCATCTTTGTTAGTGTCCGCCTCATCAAAGGACACAGCGAAGGTATTGAAAACCAGCGGGCTGCCCTGTGCTTCCGCAAGGGAGATTTTGCCACTGCCAGACTTGTTAATTTTTCGGAAATTCTCCGCAGTTCCGCCCGAGGCTAAGAACTCCGCTTCGGTCACAAAGCCGTCACCGTTGTCATCATACATGGCAAATGCATCAGCAATGATCAGGTTGGTCGCCTCGATGCGGCTCACCGTGCCATTACCATCCTTATCCGCCTTCTTGAATTTCTTCTCAGGGGTGGAAGTGGAAGTAGTGGCGCACCCTGCCAGCAGGAGAATGGGGATGATGTAAATGGTCAATTTCATGTCCATGAGAGATACTTGAAATGCGGAATTTGTCGATCATAAAAAGTGTTATACCCATAATCCGCATTGTGACAAATGGAATGACATCGAATACTCAAGATTTGCCGAGATGATTGATTTACGGTGAGGGAGATTGCATTCTTTCCCAAGAATCCACTCGCTGGTTTTTGAAAAGTACTGTCGCGCGGCGGTAGGGAATATAAGTGATTTCAGGACTGTAACCGAATGAATTGTAGTGCCCGTAACCATGGCTGTAACCACCATACCCATAACCAAATTGACTCGAATAGACGGGCTGAGAACCCGTATAATCCCAGCGCTCAGTGGAACTGCCATTTTGCATACCGGAATAGCGGCGTGAAGGATTGCCCCAAGCGAGTGTGACAGCCGCCGAGGACATGCCACGACTGATCTCACCTTGTCGCACCAACTCTTGGTGTTTTGCCGGAAGCGAATCAAATAGTGCAGGATTATTTGCGATGCGAGCTTCCGGCGTCGCGGGTGCACAGGAGTTAAAAAACCAAACGATGGCCGCAAGCAAGACGGGGACGGTTTTCATGACACAAATCTTAACTTCGTCAAAACAGAATGCAATCGAACAATTCAGAAAAAAATCCCCGATTTTTTTCGATTACCGCTTGCATTCTTTAGAATATCCTACGCAATCTCGCTGTGAAGCCAATCATCACCCATCATGTCCGACCTGTTAGAAAAAGACGAACTCAATTCCGCTCTCAAAAAATGCCCTGAGTGGGAATACGAAAAGAAAGCCATCATCCGCGTAGTGGAATTCGAAGAGTTCAACGATGCAATCGATTTCGTCAACGGCGTGGCAGAAATTGTCGAGGAAGCTCAGCACCACCCCGAGATCAACATCAGACACACACGTGTGCTATTGAAGCTCACGACCCACGATGCGGGTGGCGTGACCGATGCCGACATCGAGTTGGCACAACGCATCGATAACTTGATCGACTAATGCTCCGCGATCAACGGGGCAGCATGAGTTTTTCTTGATCGAGTCCGGTGATGCGGCGTAATCCGCGCAGCAATCCCCAGAGTGTGAATCCTAGAAAGACCATCAGCGGCAGACCGATGACCAGAAAACCCCAGCCCGTGATCTTCGCCACTTGAGCGTTGTAGAGTTCCTTGGCATCGGCCGCGTTGTGATTTAGATCGCCAAGGAAATGCATCGCAAGAACAAGGTTCAACACGGTGCTTACTGCGAACGAGCAAGCGAACAATAAGGTATTGTTCCAAAGCAATTTATCATACGCAAGCTGCTGCTGTTTCTCGGCGACCGTTTGCTCAATGAGAGGGATGTTAAAAATCGAATCATTGTAGAGAAAGGCGTTGAGCAATGGCGTCTTACTGCGATGAGAAAAGAGCACGGCGATTCCGAGAACAAATGGAATGCAAGCTTCCTTGATGCCGAACAAAATTGCGGCGTTTTCTTTCACGGTGCCATCCTTATTCCACAGGTATATGGTGAGCCCACCCGTGAGCATCACCGAGATCAATCCGAGCAACGAAAAGAAGTTCATCTTCTTCGTTTTGACAAAAAACCAAATGCCGTAGGCGAGTGGCGGGATGAGCGCCACCATCATCGCTTTCGCAGCGCCAATGTGCCAAATTTTATCGCCGTCCTTGCTCATAAAGCTGAGCGCGAAAACGGGGATCAAGACGTTGATCAAAATATTGTGTAGCGGATTTTCCTGCTCTTTTTTGGCGTTCATGGTGATGGACAAAAAAGGCGGGCCGTAGCCCGCCTTAGGGTTAAAATCTGTTAGACTGTGCCGTAGATGGTTTTACCGGTGGAAAGAAGGTCATCGCAAGCGACCTTGAGACGGTTCGCGAGACCAATCTCGGCTTTCTTCAGATAAGAGCGAGGGTCGTAAAGTTTTTTATCACCGACTTCGCCATCAATCTTAAGAACTCCTTCAATGTTTTGGCACAGATGGGCAACAATCGGACGAGTGAACGCGTACTGGGTATCCGTATCGATATTCATTTTCACAACGCCATACCCAAGAGTTTCGCGGATGTCATCGAGATCGGAGCCGGAGCCGCCGTGGAAAACGAGGTCCATCTCGGCTGCCGCGCCGTATTTATCGGTGACGGCTTTTTGGCCATCGCGCAAGATGGTCGGCTTGAGTTTCACGGCACCGGGTTTGTAGGCACCGTGCACGTTGCCGAAAGTAGCGGCGAAAAGGAATCGACCGAGCGGGCTGAGCGCCTCATAGACATCGACCATGTCCTCGGGAGTGGTGTAGAGTTTTTCTGCCGGCAGACCGGAAGTGTCGTGACCATCTTCTTCACCACCGACGCAACCAGCTTCGACTTCGAGGATGATATCGAGTTCCGCGCATTCTTTAAGAAGAACTTTGGAGATCGCGAGGTTTTCTTCAAGCGGTACTACCGAGCCATCGAACATGTGACTTTGAAACAAGGGACCTTTGCCCTCGGCGATGCGCTCGCGCGAGGCTTGCAACAATGGTTTGAGGAAAGAATCAACAGCTGACGGATGGCAGTGGTCGGTGTGCAGAGCGATGAGGACATCGTATTTCTCTGCGAGTCTATGAGCAGCCTCGGCGAGCACGATGGCACCGAAGGCTTCATTGCCAACACTGGTGCCGGAAGCGAATTTACCGCCGCCGGTGGAGACCTGAATGATGCCGTCGGACTTCGATTCGGAAAAAGCACGGAGAGCGCCGTTGATGGTGGTGATGCTGGTGACGTTGATCGCAGGGTAGGCGTAGCCGCCTTTCTGAGCAGCATCAAGCATGGCACGGTATTGAGCAGGAGTAGCGATTGGCATGACGGCTTTTTCTAAGTCAGCGAGAGAGTAGTGACAAGCACATAAACCGATGAAAATCAGGCTTCAGAGGTGATAGGTGATGCGGAATGGGCTTGAAATCAACGGAGCTTCTCCTATCATCATTTTGTCTTCTAATCCATGAGTCGAAACTACCGCTACTGCATTGCTTTGCTCGCGATCGTGATTGTCATCGCGGGTTCGTGGAGTTTTTTTTATGAATCGCCGCGAAATACCGTCACTGTCGACGGGCCAACACGCGTTGTTACTGATGAAAATTTCGCACGAAATGTGTTCAACGTCGCAGGGCAGAAATTTCAAGTTTCGCTGGAGGGATGTGTCGTTAAGAACGAGAATGGAATCGAAAATTACCAGGAATTTTCACCCCCTGCGACGTGGCAGACACTCTCCCGACGATTGCGAGAAAAAGGGACTAGTGATCAAGTGTTTCCCGTTCTTTATGCGATAGATTCAGAAGATGTTAAGGAGGGGCGACGCTTGTTGACTTCCCTAGTGACGATTCGCTTGCCGGAGGGAATGACACCGGAGCAAGCGGCGCACGCGAGTGGACTAACTTTAATAGAGGTCCCCGACTATGCGCCGGGCTTTGCCATTTATCGGGCAGCAGATCCTGTGGCCGCGTGGGAAATTTCCGAGCGCCTCATGGCGGAAGGCACGTGGCCCTTGGTTGAACAACAACTCGCAAAACAGCAACAATCCCGCGCGCTGCCCAACGATACGATGCTCATCGATCAATGGCATTTAAAATACCAAAATCAGAGCATGGTGTCGGCAGGTTCTGACATCAATGTCGAATCCGTGTGGAACTATGGCGGTAGCGGCATTCGTGGCACTGGCGTGCGTGTTGGTATTATTGATGATGGTTTGCAAGTGAACCATCCCGACATGATCGACAATGTCGATACAGTGAACGATTACGACTGGAATGGCGTCGACGAAGACCCCTCACCACAGACTGGCAATCGTCACGGCACGGCATGTGCGGGCATTGTGGGCGCGCGCGGCAATAACAACCAAGGCGTTTCTGGAGTTGCTCCCGAGAGCACCTTGGTCGGCATGCGACTGACAGCTGGACTTACTACAGACACACAGGAAGCGCAGGCCATGGCGCACAAAAATGACTTGATCGCCGTAAAAAGCAATAGCTGGGGTCCCGAGGACGATGGCGTAACACTGGAAGCACCCGGTCCATTGACGCAGGCAGCATTGCAAACGGCAGTGACCAGCGGTCGACAGGGCAAAGGCACCATCTTCGTCTGGGCAGGAGGCAACGGGCGCGAAGAAGAGGACAACTCAAATAAAGATGGCTACGCTAATTCCATTTACACCATCGCTGTGGGCGCGATGGATAGCTTACTTCGTCAATCCCCTTTTAGCGAATCGGGAGCCAATCTTCATTGTGTCGCGCCTTCCAGCGGCGATGCTACTACAGTCGGAATCACCACAACCGATCGCACAGGATCCATGGGCTATTCTTTAACGGATTACACTTCAACATTTTCCGGAACCAGTGCCGCATGTCCATCCGTCTCAGGCGTGGTCGCATTGATGTTAGAAAAAAATCCTGCGCTCGGGTGGCGTGATGTGCAGGAAATCATCCTGCGTTCTTCCACTCGCATCAATACTAACGATCCTGGATGGGCGACGAATAGTGCGGGCCTGCGTTTTCATCACGGCTTTGGCGCAGGACTGATCCACGCAGCCGCTGCGGTCACCATGGCGGAGTCTTGGGTGAATCGCACGTCCTCGCTGACGCCGATTGTTTCCACTCAAACAAATAGCACGACGATTCTTAATAATACTCCAGCGGGGATCACTCGTTCCTTCGTCATCAACTCATCGATGCGTGTCGAGCATGTAACGATGAAAGTTTCCATCACGCATCCCAACCGTGGTGAGTTGGTAGTAACGCTAACATCCCCCTCCGGCATGGTGAGCCAACTGTCTGAGGTGCACGGCGATAAAAACGACAACTACACCAATTGGACATTCTCCAGTGTTCGGCACTGGGGCGAGCAGTCGCAAGGGACATGGTTGCTAAATGTGAAGGATGCCGTTTCCTCGACAAGCGGAACTCTAACGTTTGCAGAGCTAACCTTGCACGGAGCCGCCGTGCCTACTCCTCAAGTGACGATCACCAGCCCGAGCCATCAATCGATATACGTCGCCCAACAGCCACAACAAATTCAACTCAACGTGCAGGGAAACATCACCAAAGTCGAGCTGCGTCAAAACGGTAGCGTCGTCGCCACCCGCACCACACCGCCTTATGTTTTCACCCACACCCCGACAGTGCCCAACCCCACTTACACGGCCACCGCATACGATACCGATTTATTTTCTACCACATCCTCTCCGGTGACAATCACGCTCGCCACGCCCTTCCAGCAGTGGATTGCGGGCTTTCCCTCGTTAGAAAATAAAAACCCTACTTCCGACCCTGATGGAGATGGTTTCACCAATGAGCAGGAATTCGCTGCGCAGACAAATCCAGGCTCTGCCGCATCGGCACTACGCATCATTTCGTTAGAAAAAAATCCAGCGAGCACAAGCATCACCCTTTCGTGGCAGAGTGTCAGTGGCGTTACCTATCAAATCCAGCAATCCCCCAATCTTTCCACGTGGAGCAACCTCGGCACAGTAGTCACAGCAAACGCCGCGACGACGTCCGCCATGCGCACGATCACACCCGCGACGGCAAAATTTTTCCGCGTGCAGACGGGACCATGATCAACCACGATCCGGTAAAAAGGATTTGCGGCAAAGTTCCGCATACTTGCCATTGAGCGCAAGCAAATCGGCGTGAGTCCCCTGCTCCACCACCTTGCCGCCATCGAGCACATAAATTTTATCGGCATTCTGAATCGTCGACAGTCGATGCGCGATCACAAACGATGTGCGGTTCTGCATCAAGTGATCCAGCGCCTGCTGAATCAAACGCTCCGTCTCCGAATCTACGGAAGCAGTCGCTTCATCTAACAACAAAATCGGAGCATTCTTCAGTAGCGCGCGCGCGATCGAGAGTCGCTGCTTTTCGCCGCCGGAAAGTTTCACGCCACGTTCACCCACGTTCGTATCGAGTCCCTGTGGGAGTTCTCGCACAAACGGAGCCGCATACGCCGCTTCTAGTGCTGTCCACATTGCCTCATCCGTGGCATCGCGATGCGCAAGTTGCAAGTTCTCGCGCACAGTACCATTGAAAAGAAATGCCTCCTGCGTCACATACCCCATACGATCGCGCAACGATGCTTTGGATAGGGTTGCCAGGTCCCGTCCATCCAGCGTGATGCGCCCTTCGGAGCTTTCATAAAAACGCGCCAGAAGCGAGAGAATCGTGGTCTTTCCCGCACCCGTCGGACCCACCAACGCGACCGTTTGTCCAGGCAATGCCTCCAGGCTAACATCTTCCAACGTCGGCTGGTTTTGATACGAGAAACTCACGCTCTCAAAACGCACGTGGCCTTTCACATGTTCCGGCAGCACTTCGCCGCTGCTCGCATGAATTTCATCTTCCGTGTCCATGATTTCAAAGACCCGATCCGCCGCCGCACGACCCGACAACACCATTTGATTGAGAGAATTGAGCCGATCAATGGGCTCGTAAAAAAGCGATAGAAATAGCAAGAAACTCACAAATTCCCCCCCACTCAATTCACCGCGCATCACCGCTTGACCACCAAAGGCTAAGACCAGCACGGAGCCCGTCATCCGCAACAAGGCCATGCTCGGCGAATACAAGGCCCACCATTTCATCATCCGTAAGTTTGCTTGACGCAGAAGCTCGGAAAATTGGTTAAACCGTTGCAACTCCTCTTTTTCCGCCGCATACGCCTTGATCTGACGAATGCCGGAAATGTTGTCGTGGAGTAGCGCGTTGAGATCCGATGATGCTTCACGCTGGTTGCGATAGCGGTCGCGGCCTTTCGTTGAATAAATCCAGGCACCCACTGCTAATAACGGCACCGGCAATGTCGCCCACATGGCGACAGTAGGATTGAGCCAAAATAAGAATACTCCCACGCCCACAACCTGCAACAATGCAACCAAGCCTTGCTCAATGCCATCAATGAGCACTCGCTCCATATTGGTTACATCCTCGACCACTCGCGTCATGACGTCGCCGGTGCGCTTGCTGTCGAACCACCGCAGGGGCAAGCGCTGGATTTTTTCGTAAAGGTCCGAGCGGATATCGTAGATGACTTTCTGTTCGAAAATATTATTGACCGTGATGCGAAGGCTATTCAGACCGGAATTGAGGAAATAACCGACAAATGAAATCGCCACCCAGAAAGCAAACTCGTGATGCCGCTCCGGGAACGGGATGATATGATCGATCACATGACGCGTCGCATTCGGAAAAACAAAGACCGCCATGGTCATGCCGATCGCGCAAACCAACTGCCCCGCGGCATGGAATGGATAGTGTTTCAGATAGGAAAATACACGCAAGATCGACTTCATCGGCGGGATACATCGCCTTTTGTCCCTGCTTTGTAAAGACGGGTTGCAAATTTCTGATTTTCCTATTGCGCTCCCGAAGAATTTTCCATTAGTGTGTGCGGCAGGCCAACCTTTCTCAAAACAGAAAAAATCCATCCACGCAAAACACCCTATGCAGACTACTCTCGGAATCTTAACAGCGCTTGTGTTCGTTGTATCCGCTTTCCTCGGATACAAAAACATGGAGAAATACAAGGAGCAAATCGAAATGCGCCAAGCGGAGGAATCCAAGCGCGATAATGTGCTGCGTCCTAAGTTGAAAAAGACGCTCGATCAGCGCGACCTCACTAAGACAGAAAAAGAAGAACAACAAAAAGCAGCCGAGGCCAAGACTGCGGAAGTCGTCGCACAGCAAGAGAAGCTGGAGAGTTTGAAAAAAGAAATCGCCGATAAGGAAAATCAGGTGCGCGAGCAGAAAGCCAGCATTGATGCTCTTGCCGATCAGTTGAAAGAATTGGGCGACGTTAAAGAACTCGTTACCAAGATGCGTCGCATGAGCGATGAGTTGGTGCAGTTGCAGAGTGATATCGATCAAACCACCACCAAGCTCAACAATTTGATCTCGGAAAAAAATCGCACAGCTGCCATTATTTCCTCCTTCGAAGAAGAAAATGGCTGGCGCAATGCGAACCTTTCCAATCCGAAACTGAGCACGCGCATCAGTTCAATCTTCGATACCTATGGATTCGTCACTCTTCCTGTCGGCAATAACGGTGGTATCGTCGGCGGTTCCTCTCTCGATGTCGTCCGCGATGGCGAGGTCATTGCAAAACTCCTCGTCAAGACTGTCGAAGCTAGCACCTCGGCCGCAGAGGTAATCCCTGACACCCTTCGCGCTGATACAGTTCTCATGGTAGGCGATGAAATCCGCGCCACTGCCGCAAGCAAGCCGATCCCCGCGCCCACACCGCCAGCACCGACTCCCCTCGTGGACGAAGCGCCTGCGGATGCAGCACCTGCGGAAGAACCCGCCCCAGCAGAAGCACCTGCCGAACAGCCACCAGCAGAATCTGATCCGTTTCAGTAAACCCTTTCTCTCGCTTTCTAAAAACCACTTGAAACACCATTCATGAAACCACTTCTCAACATCCTAGTTATCGTCATCGGTGCCGCTGGCGTGTTCTTTGCCCAGCAAAGCAACGTGAAGCACAAAGAGCAAAAGTCGATCTATGAGACGACCGTTGCACAAAACGTCAAACTCGATGCCGACATCCGCAAAGCGGAAAAAGAATTGTCGGACGAACAAGCAGGCCTCGCTGCAGCCAAGTCGGACTTCGATGAGCAAGTCGCTAAGCTCGAAGCTGCCATCTCCACCGAGAAAACCATGCAACGCCAACTGGCAGAGAGCGAAGCAACTCTCGAGGAGCAAGCCGCCCAAATCGCTGCGCAGAAGAAATTGGTGGAAGAAGCCACCGCCATCCTCGGACCTGGCGTGACGATCGACAACCTCGCGGAAAAAATCGCTGAGATCGAAGCCAAGAAAAAAGATCAAACCAAGAAATTGGAAGAACTGACCACACTTGCCGATGGTGCCACCAACGATGTCACCAAAAACAAAGCATCCATTGCCGACCTCTCCGCTCGCAAGGCAAAACGTGATGAGCGCATCCGCGGCAATGCTAAGGAAGCCGTAATTACCGCAGTCGAAGCCGAATGGGGCTTTGTCATCATCGGTGCTGGCAGCAATTCTGGCTTCACACCGCAAACCAAGTTGCTCGTGAAGCGCAACGGCGTTCTTATTGGGCGTGTCAATCCTACATCGATCGAGCCATCACAAACGATTGCCGAAATCGATCGATCCAGCATGGCCATTGGTGCCTCGTTGCAAGTCGGTGACCGCGTGATACTTGCCGTGCCCGCCACACAGTAAGAAAAACTTTTTTCACTCAATCAACCCCGCACGCTTGCAAGCTGCGGGGTTTTTTGTATCATAGACCCATGATGAAACACTTGCTTCTGCTATTGGTCGTATTCGCTGCGCCCTTCCTCAGCTCTTGCGCTGAGGAGGAACCAGAGCGCAAGCCGGTGCCACCCACCTCTTCCACAAGCAAAATGCCGTGGAATCGACCGATGCCGGGTGAAGGTAGTGGCCAGTTTGGTGGCATGCTTCAGCGCCGTTAATTGGTTGCGAAAGATCCATCGGCTCCGAAATTTTCATGAAACTCGTCTTACTCAGTTTGATCGCCTGCGCGGCACCGCTATTCAGTTCGTGCAGTGAGGCGGAACCAGAGAGAAAAGCCGTGCCGCCCACTTCTCCGACGGGTAATATCCCATGGAATATTCGATCGCCCCATGAAGGCACGGGGCAATTTGGCGGCATGCTTGAGCGCCGCTGAGCCTCTCACTCGATGTTCTGAACCTGCTCGCGGATTTTTTCCAATTCCGTTTTGGCAAGCACCACTGCTTGTGCGATCGCAGAGTCCGATGCCTTGGACCCGATGGTGTTAAACTCGCGATGAATTTCTTGGCATAGAAAATCAAGTGCTCGGCCGGGCGCTTCACTTTCTTCCAGATACTGATGAAATTTTGCCAAGTGACAATCCAGACGTGTGATCTCTTCACTCACATCGCAGCGATCCGCAAACAGCGCGATTTCTTTGCAAACGCGCTCGTCCTCCGCAGAGATGGGACAATCCAGATCCGCCAGACGTTTGCGAAGCGTTTCGGCTTGCTTCGCGGCTCTGCCTGCGGCGGCACTTTCGATTTGTTTTAGAGTGTTCTCTAACACCTGCAAGCGCTGCAAAAAATCCTGCAACAGTGTCTGCCCCTCCTGACGACGCGCTTCTTGAAAATGCGCCATCGCTTCATGAAGCGCCGGCTCTATCACTTCCCACGCTTGCTCTACTTCCAATGCAGACTCTTGCACACGAATGATGCCAGGCACGCGCAGGAAGTCCGAAGCACCCGGCACAATGTCCCGACCCGTTTCTAACGAAATTTTCCGATAAGCTTCCTCCAAGGCTCGCACCATACTAAGGTCCACATCCAATGGCCCCGCATCCGCCGCCACGCGGGTGACATGCAAGGTCACTTGCAATCGACCACGGCTAATGCACTGCAAGGCAAACTGCCGAATTCGCGGCTCTAACGTGCTGAGATCGCGCGAGGCAGAAAAGGCAAGTTCCGCCTGCTTGCGATTGACCGAAGACAATTCAACGGTGGCATGGTACAAAGGGCTATGGTGCGTGCTGCGACCAAAGCCAGTCATCGAGTGAATCGGCATCGCCGTCAGCATAGAGTTGCCCAATGCACAACTCCACACCATTTTTTGCATTTGTAGAGGATTGCAGAATTTCGTGCGTATCCGCCATCAATGACTCATCATTTCAAGAACAGCGTTCGCCTTGATAGACTCTGATTTGGCTTGCGCTGATGATAGAGCTTCCCTATGAACAGCCGCACATGAGCTCTTCGATGCACCTCTATGAACGCTTACAACTCTTCCCGACGGGCCTGGCGCTCGGCGTGTTTTTGATTGTAGCTCATGCATTTCTGTTACTAAAGACAGAGACTTGTCAGAATTTCCTGCGCAAATTTCCCCGAAATCAAAAGCTTGGTCAGGTTCTTTTGGGGATTGGTATGTTCTGGTTCTGGCTACTGATCGCACCCGAAGGCAATGGCTTTATCAGTTTTCTTGCGATGGATATGACAGAATTTAACGCCGCGAAACCGATCTTACGCTTCTTGTTGCCGATTATTTTTGTGCTGGTCGCCATGTCGATCACGGAATTCCTTTCGGTGCGAGCCTTTGGTATGCTAGGGCTCTTAGTGGCCCAGCCATTGCTGGAAGCCGCTTTCCTTCGCGAACCAAGTAGCCGTTTGCTTATCCCGATTTGGGCCTACGCGCTTGTTACGGCCTCGCTCTTTTGTGTGGGAATGCCGTTTTTGTTCCGCGATGCGGTGACTTGGGTATCCGCCAACTCTGCTCGATGGAAGGCTTTTTGTGGCGCGGGAGTGCTCTATGGCGTGGCGATCATTGTCTGCGCTTTTAGTTTTTGGCGCGGCCAATAATTTTTAGTAATAAAAATAAGAATCATTCTTGATTTCTGGCGATGTTGGGCTAGTTTTCGCCCTCCCAACATGGTCAGCAACACACAAGATACCCCCAAACCGGACGATTTCCCTCAGGAAATCAATGGCTTGCGCATGACCCGGCAACGTCGGGAAGTATACAAGTCGCTGATGGCAAATCGCGTTCACCCGACAGCACAAGACGTGTTTCTCGAAGTGAAGGACAAGCTTCCCCAGATTTCCCTAGCGACCGTTTACAACTGCCTCGAAGCTCTCACGCAGCACGGCATCATTCGCCAAGTGCATTTTGATCGCGAGTCCTGCCGCTATTGCCCGAACCTCCACGAGCACGGCCACTTTCACGATCAGTCCACTGGAAAAATCCACGACATTACATTCAAACCGGGCGTCAGGCTCGAAGATGTGCTCGAACTCCCACCCGGCACGACCATTTCCAACATCGAACTCACCCTGCGCGGCATCATTGCCAATCACTAACATTCTCCATTATGTCCTTACTCATCGAAAATCTGCACGCCACCCTCGAAGACGGCACCCCCATCCTCAACGGTGTAAACCTTGAAATTCCCGCTGGCGAAGTCCATGCCATCATGGGCCCCAACGGCTCGGGCAAGTCAACGCTGTCGAAAGTGATTGCTGGTCACGAAGGCTACCTCGTTACCGCGGGCTCGGTGACCTTGGATGGCGTTGATCTGTTAGAGATGGACATCGATCAACGCTCGCGCGCTGGTGTGTTTCTCGCCTTCCAGTATCCCGCCGAAGTTCCGGGTGTATCGAATGCCAATTTTATCCGCGCCGCGCTGCAAGCTCGGTTGCCTAAAGGCCAAGACATTGATGCCGTCGGCTACTACAAAAATCTCTACGCAAAAATGGATTTGTTAGAGATGGATCGCAAATTCACCGCACGCTCCGTCAACGAAGGCTTTTCTGGTGGTGAGAAAAAACGCAACGAGATCCTGCAACTCATGATGCTCGAGCCGAAGTATTCCATCCTTGATGAGACTGACTCTGGCCTCGACATTGATGCGCTAAAAATCGTCGCCAAAGGGGTAAACGCCATGCGTTCTCCTGATCGCGGCTTCCTGATGATCACTCACTACCAGCGACTGCTCGACTACATCGCACCAGACTACGTGCACGTCATGTCTGCGGGACAGATCGTTCGTTCCGGTGGCCCCGACCTCGCGCTTGAGCTCGAAGAGCACGGCTACGACTTCTTAAAAGAACTGACACCAGCGTAACACGCCAGTTGGCTCTCAATTTCTAACATCTTTTTACTATGTCTCTCGATCTCCTTCCTGAAACTCTCGACACCGAAACCGCCGAAGCCGTCAATATCGACCGCTCCATCGGTGACTTCACCTTTCCTGAACGCAATAAATTTGATGCGGGTCGTGGTCTCTCGGAAAAAACGGTGGACTACATCTGCGACGTCAAAAACGATCCACAATGGGTGCGCGAGTTCCGCCACCGCGCGCTGAAAGTTTTCCGCGATAAACCCATGCCTACCAACTGGGCAACGGAGGATCTCAATAACATTGACTTCGATCAGATCCGCTATTATCTCTCCGATGGAGAAAAGCCCAAGCGCTCATGGGACGATGTACCCGCGGATGTGTTAGAGACCTTTGAACGTCTCGGCATCCCGCAGCAAGAGCGCGCGTTCCTCGCCGGCGTGGAAGCGCAGTTCGATTCGGAAGCGGCCTACTCGAACGTCAAAGAAGAACTCAGCAAACAAGGAGTGATCTTTGTCAACTCGGCTGAGGGTTTAAAAGAACACGAAGAAATTTTCCGACCCTGGTTCGGCAAAGTCATTCCTACGGGCGACAACAAATTTTCCGCTCTTAACTCGGCGGTGTTTTCCGGTGGTTCGTTTATCTACATACCCAAGGGCTTAAAACTCAAGCAACCGCTCCAGGCGTATTTCCGCATCAACTCGGAATCGTTTGGTCAATTCGAGCGTACCCTCATCATCGCCGACGAAGGCTCGGAGATTATGTACATGGAAGGCTGCACCGCACCGAAATTCGAGACCGCTACCTTGCACTCAGCGGTGGTGGAATTGGTCGCACTGAAAGGTGCCAAAATCCAATACGTAACCGTGCAAAACTGGTCGTCGAACGTGTTTAACCTCGTCACCAAACGCGGTATCGCAATGGAAGATGCGGAAGTGCGTTGGATCGATTGCAACATCGGTTCTCGTCTCACCATGAAATATCCGGGCGTGGTGATGAAAGGTCGTCGCGCTCGCGGCGAAGTGATTTCCATCGCCTTGGCGAACACCGGCCAGCACCAAGATACCGGAGCCAAAATGATACACGCCGCCGATGAAACTACTAGCAACGTAGTATCTAAATCAATCTCCGTGGGCACGGGTCGTTCGACTTATCGCGGTCAAGTGCACATCCCTAAACACCTCAAGGGGTGCAAGAACAACACCGAGTGCGATGCCCTTTTGATCAACACAAAATCGCGCACCGATACCTACCCGGCCATCACCGTAAAAGGCAATCAACACGCTACGCAGCACGAGGCCAGCGTCAGTCAGGTCTCGCAAGAAATGCTTTTCTACATGATGCAGCGCGGCATCAGCGAAGGCGCAGCCATGTCACTCGCGGTCAACGGTTTCATCAACGACCTCGTGCGCGAGTTCCCGATGGAATACAGCGTCGAACTCAAGCGCCTGATCGACCTCGAGATGGAAGGTAGCGTTGGATAAGCTGTTATCGTCCATTGCAAATTTTTGATTTTTTCTGCCATGCCTACTGCCATTTCGTTACCATCGATTCTCGACAAACCTGTATCCACTTCAGCGATCTTGCCGGAGTGGTTCGCGACAGCCCAAGCGGATGCTTGGAAACAATTCCAGACTCTGCCCGCACCAAAACGCGGTGACGAGCCATGGCGTTTTTCTACGATTTCGGCGCTAGATTTTTCTGCTTTTACAAGAACAGAATTTCGTGGCGATGCGAGTGAATGGATTGCGCGTTCGAAAGGTGTAGCCACTGCCGCCGCGATTCTGATATTCGTCAATGATCAGCTCGTACACGCGGAAAACAAGGTGCCGGATGGCGTGATTTGCCTGCCTTTGGCCGAGGCATTGATCGCGCATGCTGATCTGGTTAAGCAATATTTCATGCGTCACCCGGTGACTCTTGGCTCGGCAAAATTCAGCGCCCTCCATGCCGCACATTTGAGCAATGGTGTGTTTCTCTTCGTCCCTGCTGGTGTCGCTATCGCTGATCCCGTGCAGATCTTTCATTGGGTCGATGGACAGCACAATACCATCTTGCCCCACACGTTGATCGTTACGGGTGAAGGTGCATCGGTGCGAGTCATCGAAACTTTTCAATCGACGAATGAGCGCGCCGCGACTCTCACGATTGCGGTCAATGACTTGATTGCGGAAAAAAAATCCACACTCGATTATGTCCTAATCCAGGCGCTGAATGAGAAAAGCAAAATCATTTCGATCAATGCGAGTGATGTTGCCGCGGCGGCTACTTCCACGAGTTTCCTACTGAGCACGGGTGCCGAATGGGCGCGCAGCGAATCAATCTCACGCCTAACGGGCGAAGAAGCTCGTTCCTACATGCTTGCCGTCTCGGTTCCGAACGATGAACAGGAATACGATCAACGAACCTTCCAACATCACATTTCTCCGGGTGCGTATTCGGATTTGTTATACAAAAATTCTCTTTACGATGAAGCCCGCACGATTTTCTCCGGCTTGATTTCTGTCGATGAAGGAGCCCACCGCACCGATGCCTATCAGACTTGCCGCAACTTGCTCATGTCGAACGCCTGCGAAGCGAATTCGATGCCTGGTCTAGAGATCAATGCCGACGATGTGAAATGCAGTCACGGCAGCACCAGCGCCCAGATCAGTGACGATGAAATTTTCTACCTTCGCGCCCGTGGTATCGATTCAGAAACCGCACGACAACTCATCGCGCGTGGCTTTTCCATCGAAGTGATTTCCCGCCTCAATCACGAGCCAATAGAAGAGCTTGTTCTGAGCTATCTCGATCAGAAATTTTCGACACTTCGTTGAGAAGCAGATGGCTTGCTCCTTCGTGAAAACTGGCTAGGGTATTTCTGTGAATGAGGGGCCTGAGGCAATATTGGAATTTTCCGTGATCGATGAGAGTGAAGACTACATCGTCATTGCGAAGCCTGCGCCGCTGATCGTTCATCCCTCGAACGGGCGGGTAGAACCGACATTGTTATGCGGTCTCGAGGGATTGTTAGCATTTGAAATCGCGAATGGCCACAAGCCTGCGATCATCACGCGGCTTGACCGTGAAACCAGTGGGTTGGTGTTAGTCGCGAAGCACACGGATGCCGCACGACAACTGGCAATGAGTTTGCAAAACCGGCGTGCAGAAAAAGAATATCTCGCGATTGTGCACGGTCATCCGGAGTGGGAGGAAATCGAAGTCGATCAACCAATCATCCGTCAGGGCCTAGTGCAGGAAAGCGCGATCTGGCTGAAACGCACTGTGCATCCACAGGGACGAGAAAGTTTCACGCAGTTTCGTTGCCTTCGTCGTTGGGAAAATGCGCGTGGTCGTTTCAGCGAAATTTCCTGTCTGCCACTGACGGGGCGAACGCACCAGATCCGCGTGCATCTCGCGCATCTCGGCTATGCGATCGTGGGCGACAAAATTTATGGCGCAGAGGAAAGTACATTTCTGGAATTCATCGAAACTGGGTGGACCGAAGCGCTTCGCGAACGCATGATGCTGCCCCGACAAGCCTTGCATGCCTTGCGATTGAGCCTGCCGTGGCAGGGACAAGTGCGCGAGTGGAGTTGCCCGCTCGCCCGTGACATGATCGAATTTCGAGATGACACGAGCGACGGATAAGTTCCAATCAATTGCGGGGCTTAAATGCCGCGCCGAGACAAACAACGGCCCATAGGCCAAAGAGCCCCACGGCCCATAAAGGCAGACCGATGCGATCGCTCAGGCTGAGCACGATAGGTGCGACATTTACTGCAGCTGTACCATCACCACTGACAGGTGCTGCCACAACCGGCGCGACAGGTGTTGTAAGTTCCGCGGCGGTAATCATCGGTTTGCCGACTTCGGTGCGCAGGGCGGCGACTTGATCGGCAGTCACAGCGCTGGCCTTATTACCGAAACTGTTGCGAATGAAGGTAAGAACGGCCGCAATTTGTTCATCATTTTGGTGCGCTTGCGGAGGCATGATGAGGTTATACTCAGTGCCCTTGACCTTGATCGGTCCTTGCAGGCCCCGCAATTGAATGAGAATCAGATTTTCTACTGGTCCCGTAACCCATTCAGAGCCCGCGAGGGGAGGACCAACACCGGCGGCGCCACCACCGTCCATGCCGTGACAGGCCATGCACGCCGCGTATTGTGTTTTGCCGAGTGCCATCATCTCGGGAGTAGGCTCGGCTGCAGCCGCAGTGACGGGCGCTGCGGCAGCTGGTGCTACTGCGGTGGGTGCTGCTGCAGCTGGCACTTCAGCGGCGGCAGGTGCAGCGACGGGTTGGACGGGAGTCGCTACTGGAGTTGCTGCGGCAACTTCTTTCACCGGTTCCGTGAGCGTTTGACTGATTAACATAGGAACAACTTTTTTTTCGCTCTTCTTCATTTTCGCCGCTTTGTTCAAGCTTGTTAACCAAGCGACCAAGTCACGGGCTTCGCGAGGCTTGAGCAATCCAGTCATTGGCGGCATCGCAGAGATTGGCGGGGTCATTTCCTTAATGTCAGCACGTTTGACACGAGTAATCGTCTCACCCACATCAACGTCGATCGAGTCCTTAGTTGCCGCTGCCAAGATGCCGCCTATGGATTTGCCATCGCTCAGTGTGACCGATACCACACCAAAACCATCAGCCACCTTGGCACCCGGGACCATCATGGATTCTAACATAAACCGGTGATCGCCACGCAAACCAATACCCGCGAGATTCGGTCCGGCCTCCCCACCGGCTTCGTGGCCCTCACCCGCGCGATGACAGCGCATGCACTCGGCAGGGTGAGACAAATAAATTTGTTCCCCTCGTTTCGCGTCGCCTCCTTCAAGAGCAATGGTCCATGCAGCCAGCGGATCATCCGCAGCGAGGGAAGATTTCCATGCGGCCACGGCAGTTTTGACCGAATCCTCGGTGCGTGCTTCCGCAGTCTCTAACAATTCGATGGCGTAGGGCAGTGCACCTTTCGCAGAGGTGAGTTCTTTAACACCGGCAGCTATGTAGTCAGCAGCGGCAACGCCGGGGACTTTCGCTAGCAAGGTCCACGCACCCTGTGAAAGTGCAGGCTGATTTTTTTCCAATGCCGATTGAATTGGTGCGAGGGCCATTTCCGGTTGGCTCGACACGATGGCCGTCAAGGCGGCGATCGCAAGTGGGGCATCGGAATCAGCAGCCCATCGAGTGAGAGCAGTATTCATGTCGGGTGCCTTCGATTGCACGAAAAGCTCAAGAGCTTTGGCGCGAGCTTTGCCGGGGAGTGTGGCATTATCGATGATCGCTTGCATATCCGCAGAGGTCAGTGCATCGAGATTCAAGTGATATTGATCCACCAAGCCGAGAGCGCTGGCGAGGGTATCGCCACTAGCACGGATTAAGTCAGGAAGACCTTTTTCCAGCACCTGTTTGATTTCATCAGCCGAACGCTCAGGCAGTGGTGCCCAGAAGCCAATGGATTGATCGACAGGAAATGGTTTAGGCCAATTCGCAAGAAGGCGGATGGCTTCCAGGCGTACTTTAACGGGTAGTTCCTGAGCGGCAGCAGCGGACAGCAGGCGCGCGGCATTCACCTGGCCACCTAGACGGTAGGCACTGTGAAGGATGCGACGCCACATCATTTCCGTGCGCTCGACGCCCGTAGTTTTCTCTAACAATTCTGCCACTGCAGGGCGCGACGTTTCGAGGAAAAGATCGTGAATCGCGCGAATCGCTTCGTCGGCCACCCGTGGTGTGACATCGGTCACAAACTCTTGTAACAGTGGGCTCTTGATGCGGCGAAGTGCCACCACCATCGCAAGGCGCGCGGAAGGATCCGTCTCGGCACGTAGTGCGTTGAATTGCTGCTCCGGCAAAATTTCCGCAAGGGCATAGGCACCCGCATGACGCAAGAACGGATCCTGATCCTGATTCGCTTTGAGCATCTCGACAATCTGCGGTGCCAAGAACGAAGATTTTTGTTTGGCAATCAATAGCGCTGCATGAAAAGCAACGCGCTTCGATTCATCTTTGAGTAGACCACCAATGGGCAACGAGGCAACAGGAAGGTTTTTCACATCGGCCAGCATGCGCAGTGCCTGCGTGCGAGTTTCCGCATCGGGATCCTTCAGCAAAGGAGTGAGTAAATCCGTTGCCTGCTTGATCTTGGAGGCATCCGGTAATGAAGCAAAACCATCGGCATTGGGAGCGGAGGTGATGCCACGACGAGCGATGATGCCGATGCCCCAGATCGAATGCAGGCGCTCGACTTCACTGCGCGATTGCAGACCAGTTTGGAAAAACGATAGCCCATCTTGGCGACGGGTGAGTTCGATTTGCGCACGCAGGCGCACGCGCATGTCGGGATGAGCCAGCATTGTGGCCAACTCTGCTGAAGGGCGTTGGGTGAAACCCTCCGCAAACCATTGCTTGGTTTGTTTCACCGCATCAGCACGATACATGTTATCGCCCGCATCTAACGAATAAATGCGACCATCATCATGCGAAGTCCAACCGCCGATGAAATCAGCGACAACGAGTTTCCCATCGTAAGAGTATTCGACGTCAGTAGCAGCAACACCCCAATTGAATTCACGCGCATCGACCAACTTCATGCCTGCGCCTTCCGAGGCCACAGCAAAGGAATAAATCCCGGACTTCGAAGCGCCACCGCGGTAATCGCAGATGAGAAAGCGTCCGACTTCCGACTCAAGAAAACCAACTCCCGGGTGATATGTGAGACCCGATGGACCACTCGTGAGATTGGCCATAGCTGGCACAATGAACGCTGGTTGCTCATCGTTTTGCGGCTCCCACATGCGTTCCACCATCCAACGACCCACTGGATGAGCATCGAGGCCGATTTGTTTGTAAAAAGTGTGCATCGCCTGATGCTCCATCTGCCAACCGGTATCGCCGCCGGGCACGATGTAGACCACGCGTGCTTTATCGCCTTGGTCGGAGTTGTTATCGACGCTGATGGCATTGCCATACATATCGAAGGCGATTTCCTTAGGATTTCGCAATCCAGTGTGGATCAGCTCGAAGTTGGAGCCATCGGGTTCAAAACGAAACGCAGTGCCTTCATTGGGATAGTGATACACTTTGCCTTCTTTCGTTGTGAAGCTTAGTCCACGGTCGCCGATCGTTCCATAGATCATGCCATCAGGGCCTAACGCAAATCCATTAAGGTCATGGCCGCTAAGAGAAATACGTACACCGAAACCATCTTGGATGACTTTTTTCTCATCGGAAATGCCATCACCATTCTTATCGCGCAGGGCCCATACTTTTGGGATGCTCGCAAGGTAGACTGTTCCTTCGAGCGCGAATACTCCTGCTGCAGTGCCATCTAACAAATCGTTAAATCCATCGGCAAATACTTGGCTAGTCTCGAAAACACCATCCCCATCTTTATCGGCGAGCATTCTGACGATCTCCGTTTTTTCCGTCATGCCTTCTAAGGGAAGCTTGGCCTGCCATTTTTCGTGAAGCTTGCGACGATCTTCGACCCTCTGCGCAGCGAGGTCATCGAGATACCAGTAGAGGTGATTGCGGTCGTCCTCAATACCGAAACGGAAACGATGAGTCTCAGAGACGTAGATATTACCCTTTTCATCGAAACACAGCGCCGTGGGCGAAATGACTTTTTGATTCTTCGAATCAGCCATGATTTTCAGCGTCGTGCCCTCGGGAATGGTCACACCGGGCAATACATCGGTGGAAACGAGTCCCGCCGTGTAGGGCTTGCCGTCCTTGGTTGGTGCAGGCATTTTTTCATTGGCGTAGTCAGAGAAAACAAAATGGTCGGCCGCGATGAATCCCCACTCCCCTGTGGCTTGATCGATCACGCGCAGGCGGACTTTTTTACCTTTGAACTCGGCGAGATCCCACGTGACCGTATCACAGCGGAGAGAATTTTTTCCGGTAGCCTCGCGGGCGACCTTGCCATCGATTAGCAACTGCACCGCCGCTTTACCCGGCTGATTGCCACCGCCGATGAGGAATGTGATGTATTGATGATTCAGAGCAAATTCCTCGGAAGTCAGCGAGCCAAGCGCGTCAGTGCCACCCTGAGCCGAGCAAGCGAGGCTGCCATCGGCGTAGTTCGTGAATTCCTGCTTCGTACCCTGAACCACACCCGGCACGGGACCTTTGCCAAATCCGGTGCCTTCTTCTTGCCAAGTGCCGAATCCATCACCCTCAAAGGTTTCATAAACCTTGGGCGCCGCCATCGCAGGCACGGATAAGAATAAACTGAACAGCGCGAGAGATTCTACAGGGCGTTTCATAGGCACGACAATCTATGCACATCCCCCATTCGCGCAAGGGCGGAATAACATATAAAATCAGATTTTCTTGAGCAGAGCACCGGAAGACAAGCGTCCTCGCCTGTCTCAGCAGACATCCGTCACGCTTGTCCTTCAAATGCAGCATCCATCAAAATCTCGGCGAGCAGGACGTCGCGGCCACAATTTTTCCAGAAGCAACATCGCTGGAAATACTGCCAAGAGTCCATAGCCCGCGCAACGACACACAAAGATGGCCCATTCTGGCGGCGACTTCCACCATGGCGGAGTGCCCGCAAACGATCCCGGTAGTCCAATATAGATCCCTAGAAGCTCATCATCGATCAAAAGTGACACACGATCGTTCTCAAGGTCATCACGCTCGTCAATAAATGGGATGTCGCTCCTGTAAATAATCTCTCGCTTCAATTCCGCATCCTTATAGGCCTTATCGATCTCCTCCAGTCGCACATCGATTTGTTTTACCCATCCCTCGCTATATTTTGCCCGTACACGTGGCACCACCTCCTTGGCAGCTTCCTGAAAGGCATCAGACAAATCATCTCTTCCTATGTCAGAATGGCATGTGTAAAACACGGTCATTTCATCATTAAATTGTTTGGGTACCTCCTTCGTGTCCAAATAAATCCGAGAACGAATCCACCAAAGTGGCGTTTTTAAGATGGCACCATCCTGATCGAGGTGGCTTTGAACTTTCCTCAATGTGGCATCGCTTCCCAATTCACCCCGCATGTCTGCGAGAAAGGTTTTCGCATCGGCGTTGTGCGGTATGCACCCCACTCGAATATGCTCCTCGACCGTTTCGTTTTTTTTCAAAAATACAAAAACTAACACCAGACCCGTCAACAGCCCTAACAGCGGACCTATCCACAAAAGAGCGCCCCATCGCCAAATGAGACGAGCAGGCAACCACCGTCCAGCATCACCCAGAATGGCTTCAGGCCCAGCCAATAAGGTATCATGTTTCGAATTTTCAGCTTCGTCGTGTGGAGATTTCATCATCGATTCACGAATGCATCTAACGTCTTACAGATGAAAAGTGCCCCATTCCATCCCACGCGGCAATCTCTATATTGCTCGTGACGTATGAACATGACGACGATCAACGGTTAAAACCGACACTCCATCTCCACCGCCTCGCGCAATCGGCGCAGATACTCGAGGCGAGGAATCTCAATCGCGCCAAGTGACTCGGTGTGATCATTGGTGGCTTGCACATCGAACAACACAAAACCGCACTCGCGCAGGTGATCGATCAGATACGTGAGTGCCATTTTGGAACCATCGCTGATGCGAGAAAACATCGATTCCCCGGCAAACAGTCCACCACAGGCCACACCATATATACCTCCAACCAGTTCGCCATCGCACCAACACTCGACACTGTGTGCGTGGCCTATTCGATGCAGTTCGATGTAAGCTGCGACCAATCGATCACCCAGCCATGTTTCGCCACGCTCTTCACTCGGCTCCGCACAGGCGCGGATCACATCGGCAAAGGCCTGATCGCGGGTGAAAGAAAATTTTCCCTGCCGCATCTTGCGCCGTAAGCGACTGGTGGCATGAAACATTTCCATCTCGATGATTCCGCGTGGATCCGGTGACCACCAAGTGAGCGGCGTATCCGACCACGGGAAAATCCCTTGTCGATACGCGTGCATCAGCGTCTCGCTCTGGAGATTGCCGCCGAGCGCGAGCAGTCCATCAGGTGAGGCCTCGGCGGGGTCGGGGAACTCGATCATCGCACATGGATAGTAAGGAAATTAGTATTCCCTCCCTAACAAGAAATCAGCGAGCTGGTGCAGATGCTCGCCTTTTTTGCCGAAGACGGCGATCGAATGCATCGCTTTTTGTGTGAGCACCGCCGCTTCCTTGCGCGATTTTTCTAAGCCCACGATGGCGGGATAAGTAGCCTTAGCGACGTTGGCATCTTTGCCAGCGGTCTTGCCTAACACTTCGGTGCTTTGTGTGACGTCGAGAATGTCATCGATGATTTGAAAAGCTAAGCCGAGAGACTGGCCAAAAGTTGTTAGCGCTTCAATCTTGGCGGGCGTGGCATTGACAGCCATCGCGCCGAGTCGCAGGGAGGTGGTCAATAGCGCGGCAGTTTTCGCTTTATGAATAAGAATCAATTGCGCCTTGGTAAGTGACTTGCCTTCGCCCTCAAGGTCCATCACTTGACCACCGATGAGATGGCGACTGCCGCTGGTGAGCGCGAGTTCCTTGATGAAGGCATCCATACGGTAACGCGGCGTCTGCATCGTTTGGGCAAGAATCAAAAAAGCCTCGGTCAATAGCGCATCGCCGCAAAGAACCGCCATTCCATCGCCGAAGACCTTGTGGCAAGTCGGACGACCACGGCGCAAATCATCATCGTCCATGCATGGCAAGTCATCGTGGACCAGCGAGTAAGTGTGCAGGACTTCTACCGCGCAAGCAGCAGGCATGGCGCGTTCGATCTCACCGCCACAAGCCTCTGCAGCCGCAAGGCATAGGATCGGACGTAAACGCTTACCACCGGCAAACACCGAATAGCGCATCGCCTTGTGAATCGTCGTGGGCGCGATTTTTTCCTTGGGCAGAAATCCATCGAGCGCACGGTCCACGTGCTTTGCGGTGTCGCTGAGATACTTGGTAAATGAGGGGGTTGACATAAAATTTCCGTTAGAGTAGCTCAGCGATCTGCACGGCATTGAGCGCGGCTCCCTTGCGCACCTGATCGCCAACGACCCAAAGGTCGAGCGCGTTATCGAGCACGAGGTTTTTGCGGATGCGGCCGACCAAACAATCATCTTTGCCAGTGGTATCGAGTGGCACGGGGAAAATTCCGTTCGCAGGGTCATCGACGAGTTTTACTCCCGCCTTCCCAGCATAGACCGAGCGAGCCGCCTCGACTGTGATCGGTTTTTCAAAAACGGCAGTGATCGATACCGAATGCGAGCGATAGACCGGCACGCGAACGCAGGTGCAGGAAACTTTTAGTTCGGGAAGTGAGAGAATTTTCCGACCTTCGTTGAGCATTTTCAGCTCTTCTTTCGTGTAACCATTATCAGTAAAACTATCGACTTGCGGGATCACATTAAAGGCGATCTGACGCGAATAGACTTTTTGCTCCAGCGGCAGACCGTGGGTAAGCGCATGGACTTGTTGTTCCAGCTCAGCAATACCCTGCGCGCCGCTGCCGGAAACCGCTTGATACGACGATGCGATAATCGATTTCAATCCGAACTCCGCGTGCAAAGGAGCGAGCGCCATCAGCGAGATGATTGTCGTGCAATTGGGATTGGCGATGATGTTTTTAGGGTGATCCAAAGCGGCTTGCGGATTGATTTCCGGCACCACCAAGGGTACACCTTCGTCCATGCGAAAAGCGGAAGAATTATCAATGACAACACATCCCGCGGCAGCTGCCGAAGGGCCGAATTCTTTGGAAATCGACCCACCAGCACTGAACAAGGCAATGTCCACACCGGCAAAGCTCTCATGTGTCAATTCCTCGACTGCGATCTCTTGACCCCGAAAAGAAAAAGTTTTGCCCACGGAGCGTTTCGATGCCAGCAAGGTCAATTTTCCCAGCGGAAAATTCCGTTGTTCAAGGCATAAACGCATTTCTTCTCCTACAGCACCAGTGGCACCGACGATCGCTACATGTTTCAATTCGCTCATAGAATTTGGGTCAGGGGGAGGCGCATTTTAGCTTCTTTCCTGCCGCTGGCAAATGAATTTCGTAGTATATCCAACAATGGCAGAAGTAAGAAGTTAGTGAAAGTGCCTGTAACAATAACACCATCAGCGTTGTCAATTTTCTGCTTTTGTCGCAACAAACATTTAACCCGCCACTTTCTGCACTCATCGTTATTTGATCGACATCGCTAACGAAAATGTGTCAATTTGCATTGTTCGATTATTGCTAGATTTGATTGATTTCACTCTCCACTAACTAAACGTATGCCATCCCTATCCAACGATTACAAACGCTGTAAGCTCTTTAATATGGCTTCCGCACCGAACGGACGCGGTCCGTTTTTTATCAGGCAACTAGGCACCTCGCCGGGAAATCTGTCGATCAGCAATGATCCCTATCTGCTGCGCAAGGACGGTGTGTGGGTGCTAAACTTGCGGGTTTTTTCGCTAAGTGAAGCGGAACAACACGAATTTATGTATGCTACCACAGCAGAGGTCATGCAAATGCTCGATGGCCTCGAAGGTCCTCCCGTAATCGAAGATCAAGTTCCTGATGGTGTGACCCGTCAAGAGCTTCTCAGCAAAGCAGAAGTCGCCCTCTCCCGCATGGTGACCGCTATGAAAAATGCCAAGCCTTTCGTCATGCCTTCCTGACTTAATCCAATTCAATTACTACGCGTATGAAAAAAGACCTCATCAAAAAAGCTCGTGCGTTTGCCGATCCTTATAAAATCACGAACGGCAAAAAATTTCGCCTGCGCGATTATGATCCAGCTGACACCTTGCACCTAGTGTCGGAAGACAAACCCCGGGCCAAGGAGGGCTTGCAAATGGGCGTTGATGCCCTAGCGGAACTGCAAGATGTTCTTTACGCCCAAGACAAATGGTCGGTGCTGCTGATATTTCAAGCCATGGATGCCGCGGGCAAAGACGGTGCGATCAAACATGTGATGTCGGGCGTCAATCCGCAAGGTTGCCAAGTTTATTCGTTCAAAGCACCCACTAGTGACGACCTCGACCACGATTATCTCTGGCGCTGCATGAAGTGTCTGCCCGAGCGTGGACGCATCGGCATTTTCAACCGCAGTTACTACGAAGAAACGTTAGTCGTCCGAGTCCATCCCGAGTATCTGCAAAAGCAAAAGCTGCCGCAGGAACTGATTACCAAAAACATTTGGAAACAACGCTACGAAGACATTGCCGCATTCGAACGCTATCTCCATCGCAATGGCGTGTTAGTGCTAAAATTTTTCCTCCATGTCTCCGAGGAAGAGCAAAAGAAACGCTTTCTGGAACGCATCGACAACAAAAACAAGAACTGGAAATTATCGTCGGCCGACGCCAAGGAACGCGCCTACTGGAAGGACTACATGAAAGCCTACGAAGAAACCATCCAGAACACGGCTACCAAAGAATCACCCTGGTATGTCGTTCCTGCGGACAATAAATGGTTCACACGATTGGTCGTCGCGGGTGCCGTGATTGATGCCTTGGATTCGCTGAATCTTGAATATCCGAAAGTAAGTGCCCAACAGAAAGCTGATCTAGCCGCCGTGAAACAAGCACTCGTCTCTAGTTCCTAACGCTTATCTGATCGTATGATCTTCAGAATGTTTCAGAAATAAAACCGCACACCTGTAAGTGCAGTAGTACCGCGGTAGACAGCATCTTCATCACGGGTCAATTGCGACCATTCGACGCCCATCATCCACTTGAGCTTGTCGCCATAGAAAAAATACTCGGCCCCCACATACATCGAGTGATACTCATCACCACGATAACGATTCGTTGCCACTCCTGGAATGGCTTCCTGTTCATAACGCGATTGTGCGAGCAAGCTTTCAGAGCCATTTCCTAACGAAAAACTATAACGTCCCACCAGCTTCCAGCGATCGGGAACCAAATCATAGGTCGGCATTAGATAACCGCCGAGAACATCGCCATGATCACCGCCGGATGCATGATAAGCTTCGAAGACGAATTGCCAACGATCCCGACGGATTAACCAGGTGCTGCTGATCACGTCATCATAACGAGATAATACCAAATCACCGACCTTAGGTTCGCTGTGCAACCAATCTATGCGCCAACTAGTTCGATCAGCCGGAGCCGCCATTTTCCACTCATAGCCAAATCCTGCTCCGAAGGATAGGCCCCCATCAAGCTCGCCCCATTCGCCATCGCCCCAGCGCCCACTGCCTCCCGTATGGGGTGGCGTGGCATTCGAGTACAAACCCGCTTGCCATGAAAACCCATCCTGAGATCCCTCGATCACCACGCCAGTCGCGCGGTTCACCTGCAGCTGATTGAAAACTTGCGAACGCTCGAAAAGCGGCAACTCATTCACCGTGGTCATCCATTCATGATAGGCAATCCGGGGTTGTTGTTTCCCAATGGTCACGGACCAAGTATCGGACGGCACCCAACGCAGGTAGGCATCCACCAAACCATCATAAAAATCTTCAAAGCCATCATTACTCTGAAAATCCATGCGGATTTCAAGCTGCCGGTCCCACAATGCCGCATCAAAGCCAAAACGCGACCGCCGGTCTTCCCATCCACTCGCACTCCCCTGCTTCGCATCGAGGTCATGATATTGTCCATGATAGCGACCGCGCCATTTGAAGTCTTGCAGGATGGGATTTTGATCGTCGTGATAGATTGTCGCCCGTCGCCAGAGTGACTCATAGCGGGAAAACTCCTGAGCACTGACCGAACCCAATGGAGCACTGCACAACAATGATACAAAGCCCGCAAAATAGCGGCAATGCAGCGAATGACCCAGCGCATTTGTCATTGCCATGTGACGAATATTGTAACGAAAAGGCAGCACTTAGGAAGTGCGTTTTGCTGGTCTTTTTGTCAGGATTGGCTCGCCCCTACTGGCAACTTCACACACTCACTTCCCCCATTGTGACGGATTCGTCACAATGCGTAACTTCACCGATGTCACACAACAGCGTAGCTTTTGTGAGTCTCGGCGACGAGCGCAACCACAAGCCACTATGAAATTCCAACACACCATCAAAGGCCTCATGATTGCAGGACTTTTTGTCCTGCCCGCAGCAAACGCGCAAGAGTCCCATCTCGACCCGAAACTGCCGGAATACAAGTCCGTAAGCGGCGTGACCGGCAACTTGAACTCGATTGGCTCCGATACTCTCAACAACCTCATGACCCTGTGGGCAGAAGGTTTCAAAAAATCTTACCCCAACGTCAACATTCAGATCGAAGGCAAAGGTAGCTCGACCGCTCCACCAGCCTTGATCGAAGGCACCGCCCAGCTTGGTCCGATGAGCCGACTCATGAAAGGGGAAGAAATCGACGCATTTGAGAAAAAATTTGGCTACAAGCCGATGGAAGTGCGTGTTGGCATCGATGCTCTTGCCGTTTTCGCTCACAAAGACAACCCGCTCAAGGGAATCACGATGGCTCAGGTAGACGGAATTTTCTCCAGCACCCGCAAGCGCGGTGCCGATGACATCGTGGAGTGGGGCCAGCTCGGTTTGGACGCATGGAAAAATCGCAAGATTTCCCTCTACGGCCGTAACTCCGCCTCGGGCACCTACGGTTTCTTTAAGGATCATGCACTCGACAAAGGCGATTTCCGCAACACCGTCAAAGAGCAGCCCGGTTCCTCCGCCGTAGTGCAGGGTGTCGGCGCGGACCAATATGCACTGGGCTACTCCGGCATTGGATACAAAACCTCTGCGGTGCGCGCTCTTCCCATCGGCGAGAAAGAAGGAACATTTTTCGAAGCCAACTACGACAACTGCCTCTCCGGTGAGTATCCACTCGCACGTTTCTTGGTGATCTACGTCAACAAGAATCCCCGCCAACCGATGGACACCCTCACCAAAGAATTCCTGACCTACGTCGTGTCGAAAGAAGGTCAGGCCATCGTCGAGAAAGACGGCTACTTCCCCATGCCCGCTGAGGTCGCAAAAGAAGTGGTCGAGAGCTTGACGAAATAATTTTTCTATCAAACACTCACCGCGCCTCACGTGCCGGGATCACGCCCAAAAGCTGATCCCGGCTTGTTCGTTTCCATCCTAACATTGCATGAAAGAATCCACCAAGCGCATCCCGGATCCCAAGCGTTTTGAAGTGTCGCAGGGCACTTTATTGCTGGATCGGCTCATGACTTGGGTGATCCGGATTGGCGGATTGGGCGTGATTGTGGCAGTGTTCAGTATTTTCTTTTTTATCTTCATTGAGATCTTGCCGCTGTTCCGCAATGCTGATGTGCAAACGCGCGATGAGTGGGCACTCACAACGGCCGCATCAACTCAGGCTAGCAGCGCGGTGATCGTTGGCGCTGACGAATGGGGGGAAATGCCGTTTGTCTATCTCGGCGGCGATCAAATTCTATTTTACGCCAAAGGGCAGGAACAACAAACCGTTCTGCGCGTAGGAGAGCTCAGCGAGGTCACGGTCAGAAGTGCACACTTTGATGCGGTGAACAAACGCATCTCTGTCGGCGCGGCCGATGGTCGTGTCGGTTCGTTTTTAGTCGATTATGATGTCACCTTCGATGCGAACAATCAGCGCGTTTTGGCACCCAAAGTTACGTTTGAAAAATGGCTAGATGCCCCGGCCAGCGCGGGCGAAGTCATATCCGTTTCCTATGGCGACAGTGGTAGCGACCGCACCGTCATCAGCGAACGACTCGTCGACGGCAAGGCCACGGTGACCATCGACAAGATGGCGCAAAAGAAGACCCTGATGGGCACGGGCAAACTCGAGATCACGGGCAGCTACGATGTCACCAGCGAACTTTCCGCTAAACCGATGCTCGTCCGATCATCGCCAAACGGTACCATGGCACTTGTCGCGTGCGAGGATGGCACAATCGATTACTTCATCACCGAAGGTCGCGAAAAACCGGAGAAACGGCAGAGCTTCCAAGCGTTTCCCAATCAAAAGATCGCGGAAATGGATTTCCTGTTCGGCGGCGTGTCGGTGGTCATCACGGCAGCCTCGGGACAACAAGAAGTCTGGAGTTTGTTGCGCCCAACAGGGGAAAACACCCGCGTGTTCGCGCGCACCAAAACATTCCCAACGATGCCCGCTGGCGAAATGACCTTTGCCGCCAGTCAACGCAATAAGGCGTTTTTTACTGTCAGTAACACCAGTGCCTCGTTGCGATACAGCACAACCGAAAAAATTCGTTGGTCGGGCACGCTGCCATTTGTGCCCGTTGCCGCAAGTTTCGATGGCAAATCGGAGCACGTCTTTCTCGCCAACGCCGAGGGACGGTTGTTGATGCTCGATCTACACGACCCGCATCCGGAAGCTGGCTGGCAGGCCTTCTTTGGCAAGGTGTGGTATGAGGGCGCAAGCAAGCCAGAATACACATGGCAATCGACCGGTGGTTCGGATGAATTCGAACCCAAGCTCTCGCAGATTCCGTTGATCATCGGTTCACTCAAAGGCACCTTTTACGCCTTGTTGTTCTCTCTGCCAATTGCACTGCTAGCCGCCGTATTTTCCGCAAACTTTTTGCCCGCCTCCGCAAAACGCGTTTTGAAGCCGACGATGGAAATTATGGCATCGCTGCCTTCCGTCGTACTAGGTTTCCTCGCCGGTCTGTGGTTGGCACCCTTAATCGAAACGAAAGTACCGTCGATCCTGTTAGTTTGTCTTTCCATACCCATCACTGCATTACTTTGCGGAGTCATCGCTTCACGACTCCCGCGCACGATGCGCAATCGCATTGAGGGTGGCAGAGAATGGATCGTATTACTGCCCTTGCTGGCAGCAGCCTTTTTTCTAGCGTGGCAGCTCGGCCCGGCTCTGGAACGTTTGTTATTCGTTTATAAAGATCCCAGTTCCGGCGAAGCGATCGCTGACTTCCGCCTGTGGTGGCCTCAGTTCACCGGACTTCCCTATGACCAACGGAACTCGATGGTCGTTGGTTTCATGATGGGCTTCGCCGTAATCCCGATCATTTTCACCATCGCCGAAGATTCACTCAGCAACGTGCCGAAGTCCCTCACCGCAGCGTCTGCCGCACTGGGTGCCAGCCGTTGGCAGGTTGTGCGCACGATCGTACTGCCCATCGCCTCACCAGGAATTTTCTCCGCCATTATGATAGGCCTTGGACGCGCCGTGGGCGAAACGATGATCGTCGTCATGGCCAGCGGTAACACGCCACTCACGGAATGGAATATGTTCAACGGCATGCGCCCGCTCTCAGCGAACATTGCGGTCGAGCTGCCAGAAGCGGCCATGGGTTCCACGCATTATCGCACACTGTTCCTCGGTGCTCTTTTGTTATTCCTTTTCACTTTCGCGCTCAATACAGTAGCAGAAATTTTCCGTGACCGCCTGCGCAATCGCTACAAGCTGGTCTAACTTTTTTCTCCCATGTCCGCCACCACTTCCACATTCGCCACCGATGCGCGTTGCCGCAAGGGAGAATCATTTGTCTGGCTGACGGCTGCCGGCCTTACCGCGGGAATCACAATGACCATCGCGCTACTGCTCTTCTTGGTCTATCAGGGCCTCAGCTCATTTTGGCCTAACTCCATTCAAGTTCTTGAACTACAAATCGATGGAGCACCCAGCAAAGTCGCCGGCATCGTAGTAGACCAGCGCACGCGCAAAACATCGGATGGAATCGAAAAACGTGAATGGCAAATTTTCCGTGGCAATAAAGACCTCAACGGCGAAGCGTTTCTCTTCGTGGAGGAAAAAAGTATCACCGCCACCAGCAGCCCGACAGAATATTGGATCATCGAGCGCATGGAGTATGGCAATGCCATCGGTACACCGAAACTCTACACCAATACAGATGGTTCTACGGTGATAGCCAGTGATACAAATTTCACGACGCACATAAACAATCGCATTGAATACGTGGCAGGCAAACGTGATCTATTATTAGAGATCGAGCGCAAAAAAATCGGCAAAATCAATCGCGAACTGGATAAAATTGCACTGGCAGTCAAAGGCAATCGCCTTACCGCCGAAGCTGCTGATTCCCAACGCCAACAATGGCAACAGCAATACGAAACCCTTGCACTCGAAGCACGCACGCTGCGCGAAGAAATCGCCAAGGAGAGCCTGCAAGTGCAAACCGTCGATGACAAGGAGTTGACAATTCCCCTATCACAACTCATCCATTTCTACGCCCCGAACCAAGGCGGTTTTTTCTCGAAGCTTGGCGAGGCCTTGCACCGCATCTGGAACTTTGTGAGTGAAGAACCACGTGAGGCAAATACCGAGGGCGGCGTTTTTCCCGCGATCTTCGGCACGGTGATCATGACCTTGTTGATGAGCTTGTTTGTCACGCCGCTCGGCGTCGTCGCCGCGATTTATTTGCGCGAATACGCCAAGCAAGGTCTGCTAGTCAAAGCCGTGCGCATCTCGGTCAACAACCTCGCCGGTGTGCCCTCGATTGTTTTCGGTGTCTTCGGCGTTGCCTTCTTCATTTACTCGATCGGCAGCAGCGTCGACGCCTTCTTTTTCTCGGATAAACTCCCCACCCCCACCTACGGCACGGGCGGCATATTTTGGGCCTCGTTGACCCTCGCCTTGCTGACATTGCCCGTAGTGATCGTTGCGACCGAGGAAGCCATCGCCGCCGTCCCACGTGGCGTGCGCGAGGCCGCCCTCGCCTGCGGTGCCTCGAAGTGGCAAATGATTCAGCGTGTTGTTTTACCGGCTTCCATTCCCGGTATTCTGACTGGCGTGATTCTCGCCATGGCGCGCGGTGCGGGCGAGGTCGCGCCCCTCATGATTGTGGGTGTCGTGAAGCTCGCGCCCTCATTGCCGCTTGATGACATTTCTCCTTACATCCACCCCGAGCGCAAGTTCATGCATCTGGGTTTCCATATTTACGACCTCGGCTTCCAATCGCCTGATGCCGAGGCCGCCAAGCCGATGGTTTATGCTACCACGCTACTACTCATCCTGATTGTCATTGTGATGAACCTCACCGCGATCACCCTACGCAATCGCATTCGCAAAAAATTTGCGTCGAACACTTTCTAACGATGTCCTCCTCTCATAAACACGATTTCATTTCTGTGGAAAACTTCAGTTTTTTCTACGGCGAGAAACAGGCGTTGTATGACATCAACATGAAGGTACCAGAGCATCAGGTGACGGCCTTGATCGGCCCTTCGGGTTGTGGGAAGTCCACTTTATTGCGCAACATGAACCGCCTGAATGACCTGATCGAGGGCACCCGTCACCAGGGCGACATCATCCTTAACGGTAGTAGCCTCTACGACCCGCTCGTCAATGTGATCTCTCTGCGCAAACGTGTGGGTATGGTGTTCCAAAAATACAACCCCTTCGCAAAGTCGATTTACGAAAATGTCGTCTTCAGTCTACGTGTGTCTGGTCGCAATCAGCGCGCGCTACTCGATGACGTGGTCGAAGAAAGTTTGCGCAATGCCGCGCTTTGGGATGAAGTGAAAGACAGGCTGCATGACAGTGCCTTCGGCCTCTCTGGCGGTCAGCAGCAACGACTCTGCATCGCACGGGCCATCGCGAACCAACCAGAAATTTTGTTGATGGATGAGCCCTGCGCCGCGCTCGATCCGCTGGCCACTCTCAAGATTGAAGAATTGATCCAAGACTTAAAAAAACAGTTCACGATTGTGATCGTAACTCACAACATGGCACAAGCCACCCGTTGCTCGGACAAAACTGCGTTCATGTATTTGGGCAAATTGATCGAGTTCGATGACACCAAAACGATCTTCACCCATCCGAAGGAAAAGCAAACCGAGCAATACATCACCGGCAGTTTCGGGTAAATGCTGCGTTCCGCATCGGGGCAACGGCTCTCACTCGGGAGTGAATTCAATTTCATCACCTGTTTCCTCGGCATCTTCTTCGACGGGAATTGCACGGCGAATTTCTTCTTCGGGCTGATCGTCTTCTTCCATCACCACGTCCGATTCACCATCGGTCACGGGTTCTGCGGCAGGAATTTCGGAGTCATTGGAATCACCCTCTTCAATCGGCACAGGCACAGCTTTTGGCACGCCGTCCACTTCCACATCGGGCTCGACCGGAGTGGCGCGCACGGGACCATCATCCAGCATTGTCGTGGGCGAAGGGCTGCCCTCCACCACCATGGCTTTTTTCGGCGGCGTGATGATCTCTTCGATTTCTTTGCGCAAGGGATTGAAAAACGCCTGCACCATCGGCGCGGCCATGCGTCCACCGCTTACCGTTTGTCCGGGGCGCCCTTCATAGACCACGGCATACGCGAAACGCGGATTATCAAACGGAAAAAATCCTGCGAACCACGCAAGTCGTTGATTTTTCGAGGGCGGACCCCACTGCGCGGTTCCCGTTTTACCACACATCTTCGTCCAGCTCATGCTCGCACTGCGACCCGTGCCATACCCTTCATTGACCACATCTCGCATGCCTTTGTGTATTGCCACCACGGCCTCCTCCGTGACTCCCAGATTGGTGCGCACTTCCGGCACCGATTGCGTCATCACGCGTCCCCTGCCGTCCTGCACCTGACGAATCAACTGCAATTTCGGTAACACCTGACCATTGCCGATTGCTGCCATGCCCTGTGCCACTTGCAAAGGTGTCGCCAACAGAACACCTTGACCGATCGACATGTTGGCCGAGTCGCCATTCATGAAACGACGTTTGTGGTTGGTGATCATCCACTCATTCGTGGGAATCAAACCCGGTGCCTCACCGACCAAGGGCAAGCCCGTTTTTTCACCATAGCCTACGCGGCGTGCCATCGAAAGAAAGGTCGTCGGTCCCGTATTAATGCCCACTTGTGCGAACCACGTATTGCACGAGCGCGCCATCGCATACTTCACCGCGATGCTGCCCTCTTCCCGACCCGAGGCATTGCGCACTTTGTGTCCAGGAAATTGCAAGAACGCCGGTGCATAGACCGTGGTGTTTTCATCGATCGTGCCCGATTGCAAGGCCGCCAATCCCACTACCGCTTTGAAGGTCGAAGCCGGAGGATACTGGGCCGAAAACGCCCGCGCAAACAAAGGCGCCGCGGGATCTTCATTCAATTCCTTGAAGCGCGCCGTACTGATGCCACCAATGAATTCCATCAAGTCAAAACTCGGACGCGATGCCATCACGAGCACCTCGCCCGTGGTCACATCAAGCACAACAAAAGCCCCGCGTTGGCAACCTTCTTTCAGGACTTTTTCGGCACGTTCTTGCCAGCGCTTATTCAGCGTGGTGACGACGTTGCCACCCGCGATGGGACGTCGCACGATTTCCTCTTGCAGCTTCACGCCATCGTTGTTGTAGAGAATGCGCTTCATGCCCGGCGTGCCGGAAAGTTGTTTATCGTAGAGCATTTCGAGGCCCGCCTTGCCTTCGGTGGGCTCCCACAATGGGTCGTTAAAATTGATAGGTCCAGTCGGCAATTTGCCCGCACTGCCGGTGTAGCCGATGATGTGCGCGGCTAAAGTAGCGCCCGGATAAAAACGAGAATAAACCGGCACCAAAATGAGGTCATCGCGCTTGCCGAGTTTCTGCGAGAGATTCACTGCTCCAGATCCACTGATAAAACCAGTTAAGTAAAGCGGCAACCAACGGCGGTCTTTGTAATG
This sequence comes from Akkermansia muciniphila, assembly GCA_945890645.1. GTDB lineage: Bacteria > Verrucomicrobiota > Verrucomicrobiia > Verrucomicrobiales > Akkermansiaceae > UBA956. The sequence goes on from CAMDCV010000014.1 coordinate 69,985, forward strand.
GGACCATAATTCCGCATCGTCCTTATCCCAACTTTTTGGCATCACGATTTTCAGCTCGCCCAAACGCTTGCGCGCCCAGCTCACCACGAAATCCTGCGTCGCATTCTCGAATTGCGGGAATTGCAAAGCCACTTGATAGCTCACCCGGTTCTGCGCCAAGGGCGAACCCTCGCGATCAACGATCTGCCCACGCGGCGCGGGAATTGCCAAACTGATAACGCGGGCGTTTTTCAAACCCTTGATCGATGCGTCATTCAAGGCACTGTCAGCCGTAGGCGCGGCCTCCTGTGCCGAGGCCCATCCCGCAAAACTCAGGGCCACCCGGCACAGCGCGGGCAGCAAGGCGGTCGTAGTTCGGGAGGCACTCATGCGTCGTGAGTGAAAACGTAGCCGACACCCCCGCTCCGGTCAATCTCTCTTTGCGGCAAGCATGGAGCGATTACTTACATCTGTCGAAGCGGAAGCGGGCTCTTTTGTGCGGCATTATAGAACCTTTTCCACAGCTCGCACATTTTCGGCCTCTCATCGCTGGAATGCTTTGACGGCAACTTAGCTTGGCGCGGCCTTCTCACAATTCACTCGGCATTGTTCGCGATGATCGATTGCACAGCCAAAGATTACGAACTTTCCCATGAGTGGAGATGAAAAAATGATAATTCAAACTTCCTATCACCCCTCTGCCAGTTGCTCATTCAGCGTAAACAAGTCATAGATCCAGCCGATGCCGAACAGACCGGCGGTGAAGAGCCACAGTAATCCCGTGCCCCATTTTCCTTGGTAAAAGCGATGGATTCCAAAAAGACCGAGAAAGACCAGCAGCAACCATGCGATCGTCGGATCCTGTTTCGCCTGCGGGTAGCGCTCGTTGGCCTCGCGGACCATGCCGGGCACGAGGAATACATCGATCAACCATCCGATACCGAGCAAGCCGCCGGTGAGCGCCCACAGCGCCCCGGTTTTCTTGCGACCGGTATAAAAGCGATGCAATCCGACGAAGCCAAAAATCCAAAAGACATAAGCGAGCAAAGTATCGTGTGTGTTTTTCATGCGCGGAGGATAGGGTCATGCCCGCTTTTCTGCGATGAGAATTTATGATTCTCTTTGGAATCGAACTTGCAGTCACCGAGCAAAGGATTAGCGTTTTCACTATGACTCATCCCTCTTGGAATCGTCGCACCTTTCTCGCTGGCTCTGCCGCGTTGTTTTCGCAAATGACTGCCGCGCGGGCCGCAGAGACTCCACCGCCCGTGGTACCCACACCATTTCGCAATCCGAACGTCTATCGCTTTCAAATCGGCGACATTGAGGCATTTTCGATCAGCGATGGTCACTCGCTCATGCGTTCCGGCATAGCCATGATGCATCCCGAGGGTGATCGACCCCAGATGAAAACAGTCATGGAGTCGAACTATGAACGGCTCGATGGCATACCGCTTTATATTAACATTCTCGTCCTGCGCAAAGGCAAAGAAGTGGCGATTTTCGACGCTGGGTTCGGCAAGTGGCCCAACCCGAACTTCGGCTGGTTTTTTGATACTTTGGCCTCAGTGGGCATTCAGCGAGGCGACGTGACGGCAGCCTTTCTCAGTCACGCCCATGTGGATCACATCGGCGGCTTTGTGACTGATGACGCCATCACTTTTCCGAATGCTCAATTTTTCTGCACCCAGCCAGAGCTCGACTTCTGGTTCTCCCCTGAGCCGGACTTTTCTAAATCCAAGCGCGATAAAAAAGAACTTCCTGGGCTGACACGCGACAATCGCAAGCGTTTCGAAATTCTTAAGCCCGTCACCCAAGTGCTCAAGGATGGCAGCAGCGTGTGGGATGGTGATATCAAAATCGAACTGGCACCCGGCCACACCGCTGGACATGCGATCTTTCACATCCAGTCGAAAGGCGAAAAACTGTTGCACATCATGGACCTCGTTCATCACCACTTGCTAATGTTTGAAAATGTCAATTGGACCATCGCTTTCGATCACGATCCCGAGCTCGCGGTGGTGACGCGAAAAAAAGTATTTGCTCAAGTTATGAGTGAAAAGCCGAGGCTCTATGGTTTCCATCTTCCTTGGCCGGGACTGGGCCATCTTGCGAGCAAATCAGCCCATTCCTTTTCATGGATTCCCGAGCGCTATTCTTGGGGATCGTGAATCATGCGCATTTTTTTCTGCGAATTTAGACAAAAATTGGCGGTTCCGGCGATTTCTTATACGAAAGCTTTCGTCTGGTTTTATGGGTTTTTCCAACGATTGCTATCAAACCAAGAGCGGGTTGGCACACAGTGTCAGCCCGCTTCACGTTATAAGGGGTAATGTTTTTTCTGGAGAAATAAGAAAAACATTCATGTGTAAAATTTCGCCAAAAGTTGGCACGCCATGCGCTATACATCTGATGTCATTGATTGGTTTTGGGTTTTCCGACAATGGCGCTAAAGAGGGTGGTGAATCGATCATAGATCAAAGGATTCGCCGCCCTCTTTTTTTGTTTCCCGCGTCTTTTATCATGCCTTTTGGTTCGTTTTGACGAATATCTTTCATAATCGCATTTCAGATAAAAGTTGGCACGAGTTCCGCTATTCAATGGTGTTGCTGTTTGGTTTTGGGTTATCCGACAGTGACACAAAAAGGGGCGGCGAATCGATCGTGTATCAAAGGATTCGCCGCCCTCTTTTCTTTTTGTGGAATAGACGAATTAACATTCAAAATAGGGGAGCATTTCAAACCACTGATGACTGCTCACTTCACACTTACACTTCATTCCCCACCATCCAAACTCCCAATACTTCGCCGCGCTGCCACTCACCGTCCTTTTTTTCTACAAGGCCTACGCGCAATTCACGCCCCTGCCACTCGCACCAATACGCTGCACCCGGTGGCATAAAGGACCCGCTATTGACGACCATGATCGATTGATCATTCCAAATGCCACTGCGATGGAAATGACCGCAAATCACAATCTCGCACTCCGGAAAATACCGCTCGGTAAGCTCGCGCGTGCGATGTACCATCGTCGCCCATGCCGTGAGCATGCGCCACGCCCGACCCGGGGGCGTGACCGCATCCCAAATCCGCGCAATAATCTTCTTACTATGCGCATAGTAGGGTGGAGCAAGCATGCGCGAAACCTTACGCGCGAGGGCAAAGCGCTGCGCAATCGTGGCTTGCGGTGTGCCATCGATCAAGGCATGGATTTCTTTCTCTTTCAGCATCGCCATACGGCTCCAAGGCGCAACTTCGGGGAATACGCAGTCGCCATGCATGATGACGATTTTTCCTTCCGCCAGTGCGACGTAATCACGATTCCCCATACCAGGATCGTGATTGCCGGGAAGTGCCACGATGTCGATTCCCATTGTCTGACAGAGTGCCTGCAAGTCATTCCATAGGCGCAAACCATCATCGCGAAACTCGCGTGCTAGTTCCTGCCACGTATCGCCATTCAGGACAAGCGTCCCAGCACCGCGCAACAATGGTTCGAGAGCGGCGACGTCATCGATCGAAGACGCCTTATGGCCCAAGTGCAAATCCGAAAGAATGAGCACTGGCTCTTTCATGACATCTTGCGCTGGCGCACCACTTCATACAGGCAGATGCCCGTTGCCACGGAGACGTTGAGACACTCGACTTTTCCTGCCATCGGCAATTTGCAGAGGAAATCACAATTTTCTTCCGTCAAGCGCCGCATGCCCTTGCCCTCAGCGCCCATGACCAAAGCAACCGGACCTTTCAAGTCCATTTGGTAAATCGATTTGTCGCACTTATCGGAAGTGCCCACAATCCACACGCCGACCTCTTTCAATCGTTCCATGAAACGCGCTAAATTGGTCACTTGAAAAAAGGGTACCCAATCCGCAGCACCGGTGGAAACGCGTCGCACCGTCTCCGTGATGGACGCAGCTTTGTCTTTCGGTGCCACCACCGCCGTCACCCCGGCCCCATCGGCCGTGCGAAGAATCGCACCGAGATTGTGCACATCTTGAATGCAGTCGAGAATCAACACCAGCGGCGTCTTGGCCGCAGACAGCAGATCCCATACATCGTCTTCATTGCGCGCGGGTATTGCCTCGGACTCGGGCGCGAGCGTGCGCACATGACGGTTCTCACGAGCCCCTTCCGGGCGATCGCGCATTGGCTTGCGGAAATTCTTCACGTGCTCAGCCTGCAATATTTTTCAGCCACTGGCAACCATCACTCCTCCAAAAAACCTAACAAAAAATCCGCTGAAATTGGGAGATGTGCTCCCTTTATTTTGATGACGAATAACTTTCCATCAGAGCCTTCATCTCACGCACGGCTTGTTCCAGCCCGACGCGCATCGCGCGAGCAACGATGCTATGACCAATATTGTACTCCGTCAGATACGACACTGCTTCGAGCAAGCGGCAGTTGAGATAATTGATCCCGTGCCCGGCATTCACCTGCAGGCCAACCTCGTGCCCCACACGTGCTGCGGCAGCGAGACGTTCGATTTCTGCGTCCACCGTTGCTGGCGTGGCGTTTCCGAAACAGCCGGTGTGAAGCTCAATCATCTCCGCGCCGAGCTCGGCCGCGCATCGCACTTGCTCGATTTCAGGATCGATGAACAAACTCACGCGAATGCCCGCCTTTTGCATCACGCGGATGCAGTCGCCCACGTCACGACGACGGCTCACCACGTCGAGCCCACCTTCAGTCGTAACTTCTTCACGCGTTTCGGGAACCAAACAAACAAACTCTGGCTGCAAGCTAAGGGCGATGGCGATCATTTCCGCCGTCACGCCCATTTCCAAATTCAGCGGCACTTTGATGGCGTCCTTGATGCGAAAGGCATCGGCCTCCTGCATGTGACGTCGATCCCCGCGGACATGGATTGTGATGGAATCCGCACCGCCAGCAATGGCATCCAGAGACGCCTGCACGGGGCAGGGTTCCGCATTGGGCGAATCAGGCAACAACGCATAGCGCGCCTGACGCAAGGTGGCGACATGATCGACATTCACTCCGAGCAACAAAGACATGCCGCAATGAACATCCCCTAGCACACTTTGGCAACCACTGATTGAACGCGTACGCCAAGTAGGCAAGCTCCGGAAAAAACGGCAAATCAGGATTGCCAGCGCGTTGCGTAATCTTCACAGTAGGGGCGTTATGATCATTGCTCCGAAAATTCGTGGATTCATTTGCACCACCGCTCACCCGGAAGGCTGCGCGGCACACGTCGCCGAACAAATCGCCGTCGTAAAAGGACGCGGCGCTATCGCAAATGGCCCGAAGAAAGTGTTAGTGATCGGCTCCTCCACCGGCTACGGCTTGTCCTCGCGTATCGCTGCTGCTTTTGGATCGAATGCCGCCACGATGGGAGTATTTTTCGAAAAACCCGCGGAAGCCGACCGCTGCGGCACCGCCGGTTGGTATAACTCCGCCGCTTTGGAAAAAGCCGCCGCCGCCGAAGGTCTCTACGCTCGCTCGTTCAATGGCGATGCCTTTTCTGATGCCATGAAAGCGGAAGTCTGTGCTGCGATCAAAGCCGATCTTGGTCAGGTCGATTGCATCATTTATAGTCTCGCTTCCCCTCGTCGCACCGATCCGAAAACCGGCGAGGTGTATAAATCGGTCCTGAAGTCCATCGGCCAACCTTACACCAACAAAAATCTCAACACCACGAGCGGCGTGGTCGATGAAGTCACCATTCCCCCCGCTGAGGGAGACGACGTGAAAAACACGGTCGCAGTGATGGGTGGCGAAGATTGGGAAATGTGGATCGATGCCCTGCTTGCGGAAAATCTCATCGCTCCCGGCACCCAAACGGTGGCGTATTCTTACATTGGACCTGAACTAACCTGGCCGATCTACAAAAACGGCACCATCGGCGCAGCGAAAGAAGATGTCGAACGCGTACAGCGAACCCTCGATGCCAAGCTCGCCCCGCTAGGTGGCAAAGCCTGGGTTTCGGTGAACAAGGCACTCGTCACCCAAGCGAGTTCCGCGATTCCCGTGGTGCCCCTCTATATTTCTCTTCTTTATAAAGTGATGAAAGCCGAGGGCACGCATGAAGACACCATCGAGCAAATGGATCGTCTGTTTCGCGAGCGTCTTTACAACGGCCACCCACAACCCGATGAAGCCGGTCGCATCCGCGTCGATGACTGGGAAATGGCTCCCGCCGTGCAAGCGCTCGTAGCCGAGCGTTGGGACAAAGTCAGCAGCGAAAATCTCAGCGAATTGGCAGACTTCGATGGCTACCAATCGAGTTTCTTGCGTCTCTTCGGCTTTGGTTTAGCGGGCGTCGATTACGCCGCCGAGACCGATCCGAATGTTGCGGTGCCTTCATTAAAGCATGAATGATGAGCTTGGAGTGCGGCGACATGTCGACCTGTCCAGAAAGCGCGGACATGTCCGCGCACTCCGAAGGTCTTTCAATACTTCCGCGGGCGTTTGGCGGTCGCGCGACTGCCTTTTTTGGCAGGTGGCTCGTTGTCGATTCGGCGCTTGAACGCGGTCTTGCGGGACGACTTTTTCGCCATCGGCTTCGCCCCTTTGCGAGCGAATTTTTTGGCGGCAGGTTTGCCTTCTTTGCGCACGAGGGATTTCGGCGCGACCGTTTCGGGATTGGTGCTAGCTTTGAGAATTTCCTCAGGGCCGAGTAAAACAAAGCGTCCGACATCCAAATCTCCACCCCAGAGCATACCGATGCGCACACGCACGAGCTTCAGAACCTGATAGCCGAGTGTTTCATGCATCACGCGGATCTGACGTTTCGCGCCTTGATCGAGCACCATCGAGATACGCCGCGCGCTCATGCGTCGCAGGGATTTCGCACTGAGCTTTCCTTCCTTGCTGTAAACGCCCGACAAGAATAAATCAAGATGCTCCTGTGTGTAGGGCTGATTGCAGGTAACGAGATATTCTTTCTCGATCTTATTGCGCGGATGCATCAGGCGCTGCGTGAGATCGCCGTCGTTCGTGAGCAGCAGCAGACCTTCCGAATCGGCATCGAGCCTGCCAACGTGATGCAAGTGCTGCATGGCGACGGGTAGAAGCGTGTAGATCGTTTCGCGGCCGAGTTCGTCATCCTTCGAGCAAACCAAACCTCGTGGTTTATTGAGCAAAATCGTGGTCGTGCGCAGCATCGTGACACGTTTGCCATCGACGCGGACATGATCGCCTTCTTTTACTTGCGTGCCGGGCTTGAGACAAGGATGTCCGTTCACCTCGACGTGGCCTTCTAAAATCAATGCATCGCAACCGCGACGCGAGTCCACGCCGCAGGAGGCCAGGTACTTGTTTAAACGTGTTTGTTCCATGATGGGACGGGCTACCAAGAAAAAAGGCGCGGATCCAAAGAGACCCGCGCTTGAGGAAAATCGAGAGTAGCGAATCGAGGCACGACGTGACCGCCGCGCCTGCGGATTACGCTTCGTGCTTGGTCTTAGGCAGGCCGATCGGGCTGCGACCTTGTTTCCATTGACCGCGCTCTTTCATGAGCTTCACGCGTTCAAAGCGCTTGAGAACGGAACGCTTGCCACCCACTGTGGAAGCTGATTTGAGACTGTTGTGCTTGGACATAAAAAGGGCAGAAGTTGGTGTTGCGGGGCGCGAAGCTAGGAGAATGTGCCAACCCACGCAAGCGTAAAATTGGTTTTTTTAGAACTTTTGCGCAGGCTCACGAAACTTCATGTTTCTTTACAAAAATTTTAAACTCCTACCAAGTTCCGCCATCGGGGTTCGGCCGCTGCTACCTGACTTTCTAATAACTCCGCCGCGCGGCGCATGGTTTCCTCAAGAGGTAAGCCGAGTGAAATGAGGTCGATCGCATCATCGAAGCAATTGCCAGCACCCTCACTGCATACGCCCGCCACGGCCACGCAGGGGATTCCGAGTTCGCGACACAAGCGCGCAATCCCGACCGGACCTTTTCCCGCGAGCGATTGAGCATCGAGTGAACCCTCGCCCGTGATCACCAAGTCCGCCGCCGCAAAACGATCGCGCAAGGCACAGACCTCGGACACCATCGCAAAGCCCGAAACGAGACGCGCATCCGCAAAGGCCATCAACCCGAAACCTAGCCCGCCCGCAGCTCCCGCGCCGGGAATATCGGCGAGCGATTGCGCATCGGATGCCCGCACCAGATAGTGCAGAAATTTTTCGAGCATGATCACCTGCTCGGGGCTTGCCCCTTTTTGCGGGCCATAGATCGCACTCGCGCCGCGTTCGCCACAGAGCGGATTGTCTACATCGCAAGCCACTTGCATCGACGGCAATTCCATGCGTTGCGAAAAATCGACGCGAGATAAATCACGCAGGCCACGAGGCGATGGCTCTAACACATTTCCTGCCGCATCAAAAAATCGCACGCCCAATGCCGCCGCCATGCCAGCACCGCCATCGTTCGTCGCCGATCCGCCGATGCCGAGAATGATCTCATCGATGCCGTGTTGTTCAATCGTATGACGAATCAACTCACCCGTGCCATAGGTATTCGCGCCTTCAATGTCGCGCTCCGCGGCATCAATGCGCCACATCCCGCTGGCGGCCGCCATTTCGATCACGGCGATGGTTTTTCCCTCACGCCGCACGATTCCATAATCCGCCATGATCGTACGACCTAAGGCATCGTGACATGGCGCGCTGACGATCTCGCCCTGCATCGCAGCGATCATGGTGGCGACAAACCCCTCACCGCCATCCGCAATCGGGCAAAAATCAACCAGCCAGCCATCACCCAGGCCCCGCGCTACCGCCGCACAGGCATCGCTGGCGGAGAGCGAACCTTTGAACTTATCGCAGGCGATGACGGCACGAGGGATGGATGGCGATTTCATCACTTTTCGCTAGGGCGTCGGGGCGCTTTGCTGGAAATAGACCGGTTGTAAAAAAATCGGCATGTGCTCGCGATACGTGCCTGTGTGCTCCACCCATGCGACACGTCCTTCCGCATCGCCCACAATCAAATCGAGATCGCCGTCGCGATCCCAATCAAAGGCAGTCGGCACAATATGCTTGGAGCGCGTGGAAATTTCTTTTCCTTGCACATCATGCAATGGCTTTCCTGCTGCATACAGAGGCTCAGAGTTTGTATTACTATTTTCGTAGTAAATAAACCCACCATCCGCACTGACGCAGAGTAGATCGAGATCGTCATCGACATCGAAATTGGCAAAGTTCGGCCTGGGAAGCTGTGTTGTGAAGATCGGTTTGCCTTCCACCATCACCGAAAATAGTTTGGCAAAAGTTCCATCAGCGCGACCGCAGAAAACTTGAATCGCTGATCCGATACGCCCCTGCAACCGTAGTGCTGCTTCATCAAATGCTCTGCTCACAATCAGGTCCTGGTGACCATCACCATTAAAATCGGCATAGCTCCATTGTTGTGGGCCTTGTGTAAGACCTGCGATCGCGGGCAACAATTTTTTATCCATCAATCCACGACTGTCACAGCGCAAAAATTCTACTCCGGGCGCGAGGACTCGCAATTTCCCCTCGACGTAACTCGGCATCACATGGATTACCGCATCACCCAAACGACGCGGCGCACGAAACAGATTCTTTTTTTCCGCGCCGGCATGCTCCCAAAGATACAGCCCAGGATCTTTGCCTTCACTGACTGAAACAAGCAGATCACCGTTCGCTTGTAGAGGTATCACTACAGTCGATGCCGCTGCCTGCGCCATCAAAAATGCCCAGCAAGCAAACACTCCGAATAATAAATTTTTTCTCCCCATCGTCAATTCGCTTTGGCTTTCGGTTTCTGCTTTGGCTTGGCTACTGGCCCGATCTGCGGCTTAGCCTCGGGCATTTGATGCAGCAGGGCGGCCAGAGTTTTCACCATCTCGGGCTGACTTGACGCAAGGTTCTTGGTTTCACCAGGATCTGTGAGATAATCATAGAGCTCGTATTCTGCCGTCGATGCTGCGGCACCCGGTTTTTTCCACTCGACCAATCGGTAGCGTTCATTGCGAAGGGCCCGACCTAACAGATCTTTGCGTGGATAAACATGGACCACATGCGGACGATGCGCGTATTGCGAATCAAAAATGTGCTTAGCAAAGCTCTTGCCATCAAGTCCCGCGTGTGGCGGGATGCCGGCCAGTTCAGCGATTGTCGGATAAAGATCGACTGTTTCCACGAAAGCCATCGAGCGCGCAGAGGGAGCCCCGGGTGCGGCGATGAGCAAGGGAATGCGCGTAGCCTGTTCGTAATTCGTGTGCTTGCACCACATGCCGTGATCGCCGAGATGCCAACCATGATCGCCCCACAGCACAACAATCGTGTTTTTTTCTAGATCTAACTTTTTTAACTCATCGAGCACTTTCCCCATCTGCGCGTCCATGTAACTCGTGGCGGCATAGTAGCCGTGTATCAAATGCCGCGTGAGCTCTTCGGGAAGTGGCTCGTTGCCCTTCGGCATGCCGGCGTAGTTGCGTAGCTCGCCGCCAAATTGCGGAGCATACGAAGGCGCACCATCGGGTGGGGTGTGACGCATGGGTTGCGGCAGTTTGCTAGGATCATGCATGTCCCAGTAGCGCTTCGGAGCTACAAAGGGTAAGTGCGGCTTGAGAAAACCCACGGCGATAAAAAAAGGCTTGGCGTCACTTTTCGCGGCTTGCAGACGACGCATCGCTTCCTGAGCAATCTTCCCATCACTGTAAGTTTCATCCGAAACATCCGCTGCTTCCGTGGCCGCACCGCGCGGCAGTTGATCCGGGCGTTTGTTATCAAATAAGGCCCCTTCACGCGAGGGAGCTTGATTTTTCTTCAGCGCATAACCAATGGTTTTGCCACCGAAATGCGGCACATCCCACGACGCAGCGTCTTCGCCGTTACCGTGACCGACGTGCATGATTTTTCCTAACGCCTGCGTCTTGTAGCCATGCTGATGTAAATGCTGCGCCATCGTCACCGCATCCGGACGCGACTTACGAAAATTCGTAGCCAGATCATAAATCCCCAAGGTCTCCGGCCGCAAGCTGGTCATCAATGCATTGCGCGACGGTGCGCAGACCGCCTGATTGCAGTAGGCACGTTCGAACATCACCGCACGTTTGGCCAATGCATCAATGTTCGGCGTTTTTGCAAAGGCATCGCCATAGCATCCGATCGTTGGTTTCAAGTCATCCACGCAGATGAGTAGGACATTCTTCTTGATTGCATCCGCAGCCGAGAGAGTGGACACAAAAAAAAGACCCCAATAAATCGGCAATAGTCGTTTCATAGCAGTAAATGCGTTATACCATTTCCGCATACTCGAGCAAGCCCTGCTTACCGCCTTCCCGACCAAAGCCCGATTCCTTGTAGCCGCCGAAAGGAGATGTCGGATCAAATTTATTGTAGGTATTCGCCCACACGACACCCGCTTTCAGCTCGCTGGACATTTTCAGAATCAGCGAACCTTTATCCGTCCAAACTCCAGCGCTCAGACCGAAAGGCGTGTTGTTCGCTTTCTCCACCGCCTCTTCGGGCGTGCGGAAGGTAAGCACCGATAGCACCGGGCCAAAAATCTCCTCCTGCGCGATACGATGACTCAGGCTGACATTGGTAAAAATACTAGCTGCATAGTAATAACCACGCTGCGGCAACACACACGGTGCTTGGTAAAGCTCCGCCCCCTCCGCAACACCGGTCTTCACCAGTTCATCGATTTTCTCCCACTGCTTGAGCGAATTGATCGCGCCAATGTCTGTGTTTTTGTCCATTGGATCGCCGACACGAAGGCTGCGCAGACGAATTTTTAGTTTCTGCAATACAGAGGACGCGATCGACTCCTGCACCAGCAGTCGCGATCCCGCGCAGCAGACGTGGCCCTGATTGAAGAAGATGCCATTCACGATGCCTTCCACTGCTTGGTCGATGGCGGCATCCTCGAAGATGATATTCGCCGCCTTGCCGCCCAGCTCCAGCGTGAGCTTTTTTCCCGATCCCGCGAGTGCGCGCTGGATGCCTTTACCGACAGCCGTCGAACCCGTGAATGCAATTTTTTTTGCCAGCGGATGATTCACCACAGCAGCACCCGTTTCACCAGCCCCTGTGACAAAGTTCACCACGCCAGGCGGTAGTCCAGCTTCCTGCAAAATCGTCGCAAATTTTAGGCAAGTGATCGACGTCGTTTCCGCCGGTTTCAGCACCACCGTATTGCCACAAGCCAGCGCCGGTGCCAGTTTCCACGCCAGCATGAGCAAAGGAAAATTCCACGGAATGATCTGCCCGACCACGCCCAGCGGAGCCAGCTTTTTGCCGGGCATGACGCAATCGAGTTTGTCCGCCCAACCGGCATGATAGAAAAAATGTGCGGCCGCCATCGGCACATCGAAGTCGCGCGATTCCTTGATCGGCTTGCCACCATCGAGCGTCTCCGCCACCGCAAATTCCCGCGCCCGGTCTTGCAGCAGTCGCGCGATGCGATAGAGATATTTCCCTCGTTCTGCACCCGGTAACTTGCTCCATGCCGGAAAGGCAGCCGCTGCAGATTGATACGCGGCATCCACATCCGCCGCTCCGGCTTGCCCGATTTCCGCAAGAATTTCCCCATTGCGCGGGCTGATCGAGGGGAAAAATTTCTTCGTTTTCGGAGCCACCCACTTGCCATTCACAAACAGCGTGTAGCGATCCTGCAGATGCGGCGAAGCCGTCTCCGGTGCCGGATCGTACTCCCACAAATTTCCAAAAAGCAGTTCACGGGCAGGCGTGCGAGTGCGAGACTTGGCGGACATGCTCTATTCACTAGCCGCAAGCCCGACAAACGACAAGGCGGAAGTCGTTATTCGAGAGAGGCTTTTGCGCAACCGACCATCACTTTACAATTGCGCGGTAAGTCGACTGTGACAGCATTCGGCCATTGATGATTACTAAGAAAAAAATCTGGCTCGCTTGTGGCATTCCGTTGATCCTCATTGGCGGATTGTTCTTATGGCTCGCCCTGTGGGCGAATCACTGGGAAAACAAATGGGAAACTTTCAAACGCGATACGGAAGAGCAGGGGGAATCGTTTGCGATCGGTTTTGCTAAACCGCGCGTGCCGGATGAAGAGAATTTTTTGGAGCATCCGTGGGTGAAAAGTGTTTACGTTGAAAATCGCCATCTGCCAGTGGATGGCGATAACAAAAAAATCGAACGATTGCTGTTTCAAATTCGGGGCAATGAAGACGAAAAGCCGGAGCCATTGGAGAACCCAGAACAATGGATTGCTGAAGCAAAAATTGTGTTAGATATCTATCGGAATGACTTGGTCGGAATGAAAGAGAGCGCAGCACGTCCTGCATGTTGGCGTGATCTATCCAATGGCGAGGGCGGCAGCGATCCCTGGTTTTCCTTGCAACATTGGTGGAACGTTCTCGAATTGCAATACTGGTATCACGCGCAACGAAATGATCTGGACCCAATGATCGAAGCTGCGGAAATTTTTCTGCAAATGGCGGAGCATGCTCACAGGGAGCCACAACTTGTCACTCAATGGTTGGCTTTATCGATGAGAAACTATGGGTATCGATTCATTCAAGCGGATATGGAAAAATATCCCTCTGATCCCGAGCGCAACAAGCAATGGTTGAAATTGCTGTCGCAGCAGAAGACTTGGTATGATGAAATTCTGATTGCTCTGATCCGCTATGAACGCAAGGAATGTTTAAAACATCTATCTAAAACAAAAAATCAAAAGAATTTGATGAATGGAACCAATCAGTTCGAAGATTTGTGGCAAAAAAACCTTTTTGTAAAAAGAACGTTGCTGGCGCGGAATCAACTCGCATTGTGCGAAGATTTTCAGTCAACCATTTTAACTCCCTCGTTAAGGGGCCAAAAAATTAAGGATACGAATTTTCAAAATTACTTTAATGCGAGGGATCGACGGCTCCATCAAGATTCGCCCTATGAAAAATTTGCTCTTGAATGGAATAACACCCTATCAAGTTTTTTAACAGAAATCGAAGTTGATGAAACTACCCGCAACGACCTCATCCAGCAACTTTCTCAAAGTCCATAATTTCTCCCAGGCTCGGGCACGATGGCCTCGGTGCTGGGGAGTTTTTCTTTGAGCTGGGCCGCGAACCAGGCTACGGCATCATCGTCGCCGTGGACGAGGAAGGTTTTCTTTGGTTTGACGCGCAGGATGTAGTCGAGCAATTCCTCACGCGTGGCGTGGCCGGAGAAGTCGAAGGTATCGACATCGCAGAGCAGTGGCACGGCGGGCAGTCGTTCATCCATTTTCACCAATTCGCCGCGCTGCGCCGCTTTGATGCGATAACCGGGCGTGGCAGAATCGGTGTAGCCGACAAAATAAATCGCATTCTTTTTGTTCTCCATGAACCCTTGCGCGGCAAAAGTGTTAGACACAGTGTTTTCCGACATCATGCCGCTCGATAGCGCATAGATGCAGCCAGGATGCAAGGGAATCGGGCCACGGCGTTTGCGGTTGCCAGTTTCCAGTTGCATGTCTTCCAAAATTTCGAAGTCAGGGAAATGACGGCGTGAACCCTTGAGGTGGCGATCGTAAATCATCGTCATCTTGGTGCTCAGGCCACCGATATACACGGGCGTCTTGCGCGGGATGAGTTTCTTTTTCTTGAATTGATCGATCATCGTCAAGAGCTCCTGCGTTTTGCCAATGGCGAAAACCGGAATGAGAACCGAGCCGCGTCGATCAATCACATCACGAATTTGTTCCGCGAGACGCGCTTCTTCCGCCACGCGTGTGTAGTCAGGTCGGCGCACTTGCGCACCGCGTGTGGTCTCAATGATCAAGGCATCGACGGGTGTGTCAGGCATGAGAGCGCCCTTTAACAAAGTATGACCACCGAAGTTTAAGTCTCCTGTGTAGAGAATCTTTTTTCCCTCCGCTTCCATGGTGATCGCGACCGACCCAAGGATGTGCCCGGCATCATGAAAAGTGCCACGCACCGTTCCCGCAGCATCAAGATCAAAAGGACGCTCATAGCCTCGTGTTTCGAAGCGCGGTTCCAGTTCTTCGAGTTCCTCGTGGGTAAAAAAGGGATAATCCGTAATGCCCAGCTCAATGCGCTTGCTGCTCATCACGTTCACCGAGTTGTGAAGCATCGCTTTGGCGAGATCGGCGGTGGCGGGAGTCATGTAAATCGGAGCCTGCGGGTGACGGCGCAATAAAAGCGGCACAGTGCCCGTGTGATCAAGGTGAGCGTGTGTCAACACCGCGGCATCGACTGAGCCATCCTCAACAAATTCAAAATGCGGGGTCGCTTCTTCGCCCTCGTGTTTCGGGTGCATGCCCGAGTCCAACACGATTTTGGCTTTTCCCGTATCAATCAGATACGAATTGGCACCTATTCCTGCGTGCCGACACAAACTTTTAAAAATCATTCGATGTATATCCTAACTCGCGGCTAACGTGGTGCGACATAGGGAAAATGTCAACTGAGGAAACATAGGTCTCTCGTAAGGCTATTCTTCACTCGCGTAGTGTGCCTTCGGTGACGCCGAGTTTTTCCACGACTTCGAGTTCTTGCTGGAGTGCGGTCGGGCTGCACTGGCCAGCGAGCAGGTCCTGGTAGAGTGAGAGGGTGTGGGCGGCTTCGGCGCGGGATTCGGCTAGCAACTCGACGCGGAAATGGCGTAGGCCGCTGCCGAGCAAGGCGGGCAGGAAGCGGGCACCGGTTTGGGCGCGACCATTGAATAAGGTATTGCGACAGCCGACATCGGCACTGAGGCGATGAAGTTGTCCGACGCGATCACGCAAGTGGACAACGTGCGTTTCGCAGGGACGACCACAGTTTTTGTAATCGGTGCCCTCTGATAAAAACGTGCAGAAAACGCAGTGCTCCATGTGAAACATCGGCATGTGCTGGTGCAAGGTCAGCTCTAGCCAGGCAGGCGGAGTGCTGGCAAGCAGGTCGAGCACTTGGCCGATGTTGAGATCGTAGGAAATTGTCATGCGCTCGAGCGAACTGGCTTCACTCAATAACTGCGCGGTGAGTGGATTCGCAATGTTCAGCGAAAAGTCGCCGATCTGGCGCAAATTACTATGTTTGTAGTATTGAAGCGCGGCGAGGTTGCGGATGAGAATGCCTTGGGTGCCGCTGCGTTCGATGAGCTTCAAGTAGCCTTCCTCGCCGGGCTTGAGAATCCGTGGGGTGGCAACAAAGACTTGAGGACACAGGGCCACTGCTTCTTTGTAGTGACGCGGGTCTTCGAAGTCGCAATAAATGTTCGGCACGCTGCGTTCCATCGCGGCTTCGAGCTGTTCCATCGTGCGACAGAGCACACTCAATTGCGGCAGTGAGGTGGCGGGCTCGCGGCTGTCTTGTGGCAGCAGACGCGAGAAGTCGGGCATCGCGCCGATGGTTGGCTCGGGTTCTTGGCGTTGTTCATCGAGCAACTGCACGAGTTGACGGCGCAGGCGATTGAGCTCCGATACGGCGATATGACAAGAGCCGGAAAGTTGGTTGTCGATGCTAGCGAGTTCGTAATCAGTATCGCCGAGCCGTGAGAGCTGGGCGTACAAGGTTTCCGAGGAAAGTGGATGTTTTTCCGCAATGCCGAGCTCTTGCGCCGAGTGAACAGTATGTCCCTCGCAGGTGAGGCTGAGCGGTTGCCCCGCTGCGCCGGTGACAGTAATCTGCAAAAGCGTTTTCTTAGGCTGTAATTTGGTTTGTTGCCACGCCTTGCGCAGTTCGGTTTCGAGTTTTGGGTCGGAAGTTTTCCAAACTTGATGGCCGATGCGAATGCGCTCCCAATCGAGAGGAGAGAACGTTTTGTGGAAATAGATGCGCGTGCCTTCGATCTTCCAAATGCGACCGCCTTGCTCGTGGTTGCGGTCTTCCCCGGCATCGAAGACTACGCCATCGCCTGCTTGCAAGGGTAGCGGATGCGTTTGCGCAAGCTCGATCCAACCACTGCCGCTGGCGATGATTTTCCCTAACAAGGCACCACGTTTTTTGCCGAATTTTCCGTGCGTGAGATAAGGGTGATTCGTGCCCGCCAACCAGCCCGTGGAGAGGCCTCGCGAAAATGTCATTTCTAACGAATAGCGATCGTGATC
This sequence comes from Akkermansia muciniphila, assembly GCA_945890645.1. GTDB lineage: Bacteria > Verrucomicrobiota > Verrucomicrobiia > Verrucomicrobiales > Akkermansiaceae > UBA956. Next base: position 86,965 of record CAMDCV010000014.1, read on the forward strand.
GGTGATGGCCGCGGGGCGATCGGCCATCGCGGCATCGAGCGCTTTGCGATAGACGCGAGTCACTGCGGCGACGTATTCAGGCGATTTGAGGCGTCCTTCGATCTTGAACGACTTCACGCCGGCCTGCACGAGATCGGGAATCAGATCGACCGCGGCAAGGTCCTGCGGAGAGAGCAAATAGCGCACCTCGCCGAGCGGTCGCACGATGCCATCGACCAATAGATCATACGGCATGCGGCAGGCCTGCGCGCATTCGCCACGGTTCGCCGAGCGTTGGCCCAGGCTTTCGCTGGTGAGGCATTGGCCGGAATACGCGACGCATAAGGCACCGTGCACAAAAACTTCCAGCGGCGCATGAGGCTCAACGGTGGCTCGTGAAAAACGATGCAATTCCTTGACCGAAAGTTCGCGTGCCAGTACCGCGCGTTCGAGAGGGAACAGAGATTCCACAAAGGCCAGTCCCTCGGGCGAGGTGATCGTCATTTGCGTGGAAGCATGCAGAGCGAGCTTCGGCGCAATGGTGTGCGCGAGTTTTGCAAGACCGAGGTCCTGCACGATGATGGCATCGACCTTGCAGGCTTCGAGCCAAAGAAGTTGTCGCGCGGCATCCTCGATTTCAGCGGGGAAAATCAGGGTATTCATCGTGACGAAACCCTTCACGCCATGACGGTGGAGAAATTTCACCAATTCCGGCAGATCCTCTTCCGTGAAGTTATCAGCGCGCAAACGGGCATTGAAACGCGATAGTCCAAAGAATATCGCATCGGCTCCATTGGCCACGGCAGCGCGGGCGCAGTCCCAGTTGCCAGCGGGCGAGAGAAGTTCGGGAGTGGTGTCCGGTGGAAGCATGTCGAGAGGCGGAAGGTAGCATGAATCATGGGCGAGTCATAGCGAACTTTTGCCTGATAATTGGAGGGCGTTTGTTGCGTATGAGGGAAACCGCTCTTTGCTCTCTTATGCGTAAAATTTTCCGCTACTGTCCTCTTCTGATCGTTCCATGGCTATTCGTGGCCTGTGATTCGGCATCGAAGTCCGTGGCGGTAGCGACTTCATCGGAAAAAATTGACTTCAATCGCCATGTGCGACCGATCCTCTCGGACCGCTGTTTTGCTTGTCACGGACCCGACAGCAATAAAGGACGCGAAGCGGGATTGCGGCTCGATACCTTTGAAGGCGCGACTGCGAAACTCGAAAGTGGCAATCACGCGATCGTGCCGGGCGACTTGGCCGCCAGCGAAATGGTCAAGCGCATGCACACGCACGATGCCGATGACATCATGCCGCCGCACAAGTTGAATCGTCCGCTCACGGATGCCGAGCGCAGCATTCTGGAAAGCTGGATCAAACAAGGTGCAGAATATCAACCGCACTGGGCCTTTGTCGCGCCGCAGAAACAAAAGCCACCCATCGTAAAAAATGATGCATGGTGCAAGGACGACATTGATCGTTTCACGCTCGCGAAAATCGAAGGAGCCGGAATGGTGCCGAATCCTCCTGCTGATCCGGCGACCTTGCTGCGTCGCATTTCCCTGACTCTCACTGGACTGCCACCATCGCCGACCGAGGTGCAAAGTTTTCTCGCGGATCCATCGCCAGAAGCGTTAGAGAAACGAGTCGATACGATGCTGGCTTCGCCGCGCTATGGCGAACGCATGGCGCAGGACTGGCTCGATGTGGCGCGCTTCGCCGATACCTTTGGCTATCAGACTGATAAAGCGAGTTTCGTATGGCCGTGGCGCGATTGGGTGATTAAGTCGTTTAATGATAACTTGCCCTTTGATCAATTCGCTACGTGGCAGATCGCCGGAGATTTATTGCCCAATGCCACGCAAGAGCAAAAGCTAGCGACGATGTTCAATCGCCTGCACCGCCAAACCGAAGAAGGAGGTTCCATCGCCGAAGAGTTTCGCATGGAAAACGTATCCGACCGCGTGCACACATTCGGCACAGCCTTTCTGGGACTGACGATGGAATGCTCGAAATGCCACGACCACAAATACGACCCGATCCCGCAGACGGATTATTACAGCATGGCATCGATGTTTGGGCAGATCGATGAAACAGGGCTGATGCCCTATTCCATTTCGACCAGCGCACCACCGCCGTCGATGCATTTGATGACCCCGGAACAAGAAACGGAAACTGTAAAACGTCGGGCCGTACTTGATGCCGCGAGTGATGCGTATCAAAAATTGTTAGAAAATCGCGATACTGCCTTTGACACATGGTTAGCGAATACCCCGAATATTGCGATTTCTCCACCCGTGGCGCAGTATCCGCTCGATGTCATCGAGGGCAATAAAACGCCAAACACTGTAGCAGGTGCAGCCGCTGCTACGCTGGCAGGTGGTGGTATCACAAGCGTACCGGGCGCGGTGGGTCAAGGCATCGAATTTGATGGCGACACCGTGTTGCAACTCGAAGGTGTGACCGGGGTAACGCGTCACGATCCACTCAGTATCTCGATGCGAATTTTTTCCCCCGAGGTAAAAGACCGCGCGGCAATCTTGCACAGTGGAGCGGGCTTGTATTCGCAATCGGCAGATGCCTCGGGCTTTGAGATTTTGTTAGAACGCGGCAAGCTGCGTTGGAGCTGCATTCATCTCTGGCCTGGTTGCGCGGCATCCATCGAAACCGTAGAACCATTTCCGATCGGCAAGTGGGTGCAGGTCACGTTCACCTACGATGGCACATCGCGTGCGGAGGGGATGAAATTGTATTACGATGGCAAGCTCGCGGCGACCCTGGTGCTGTATGACCATCTCGATAAAACCATCGTCAGCAATGTTTTCCGTGTCGGCGCACGTCCGCGCGATGACAGGGGATTTGCTCAGGGAAAAATCGATGACCTCACGATCTTCCGCAAAGCCCTTACCGCGGCAGAAGTCGCAGAGCTCGCAGGAAACCCTCTCGATACCACCTTCCAACTCGCCAAAAAAGGCGACACACCAGCCAAGGCACTGGTGAAGGAATATTATATCGCCCACGTCGATCCCGATCTCACAGCCGCACGACTCGCGGTGACAAATGCGACGATGCAATTGTATGATCAGCATTTGGAAAAACTTCCGCTGGTCATGTGCATGGAGGAAACCAAGCGTCCGATCCCGTATCACGTGCTCACTCGCGGTGACTATGCCTCACCAGACCTCAGCAAACCCGTAAAGCCCGCGCCGCCATCGGCTGTGATGCCATTTCCTGATTCACTTCCAAAAAACCGTCTCGGTCTCGCGCAATGGACGACCGATCCGCAAAATCCGTTAGTCGCGCGCGTCACGGTCAATCGCTTGTGGATGATGTGCTTCGGCAATGGCATCGTGCCCACGCAGGAGAACTTCGGCTTGCAGGGCGATGCCCCCACGCATCAGGAATTGTTAGACACACTCGCGCGTGATTTTGTGGATTCTGGTTGGGATGTGAAAAAGATGATGAAGCGCATCGTCATGAGCCAGACCTTTCAGCAGTCGTCATCGCTCACCGAGGAAAAACTCGAACGCGATCCGAAGAATTTGCTGTTGGCGCGCGGTCCGAGTTATCGACTTTCCAGCGAAGCCATTCGTGATCAGGCGCTCTACGCGGCGGGCTTGCTGGTAGAAAAAATCGGTGGCCCCAGTGTGAAGCCGTGGCAACCGCCCGGAGTGTGGTCAGAAGCAGGAGCCTCGGGCGGCGACTACAAGCCGGATACGGGTGAAGGACTGTATCGCCGCAGCCTCTACACTTTCATCAAACGCACCGCACCGCCGCCGATGATGATCACGCTCGATGCTGGTAGCCGCGAAATTTGCCAACCACGCCGACTGAGCACCAACACGCCCTTGCAACCGCTGATTTTCCTCAACGACCAAGGGTTCTTTGAGTGCGCGCGCAAGCTCACCGATCGCTGCATCACTGAAAAACCAGAAAGCCCTGCCGCACAATACACGCACGCCTTTCAAATCCTCACCTGCCGTCCTCCGCGCGAGGGCGAACAAAAAGCGTTAGAAGAACTCTATGCCGCACAACTTGCCCTTTATCAAAAAGATCCCGCCGCTACGAAATCGGTCAGCGGAAGTGAAGACCCGCATCGCGCGGCTTTGATCATCCTGTGCTCGACGCTGCTCACCTCTGATGCCGTCATCACGAATCGTTAAGTTTTATATTTTTCAAATGATTTTGGCCCCTGTCAGCTTCCCTGTAGACTTCCCACTTGAGAAAAAATGGTATCGTGCAAGATCTGACAAAAATGACTGAAAATCATTGAAATTACCGTGATTTCCCAGCCAAACAAGAAGTCAAAATGTTACCGCGCGAGGACCGACTCTAGAGACGGTTTCTCGCAACCTACCATCCTAGCTTAATCTAGCCTGCTGCTGGTCTAGTTTTAGGGTCCAGCTCAGGCTATGAAAAAAATCCAAAAAAAATTTATTGCCATAACACGCCCAGTTGTTTTTTATTTTCATATTGAATTGCCAGTGCAATTTAATAATTCCATTAACTCAATTAAGGCTTGCTGAAAAAGTTTAAAACCGATTTCAGCATAGTGAGCAATTTAGATTTTTCTGGCTCTGCGGCCTGGGTGACGTTGATGGAAATGATTCGTGTGCATACTCTTTCTTTGCTTGGGCGCTGGGTGGCATCGCCCAGCTG
>CAMDCV010000015.1 GCA_945890645.1 Akkermansia muciniphila
CGTGGGAACCAATGGCAAGCAGGCCTGGTGGATCGGTAGTGAAAATCAAAAAGCCAAAATCAATCTTGCTAAAAAAACGCGCAATCTTACGGTCGATGCCTGGCAAGCTTCTCAAGGCAACACAGCAGAAGTCGGGGTAGGGGTCTTGGATGGATTTGATGCCCTTGATGAAGATGACACCGTTGGTGACAAGCTCATCACCACGAATACGTTACGCCCTGCGGCAGTTGAAGCGAGCAAAGTACAGTCCAATTTTTACGATATTTCTTCACACAGTCGCGGGGTTATCACCAGCGTTCGCACCGGTCAGTTGAAAAAGGATTTGAGCCTGTTGTTCGAGCGTTCCAGCATGGGGGCGCCCTTTCAATTTAATCCCGGCAGCGACATTCGGGAGCCATCCATTCGACCCATGAGTTCGGATCTCATGGCAAAAAACCCGCAATTGCCGAATCGACACTTTCAGTCATGGACTGACATGCGCCACTATTATCGCATGTATCGTTCCAGCAGTGATGCAACCATAGGCGAGACCGGTGGTGGTGGCAATGTGCGATGGACTTCGTCCAAGCCATGGACTGACGTTGTTTCTTCAGTTGGTGTGGGCAAGTGGGGTACTGCTTGGAATGGTTCTAACAATTATTGGCGCACTCCCATTCTCGCCAAAATTACCTTTGTTTATAGTCTTCTTGCTGAACCGCATCCGACTCAAATCGGCAAATTCAACTTGTATCACACCTACAACCCCGTTTTTACTTTATGGAATCCCTATAATGTGGAGATGCGCATCCCTGACAAAAAACTCCAGTATCTGACCTCTGCGTACAAATGCTGGCCGAATACGGGTGCTTTCTTTTTAGGAAATACAGTCAACAAAACCGCTGATCAAATGGGTGCTTTCGGAACATTTGGTTACAGCCAGAGCGTCAATACACAGTCGTATTTGAGTTCGGGCAATGGCACCGATATCATTTTTAAACCAGGTGAGCTGCGGGTTTTTTCTCACAAAAAAACCATTGCCACCGGGGCTGATTCCCAAGCTGCTGATATGTTGCCCGGATTCGACCCGCAGGCCATCGGAGGAGAGAAGAAATTGTACGGCATTTATACTCCCGCACAAAATCCTGGAGTAACCATTCAGTACTCGCACAATTATTGGGGCGGCAACATCAACTACGGCAATACGTGCGGTTCATTATGCATGGTTTCATGGTATGATCGTGCAAGCAACCCGGGTGCGATGCCCACCAACTATGCGCACGATTGGCTTAACAAGAGTCAAAGGCTGACAGAAATTACTCCACCGGGAACGGCCAATATCGCTCGTTGGGTTTACGATGGCAGACCCTATCCGATCGCGTTTAGTCAATTAGTGATTAAAGGATTGTCAGAATTCAACTACGAGAGTATCAGCTGGGATAAAGACTGGCGTAGTCGCAATTGGATCCAAGCGCCTCCCTCGTACTTTGGCGGTGGCATGTATATTTCCGAGGACGCCACGATCGCTCACACGCAGCGGGTGGACAACCCATACGTGGTATTTTTCGGACCAACTTCGATGTCCGAAATGCCTAAAGTAGTGGGTCAGGTTGGTCAAAACTCGTTTTTCGGATCGGGTTCCAGTCCCTTCGAAAAAGTGACGGCGATCCCCTCCCTTGAACTGCCATCTGCTCCTATCAGCAGCTTGGCTGGCTTCTCAGGCATGCGCATTAATCCAGGTTGGGTTGCGGCTGACCAGCTTGCGCCCGGTTTGCTAAGCGTGAATACTTATGGAGGTAATGCAATCCAAAGCTACGGCAAAGGGGAATCGCTTTATGCCGCTGAGACAAAAGAAGTTAACTACCAGAGTGGGGTGACAGGTCCCGGTATCGGAAACTCATTCATTCATCCCATGTTACCGCGCACAGACATTTACAAATATTACAACAACTCTGTGAGTCAGGACATCCTCGACCGCAGCCAACCCGATGTCACTGCCGCCAACGATACCAAGGCCTATTCGGACTTCTGGGACCATGTCTTCGTGCTCAATGATGCCTTATGGGATGATTATTACGTATCGTCATTGGCCGATCAAAAACGTCCAGGTGCGAGCGCCTCACTCAGCTTGAGTCAAAACCTTGATCGTTTCATGACGGGTGAACCAATCTCTAATTCGCGTTATAACTACCGCGTGACAGGTAAAACTTCAGCTGCGATTAAAACTGAGTTACAAGCAGCCACTGGCTATTTGAAATCCGCTAAGTATTTGATGATGGATGGCATGTTCAATGTAAACAGTACATCGGTACAAGCCTGGTATGCGCTTTTTGCCGGGATTCGTGAACGACAACTCGTATTCCGCACAAATACGGGTGCCCTGCAAAAAATCACGGTGCCTTCCGACAAAAGGATCGCGTTGTCGCGCTTCGACACAGAAGTTTCAGATAAGGAAATGGACGATCCCGCTCAGGGCGTCACACTGCCCGATGGCACGAAGGGTTGGAGCGGCGTTCGTTATCTGGATGATGAGCAATTGCTGAAGCTTGCAGAAGAATGTGTGAAACAGGTCAAGCAACGCGGTCCGTTTTTAAATTATGCGGAATTTATTAACCGCCGTTTGTCCGCAGACAATCTCGGCCTCATGGGTGCTCTGCAAAGTGCCATTGATTACGATGATAAGTCACCAGACTCGAAGTCCATCAACTACCGCTTTAAAAATGGTCCGAGTTTCATGCTCGAAAAATCGCAACTTGGCCAAACGGACTTCGCTACTCCGGAGGCTGCAGAGGGCTCACGGTTTGCTGGAATTCCCGGCTATGTCATTCAATCGGACTTGCTGAAACCGATCGCAAATACACTCTCCGTGCGCGACGATACGTTCCGCATACGCGCCTACGGAGAAGCGCTTGATGCGAATGGCAAAGTATCCGCGCGTGCTTGGTGCGAGGCCCTCGTGCAACGCACCCCCGATTACATCGATCCGAAGAATGAACCCGACATCGCGGCACGAAATATGAGTGCAAATGGAGCTTTCTCGGATAATAGTGCGCTCACCGCATTGAATCGACGTTTCGGTCGCAAATTTCAGATCGAAAGCTTCCGTTGGTTGAATAGCGCAGAGGTCTGATTCAGCCTCCACTGAAATTTATCCATCAGGGTGGCAGGTACACTGCTATCCCGATAATTTTTTGCAAGATCTACTCTCGAAAACCTGTCCTATTCTGGGCACGTGATGTGGTTTTTTTTCTTTCTTTTTCTAAAAAATGTCATACATTGTATATCAAAGAAAACGCGCTGCTTTATGAAAATTTACCTGCCCAAATACCATCATGAACACGGGTTTACTTTAATCATTACCATATCGATGCTGGTTCTATTGGTTTTGGTATCGATAGCGCTACTTTCTTTGTCTTCTGTTACTCTCCGAACCACGAGTCGTGGTGACGCCCAAAGTATCGCCCGAGCAAACGCTCGTATGGCACTCATGATGGCGATTGGCGATTTACAAAAGCAAATGGGTCCGGACATGCGCATCAGTGCGGAAGCTGCCCTGTTTGACCAAAATAAAGAAACCGAGGTGATTGATGGCATCGCTCAACCTCATTGGCTTGCTAGCTACAATGCTTGGGGAAATTGGCTTAATGCGAAATACACATTACCAAGCGGCGGATCATCACTTTCAATTCAAGATACTTATGCACCCAAAAGGGATAAAATGTTCCGTCAATGGCTGCTGTCTTTGCCCGCAGGGCGAGAAATGGACGTGAATGCGGCCGATTCCGTCAGCGGCTGGGATGATACAAATTCGGTGGTGTTAGTGGGAGAAGGGAGCATAGGTGCAGCCGCGGATACAAGTCCCGAACTCGTGACGCGTGCCTATCTTAAATCGGTCGGCACAAATGGTAAAAATGCTTGGTGGATCGGCCCCGAGAATCATAAGGCGAGAATTGATATGTCGAAGCAGCCGCGGACTTTGAATGTTGCGTCTTGGGAAGTGGGGCAGGGCGAAACGGCCGAGGTCGGGGTAGGGGCCTTGACGGGTTTTGAGCTGCTTGATGCCGACACCAGTTTGGGAGATAAGCTCATCACAAGAAACACATTGCGCCCAGCACAGATCGAAAAGGAAACAGTGCAACGGCATTTTTTTGATCTCACTGATTCGAGCAAAGGTGTAATTGCCAGTGTTCGAAGCGGTCACCTCAAAAAAGACCTCAGCTTGTTATTTGAAAGAAGCAATTCCAATTTGCCCTCAACCTTTCGCTATACGGCTGGCTCGGGACGTGAACCTTCGATTCGCCCGATGAGCACTGAGCTGCTCGCGAAAAGTCCCGCTATCACCCATCGACATTTTGCTTCATGGACGAACATGCGGCATTTTTATCGCATGTATCGAACCAACTTAGACGCGACTGAGATCAGCGGAGGTTCAGGTCCCGGAGCAGGCACTGGTACTTCTGGCTCATTAAAATGGAGTGGTGGACGACCTTATTCAGAGTCGCAAATTCCCGTGTTTTACCGTGACGCGGGTAAGGCCGGTTCATGGCAGGGGGATAATGCGTATCTTCGTTTACCGATTTTAGCAAAACTTTCGTTTATTTACAGTCTTCGGACTGAGCGATTTAATCCAGCAAGTACTACCGATCTGCGGTACCGGCTACAACTCGTATACACCCCGATTTATACCTATTGGAATCCCTATAATACAGAATTGCGGATACCAGATAACAGGCTAGGCTGTCTCAGTTCTACATATCAAGTAATGCCAATGCGTTGGCAATTATATTTGGGCAACACTCCGCAAGGGGCAACTCCTGGCGCTTTGTTTTCTGGTAATGCGCACTCGTTTTTACGCTCGGGCAATGGCTCTGACATTGTTTTCAAACCTGGGGAACTCAAAGTATTTTCTCATCCTGGAATTGGTCCACAGTCGGCAGGGCAATCGGACCCGTTGTCATTGATGCCCGGATTTAACCCTCTGGCGTACGGAGGTGATCTCATGAACGTGGGTACCCGAAATCAATCGGAAAACCCCGGCATGGTATTGCAGTTTAGCCACTCGTACTCGAGTGGGAATGTCAGTTACGGCAATACGCCCGGTTCTCTCTGTCACACGCCTTTCTGGTTACCCTCAGGTGATCAACACATCAATGCGTATCAATACAATTTTCCAGTGATGTATCAAAATGACTGGTTCAATCTCGCGCAAACTTACACTCCCGTTACTCCGGAAACGATCGGAGGTGTGGCCCGGTGGGACTTTGGTAGCAGTAATCCGTTGCCGATTGCTTATTCCCAGCTCGTGCTCAAAGGGTTTTCCGAATTCAACTACGAGAGCATCAATTGGGCAAAAGATTGGCGCTCTCGTAACTGGATCATGTCACCACCTTTTTATTTTGGGAATAACATGTATGTTTCGGAAAATGATACCATAGCTCATACACAACGGATTGATAATGCTTACGCCATGAATTTCGGCCCGATGTCGATGGCGGAGATGGGGAAGGTTGTAGGACATGTCGGAACAAGATCGTTTTTCGGTTCGGGCTCTAATCCCTTTGAAAAAGTAACATCTGTTCCCGCAATTGAATTGCCAACAGCGCCGATTTCAAGTCTCGCAGGTTTTTCCGGCATGCGAATTAATCCGGGCTTCGCGGATCCGACCCAAATGAATTCAGCCCTTACGATTGAGAGCACTGGCGGTAACAATACCAGTAAAGCCTCCTACTACTTTGCGTTAGCGAAAACGATTGCCTATCAGAGCGGCGTCACTGGACCCGGCATCGGTAATTCCTTTATTCACCCGATGCTGCCTCGCACCGATGTCTATCAGTATTTCAATAATTCCGTTAGTTCGGATCCTGCTGATCGGACAAAGCCGCTGGATAACATCAATTACAACGACAACAAAGTTTTCAGTGATTACTGGGACCACGTTTTTCTTTTGAATGATTCGCTATGGGATGACTACTTTATCTCGTCACTCGCCGATCAGAGTCGTCCCTCAGCCAGCGGTGCTAGCAACCTCGACGCTAACCTCGATAAATTGTTCAACGGCGAACCTATTGCCAATTCTCGTTACGTATTCCATCCCGACGGGCAGCCGAACACTACCGCGAAAACAGCACTCAAAGCGACGGACGGCTATCTCAAGGCGGCGAAACACCTCATGGTGGATGGCATGTTCAATGTGAATAGCACCTCAGTCGCCGCATGGTACGCGCTTTTCGCCGGCATCCGTGAGCGACAGTTGGTTTATCGCGATGATAATGGAACGCTTAAACCCATTACAGTGCCCTCGGGCAAACGCATTGCCCTGTCTCGCTTCAACACAGAAGTTTCCGATCAGGAAATGAGTAGCCCGGAGCAAGGTGTCACGATGCCCGATGGCTCGAAGGGCTGGAGCGGGGTTCGATACCTTGATGATGAGCAACTCCAGAAACTCGCCGAAGAATGCGTGAAACAAGTCAAAAAGCGCGGACCATTTTTGAATTATTCCGAATTTATCAATCGCCGACTATCGAATGACCAGCTTGGTCTCATGGGTGCATTGCAGAGCGCGATTGATTACGATGACAAGAGTCCTGAAGCCAATTCCATCAATTATCGTTACAAAAACGGTTCCGACTTCATGTTGGACAAAAGCAAGCTTGGCAATACAACCTATAAAACACTCGATGCGGCTGAGGGGTCACGCTTTGCAGGCATTCCGGGTTATATCATTCAATCCGACTTGCTTAAACCCATCGGCAATACTTTGGCAGTGCGCGACGATACTTTCCGCGTTCGCGCTTACGGGGAAGCGCTCGATGCGAATGGAAAAGTCACTGGACGCGCTTGGTGTGAGGCAGTCGTGCAGCGCATGCCGGAGTATGTTGATTCGCGTAACGCTGCAGACGTGTCCGCCCGGTTGATGAGCGCAAGCGGCATATTTCTCGATAATGCCGCGCTTACAGCCTTGAATCGAAACTTCGGGCGAAAATTCAAAATCAACAGTTTCCGCTGGCTAAATAGCGCAGAAGTTTAGATAAACTCCTCACACAATCATGAAGCAAATGATCCAACGATTTTGGCTGGCTGTTTTACTTGTTCTTCCCCTTTCAGCACAAGAAGCAGAGCAACCTGAAGTGCGTGCGGCACGAGGTCGACTAGCCTATTTCATTTACACGAGCATGCCCGAGGGGATGGAAAATCCTGTTAGCATCATGACCGGCAAAGACATTTCTGAACTCACACTCTCCAAACGCATGGCCAGCGAGGGCGTAAAGATTCCTGCGGACGGAATTGTGCGAGTGGTTCGCAAACTTGCAGCTCCACCGGCGCCGGGGGAATTGCCCTATCAGATTCTTGCTCAAACGATAGTGCCGGAGAATGTTACCAAAGCACTCATCATCTTAATTCCGATCAAACCCACTGGCAATGGCATCCTTTTCCAATGCAAAGTGCAGGATTTGGCGGCGTTCAAAGGGGGGGATTATCTATATATGAACCTCACCAACCTGAATGTTGCCGTGGAAATGGGCCCAACCAAAATCCCCGTCAAACCAGGTGAGACGAAAATCTATGATTCTCCCGTCTCTGCCGAGCCAACCAATATTCCCATTCGCTACAGCTACTTCGACACCACGAAAGAGGAATGGAATGTTCTCAGTGCGTCCACAGTTGTACTCTACGGTACGCGGAGAGAAATCTGCATATTCAGCTGGGATACCCGCTACAATCGCATCGATTATCACGGAATCACCTTTCCCGTTACAGATTGATGCAAGTCATAGATTGCACCTTCCTTTTCATCAAAATACGCGACTTTTCCGCGAAAGATGAATTAGTTTCGTAATTCTCTGGAAATGACCCAAGAAAATCCTGAGTCGGACGTTTCTGCTTTGACGAACATGAAAGCAGGTTCGCCTCCAGACATGGTGCAAACGCAAGAACAATTCATCGAATGGGCGCTCAAGGAATATGAGCGGCCTTTGATTGGATACGCTCAAGGCTTTGTGCACGATTGGGAGCGCGCTCGCGATGTGGTGCAGGATACGTTCATCCGACTGTGCCAACAAGACATGGCAAAGGTCCGCGATGGCCTGAAAACATGGTTGTTCACCGTCTGTCGGAATCGTGCGCTTGATGTCTTGCGCAAAGATTCCCGACTGGTGGAGATGGACGAAAAGAAGCTTTTGACAATCCCCGGAAATTCAGTCTCAGCCGCCGACATGCTGGAGAAAGAAGAGTTGCAGGAACGACTGGATGGTTACCTGCAACGTCTGACACCCAATCAGCGCGAGGTGATTGTTTTGAAATTTCAACAAGGATTGAGTTATGAAGAAATTAGCCGGGTCACCGGTCTCAGTAATGGCAATGTGGGATTTCTCCTGCATCACGCCCTAAAACGTCTGCGCGAATGGATGCCACGCGATCTGACAGAACCAAACGAAGAATCATGAAAACGATAGTCGATACCCCCGAATTCACTGCATGGCTGTTGGGCGAATTGCCCGAAGCTGACGCGGCCACTATGGCGCGCGCTGTTGCAGCCGATCCCGCCATGGAATTGGCGGCCCGGGAGCAACAACATTTCCTACAACAAGTCACCGGTCTGCTCGGGGGCTCACAAGAATCTCTCGATGCACGCCAACGGGAGAAAATCATGCGTGCCGCCCGTTCGCAATCGGCGGATCACATCGTGGCTCTGCCACAAAAGCAATCGGGTCGCGGATGGGGATGGATCTCGCTAGCCACTGCGGCAGTTGCTGTCGTGGGCGTATGGATTGGCTTTCAAAATCCATTAAAGCCTGGCAAAGGCCATCTTGCCATCGAAGATGTCACTCGGGAAATTGCACTGCTGCCGAGCGATGCTGCTGGATTCCCTGAGGAAAATTCAACCGAGCAAGGAAACGCAGCGACTGCAGTGGGTGGCATATCGGCGGCAACACAGCGTGATGCATTACTGACGCGTCAGCCTGATGAATACATGCAGGTGATTGCCAAACGCATAGCCATCGAGCCACTTCCCTCAGCTACAGAGCTTCCAGCCATACGCGAGCGGGGATTTGTCGAGGCCGCCCAACATCCATTGGCACCACTGCCCTTGCACGTGGGCACGGCGTCGTGGAATTGGATCAAACGCAGCATCACCGAAGAACAAAAGTTACCGCATCCTTCGATGGTGCGCGCTGAGGAAATCATCAATGCCTTTTCATTTGAGGCAGGCCAACAGCTAGGACAGAATAACTGCATCTTACGGGCCGAGAGTTTTGCCCAAGGCAGCGATCGTGTACGTGTTGTGGTCAGCTTGCGCAATGCGGGTAACACTGCTCAGCAAGTTACTTGGGGCTTCGTACCCATGGCTGGATCTCGTTATCGCTTGATTGGTTTCGGCAGCTCAGTTCCAGGATCGAAAATGAGCGAACTTCTGCCCGCGGGAGGCTCTGTGACTCTGATGTTAGAAATCGAAAGTGCATCGCTCACAGATCGCTCGGGCGAGTTGCTATTCACAGTAGCAGGCCAAGAAAATCGTTTGCCCATTACACTATCGGATCAGCCATCGACACAAGCTGCATACTTTTCGCTGCTAACTGATTTTGCTTCTTGGCTCCGCTCACCAAAAAGTTCAACCAGTGAATTGCAGCAAATGGTACAGTCTTTGGAAACGCTTAATCCATCAGTAGAACAGATGACGGCGTTATCTCTCATGAAAAAAGCGTTCATTCTCAATGAGTAGTGAATTATTCCTGATGCAACATAATATCTTACGACTTAAGTTGCTACAAATCACACATAGTTTACTTTCAAAAAAGATGCTATTCTGCTAAATTTTTTCTTGCCCGTTAAGCGGGTTGATGTTACAAAAACGACGCATTCATCACCCATGTATCTGAGTACAATGAATGCATTCTTGTAACACTTATTTCGAGCTTTCCCTAGCACGAAATAAACCCTCTCCTCAATGCATTCTTACCGTAGCATACGTCCGATATTCTGGTTGCGCATCTGCGCGATCACTCTACCTTTAGTGTTTCTCGCTTGTATAGCACAAATCGTTTTTTTGATATACGCTATTTTAAACAGTTCCACGGAGATCATGTTTCAGGTCTTGTATGGTTTAGGTGGTTGTGCCGCAATTGCACTTTTGCACACGGTAGCTGCTCATCATAGCAAATGCCCCCTATGCCGAAGTGGTCCGATGACGTCTCAACGCTGTGCTCGTCACAAATTGGCAGGTAAAGTTCTCGGTAGTTACCGATTGAGTGTGATGTTCAGCGTCCTATTTATGAATCGTTTCCTCTGTCCCTATTGTGGCGAATCCACACGTTTGAAGGTTAAGGAAAAACAAAATTAAGCCGAAGGCCTTGGTCCGCGGTAAGAATTACCGCTTTAGTTGTGTCGCAAATGCAAATTACGATCTTACTCAATCGTTCGATTTATCAGTTCCGTTAGTTGCGTCTCATCAATAATCGGCACACCGAGTGCATTCGCTTTGTCGCGTTTTGAACCTCCCGCCTCGCCGCAAAGTAGATAACTCGTATTTGCTGAAACAGTTCCGCTAACCTTGCCGCCTTTGCGTTCGATCAATTGTTTGATTTCATCGCGCGGAGCACTGAGGGTGCCCGTGATAACAAAGGTTTTTCCAGCAAGAGGGAGTTG
This sequence comes from Akkermansia muciniphila, assembly GCA_945890645.1. Lineage (GTDB taxonomy): Bacteria > Verrucomicrobiota > Verrucomicrobiia > Verrucomicrobiales > Akkermansiaceae > UBA956. Next base: position 10,621 of record CAMDCV010000015.1, read on the forward strand.
TGATAAATCGGCTGCGGCGGGCAGTGGCAGATAGTTGTCAGATTGTGGATTGATATCGTGCTTCGAAAGATTGACTAATAGATTTATTCCAGCAGATGAAGAGAAATAGCTGAGAATACTCTCGGCAGCCACAGTAGCGACATCGCCCGTAATAGCATAGGGAATGAGAATAGGATTTTTCCTTTTTGCATCAGGCCGAGTATCATTGCGCAACTCGTGTAGAATGGGAGACTGAGCGAGTTCTGCAAATGTGCCATGCAGGCGTGTGAGTTCTTTTGCCGTGCTCTCACCGATTTGGCGGATGCCTAGTGCGTAGATCCAACGGTGCAGTGGTTTACCTCGTGCCGCTTGTAGACCATCGAGAATTTTTTGTGCATTCTTCTCACCAAAGCGTCGTGGTTCTTCATCTGTTCCCAGATTGAGTGGTGCAAGTTGTTCCAGTGTCAGATCAAATAAATCCAGTGGCGTGCGACAGTATTCCTGACGCACTAGTGCCTCGGCGACAGATTCCCCTAATGAAGAAATATCCAAGGCCTTGCGGGATGCGAAATGGGTAATGCGTGTGACGGCTTGTGCGGGGCATTGAAAGTTGGTGCATCGCCATGCCACGAAACCTTCTTCTTGAGAGATCGGCCCATCGCAAGATGGGCATTTTCCCGCGACATGATCGTACAGAGAAAATGGTGGAACACCTTCTGCGTGATGAATCACTTTTACAACCGCAGGAATGATTTCACCAGCCTTTTCGATCAAAACAGTGGCGCCAAGGCGGATGTCTTTTTTGCTGATCTCTTCTTGATTGTGCAAAGTAGCGCGCGAAACAGTGGTGCCTGAAACCAGCACTGGCTCTAGTTCCGCAACCGGCGTTAGTACACCGGTGCGACCGACTTGGACAGTGATCGCGAGCAAACGAGTTTCTTTTTGTTCCGGTAGAAATTTATAGGCGGCCGCCCATCGCGGTGCGCGTGAAGTAAAACCTAACAATTCTCGTTCCGCCCGATCTAACACTTTCACAACTGCTCCATCGGTCGCATACTCTAGACTATGACGTTCAAAATTAATTTTTTTGACCGCGTTAATTAATTCTTGTAAAGATTTAGCTACGTATATCGGTCTGTTGCGCGGGATATTTAGATTGTCCAGAAGCTTATGGAATTGTTCTTCGTTAGTTAGAGGTTCTCCTTCATACCTACCAATACCATGCGCTAAAAAAGTAAGTGGTCGCTTGGCTACTACTTTTGGATCTAATTGCTTCAGTGTACCAGCGGTAGCATTCCTTGGATTGGCAAAAGTCGGCAACCCTTCTTCTTCATATTCAGCATTCATCGCGGCAAAAGCTTTGTTGTGCATGAATATTTCACCACGTATTTCAAGTAATGGAGGAATCAGTAATCCATTCAATACTGTAGGAATGCTGCGAATGGTGCGTACATTCTGTGTAATGTCATCTCCAGTCATGCCATCTCCTCGTGTCGCTGCATAAATCAATTTGCCATCACGGTAATATAGTGATACAGCAACTCCATCGATTTTTGGCTCGATAGTTACTTCAACATTGTCTTTAGCTAATTTTTTCTGTAAGCGCTGGTAAAATTCAATGAGTTCATGTGCGGGATTATCAATTTCAATATCTCCGCAAGAAATATTTTTTAAAACCAAATTTATTTTTTTAGTTAAGTTGCCAACATTAGAATTTGACAATTTTTTTAATTTTATCAATTCAAAATCATTTGGAGTATTGTATTCATTGATTTCTAATATATATTTAATAGAGTTAATTGTTTCATTTGACCATTCAAATATGTCATCAATAGACAACATTGGCGAAGCGTGTTGTATTTGTATGAAAGAGTCTAATTTTTTACCATATCTATTTTCTTCTTTTGCCTCTTGTAATTTAGGCGAAAAACTTGAGGCTAAAAGTGAAACAGCAAGAAGTTGTTTATCTGTGTTCAAATCCTCATCGCTACCAACTTTTATTGTTGGTGAATTAGGATCAAAAAACTCTGGGTAGTCCGCTTCAAGACTTTCTAGCTCACGATACAATTGATCATACTCTGCATCAGATATTTCCGGTTGGGCTTTGAGATAATACAAATTGTTGTGATAGCGCAGTAGTTTACGTAATTCAACAATCCGCGATTGAGCATTGAAATCGTTTAATGATGGTAGTTGATCGTCAGTGTTTGAATGCATTTTTTCTTATTGATATAAATTAGGGTGAATATATATTAAAAGAATCTTACGGAGAAGATTTTTTAACTATGCGAAACCCAGTGTAAACAGCCCTTTCGGTTGGCCACCAGCCGCCTTTATCTGCTATTCGGCAGAAATCGGCAGGACTGACGGCTGTGCCACCTTTACACACTCGAAGCTCGCCATGCGCAACTCCGCGTGGATCTCTCATGCCATCTGACTGAGGGTTCCGCGCATTCCAATCCCAACACCATTCATCCACATTACCTATTATATCATGTATCCCATAGCCATTTGCAGGGAATTTTCCTACTGGTGAAGTAAATGGTGCTATCCCATCGTCATATGTCGGATGATAACCTACTGTAGGATTTACGTCGTAATGGTAACGAGGTTCACTTTCGTAATTCGCCTCTTTGTGAGAAATAGTATCACCCCAAGGGTATCTTCTTCTGTTAAAGCCTCCCCTCGCCGCTTTCTCCCATTCCGCTTCAGTTGGAAGACGGTAACCGTTTGCGGACCAGTCACACACTAAATTATTTTGTATTCCTTTTTTATAAATTGAATTTAATTCCTTGTAACAAGGAACCAAGCCATCCGCTTCGCTCCGCGCATTGCACCATTTAACTACATCATACCATGTGACAGTTTGGACTGGATGATTTTTTCCTTTTCCTTTTCCTTCGCATATGTCTGAGTAACCGTTAATAAGACCCCAAGCTCTAGTCTTATCCCATTCCTCCTTGGTGACTTCGTATTTTCCTATGTGAAATGAACTCAAATTGACTAGTGCTGGTTGGCTTTTTGTAGTCCAAAACGGTGGATCGTCTTCACTGGTTCTACCCATTACAAAGCTGCCTCCTGGAATTAACACTAGTGGGTAGTCAGATTTTGATTTTATATTTTCTGATTTATCAATTTCAACTTGTTCTATTTTTTTTTCTTCAGCGATTAATGTTAATTTTTTTTCACTATTTTCAGGTTTTTTAGCATCTGGTTTTTGATGGTTGTTTTCTATTTTATCATTTTGCAAAAGACCGCTCAATGGAATACTTTCTAATTTGAGTTTTTTCTTGTCGTCGACACTTAAATCACTTATCTTTAAAGTTTTTATACCATTCGAATGCATGATTGTTACAGTGTCATAATTTCTCTTAGTTACGCGGCATCCATTGAAATTGACTCCATCAAGAGTAGTTATAGTCGGTAGTTTAGCAATTTCTTGTGCCTGTAATGATAGTGCATTTTGATTTGTGCGAATTTTTACAATCCATGGATTTAAATATGGTTGTGTCGATGGACTGTTAGAAACGTGCGACTCATAAGTCTTTAAAATTTTGTCTAATACCTCTTGCGAAGATATCTGACTTGCTGTAGGGTAAAGTATGAAACCTCGATTTCTATAATTAGATACAACTACTGAACTGCCGCTCGGCTGATAAACTCGTGTACCTAATGAGTCGTTTTCTGTTCTTACAAATTCAAAACATTCAATTTTTTCAGATGGTGCGTCTGGACTATAAGCATGTAAAAAAACACCAATGGGTTTAGTGCCAGCATTCACAATAGTTGTGGTCAGGATAAGTAGTAAGATGTAGATATTTTTCATATTTTGTATGTGGAATGATTGTTAGAATAATTTATTTATACGACGAAATAGCCTTAAATGCAATAAAAAAATCACTCAACTATTTAAATACTTAATCAAAAATTTAAAATACTTGTTGTAATTAACTAAATTAATAAAAATGGTAATGTGAACTTTTCAAATCTCATGTATGGTGTTGAGACGGGCGGAGTAGGGAAACAGATCCTCCATAAAGTTTATTTATCATGTACATTCTGGCAGAGGAGGGGTGGGGGAAACAATACCTTTCATGGAATTTTCTTGGTGGCGCGTGCTGTGGGCGATAACTTAAGCGCGTATGAGCCGTGGATGGATCAATCGGAAACTTATCAGTCGTATGGCACTGGCGCTCGGCGGGGGCTATGCGCTGAGTTTAGCATTTCCGAACGTGAATTGGGGCATCACCGCCTGGATGGCGCTGGTGCCACTGATGTTCGTTTTGTGGAGCGGAGAAGAGACCAAACGCAAGCGGCGGGGCTTTGGGTATGGTTACTTATTCGGTTTGGCATTTTTTGTCACGAATGTGTCGTGGCTTTCCACAGTGAGTGGCTTGGGTGTGGTGGTGCTGGGATTTTATCTCGCGCTTTACCCGGCACTCTGGGGGCTGGTGGTAAGTCGATGGATGAATCCGTGGGCTGGTCCCGCGGCTACTGGTCGATGGGGTGATACGCGGCGCTCACTGGGCTATGCTTGTGCGCAAGCCACGCTATGGGCAGGCTTGGAGTGGCTGCGTGGCTGGGCTTTGACAGGTTTCGGCTGGAATGGGCTGGGTGTGGCGATGCATGAGCAACCTGTGATGGCGCAGTGCGCGGATCTTTTTGGAGTGGCAGGGTTATCTGGTTTGATGGTTCTGGTGCAGTCCGTTGCTTTGCAAGTGGTGCGCCGTATGATCGTCGAGGCGAAGGCGGGCCGACGTCGTGCGCATCCGGATTTCGGCATCGCGGGATTGCTCGTGGCTGCGGCTTTTGCTTACGGTGTGTGGCAGCTATCCGCGCAACCGAAGCGTGAGTATTTCCCGCTGCGAGTTTGCCTGGTGCAAGCGAATGTGCCTCAAGTGGCGGCACGACAACTGTGGACGGCGGAAGAAGTGCATGCGGCTTATGAAGAAGAGGTGGAAAGCGCAATGCAAGAAGTAGAGCGTCGCAATCAGCAAGCGTTAGAAAAGTCAGCAGAGTCGGGTGAAGAAGCTGAACTGTTTTATCCCGACTGGCTGGTGTTGCCGGAGGTCGCGCTTAATGGCCGACTCATGAGCACGGCGACTGGTGAATTTGCGATGTGGCGTGAGAGCGAACTGAGCATCGAAGCATTCCGCAATCAGGGGGACTTCGCCATTTTGTTAGGCATGGGAGAGTTGGAAGGAGTGATCGATGGTGAGATGATCACGATCCCCGAAAACCCACGGGCCTGGAATTCGCTGGTGATCTTGCCCGAGGACGCACCCTTGCAGCGCTTTCAGAAAAAGCATTTGGTGATGTTTGGAGAATACATCCCATTAGTTGATGAGTTGCCATGGTTAAAACGCATTTACGAACAACAAGCGGGTACAACATTCGACGGGGCCTTTGATGCCGGAACATCGGTCGATCCATTACCGATGACAGCTCGCGGACAAAAGTTTTCCATCATTCCCTCGATCTGTTTCGAAGACACCGTGCCGCGTGAGACGCGGGGCTTTGCGCGCGACGAAGCGCAAGTGATTGTGAATGTGACGAACGATGGATGGTTCGCACAGAGTGAGGCGGCTGCGCAGCATTTTGCGAATGCGAAGTTTCGCGCGATCGAACTGCGCAGACCGATGATCCGCTGCGCGAATACCGGCGTGAGTGGAGTGATCTCGACCAGTGGACACGCGCAGATTTTACAGGATAAAAACGGCAGTCATTTTACGCGAGGGTTTCTGTTAGATACGGTAAAAGTCCCATTGCAAGCCACTACGACACTTTACCAACGCTGGGGCGATGCACCTGTGATCATCGCGGCTTTGTTGTCGGTTATTGTGATGGTTGTATTAGGGCGTCGAGCTAAGCTAGAAGTAAAAGTGTGACCACTGAGTTTTTGCAGAGGATTTGAACACACTGATCACTGCTCACTAGGCACTCATCACTACTGACGATACGACTCCGCCACGAAAAAAAAGTACCGCTGTGCCGTTCAAGGAGCAAAGAGCCTCGTTCCTGTAAGCTCTCCAAATGTGGGGTCTAGCGTAAGCATTTGTCTTCCTGTAAAGGCATGACATCAACTCACGGTTCGCGCCCCGGATATAACGCATCGGATCGGGCTTGCAAACCTTAGACGAACGCACACAGCAGTGATGAAGGATTACGTGTGAAGACGAAACTTATCAAGTGGATTTGTGATCATGACACGGATTTTTAGCAAAAAAACCGCGCCCCGGTGAAGGGCGCGGTTGAATGCTTTGGTAGATGGGGCGGACTGCCTACTTCGCCGAGGCTACGAAGGCCATAGAAAGTCCGCGGTCCGGTTACTTACGCAGTGCTTCTTCGCGGGCTTTTGCTTTGGCGATCACGTCGTCGGAAACGTTGCGTGGGCAGGCGAAGTAGTGACTGAATTCCATCGAGAACTGGCCACGACCGGAGGTCATGGTGCGCAGGTCACCGATGTAACCAAACATCGCGCTGAGTGGTGCTTCGGCTTTGATGCGCACGCCAGTCGGGCCGCTTTCTTGGCTCTTGATCATGCCGCGGCGACGGTTGAGGTCGCCAATGACGTCACCGACGTTGGCATCGGGCGTGAAGACGTCGATTTTCATGACGGGCTCCAGGATTTGTGGACCTGCTTTGAGCATGGTTTGACGATACGCAGCTTTCGCAGCGATTTCGAATGCCAGGGCGGAGGAGTCAACGGCGTGGAAACCACCGTCGATCAGTGTGACTTTGAAGTCGAGGCAAGGATAACCAGCCAATGGACCTTTGTGGATCGAGGTTTTGAAACCTTTTTCGACAGCGGGGATATATTCCTTAGGAACGTTACCACCGACTACTTTGGATTCAAACACGAAGCCATCACCTGGCTCAAGCGGCTCGATGATGTAGCTGATTTTAGCGAACTGACCCGAACCACCGGATTGCTTCTTGTGCGTGTATTCGTCTTCGATGCGCTTGGTGATGGTTTCACGATAGGCAACCTGCGGAGCGCCTACGACGACTTCCACTTTGTGCGTGCGTTTCAGGATGTCGATTTTGATGTCGAGGTGAAGTTCGCCCATGCCTTTAAGGATGAGTTCGTTCGTTTCCTCGTCGGTTTCCACGCGGAACGAAGGGTCTTCTTGCACCATTTTGCCAATGGCAGTTGCCAATTTCTCGGCGTTCGCTTTGTCCTTGGCGGCCACGGCGATCGAAATAACGGGATCAGGGAATACCATCGGCTCGAGAGTCGCTGGCTTTTTCTCGTCGCAAAGGGTGTGACCCGTTTGCACGTTTTTCATGCCGACAATGGCGATGATGTCACCAGCCTGCGCGGAATCGATCTCGGTGCGGTCATCGGCATGCATTTCCACCATGCGGCTGATGCGCTCGGTTTTGCCAGTGAAGGTGTTGAGAACGGTGTCGCCTTTTTTGATTTCACCGGAGTAAATCCGAGTGAAGGTCAGGGCGCCGAATTTGTCATCCATGATCTTGAATGCCAATCCGCGGAATGGCATGGTAGGATCGACGATGGCGAACTCGCCCGTTGGATTGCCTTCAAGGTCAACTTCGGGTTGTGGCTTCACTTCGGTAGGGCAGGGAAGGTAGTCGATGACGGCATCGAGCACGTTTTGCACGCCTTTGTTTTTGAAGGAAGAACCGCAATAGGTGGGGAAGAACGAGAGATTGATGGTGCCCAAACGAATGCACTTTTTGATCTCTTCAATGGTCGGCTCTTTGCCATCCAGGAAGCGCTCCATGATTTCGTCGTCTTGCTCTACGGCAGTTTCGATGAGGTCAGCACGGTATTGCTCGACTTTATCCACCATATCGTCGGGCACGGGGCCGGTGACGAATTTTTCGGGCAAGCCGGACTCATCCCAGACGTAGGATTTTCTTTCGAGAAGATCGACGATGCCTTTGAAGCCTGTCTCTTCGCCGATTGGAAGAACCATCACGAGAGCCTTGGCACCAAGGATCGTTTTCACTTGATTGACAACGCGATAGAAATCAGCGCCGACGCGGTCCATTTTATTGACGTAAATGACACGCGCGACTTCCGAATCGTTCGCGTAACGCCAGTTGGTTTCCGATTGTGGCTCCACGCCGCCGGATGCGCAGAATACGCCAATGCCGCCGTCGAGCACTTTTAAGGAACGATACACTTCGATGGTGAAGTCCACGTGACCTGGTGTGTCGATGATGTTAAAGCGATAGTCTCTCCAGAAGCAGGTAGTGGCAGCGGATTGAATTGTGATGCCGCGCTCTTGCTCTTGCACCATGAAGTCGGTGGTGGCTGCGCCATCGTGCACTTCGCCGATTTTGTGAATTTTTCCGGTGAGCTTAAGAATACGCTCGGTGGTCGTAGTTTTGCCGGCGTCCACGTGGGCGAAAATGCCGATGTTGCGATATTTGGTGAGGTCCTTCATGAAGATGAGAGTCAGTGTTCGAGGTCGCGCACGCTGGCGCGGGCGCATGTTTCAGCGTATTTTGGTCAAATGAGCAACAGAAATACGACAGTTTTTGGATTTTTTCCGTTTCAGACTTGCATCGATAAAATTCCAAGCGATGATGTTCGCTCTTACCAGAAACTGAATTTATTATGGCACAATCGACATTACCCGCACTCGGCTACGACTACAACGCCCTCGAACCGCACATCGATGCGCGCACGATGGAAATCCATCACAGCAAGCACCATCAAGCTTACATCACCAATCTGAACAACGCCATTGCTGGCAAAGCAGGGGTGGAGGAAAAATCCGCCGCTGAGCTGATCGCCGATCTTGCTTCTGTGCCGGAAGACATCCGCATGGTCGTTCGCAATAACGGCGGTGGCCATGTGAATCACAGCCATTTCTGGGAAATCATCGCCCCCGGTGGTGCCAAAGCTCCGTCGGGCGAGCTCGCGGCTGCCATCGATAAGGCCTTTGGCTCGTTTGATGCCTTTAAAGAAGCATTCGCCAAAGCGGGTGCCACGCGCTTCGGTTCCGGTTGGGCTTGGTTGGTGGTAAAAGATGATGGCTCGGTAGCTGTCACTTCGACTCCGAACCAAGACAATCCACTCATGGGCGCTGCGGCTGCTTGCTGCGGCAATACACCCATTCTCGGTCTCGACGTATGGGAACACGCTTACTACTTGAATTACCAAAACCGTCGTCCGGATTACATCGCCGCCTTCTGGGCCGTGGTAAATTGGGATAAAGTAGCCGCTAATTTTGCCGCTGCGAAATAATTGAGTTTTTTACTAAAACCTCCCGTGGACTTGTTCTGCGGGAGGTTTTTTATGCGTAAAAATACCGTAATCAGCCCCTCATGCCTTCCCATACTTCATCTTTTTCCTCGGCTGACCGGGGCTCGAGGTGAGTGATGATACGTCCATACGGTGCAAGCAAGGCGCAGATCTTTTCTTCGACAGTTGTTGCGACCTCATGCGCATCATGCACGGTGGTCTCGTCGGCAAATACGAGATGCAACTCGACCCAGTGGGTATGGCCTGAGAGTCGGTGGCGCAAATGGTGATATCGGAAGTCATGCTCCAGAATCAATGCATCAAGAAGTGCGCGGATTTTCGCTTCGGTTTCCGGTTCAGCCGCATCCATCAATCCAGCAAGACTTTCTCGCACCAGTTTGATGCCAGTCCACAAAATGTTAGTAGCGGCCAGCATGGCGATGATCGGATCCCACCAGGGCCAACCGGTGAAATACACTAAAGCCAAGGCGCAAAGTACGGCAATACTCGTGTATACATCGGTCATAACATGATGCCCATTCGCGCGAAGGACGGGGGACTTTCGCTTTTTACCAATGTGCAAAAGAGCGGCTCCTAGCAAGATATTGACAATGGTCGCAGAGCCCGCGAGTAAAGCACCGAAGCCAATTTTTTCAATTTGCACGCCCGTGTGGAATTGTCGCCCAGCTTCATAATAAATGAATAACGCTGCGCAGGAAATCATCGCACCCTCGATCCCTGCGGAAAGGAATGCGGCTTTGTCATGCCCGAAATGGTGTTCGTCATCGGCAGGTTTGTGCGATAACTGCAGGGCGCGAACTGCAATAGCTACCGCAATTAGATGAACGAACGATTCCGCCGCATCGGAATACAAGGCGGATGAATTCGTCATCCACGCAGCCCATGCTTTGAGGAACAGCAACACAATCGCAACGCCTAGCGAGACGAGCATGATGCTCATTTGTTCGCGATAGGACTTTTCCGCAGCATTCATCAAGGGGTTGGGACTATGCTAGGAGAGATCGGCGATGACAAGCCAGGAGTCACAGAGAAGGGGATTTTGGTTGCCAGAATCGTCAGGTCTTGGCACAAGGCTTCGATGAATGACTTGCGCGCCGTGCTGTTTGATTTTGATGGCATACTGGTCGATACCGAGTGGGCGATCTATCAAGCATGGTGTCGGTGTTTCGAAGAGGAAGGGTGTGAGCTGCCCTTATCACTCTATACCCGCTGTATCGGTAGTGATTTCGCGACGTGGTCGCCAAAAACGTACTTGCAGGAACTCACGGGAAAATCGTTTGACTGGACAGTGTTGGATGCCGAGCGGCAGCGGGAAATTGTTCATGAACTTACTGACGAAGGTGTGATGGACGGTGTTCATGAATTGATCGAGACCTTACATAAGCAAGATATTTCGTTAGGTGTGGTATCGAGCAGTTCGCATCATTGGGTCGATGGCTGGCTTGATCAACTCAATATCCGCAGTCATTTTACGCATGTGGTTTGTCGGGGAGATGCGCCGCGCATCAAGCCTGCACCAGATCTATGGATCGAAGCAGCGCGACGATTTACGTTGGATCCGAAACATTGCCTGGCGATTGAGGATTCGCACAACGGGTTGGTTTCAGCACAGGCGGCAGGCATGCCTGTGTGGGTGGTACCGAATCGCGTTACTTCGGTGCTGGATTTTTCCTCTGCGGAAGAGAGATTCGGCACCTTGCGCGAAATCGCTCATCGATTCAGAGCCCGGGCGGGTGTCGCATGATGTAGCCTTTGGCACCGCGACGCCATGGTTTCCACTTGGGTCCGGAGCGCTGGCCATCGCCACCGGTATCGAGCCTGAGTCCGGCAATGGTCATGAAAACGTGGCCGTTGCGTGAGTAAATGGTGATCCAGTCGCCCTCGCCGCGTTTGCCATAATTGAGGTACGCTTTGGATGGCATGCTGCCTTTGATGATGCCAGCTTCGCGCAAAACATACGATACGGTGCCGGAGCAATCGTAGCCGCTGTCATTATGTTTTGCATGACCACCGCCCCATTTGTAGGGTTTCCCTTGAAGGCGATTTCCTGCGGCGATTGCGGCGATGACTTTAGCGGGTGCCTTTCGAGGCGCGTAGGCCATGCCGTCCTTGAGCATCGCGGTGCGGCCGGGTTCGAATTTATACACTACCGGATTTTTTGCCCGTGCTTGGAAACAGGAGCTTTGCCCCAAGGCAAGAGCGAAGACGATGAGAAGAGAAAAAAATCGCATTTTATGTTAGAAAGATTGTTGTTTCAGCCATTCAAGAACTTGCGCGAGTGCGCGGGCCCGATGGCTCAATTGATTTTTTATGTCCGCACCAAGTTCGGCAAAAGAAAGCTCATGACCTTGTGGGGCGAAAAGCGGGTCATAACCGAACCCGCCACAGCCCGCTGCGGTAGGTAATATGCGGCCTTCGCACGTACCACGAAAATTCGTTAGAGCCTTGCCGTCTCGGGCAATCACCATTGTGCAAACAAAACGAGCGCTACGATTCTCAGCGCCGACGTTTTTCATTTCCTCGAGCAAACGAGCATTATTGCTTGCGTGATTTCCTTCCTCGCCACCGTAGCTTGATGACCATACGCCGGGTGCGCCATGGAGCGCATCGACCTCGAGTCCAGAATCATCGGAGAGGACATAACCATCGATGCGGGAACTGATCGCTTCCGCTTTTAACGTCGCATTTTCAAGAAAGGTCGTGCCCGTTTCGTCAACCTGTGGGAAGTCAGGAAAATCATTCGCGTCCAGAACTTGGAATGATGCGCCAACGATTTGACGTATTTCCGAGGTCTTGTGTGAATTGCGGGTCGCAATGATTAGCGGCGCAGCGGGCATGGGCGAACCATGTCAGTCACCCTGGCAAAAGGCGAACGTTTTTTGAACAAAATTGCATATCCCAATCGCTACTAAGTTGATGAGAACGTTACAAAAATGGATGACGATGTTGGTTGCCAGTGTCGCGATGGTGGGTGTGAGTTTTGCTGAATTAGAGGGATGGGGCACGGATTTGGAAAAAGCTTTGGAGCAGGCGAAAAAGGAGAAAAAAGCCGTACTTGTGGAATTCACAGGCAGTGATTGGTGTCCTCCCTGCATTGCCATGCGCAAGAATGTATTCTCGAAAAAAGAGTTCGTGGATGCGGCTTCCAAAAACTTCATTCTTGTGGAGCTCGATTTTCCCAAAGGTGACAAGGAGCTCAAAAAGAAAAATGATCCTTACGCGAAGCAATATAACATCGAAGGCTTTCCCACGGTGATTTTGCTTGATCATGAAGGAAAAGAATTCACCCGCTTTTTCGCATCGGAGCACCCTACTACGGAGAAATTCCTTGCGCACTTGAAAGCGGCGATGGAGAAAAAAGATCTCGATTGATTCGCGCCAATGCGCTGCATTTAATTCGCGAACGGATTTTTCGGAGCATCCGCTAATAGGCGATGATACGGCGATAAACTTTTTAAGGTGGTAGCCCATAACGTGTTGTCGTGGCTGAAGCCTAAAAAATTCGCGGGGGGTTCGGTGACAATCCAAGTGTGACGATCCAGTTCGTCTTCTAATTGTCCTGGGCTCCACCCCGAATAACCAATGAACGCCCGCACGAGTGTTCCCGGTTGCTTGTTGTGTTTGATCGCATCTTCTGCTGATATTTGATGAATGATGCGAAGGCTTTGCTGAGACTCCCACCACAGCGCAGCAAAGAACAAATTGTTTTGTGCTACGGGCCCACCCCGATGGACGGAAATATGGCGCAATGAATGAAAAGCTGGATCTTTCAATACATCTCCGACGACTTGTCCCGTCGGTTGATTCAGTATCAATCCAAACGCGCCCTCTTTCTCTGAATGTTCCGACAGCAAGATGACGGAATGATCAAAGGTGCCGCCTTGCATCGTGGGCGAGGCAAATAATAATCGGCCTTGTAACGGCTCGCTTGAAGGATTTGATTCCGGTAGATTCATGATGATACCATGAAACAAAATCGATTATTGTCCAGTCGTTGTTAGAGGCGCTGGCTCTTCTTCCTTATACTGTTCTGCTCGGCCATTTTCGAGACAGTTACTGAGCCACTGCATCATATTGCGCGCTTCGGGACTTTCGCTCTTGAGGCTATTTAAGCCATGCCAATCAAGATGGGGACGGATCCGCGGCGAGGCAATGCGATTGATTTCAAGTCGCGCCATGATCGCTTCGGTTTCGCGAGGATGGGCATTAAGAATTTGCGCTGGGCGTGGCAAATCGTCGAGCATATCTGAGGTCAGACCAAACGATGTCACGCCGATGCCAAATACGGAATTTAAACGACGCAAGCCATCGGCGAGTGCTTCATCGATGATTGGTGCGGCATAAATCAACTCGCCCGCATGAGCCCACTGAGATACGGCGAGGGTTTGGAAAAAGTCTTCGCGATAGGTTTGCAACGAAGGTTGAATCCGCAAACGAGCGGCATGCATCCCGAATGGGGAAAGCCCCAAACGCTGCTTTAACGTAAGCATGGCGGGATCAAGCGTCATTTCTTCATCAGGCGTTTCATTGGTTTCCCAATCGATCAACACCATTTCTGGGTATTTCCACAAATTTCCTAAGGGTGATTCACGGGTGAACGCTTGGCGGAAAATGTAGGGAAATCGACCATTGATCTCAAAATAACGATGCACAATCGCGCGAAATTTGCGAATGCGGAGTAACGTCTGATCAATCGCGGATTGATCGGTGTTCATGTCATCAAGGCGACCTTGCGTCAGAGAGATCAGTTCCTGCGCGCTCGAGAGCGCGGGCGCGGGCGCGCTGCGACGGTAATAGCCTTGGCCTTTTTCGACTTTCGCAATCGGCGACGATGGGTCGCAGGACATGATGGAAAAATGATAGCGCAGCGAGGCGTCCGAGTAGTTGCCATCGAGTTGCAGTCGCACCAAACGAATGAGCTCCGTACCTTTGATCGACTCGACAGGGTTCGTAGGGAGGAGCGCGATGAGGATGTCGTTCAGTTGTTTGCGAAGACTCATGTTTTGTGAAAGTCATGCAAAAGCAATTCGCCATAACTTTCAAGAGAGAAGGTGGACTTTTTTGAAATTCCCCGTAGGTAGAGGTGGGAATTTGAAAAATGTTAGGGATTATTCGCTAGGGCATCGCATTGCTTTTGTCGCGGGCTTCGAAAAATAATCTTTTCCCGCACACATCTCCTGCTATGCAGATGTTTCGCCAATTAGTATGCGGAAATTTTTACAGTCCTGACCTCATGAAATCCAATCGCAATTCTGAAGACCCATCGAGCAACCGTAAGGGCGGCACACCGTTTTGGGAAAAAATGAAACCGAAAGCTCCACGTCGTCCAACTTCACGCGAGTCGCAGTCATCGACCGGTAAGCCCGTGCCGACGAGAGAAAACCAGCAAGAGCGTGGCTGGGATCAGGTGGCGCAGTGGTATGATCAATTGGTGGGCGATGAGGGATCGGACTACCATAAAAATGTCATCATGCCGGCTTTGCTGAAACGTCTGCAACCTTTGAGTGGCGCAAGTGTCATCGATGTCTGCTGCGGTCAGGGGTTTGTCGGCAAGCTTCTGAAGCAGGCGGGAGCATCGCGAGTGCATGGCGTGGATGCTAGTCCGCAGCTAATCGCCTCGGCGCAGAAGCGCAATGCAGGAGAAACGAATTTATCCTATGAAGTGGCCGATGCCTGCCAGCCAGGTGCTTGGGCCAATGGTTCTTACGATGCCGCTTTATGCATCATGGCGGTTCATGATGTGCCCGATCTTACGGGGCTATTTCAGAACATCGCTCGCTCGCTGACCGATCGGGGTCGCGCGTTGTTAGTATTCATGCATCCCTGTTTTCGTATGCCACAGCATTCCCATTGGGGATGGGATGCGGAGCAGAAAATTCAATACCGCCGCATGGATCGATATGGCACGGAAAAAACCATCGCCATCACCACCCACCCAGGGCGCAAGAGCAGTGAACAGACGAAATTTTATCATCGCCCCTTGCCATCTTACGTTCAGTCTTTAAGCGCTGCCGGATTGGCAATCACTGGTTGCGATGAATTATTCAGTCACCGTCGATCGCAAGTCGGTCCACGCAGCAAAGCCGAACATCTCGCAGCAGAAGAATTCCCGCTATTTTTGCTCTGGGAATTGCGCAAGTGCCCATCTCTTCAATAAGCATGGTCCGCAAGATGCGCGATGCAATGCTGCGACCATGTTTCGAGTCGTTCGAACAGCTCTCCACGCAGTTCAGCAAGAGGCGTGAAGCATAAGTCGGTTAGTGCATCTTCGCGAGAGGCGACATCATCGCTATCGAGATCCACCAGATGCACAATGCCGAGGTGGACTTGACCCACGGGATTGCTGTCGTCATTGAGCAAGGCGATGATCCGGCTGGTGCGTTTGCTGACTATGATCAATTCTTCTTCTAACTCGCGAGATACGGCGGCGAAATACGCTTCGGGCCCGACGCGACCATCGCCCGTGTCGATCGGATTGATGTGCCCGCCGACACCGACCGAAATTTTTGCATGCAAGCGGCTCTCGCCACCCGCTTTGCCGCGGGTGTAGTGAAGAATACGATCGCCGCAACGAAAAACACAGTAGGGAATGAGTTGCTTGTGAGTCGGATCATCTTCCGCTGTAGCGCGATCCATGAAAAAATGGTTTTGCGGATCGAGCAGTCGAGCAATCACGGGATCGATATTTTCCGTAAGAATGCCATGAAACATACCGACTTCTTCGAGCAACGCACGACGAACCACTAACACTTCTTCTCCCGCATATTTTGACATACTATCGTGGTGCACGGTTTTGTCCGTCACGCTGCCGCGAGGCTAGGGAAGGCGGCGACTGACGGCAAGTGGCATTTCCATAAAAATCTTGTCGTAGTAAATTCGAAAATCGTTAGAGGGAATAAGTTCAATGAGCGGAATTCAGCCCTGATTCTAGAGCACCGATGGCAGTGGATGAGGTCCTTCGTGAATTTTTACCGGCGTGCCGATGCGACAGTGCTGATAAAAAAACGTTTGTCCCTCTTCTGGGCAGCGGATGCAACCTTTGCTGGTCGTGACGCCTCGTGAAAATTGTCCCACATGCATGCCGACGCCACCTGCCGTCAATCGCATCCAGAACGGCATCGCGATGCCCTGATATACCGTGCCTGCGGGTTTGGGGCCCTTGTGTTCCCAATGTCTTGCCACCACAACTTCACGCGTGTCTTTTTTGACATACTGGCCATAGCGATTCGAACGCTTGAGAGACATTTTTTCGGTGATGCGAAAAGTGCCCTTTGGTGTGCGATGCCCAGCTTCTCCCGTGGAAACATCCATTTCCGCGAGCAATGTATCTTTTCCCTGTAGCAGTTGCGCCGTCATCGATGACAGGGAGATATCCACCCGAACCGGTCCTGGTGTTACGGTCGATGCTACAATGGTAGCGCGGGGTGCTTTGTAGGCATTAGGATCAGTTTTTCCACCCTGGAACGCGCATGAAACCACGAAAAATGGCAGTAGGAAAAAAATCGAATATCGTTTCATAGGCGCAGTGTTAATATCTCTGATTAAGAGGTAGCTCAAGAGTATTAGGCATTACTTTGATCAGAAGCTTAGGGTTTAAGAAAGCCGAAATATCATGAAGGATCCCGAAATAGCCCGAAACTGTGGGGTTTCATCGGTTTGGGTCGGGAATCGGCTGGTTTGAGAATTCTTGGCAAGATTGGCGGGATTTGCAGAGGTTTAAGAAAGTTTTCAACCGCGCTGCAAGAGTGATGCAGCACGGCTGAAATTGTGTTTCAGGCTGCTTTCTGCTCCTGGGCATTTAGAGTGGGGCGATGACTGTAGATGATGAGTTCGCCGAAGGTCTTGTTCACGAGTGCGCGATTGACTGCACCGTTCTGTGTGGCGACGGCAATGAAGTGGTAATCTTTCCAGAGTTCACGGTTGAGCGGTGAATCATCGACGGTGACGATCCAGCGGGATTTCAGATTTCTCACCTCGGCAGCGAATTGGTGCATCTCGATCTCGGACCAGCCCCGGTAGTTTTTGGCTTTCGAATTGAGATACGGTGGATCCAGAAACATGAAATTGCCGGGATGATCGTAGAGCTTGAACACGCGGCGATAATCGAGGTTTTCTACGACGACGCGGTTTAGGCGTTTTGCGAATGCCTGGAGATTGGCAATAAGGCGCTCTTTGCCGATGACGGCAGATGATCCGGGATCGCGGGCCACGGCCATTGAGGTGCCGGATCCGCCGAAGCTGGTTTTATTGCAGTGCAGGAAATAGGCTGCTCGCTGAACATCGGTCAGGGCGTTGGTTTTGAGCAGCTCGTTCAGATCCTGCAGCACGCGGCGTGACGAAAGGAGAAACTCCAGCTCTTTCGTAAGCGCGTCTGGATGGAATTTGGCCACTCGGTAGAGATTCACAATATCACCGTGGATGTCGTTTACGACTTCTAGCTTACTCGGTTCTTTCGCCAGGAGCAGAGCGAGGCCGCCTGCGAAGACTTCGATGTAACCGGCGTGAGTCGGGATGTTTGGGAGTAGATGCTTGAGTAATCGGGTCTTGCCGCCCGGCCAACTGAGTAGTGGTGTAATTTTCATACCCGCTCGATTTCTACGCGGCACGCTTTTGGTCAAGCGTTTTTCGTGTCCTGAAATCAATGCCGTGCTTCCCTCTTTGGAATATGCCTTTGGCTTCCAGAAAACAAATCAAATTCTTATCGATCGAAGGCTCCCGCTTGGGAGCCTTTTCGCGTTTGCCAGATCTGGAATGCTTGTGTGCTGAGTTGCTCATTTGCGGCGGCGTTGGCTTTTATTGCGGTCCTTGGGGTGTCCCCTGCCTTCGCGGGCTGTGATTCGATTTACAACGGTGAAGAGCAGGCGTTGCAGTTGTGCGGCGGTGAGTTCTTCAATGGGCTTCTTGTGCTGATTTTTTACGATGGCTAGCACATACGGGTATGTGATGGGTGCCGGTGGTTCTGTTTTCCATTTGGCCAGCCGGGCTTTGTGATCATCAAGCTCTTGCATGATATTTGCCATGGCGGTCTTGCGATTTTCGTGGGTATCATGCAAGATCGTGGATCCTTTGACGCGGCCTGTGCGTGACCAGGTGTTTTTCGATTGTGTGGCTTCTCCGGCCAATGCTTGAAAATGCGCGACGAGGCTCAAGAAATGAGTTTGATTACACGACTTAAGACTTCGCTTGCCACAGGCGATTTCCTGCTCATCACGACGCCATTCTTCCAATGTGACATCGAGATATTTTTGCGCTTTGTATGCCTTCGCTGCCAGCTGCGCAATAAGGGCTTTTTGAGTATTGCTGAGAAGCGTGGTAGACCAGTTAAGAGCCTCATCATCCCATCGCTTAACTTTACGAATTGGAAGAATTTCGACGGGCTTATTTTTGCTGGCGGCGATGGCTGCCAGGCGTTCGAGAGTGGTCATAGTTTTGTGATGATGGAGGTTACGAGTGGCAATGATGGGGCGATGGCTTCCAGGGCATCGAGGCGTTTGGTTTTGCGGATCTTGGCACGGCGTTTTGCATCGCGCCGGTTGGCGCAGCGGAGGCAGAGAACGCGGAGGTTTTCCGGGGCGTTGTTCATCGGGAAACTGTCCAGGTGAACCACGGTCAAAACGACGATGGTGAGCACATCGGAAATGCCGCTTTCGTAGCGACGATGCTGCGCTTGCTTAAAGGAATCATTGGTGCAAAATTGAGTGCCCTGCAGGTACCGCAGTGAATAGTTTTCCGTGCCGCAGTCCTGGCATGCGTTGTTCGCCCGGGCGATGGCCGCTTTGCGGATCTCGCTGAACCAGTTGAGCGGGTAGGTTTTGTAGTCGCAGGGCATGGAGTCAGGAGGTTTTATTTGTGCTGCTTTCGTGCGTGTAGCTCGGCAGGCCGTGCCACAGATTGAATATATGAGTCGCGAAAAATAACTGAATGTATGGGGCGTGAATGCAGGGCCAGTAGCCAACGGAGAAGCCAAACTTGAGGCCGTGTTTTCCATCGGCGCGTGCGGCGGTGCGGACGCGGTTGAAATGGAATTTGCGCTGGCCTGGTCTATTCATTTTTTCTTTTTGGGCAGATGAAATTTGAATGTGATCGTGTGGCCTTCGATGAGGTAATCTCTGCCGAGTTTTTCTAGGACTATTGCGGCAATCTTGGTTGAGTTTGAGTAAGGATTACCATCGTTTATTTTCACCTCTTGTGTGCCGGTTAGCTTGCGGTGCAAGCATCCGTTCTGTACCGTGAGATTGAATTTGCATTTCATCCTACGTATTCTCCACAGGCTTGGCAGAGGGTTCCTTTGACGACGCTCACGCACTCACAAAAAGGGCAATCAACGGTATTGCGCTTTGGGGCTGGCAGACCGAGGGGGCGTTGTTTCTTGGGCTGAGCTACTTTACCCGATGATAATCGCATTCTTCGATGGAAACGCTGATCGTCCTCTGGAGTGATGATGTAATCTTTGTATTCGCTGTCGTGATCAACTTCGATTCCTTTCGAGAGTGCAGTCATGGCGGTAGTCGCTGCACTCATGGATTTGAAAGCAAGGGATACGCCATAGAGTTCAAGGATGTGCATGTTGGTTTTCATGGAATTGATTTAGGGACTTTCTTGGTGATCGAATTGCAGGTCAATAAGGCACTTCGTCGTCGTCTTCGGGTGATGTTTTGTTCTTTGGGCAATCATCCGCGTGGCCGAGTTGGAAGTCACCGCGATCACAGGCGGCACAGCCTTGGGTTATACCGATTTTCAAAGTCGGCATTTCCCAGGAGTTTAGTGGACGGTGTGAGTTCCCTGCGCATGCAGCGCGGGCCAATTGCTCCGAGCACATCGTGAGCCGATAGATGCTGTTCGGGTTGACGAGTTGAGAGACAAAGTTTTCGCCTTCTGGCACATCGACACGGAGCATGGACGTGCCGAGTTGTGTGTCTTTGCTAACGAGTCCGCCGTAGCGGATGTGGCCCATCAGTTCGATGATGGCCCATTGTGGTGTGTTCTCTGGATTCATGGCTTTGATGGGGTGAGTAATTGCACGGCGTCCCAAGCGATTACGGTTTTCGATTTCGCGATGCCGTCTGAGTCTGTTGCGCGTAGGGCTTTGATGAGCTTCAGATACGCGGTTTGATCGGGGATCGCCTTCTTGGCTTTTTTGCGGAAGTCGTGACCGTCTTTTTCCTTGCGCTCGTACTTTTCAACACGCTTGAAAAGAGCATTGAATTGATCGGTCGAGATGATGGCGCTGATTTCTTTTTCGGTATCGCTGCCGAAGTCGAATCCGCCGACAAGCGAATCGCTTTCGAGTCGCACGGGCAAGCGGTGCGTGGGGCTCGTGAGGATGGCTTGTTTGCCCTCGCGGTCTTTGTCTTCGAGTGGCACGTGTGGGCCGCGCAGGCCAGCGGCTTCTAAGCGTGACTCGATGGCTTTGAGTTCGGCTTTGTCTTTTTCCATGCGGGCCTTTAGGAAAATTCCGCGTGCGATGTCGGCGGTGATTTGTTCGTTGGTCATGGTGGTGATTTGTTAGGCTTCGTTTCTGCCTTCGAGGATTGCGAGGCGGCGGTTGATTTTTTTGGATAGGAGATTCTGCTGCAGATCGAGCACTTCGATTTTTCGCTCTGCTTTGCGGATGATGGTTCTCTGGGCCTTGGCGGCTTTGAGGTTGGCGCGTTGTTTGGATCCAAGAAGCTTGCGCAGATCGCGGGCTTCTTTTTGGTTTGCTTTGATTTCTAATTTTGTGGGCATGGTGGTGTGCTGGTTGTTTGGATGATGCGCTGAACAGCGACTTCAATATTTGAGATGAGATTGATTCCTAGTGCGGTGATTTGATAGAGTCGCGGCGGGCGTGAGCTTTTGCCAGTGGCCTGCGGGGTTGGATAGGTGATGAGCTTTTTGTGAAGCAGTGATTTGAGAAAGTAGTCAGCTGCTCCGTAGTTGAGGCATGCGAGTTCGTCGTAGCGCAGGCTTGTTTTGCTCGGGTGTTTTTGAACAAGGACGAGCATGGCGTATTGACTAAAATTGATGCCGGACGCGCGGAGTGGCTGGATTAGGAAAGGTGCCTCTTGCATTGTGATTATGGTCTGAGGGTTTTGAGGTTTTTGATTCCTTGCTCGACGATGTCGGGGGTGATGGGCTGCTCACCGGCTTCGTCATGGATGGCATCGGCGATTTGGACTACGGTGTCGTAGAGGCCGAAGCTGTTCGCGGCATCGGTGATGTCTTGGATGCACTTGCGATGAGATCCATTGAGCTGGCTGGTGAAATGTGGCAGTCGTGCGCTCATGAGTGTTTCCACATCGCGGATGGTGACGCTGGCCATGGCGACATGTGAAATGGTGCGAGTGCGCAGCTGCGCGGCTTCTGTCCATGTTCGTTGTTTCATGGCGTTCCAAAGTTCTGGTAGCGCAAGGATGACGACGGTGGATTGGGTTTGGTTCAGGATGGCTTTGACGAGGTTCAGCGATTGCTTGCCGAAATAATTGCCTTCATCGATCACGATGATGCGGGGGCGTTGCTTCAGCTCTGTGAGCAGGGCGCGTTCTGCTACGCGTGAGCTGGAGGCAAGGCCGGTGAGACCGAGTGAATCGCCGATGGCGTGGATGGCGGCGATGTAGGATGTGCGCCATGGCTCGGTGGCCTCGACGATCACGGTGCGTCCGGTGAATTGTGCGAGGATGGCGCGTGCCATGGTGGTCTTTCCTCCACCGGTGGGTGTGAGGATGACGCAGAGGCGATCGCGAGGTTGATCGAATGCGCGACGCACTGCCACGACTGCGGCCTTGACGTTGCTCAGGGGGACGATGGCGGTATCACGCTGGCTCTCGGTGATGGTGGCGTGGTCCTCAATGCTGCGCAGGGCGGCATCGAGCTTGTCGCTGAGTTTTTCGTAATCTTTGAGAGGGTATTGGCCTTTTTTTAATCTGAACCATACGGTTGAGGAAATGGGCAAGAAGCGCTCGGCGAATTTGTTATCGCTCATGTTGCCCTGATGGGTGATGAGCGCGGCGATGGTGGGATGGTTGCTGTCTAGTATTGGTTGCATGGTTTTCGTTGGTTGGTTGTCAGTTGATTTTTTGTTAGAAGATGTCGTCTTCGTGTGCGCCTTTGGCTAAGAGTAGATCAAGGGCGGTGGGTGCGGTTTGGCGTGATGACGGGTTGGTTGTTGTTTGGCGGCTGGGTGGTGCGGCGGGGAGATCGCGGTAAGTCTGATGATGGGCGTGAGCGGCATCGTGGATGCGATCCCCTAGCGGGGATGGTGCAGGCGCTACGTTTGGTGTGGCGACGGGTGCGGGCATGGCCTGGACAACGCGCTGCATTTCCATGGCATTGTGTGAGGCGGCAGCGAGCGCGGCATCGCTATCGGGCTGATGGATGCGCTGCATGTGTTCTGCTACGCGGCTGATTTGGCGGGCTTTGGCGGCGTGGGCTGCTTGGCTTCCTTCTACATCGAAGGCATCGACTTGCGTGGCGCGTGGCAGCGTTTCGATGTAGCGGCCTTTTTCATCGAGGCAGTGAATGAGATCCGGCTGCAGGGCGGTGTAAACGTAGATGACTTTGCGATTGCGGTGTGAGAGGTCATTGCAAAGGCGTGAATCTGCATGCCAGAAGTAGGCGCGGCCAATGTCTGTGCGATCGACGAGCACGCCTTTTGGTTTGACCTCTGCCTTGCCTGTTTTGGAAAGGATCATGGCAGCGAGTGACATGGGGATGGGGCGTGGGTTGCCAGGACGCTGCGTGTATTCTTCTGCAGGGGAAAGTTTCAC
This sequence comes from Akkermansia muciniphila, assembly GCA_945890645.1. Taxonomy (GTDB): domain Bacteria; phylum Verrucomicrobiota; class Verrucomicrobiia; order Verrucomicrobiales; family Akkermansiaceae; genus UBA956. The sequence goes on from CAMDCV010000015.1 coordinate 33,586, forward strand.
TTTGCGAAGGCGCAAGCGGATTTCCTCGGGTGCGGGGCAGGCTTCTGGCTCTGCATCTGCGATCGCTGACTGGAAGTGAATGTTCGTGAGTTCCATAAATGTTATTGGTCGAGTTCGTTGACGCGTGCCCATACGCCTGGTGAAATTTCTGCCTCGGTGCGAGTGCGGAAGCCTTGCATGTCATGGCCGCCGGTGAGGTTGTAGGAGTGGATCGCTTTGGTGACCTGGACGCGCAGGCCGTTGATGGTGAGAAGCGGCAGTTGCAGGTCGGCATTGATGCCTGCGGCACGTGCGGAGGTTTTGAATTGAGCGAGCTTTTCTGCTGCTGCTACGAGTGTGCCTTTGTTGCTACGGCTTGGGTCTTTGACTTGAGTCTCGCCAACGCCAAGGTTAGCCGGTTGGTTTTTCAAGTTGTTCCCGCGTTGTCCAGGGAGATCGATCAAGAGGTTGTGAAGTTTGCCATTGAAACTTTCCATGGCTCCTTTGCCCATGGCGTGACCGGATGCTTTGTCTGCTGCGGAACCTGCCCAACGAATGCCGCCATCCATGCCGGTGCGGTGAACTTTGATACCTCCTTCTGATCCGGCTTCGAGAACGGCCTGTGCTGCCTCGCTGCAGGCGATGGTGCCGCGTTCGAAGATGATGTGGGTGGTGTAGCCATCGCCGATGCCGAAGCCATCCGCACTGAGGCCCACGGCGAGCAGCTCATCGACGTCTTCTTGCTTGATTGCATTCTTTGGTTTGAGAACGAAGCTGACGATGTAGCGTGAGCTGATCTCCATGAGGATGTAGCAAGTGATCTCGATGACGCGGCCGGTGATCTCATCGATCGCAACGAGGTCGAGCCGGACGTCGTCGAGCGTGTAGGCTTCGCAGCGCCGGAGGTTTGAGTAGTTGAGAGTGATCTGTGGCAGCTCGGCATTGGCAGCGGCTTTTCCTACTGTTCCCCATTTGCGCACGGCCTTGGATCCGGTGTAGCGATTGATGCAATCATAGCTGAAGGGAAATTCCGGTGCGGTGTGTGGCAGTGAAATGCCAGGGTGATTTTTTGCCCACCATGTTTGCCAATCGCCGAGTCCTGGGATGGATTCGCCGCGCTGCCATTTTTGATTGAGCTCTTTCCAGATGGTGGTGGAGGACTTGCCTTTTTGATGTTTGTCGCGGCCGCCAACGGTCATGGATGCTTGGCGCTGGATCTCGGCTTTGAGCTGATCGGGGACGGTGTGTTTTTTCGTGCCGCAGGTGTATTGCGGAATGAGTGCAGAAGCTTTGCAGTTTGCTTTGATCCACTCATACCAGAGTGTTTTGAGTGAGCCTGCGGAGCAACGTATGGTGTATCCACGGCTGAGGATTTTCCCGTTGAGCCGACCGGCGATCTGATGAAGCGCGGGCACGAGCGGTGCGGCCTCCGCACGGCGTGAGGCGTGGAGTGTGACGAATTCCGCATGAATGTAGGCGGCTTTTTCGCGTTGCCAGTCTGGTGTTTTATCGAGGCTCATAAAGTGATTGGCGTGTTTTTTCTGTGAGGCGATAGAGGGGCATGAAATCGGAGATGAGGGATTTCAGAATGACACCTTCGATCAGCATGGCTTTGAGTTCTTCGAGGACTAGATCGGCAGGCTCGTTGAGACGCAGGGCGATGGGCTCAAGGGTGGATTGGCCTTTTACTAAGTCTCGGATGATGCGGTCTTTGAGCATTTAGATTTTTTGAGGCGGGGGGAGTTGCTTGACGGATGAGTTATGCTGAGGGCATGACAACTGAGGAACGATTGATCAGGATGGAACGGGCGCTTGCTGAGGTTTTGCTGAAGCACGATCAGATTCTTTCCGCATTAGCTGGTATTGGCGCATTACCATTCGAACCAGGGTCGGCTTGCTCAGACGAGAAAGCGCTTGCACATCGTGATGCCTGGATTTCTCAGAATCTAAACTCCACGCAGCTTTTGGCTGATCTTGGCTGGTTGCGGATTGTTGATTCCAGCGCTCCGGATTTTCCTGAAAGTCCATGATGAGTTCTGCGAGCGCCAGTGGTTCATTGCTGCTAACTAACCACTCTAAAAGACTTACGCTGTTCGACGGTTCCAATGTGGCTTCTGCTGCGTATGTTTTAGCGGCAAAAGCGGGAGAGGATCGCTGTGAACTATGAGCAAATATATGTGTTGGTGCAGGACCTGCGGTATTCACTGTCGCTGCAGCTGACTCAGGCTTTGCTCTGAGAATCTCTTCACATTCCCTCATCTCGCGGCGAATCTGGTCATACAGTTCTTGGTCGAATTCGAAACTGCATCTTGCAATCTTCAACGCTGTTTCACGCGGATTGATGGGTGCTGATGTTTCCTGAATCGCAGAATGTAGGGGGGTCAATAGGTCTGCAGCAGCAGTTGTCGCGAGCTTTGCATTCCTCTTTTCAATCATGAGCGCAACAGCGTGATCTACTGCTTTGCTGATGGCTTGTTGTTGTTCTGCGGGAGTGCCTGCGGGGATGTGGATATGGATGATTTGCATGATGATGTATGGTTTTAGTGGATGGATTACAGTTCGATTTGATCGGGGTTGATTTGGGCGTATTCGTGTTCGGTGTCGCTGGGTTGCCAGTGGACGCCGGTGAGTTTGTAGAGGGTGTCGTAAAGGCGAGCGCAGGCGGCTTTGTGCAGCTCGGGGAAGGCTTTGAGGCGATCACCGGTTGCCGCGAGTTCTTCGCACTGTTGGCGGTTGGCTTTTAGGCAGCTGCGTAGAAGATCGAATTCTAGTTGTTGCTCTTGTGGCGCTTGTGGTGGCACTAGGGGCACGGGGTTGGCATTGCAGAGCAGGGCGAGCGTGGGGTTGGTGTAGGTTTTGAAGACGGTGGTGAGTTCTTCCTCTGTGCTGTTTTCATCGCAGCCAAGGCCACGCACGGCGGACATGTATTTGTAGGTGGTGGCTCTTTTCAGATCGGTATTAGTGCCTGTGAGCCAGTCTTCGTAGGAGGCGACTGTTAGCTCGGTGGTTTCGAGTTTCTTCTTGCCCCTACCTCCTACACCTTTGCGCTTGGATGCGTCGACCAGGGCAAAAAGGTGGTGAGCTTTGAGGCAGTGCAGGCCGATCAGTAGGCGCGGCAGCAGGGTCTTGCGCTGCGCATCGGTCTCGATCTTAACGATGGCGGCGGCATGATGGGCTACGCGCTCTGCGGAGTCTGTGAGGGATACGGGTGGTAGTGTCATTGTGAAAAAAGCTGAAATTATGAAAAGCTGAGATGCTGAAATTTTGAGGAAAGGCAGGTTGAAGTTTTCACCACGGATTACACGGATTGCTCGGATTTTTGACGGGGTTGATGACGGGGTTGATGGCGGGTGTAGTCGCGGAGGTACAATTTCCAGAGGCGTAGGTGCCGGCGGTGCTGTATGGCTTTGCAGCGCGAAACATCTGCGAGGACGAGGAAGAGGAGTGCGATGACGATGAACTCCCAACTAGCCTTTTGGGTAAGTGCGAAGAGCATGCAAATCACTCCCAGGGCGGAGACGATGGCCGCTACCGTAGTGCCGATGAGCAACAGCCGAGTCGTGCGAATGAGGTGGCGAATGAATGAGGGCGGGAACATGGTTTTAAGTGGTGAGTGTGAAGTGATCAGTGATCAGTGGGTTAGAAGGGAATGTGGTTGAGGGCGTTTAGGTAGTGTGTTGCGGCTTGGGCATCGCCTTTGAAGTGGATGTCCGTTAGATGGGCGTGGATGAGATCGGCATCTTGCTGGAGTAGATGCATATCTCCCCACTGGTCGTTGCCATCGGGGTCTTGATGCTGCGCAATGTAGTTAATGTGATCATGCCAGAGTGCGCCGAGGGTGGCGGGCGTGAGAAGATCAAGGCAGAGCTCTAATAAATCGGGCACGGTGTTGGTATCAGGGAGTCCGATGAGGATGGCGGGGTAGGTTTGTTCAGACATGGTTTTAGTGTTGTTGGTTTGTGATGTATTTTTTGTAGGCGCGGGGAACTAGGTGACGGGTGGCGGGGTCTTTGTGGAGGGCGATGGTGAGTTTGATCTGGAAGCGCCTTTCGACGCAGGCAATGTAGGTTTGCGAAATGCCCATTTTCTCTGCCACCTCTTTGCGCGTGAGGCCGCGTATGATTTCGGATGGTGGTGAGTCGTCGGGCATGGTTTATTTAGTGGCTAGTGGGCAGTGATCAGTGAGCAGTGGGATTGACGGGGGTGTTAGGATCAAGGGATGAACGGAGTGATTCGCTGTGCTGCTGTGCTGGAGAAACTGATTGATTTGCAAATGATGCTCCCTCGGGAGGATCCATCTGAGCTGCCTCCGTTGGAACAAGAGCGCACGGAGGCGTTTTGGATGGAGGCATGCAAACTTGAGATGCAAAGGCGTGATAACGTCTCCGAACTTCTGAAGGAATGGATTGCTGAGGGATCGATTGCCAATCTCCCTGTGCTGGATGGCTGGCTAATAAATTTGCGGATCCAATGGGCACAGCAACTGATTGCTGAGCTGCTGAAGAAGGATTCATATCCTCCTTACGATTTGAAGCAGACCCTTGCGTGGTTGCTGTTGGATAGCTGGCAAACGGATGGCTGTATAGGCTTGTGGATGCACGGCGAAAGAGGCGGGCAATTGCCATAAGCGATACGCGGATGTCTGGCTTAGCGGTAAAATGAATGTTCATAATCGGTTAGGCTTTGATTTTGACTTGGGATTGGTAGAGGAAGTAGAGGCGCTTTTTGCGCGCGAATATGAGATGCCAGGGTTTGCCTTGGCAGGCGGCATCAATCATGCGCTCATGATGGCGGCGGTGTGCGCGGGCGGTGAGGATGAAGTCTGGCTTGAGTTTGCTCATGACTGGAGGTATTCGAGGATTTCAGCGAGGTCAGTTTCGACGCGAGCGAGGTCGCCGTGGTTGGCCCAAGTGAGTTTGTCATCATCGGGGCAGGGCATGTCTTCGATAGCTTGCTGCAGCTCGGCCATGAGGCTGAGGACGGCATTGTGCTTTGCTGCGTAGTTGACTTGTAGGTTTTGCGGCATGAGTTCTTAGGCGGTTTGTTTGAGTTTTTTGGTGGGCTTTTGGAGGGCGGCGAATTCGGGGTTGGCGTGGAGCCATGCATGCCATTGGGCAGTGAGGGAGCGGCTGACGCGCTTGCCACTCAGCACGGCATGGAGATGGCCGCGTGATACGCCGAGATCACGGCTGGCGATTAAGCTGCCAGGGTATTTGGCGTTGCGGCTTTGGTGCGGTGCGGTCTTCATGTTCTTAAAAGTTGTTAGTGATCAGTGGATTAGCGGAGGATAATGCGTGGCTTGACTGGGGTGCTAGGCTGGTGAAATGGCACGAAAGAAGCGGCTGTTTTATCCGAAGCGCGACGCTCTTGGGGAGAAGTTGGCCGTGGAGCAGGAGTATAGTGGTGAAGCTCTGCGTGCTTTTGAGGAGCTTCTAAGTAGCGAACAATGGCCCGCAACAAGCGAGCAAGCCGCGTTTTTACTCCGTGAACGCTTGCGATGGGCGGCGGCGGTGTGTGATCTTCTAGACAAGACCCCAAGATCAGTTGGTTGTTTAACCTTACGGCTTCCTGATAACTGCTGTCTGAAAGATAAGCTGATTTTTTTAACAGGGGACTTTTATGATGCCATTTCCTGTTTCCCAAAGAAATGGTGGGACGGCAGTTCATTTGAGGGGCATTAGAGGTGAGGTGGTTTTTCATTGTGCCGGTGGGTGGTTTCTGATTTGGTTTTGCTTGCGTCTCTCGTTTCAGTAGCGGGTGACGGGGTGAAATTAGAACAAAATTAGAACCAATGCAACAAAAAAAGGAAGATTTTAGATTTTTTTTAGAGCGCACTGATGACCTGGCTTACAAGTTGCGAATTACGTTGCGTGAGCTTGGCCCAGTGATCGGTATGTCGACAGCATCGCTCTTCGGCTATCGATCGGGAAAAATTCCTTTAAGCAGCAAGGCTTGGGGTAAATTGGAAGCTGCCGAAAAAAAGGCGGGGATAAACTCCGTCACGCATGACGGAGTTTCGGAAACTGACTCACGCGTGAGCGAGTTTCGACAGCCTCCTGAAACTCCTGTCACGCGTCAGGAGCTTTCCGAAATGAGTGCAAAGCTTGATCGGTTGACTGGCCTAGTGGAACAGCTCATTGAGCAAAGGGCAGCGACGACGAGACAAGCCGAAGCAACATCATCGAGTTCCCCTGGAAGTACTTCCCAACGGAAGACGATGAAGACGACGCGTAAAAAATTGGCTTGATAGCGTCACGGGTGACGTTAGAAAGAGGGGAGATTTTCAGACATAAGAGATGAGCTATGAGCGAAATCAGTGAGAAAACGTTAGAGGCGATCGTGTTGATATTGCGTGCGGTCGAGCCGGAGTTAATCGATGCGGTGAAGAAGATTGTTAGAGAGAATGAGGGGGAGCCTGGCGGGAATGTTATGGGAGGCTCCGCACACGGGACGCTCAGGGGCGGGGTGAGTGGAGAGGAGGGGCAGCGGATTCTGATGGTGCTGCAGGCCTACTGTGAGTCAATGGGGGAGACTCACCGGGTGCGAGGGGTTCAGATGAATTTTGTGGTTCATGAATGGCAGGGTTTTCTGGAAAGCCATAGAAGGAGTGAAGAATGACCCACTCCATGTGGGCTTCTATTTTCGCCTGGTATTCTGGTGCTACCTGATGCCACCATGCTTTAAAGCCGTTTCTCATCAAGAGGTGAATCATGATTCTTTGGACGGCTGCGTGGGCGTTCGATCTAGGTGTGCGGTCTAGGATGTATTCTGGATCTGGCATGAGTGGAGCGTAACATGGACTTGTGTGTGGCTGTCACAGATGCGGCAGGAGCGGCATAAAGTAGTGGGGAGAAAATCCGGTGCATTTTGGAATTGTGCCGGTTTGATGGATTGCTAGGATGCGGCGGTTATGAAAAAGATATTGCTTTTGTCCGTGGCTTTTGTTTTTGTCACTGCGCCTCTGATGCTGGCTCAAGTGGATCCTTTCAAAAGCGATCCGTTGCCAGAAGGATTTGATCCATTTGATCCTGAGGGAAAGAAACAGGCAAAGAAGGCTCCTGCCAAAGAGTTCAAGGTTTCTCAGGCAAATTCTACTCCTGCAAACAAGAAACTTTTCTTGGAACTTTGGCAGGCCCTAACGAAACCGAGCCTTACAGAGAAGTCGGTAAAGATGACGTTCACGATCACGCAAGCAGTTGGGAAAGAAGCGGGTGGCATGCACCGCTATCTGTGCGGAGATCAGGCAGTGATTTTAAAAGATGGTGATTTGTTAGAGGATGCTAGTGTTACGGCATGGGTCAATCCGGCAGGCGTTTATGATTTCACGACGGTGCTCGGAGCTACAAGACGGGTGGCGCTGTATAAGGAGGCGGTGGCAATCGCTGATGAGAACGCACCGACTCAGGAAGAGTTTGTGGCGATGCTGAAAAACGGTCAGACTTTCAAAGTGCTGACGATTAACTCCAAAGGTTGCCCGAAGTGTTTCGGTGATGGGGAGTTGGGAGCGATGTCTAAAAATGCCCCATGCCAAGATTGCGGCGGCAGTGGTGAAGCGGTAGTGAACTGGCTGCTCAAGTGGTGAATACACTGGCAAGACGCCAGTGTTCCTTTCCTGAAAAGCCTCGGCGATTGCCGGGGCTTTTTTGTTAGTATGTTGATGATGGGAATGGGCCTCTGTGGTGGGGAGTGCCGTGCAGCCGCCGAGACGGCGGCTCTCCCTGTTTTTCTGTTAGAGAGTGGTGTGCTAGAATAACGGCATGCAGCAGGAACAGATGACTTTGATGATCTGGGAAACGACGCGCGGTCCTAAGATCGAGGCGCGTAAGCCGGTGTTCACTCTTAGTGTCACGAAGGCTGCGAAGATTTTAGGCATCTCGAAAGATGTGGTGCAACGGCTTTGCAAAGCGGGAATCCTCCGCTGCAGCAAGCCGGGCGGCTGGCGTGAGCGCCGTGATGGCAAGCCGACGAATGCGAAGTATGTGCTCTGTGCTGAATCGGTCTTGAGCTATAAGAAGGCAATCACGGTGGAAGGAGAGTTTTGAAAAGCTGCAAAGCGGAAACTCTGAAAAGCTGAAAGGGAGAAGCGGAATGAATTCGCGCACCATTTTGCGGCTGATGCTGTGTGTGTGAGGGCGTGTGATTTACATGTGGCATTGTGGAGTTCCTCGCAGGTCGTGATGCCTGCAACAAGTCGCCGGTGGGGTGGTTTTTTAGGTTTTTCCACTTCACCGGCGCATCTAACGCAAACACACAAACACATTATGAAAGATACAATTATCTCGTTGGTTCGTCATGCGCTTACAGCGCTGGTCTCGGTTGGTGCATTACTCTCGTCACGCGGCATGATCGCTGCTGAGGATGTGGAAGCGGTGAACGCTAGTGGCGTAACGATCCGTGATGCTGCGCTCGTCATCATAATGGCAGTGATCACGCGGTTGCTCATGAAGTTCGGTGGAAAGCTTTTTTCTGGTGATAGTGTAAGTGATAGCAAGGACAAGGGTTTGAATACATTGCTCTTGTTCTTGGGGATGGCAGGTTTGTTTATGGGCCTGCCATCCTGTACTCCGCAGCAGATGGAGGCGGTGAAGGCAGTGCCGATCAAGGCGTGCTACGCGGATCCAAAAGGCAACAAGGTTTGCTACAGCTCGCAGGATGGCATCGAGGTTGAAGTAACCGGTGCCAAGTAAATTTCCCGTAGACGGAATACCATGCGCGAAAAGTGGATGATACGCGTGAGCCACAGCTTTTGATTTTTAACCACAGATTGCACGGATTGCACGGATATGAATAAGGAAATTTTGGTATTGCAGACTGGATTGCAGCGCGATGGATTGTATCGCGGCGTGATCGATGGCGAGTTCGGTCCGCTGACTCTTGCAGCAGTCATGCAGCGTGCTGGTGCTGGCTGCCCTGCGTATCTTCGGATCGCCGCTGCGGAGATGGGCGTATCTGAAATCTATGGTGAGCGTGATAATCCGCGGATCATTGCCTATCACGCGAAGACTACTCTAAAGGCGCAGGCCGATGGAGTTCCGTGGTGTGCTTCGTTCGTTAATTGGTGCATGGCGCAGGTGAGCATCAAAGGCACTAACAGTGCCGGTGCAATCTCTTTTGCTACTTGGGGTGTGCTAGGCACTGGCTCTGTGGGTGACGTGTATGTGATGAGTCGCCCGGGCGGTAATCACGTGGCATTTGTGGTTCACATGACCAAGACGCATGTGTGGCTGCTAGGTGGCAACCAGGGCAATAAGGTTTCGATCAAGTGCATGACTCGGTCGAGAGAAAAATCTATCCGCCGCGCAAAATGAACGAGGCTGAACATCTTTGGGAGTTGCTTTGTGAAGCTCCGGATCCGGTGGCGAATTTGACGGCACTTTCGAAACATGAGCTGGTGCTGCTATCGAATCACATTGGACATGTGATTAAGCGCAACGGTGGTGCGGAAACTGGTGTGCCAGGGCTTTGTAAAGGGCTAGTAGAGCTAGAAGCGGCTACAAGATTTCTGAAGATTTAATTTTATGATGATCCTATTGATGCAGATGATGTTGGCTGAGACGGTGCAAACGCACGGGACTCAGGGGGAGGTGTCGAACATCACGACCGGTGCAATCTCAGCTGTTGCGACGGCGATCGTGACCGTGCTGGTGATGTACTTCCGCACAAAGGCCAAGGTGACGGTGGATGGCGAGGTTAATCTGAAGGATTCCGCATCACGGCCGCGCAAGCAAGAAGTGTCCTGGACTGAGGTTCGCGATCTGAAGGACCGCATGACACACATGGAGCGGAAGATGGACGAAATGAAGATTTCTCAAAGCGACCAATTCCGCACCTTGCTGACCGGAGCATTTGAACGTGAACAGCGGCTATCTGACAAAATTGAAAATTGTGTGAAGCCGGTGCATGCCAGGATTGATGACATTTTCAAAGCTCTAGGAGTCTCCAAAACAAAGGAGAAATAATTTATGGATCCATTCCGCAAAAAGAAAGCGAGACGCGCATTATTAGAGGCACTCGAAATGGCAGACGGCTATCCGCTCGCTGATTCCGTGCTGCGAAACTATCTGCAAGACCTGGTGAAGCCACCGATGAAGGATACGGAGTGGAAGGATCTGATCGCCGATGCGTTGCAGAATGATCTCATCGTGCAGGTGCCGAACAAGCTCGATGATGAGCTGGTGCAGTATGCTATCACCGAACGCGGGCAATCCGTGAAGCGCAACTGATATGAACGACAAAGAAGTCAGAGCAGATGCCAAGCTGAAGAACCTCTCGCAGGAGATGCTTGATGTTCTGTGGCGGTACCGCAATCCGGAGGACGATGGCGAGAAGCTGACTTTGGAAGCGGTGCTTGTGGAGCTGAAAAATACTCAAGGCATTGAAGTTAGCCTCTCGACGTTATCAGAATTTTACAAGTGGTTGCGCTTCAAGCGGCGGATGGAGAGCGGACGCCGCGTCACGGATCAGGTGATGGAGGAAATGCGCAAGGATCCTAGTATGACAGTGGATCGGATGAATGAGGCGGCTCATTTTGTTTTCACGCATGCGACTCTTGATGATGATGATCCTCAAACTTACATCGCACTCACGAAGCTGAAACTAGAGGCGGAAAAGGTTAGGAACGATGCACGCAAGATCAAGTTGTTGGAAGATAAGGCGCGGGCCTTTGACCAGGCACAGGAGAAGATCAAACAGCTGCGTGATGCGAAGGGCAGCGTGGATGAGACGGCACAACGCAATGCGATCCTGGACAAGGTAGATGAAATTTTCGGAATTAAAAAATAATGGCTGCCATCCTTCCATCACTGAACATCGACTCTGACGCGCTGATCTCGCGGTATTTCCTGCCGTATCAGATGCTTTGGATCGCGGATGATTCCAAGATGCGCCTGGCAGAAAAGAGCGTGCGTATCGGGTGGACCTTTGCGGATGCGTTTAAGAATGTGCGCAAGCGTTTGCGCCATCCGGATCGTGACTATCTGTTCGCGACAAAGGACCAGCAATCGGCCATCGAGTATCTTTCCACCTGCGAGAAGTTTGCCGACACGTTTGACTTTGCCAAGAGCATCATCAGCCGTGGTGAAGATGTGCTCATCAATCGGGGCAAGGACGATAAGGGGAACTCTTTCACGGAAGAGGTAAAATTTGGGTATATCAAATTCGACAATGGATCGCGGATCATCGCCTTCAGCTCAAACCCTTATGCGATGGCCGTGTTCGGTGGCGATGTGGGCCTTGATGAGTTTGCCAAACATCCGCAGGCAGAGAAGCTGTGGGAGACTGCGCAAGGCCGTAGCACATGGGGCTATGATCTCGGTGTATGGTCCGCGCACGATGGCAATGATACGCTGTTCTATCAGTTCGCTCGCGAAGCCGCTGAAGGCAAGGGCGACTGGAGTCACTACAAAGTGACGATGCAAGATGCTGTGGACATGGGTCTTGTAGAAAAGATCAATGAGACGCGCGGCACGAACATGACACGCGAAGCGTTTATCCAGGACTGTAGGAACCGTGCCCGCCTGGAGGAAGTGTATGATCAAGCTTATGACTGTAAGCCGGTGGGCGGCACTGCTACGATTGTGAGCTGGTCCACGCTGAGCGCATGCCGCCAAGACTACGAGATGGAGCGCGTGCACATGGAAGCAAAAACGGTGCGTGAGACTTTCGGCAACTTTGACCAGGCGAAAAAGAATCAGCGCGAGGCGCAGATCGAGGCCTACATTCTCTCTGCGTTTCCTGAGCTGTTTGCCATGACCGAGCATTTCCGTCTTGGATTCGACGTGGCGGCCAGTGGCCAGGGCGACTTGGCATCCGTGTATGTCGCGCCTAAGAAGAATGGTCAGTTGAAACTGGCAGGGCTTTTCACATGCCGCACGGATGACTGGCATGTAATCAAGATAGTGGTGCGGACATTTATGAAGCACCTGCCTGCTGTGCTGGGTTGCGGTGATGAAACGGGACTGGGCAGACAGATTTGTTGGGAGTTAGCTGCGGAATTCAGTGGTCGATTCGAAGGAATCAATTTCTCTTCCTCAAAGACTGACATGGGAGTGGCCTTGATGTTCGCGCTGAACGAGCAGTCGTTCATCATCCCGGATGACAATGATGACATTGCCCAGGACTTTTACTCGATCCGCAAGAACTGGACCGGGGGCAAGTGGGTGTTTTCTGCAGGGCAGAATATTTTGAATGAAGCGAGCCATGCGGACATCGCCTGGTCGGGGGCACTTGCCTTGCGTGCCGATAGCATGACGGGCGGTGTGGTGTCCGTTGACACGGATCTGGGGGATAGCGAATACGAGGATGAAATCTATACCGGAGGGAGGCTTTATGCAGGGTAGGAAAAAGGGCCTCAAATCGGCGATTTGCGGGGGGGGTGGGGTAAAACCGCTCCGATCACGCTCCTATGGCCCTGAAAATCGATTTGCAACGGTTTTGCAATGGGGTTGTGCGCCTCTGGAAAGGCTTTGGGAGACGCTGAAAAGCGGAAAATCTGAAAAACTGAAATTTTGACTATGAATCAGGGAGAATCCATCATCATCAGCGCGGAGGCGCTCAAGAGTCTGCGCGAGATGCGTTACAATCCATCGCGGAACATCACTGCATCCCGACTCGGCACGATTTTGGATGCTTACGAGTATGGTGAAATCCGTGAGGGGGCGATGCTGTTTGAGCAAATCGCCGAGCGTGACGACACGCTGAAATCGGTGAAGCCAAAGCGCGAAAAATCCGTGAGTGGTTTGGTGCCGGTCTATGAGGTGTCACGCAATGGTGGTGCGCTCGGTGAAGAGCAAGCGGATGTGCTGCAAAATTTCTGGGGTAGCGTGCGTGCGACGAATGCCTATGACCGCAATGTGAGCGGCGGCCTGCGCCTGTTGATTCAGCAGATCATGCTCGCTGTGAGCTATCGCTATGCATGCCATCACATAGTGTGGAGTCCGCGTGCGACGGGTCTGACGGCAACCTTTGAATATGTGCCGTTGTGGATGTTTGAAAACAAAACGGGCCGCCTGCGCTTCCTGAAAAATCCGTATGATGTGAATGGCCAGGACATGGAGCCGGGCGAATGGATGGTCACCGCCGGTGAAGGCCTGATGATCGCGTGCAGTATCGGATGGTTAGCCAAGAGAGAGACATACAATGATTGGCTGATTTTCAGCTCGCGATTTTCCACGCCGGGTGTGCTCGGACGCACGACGCATGCTAAGGGCACGCCAGAGGGCGAGGCAATGAAACAAGCGGTGCAGATGTTTGGCCGTGATCTGAAGGCCGTGGTCTATGGTGACAATGGCACGATTAAGGATCCGATCCAGCTCGTGCAGGCCGATGGCAGTCCGAATGGCCAACCGATGCCCGCGCTGATCGAGCGTGTGGATCGCAAATTCGCGGCACTGTATCGTGGTGCGGATCTCGGTACCATGAGTGCCGGGAGTGGCGAGGGCAGTGGTGCCAGTCTGCAAGGTGACGAGGCGTTGATTTTGTTAGATGACGATCGCGCCCTGGTAGAAGAGAAGATCGCGGAGATCAGCAAGATGGTGCTGGAATGGCACTATGGCGGGGATGTGGAAATTTTAGCATCGGTGAAGCTCAAGACGCGGGAGGAAATCAAAGTGGCTAGTGATCAGTCAGCAGTGAGCAGTGGGGGGAAGAAAAAAGACGCTCAGAAACAAGACGAGAGACTTGATGCAGAGAATGCAGTGGTGAAGAAAGACGATGATCTTGAATCGTTGAGTGAGCTTTTGCGCGATGGCTTTGCTGATGTGGCTGCTGTGCTCGAGGAAGCGCTCAAGGCGACCGGCGACGAACGCACTCGTCTGCTGCAGGAGGCAGCGGCGATGCTCCCGGATCAGATCGTGGACGATGCGCTCGATGCGGAAGTGACGCGGTTGCTTACGGCGGCATTTCTTGGTGAGGATCAGGAGAGCGAGGAGGTCGAGAATGGTGATTTCAAAGGCCATCCGTTTCGGGGTAATCAATGGAGCAAGCGTCCGAAAGGAACGGGTAAGCCTAAGAAGGCTAAACGGTTGAGTAAAATTTCCGAAGTATTAAACGCGGCCTTTGATGATCCAGACAATCGCGATTTTACAGATTACCAACAACTGGGAGTTAAGGAAATTGCAGCGATCGAAGCACGAGCTGGGCGAGTACCAGCGGAAGTTGGATCCTTGGAAAATGTTCATCGCACATTAGAAGCGGAAAAGGCGATGAAGATTTTAGAGAAACACTCGAATGATCGTTATCCGGTCACGGAGCAAGATTTCGAAGCGCTCCCGATCTATCTCGCCGCGCCTGATAAGCAGGAGTGGCAAATCAAGTCGGGCAAGACGCCACGTTTGGTTAGCACCATCAGACGTGGTCGTGACTTGCTGATCATTGAAGAAGTTCAAACAGGAAACCAGCGGCTCACTGTCTTGAGCATGTATCGCCCATGAAAATAAGAAACCGGAGATTCACCCGAGGTCTGCCTTAGCTCTTTCAAGCTAGCTGCCTCTTTACGGATTCCACTACTGGAGCCCGAAGTAAATCGTCCGGCGAGAAAAAGATAACACTCAAACACACCAACTCAAGAAAAATTATGAAACTGAAATCGACAAACTACATCGGGCGTTGGCTGTTGCCGATCGCACCACTGATCATCACGTATTCCCTGCCCCGCGAAGAGTGCCATAATGCCACTGCCGAACGCATCGAAGAATGTCACAATGTGGATGAAGCGAACGCGCTCGAGGAAGAGGATGGCTGGTTCAAGGTTTCTCCGTATGGAGCGTTTCCAGGCAAAGAGCCGGGACGCATTCAAAAGTTCGGCAAAGCTGAGGCACAGTTGATGGAAGTGCATTTCAATTCGCTTGCTGGCAAGCTTGGCCGGGTATTTCGCGGTGCACCGATTTTTATCGGTCATCCGGATGTGGATCGCACGCTATGGCCTGACGAACGTCGCCTGGGCAAGGTGGCAGAAATTCAAGCCCGCGCGGATGGCCTATGGGCACGCCCGGAATGGAATGCGCTGGGCCGCGAGAACATCGAGAACGGTTACTGGATCTATCCCTCGCCACGATGGGATGCGCCGAAGGGCAAACAGGAATTCCGCCCAGACCGATTGCTCTCCATCGGCCTTACCAATATGCCGCGCATTAAAGAGAGTGATCCCATCGCGAATGCGTCTTTTGCTCAAGCGATCGACGAGATGAGAAAAGGTGTGGATCAGAACCAAGATGCGGCTGCTGCGGCGGGTGTGAGCGACTCTGAAAATGTCGTGCATAATAAAAATCCCGAGACGGAAACCTCTCAACAAACAAACATTATGGATCGCAAATTAATGATCGAAAAGCTGGGTCTGCCGCCGGAGGCGACGGACGAGGAAATTTGGGCAAAGCTTGATGCTATGCTGAAAGAAAATGCCGACATGGCCGCTACCGAAAAAGCCAAGCTCGATGCGGAAGCGGAAAATCAGGGCTCAGGGGGCACGGGTCCGGAGTCAGGTAAAGAAAAAGTGGCAGCTGCGGAAGATGACGAGCTTGCGAAAGCCCGCATGGAGACCGCGAATGCACGCGTCGATCTTGCGATCGCAGAGGGGCGCATTGGCCTTTCTGAACGTGATGCATGGCTCGGTCGCCTCACTGGTGAAAACCGCGAGACGGAATTCAATTCTCTGACTGCTCTCAAGCCTAAGCTCAACACCGGCGCGCTGGATCTGAAAAAGGCCCGCACGGAGATCGGCGATGAAGCGCAACGCCGCGAGACGATTGCCAATGCCGTGGCAGTGGAGCAGGCGAAGGGTAAGACCTACAGAGATGCTTACCTGGCCGTTCAAAACAACCCTGAATTTAAGGCCGTGTTCGAAGCCATGAAAGAGCCGGACAGAGAAGAAAGCTGAAATGCGGAAAATCTGAAACACTGAAATTTGAAAGCAGAACTAAGAAAATTTTGACTTATGAAAAATGATACAGACACCGGCATTGCCGAGACCATGAAGACAGCCGCCACGGAAGTGGAAGCGCTGAAAAACCAGACATCGGCACCGAAGGGTGTGACGGAAGAAGAAATCGCGAAGAAGGTCGCTCTTGGCCTGACCCGCGCACAAGCAGTGGAAGTCCTCGAGCGTGATGCTGAGGAAACCAAGCCCAAGGGGAAAAACAAATAAGTCCCTCACCTCTTAATCTCAATCAACATTAAATCAACAACATGAAAAAGCATAATATCATTGCAACCATCGTCGTGCTGCTACTCGCAGCGTATCATTCGTTTCTTCAAGTCTTCGACCGTGAGGAATGTCACAATGCCCTGGCGAATTCTCCGCATCCAAACGGGGACATTACCCTGGCATCTGAATTCACGCCTACCTTGACTCACCTGATGGTGAAAAAGGGTGCGGCTGCAGGCGGCTTCGCTCTGTGTGCGGCGACCGATAAACCACTCGGCCCTTGCACGGACACACCAACGTCCGGAGAGAAAGCGAACGTGCGCCATCTGGGTGCCGCAACCGGCACTTGTGTCGGTCGTGGATCCAAAGCGATCGCCGCTCAAGTGGAAGTCTATACGACGGCCGCTGGCAAGCTCACCGACACAGCCGTTAATAACTCCTACCTTGTGGGAACGAGTGTCACGGCCTGTACCGGCGACGGCGCGGAGTTCGAGTTCGTGCCCTGCTATCCCGTGAAGCAAACCGTCTAATTCAACCTCTAGCACCTCTAACGTTTCTCAATCAATTCAGTATGAAAATCAAATCATTACTCCACATCGTGGCCACTCTTGCGAGTGTCGCCTTCACTCAACGCGAAGAGTGTCACAACGCCCTCTCACGTTCCAAACAGATCGACGCGGAAAAGCATCGCGAAAGCGTGGCAAACGCGCTCGAACGCATCGAGTCTCGCCGTTGGGATAATCCCTACACTGGTGCCGCCGTGCACGACCGGATCGAGGAGGCGAATGCTTCCCTTTTCGACAATGCGAACTACTCGGAAGGTCTGACGAACTTCGCGCTTGGTATTCCGAACGACGGTGAAGCCCTGCGTGCTGCTCGCGATGCGATCGCACCCTTGGTTCCCGTTGGCCGTCGCTTTGAATATGCCTCGCATACCAAAGCCGAGCTGCTCGAAACTGATGCCGACGATGAACGTTCCGTGGGCTCTGACTTCAAAGAGTTGAAGTTCACGCAAACCATGGTGCAGGACAAGCTCGCGAATCGCGGCTTGACCATCACGGTGGATGAAGATGAAGTTGGCTCGATTCCGAACTGGGATCAGGTCTATACGCAACGCCTGGTCGATCGAATGGACCGCAATGGCCTAGTGCGTGACATCGCGCTACTCGATGCCGCTGCTACCAACACCGCACGGACTTGGGATACGACGGCTGGCAAAGATCCGGATGCCGATCTCAAAGCCGATCTGCTTCTCAGCGGTGACGGCGGTGGCCTGCAAGCCAATCGCATTGTCTTCGGTGAATCCGCCTGGACCAAACGTTTCCTCAGTCACCGTGCGCAGACGGGTGCCGGTGGTTTCGCCAGTGCTGGCCTCACGGAAGATCAACTCGCTGCTCTCCTTACCGTTGACATGGTGGCAGTCATCAAGAGCCGCGCTACCAGTGGCAGCACGTTTCCGCAGATCGCCGGTTCGAAGGTGTATTCGTTCTTTGCCCTCCCTGGTCTCATGGCCGAGGATGCAAGCAACATCAAACGCTTCTACGGTAACGTAGAAGGCAGCCGCTACCGCGTGTATAAATACCGCGTGGGTGCAAAGCTCTGGAAGATCACCGTGGAATGCTACGAGCGCACTCGTATCACTTCGCTGGCTGGCATTCGCAAATCGACCATCAGCTGAACCTGATCAGGACTTCAGTCCGAGCCGTGGCAGAATGCACAAGCCTGCCACGGCTTCACTGAGAGCCTAATCATTCTCAAACTTTTATGGCCTGGATCACGCTAACACAAGATAACCTTCTCAGCGCGCTGAATGCTTCTGAGGCGGCAGCCTATAATGCGGCTGTCACCGGAGCCATTGACCCGGCTGATGAGATCATTTTGACGGCGGTCCACGAGGCACGAGGACACATCGAAGACGCACCAGGAAATGAACTCGCTGCCGGTGCTACCATCCCGGAACGGATCCAGCATCATGTGCTATCGATCATTCGCTTTCGTATTCTCACACGCCTGGACATCGAGGTCAGCAAGGCCCGCACGAAGGAATATGACGATGCTCGGAGATTCCTCGAGCGCGTCAGCGAGGGCAAGGTCCGCGTGGAAAAACCAGAGGGCGCGAAGGATACGAGCGGTGGCACGTCTGACAACATCGATGTGGTGGATTATGGGCCGGATACGCTGGATCGGGAGGGGTTGAATGCGCTTTGAATTTTTAACGACGGATTGAACGGATAAAGGCAGGATTTTTTGAGTTTTTGTAATATGAACGAAGATGACATTTTTGACGCATTCAAGGCGGCACAGGCACGGGGGGAAATGCCCACGGATCTGAGCAGTGCGGAACTGCGTGAATTGTCAGCCGGTGTACGGGCCAACAGTGTCTTCACCTCACGCGGCACGAATGCGATTTTTGTTTCTAAACTTAAGGAAGTGATCAATGCGGTCACTGCAGGCGAGATGGATGATGCTACGGCCCGTTGGACTCTGCTGGAAACTCTGCGCTCGCTAGGCTATACGCCGGAGGGTGGGTTTCCTGAGACTCCTGCAGGTGCGGTGCCACCGGCGGTGAAGGGATCGATTCAAGACCTCAGCTCACGCCGTCGTCTCGATCTGATCATTAACACGCAACGCGATCTGATGCGCGGTGCTGGCATGCAGATGAGTGGTATGGAGCCGCGCAAGCTGGCAGCGTTTCCTTGTTGGGAATTGGTCCGGGTTTACAATGTGCGCGTGCCGCGCGATTGGCAGGCACGGTGGAAAGAGGCCGGAGGATCCTTTGTGATCGATGGGAAATTTTATGGTCCCTTTGATGAGACGCCCTGGGAGCTGGATGATGCTAAGGGCCGTGAATCTCTCAAGATCCGCATGATCGCGCCGAAGGGGGACATGATCTGGGGCGAGCTTGGCTCGAGCGAAAACTTTGATGATGCGCTCGATGTGGATTATCCGCCGTTTGCTTTCAACTCCGGCATGGGCTGGCAGGATGTTACGGCCGCCGAGGCTGATCGCTTAGGTGTGCTCACCAGCGATGGCCAACCATGGGAAAGTTTTCTCCGGAGCGTGGAGCGGCCGCGCGTGATGGCCGGTGCGCTGCCATTGCCTGCACCACAGATCTCGATGCGCAATGTGGATCCGGAAATTATTGACCGCTACCTGAAAGAAACAGATGCCGTGATGGTGGATGATACGGCGACGACGTCGTCCGGTGCGGAGGACTTGCGGGCACGCCTGGACGAGCGAGCAGCGGCACGTGAAGAGCGCCGTGCAGAGCGCATGAGGAGGGCGCTGGAGAAATGAGCATCAACGTAGAAATCACCTATGACAGTGCCGACCAGCTGACCTACCTGACGGAAGCTCTGGAAGACAAAGCAGGCATGCACGATCGCATCGCGCGTGAGGCGTTGCTTTTTGTAAAAGAATTTGGATCCGCGAAATCGACTAGTGAACATCGCACGGCGACGAGCCTTGGTGCGCGGCCAACGGGGCATCTTGCAAAAGCGTATGCCGGGATCGAGGGCAAGAGTGATGCCAGCTCCGCACGCTTGCTCGTTCCCCGAGCATCACGACTCCGTGCCGCGTTCGGTGCCTACACGCTTACGCCTCAGAATTCCGAGTATCTCACACTGCCGGTGCACCGTGAAGCGTATGGTCGCCGCGCCGGTGAGTTTCAGGATCTCATCGCGCTGCGTGTGGGCCCCCGCAAGAGTTTAATTTTAGCGCGTGAAATCGAGGGCGGCGGACTGGAGACAATGTATTTTTTAACCAAGTCGGTAAGCATTCCCGAGGATGCCACGCTGATTCCTTTCGAAGAAATTTATGAAGGCGCTGGTGACTCGGTAGAAGCATTTTTAGATGACGCGATCGCAAGGGGGGCACAAGTATGAGCGATACCATTTTACGAACACTGCAGGCGGATGCCATGGGGATTCTCAAGGCGGTGCCGGGTCTTGCCCTGGCACAAGTGCTCAGTGCGGATGAAGGACTCACGGAATCCGACGTGCAGCAGAAGCTGAGTCACCTGACGGGTGCTGAGAAAATCGGTCTCGCGGTGATCGTGATGCAGCCCGAGATCCCGCGTGCGGAAAAGAATCTCCCTGGTCCTGTGGTGCGGGTGGAGCTATCCATCCAGGTCATCGAGTCCGTGCTCATCAACCGTTCCGCGAATGGCACTCTCATTCCTGCGAACGTGGCATCCTTGCGTGTGCTCGCGGCACTGCACCAGCAGGTGATCGGCAATTCAATTCTCTATGCGGATCAGAAACCCTTAGAGCCATTGCCAGGGAAAAAGGGATTCGTGACTTACCTTGTGACAGTCTACGCAGAGCAGCTCAGCGCGGCAACCGTAGAGCGAGTGCAGCCGCTGGCATTCGGCATTGATGAGGATTCCGATCTGGTCATCACGACAGCCACGTCCGGAGCTGCGATCTACTACACGACGAACGGAAATTTCCCTGGACCTTCGAACGATGCCGCGACTCTGTACAGTGGCCCGGTCACGATCGCGGATGGCGATTTCATTCGCGCGGCCGCTTTCCTCTCTCCGCTCAATCCGTCATCGATCTCTAACGTCACGATCCGCATAGACGGTGAAATCACGCTCAATGGTGAGCTGGTGACTATGAGCGGTGAAACGATCTTTTTATGAAAAGCTGAAATACTGAAACGCTGAAAAACTGAAAACTAGAACGAACCAATAACAAAATACGACCATGCCAAGCATTGACAGAACAACAATCATCACCGGCCCTGCGCTGGTGACATTCGGCGGCCAGAGCTTCTGGTCGAAGGGCGACGTGACCTTGAAACCTACCGTGGATAAATTCGCCGTATCGACCTCAGCCTTTGGCGAGGTGGACGGGCGGATTAACGACAAACGCATCGAGGTAAGCTTTGAACCAGAGGGCCGCTACACGGCTGGACTACTGGCGATCCTTTTCCCCTACGCGGCGACAAGCATCGGTGCCTCGATCTATGGTGCCTCTGACCGTGCCCTGGTGATTCATTCCCGCGCTGGCACGAAGATCACTGTGCCGAATGCATCGTTGACGAAGCTGCCGAACCTGCGCTTTGGCGTAGCGCAGACGATCACCGGCAGCGTGACCTTTACCGGCCTGCTGAAAAAATCCACGGCTCCGGAAGCGGCGGGTGCTTACTGGGTAGTGGCGAGTGAATCGTATCCAGGCGATACCAGCTTTGCGACGAGTGACATTCTGACCAAAGCCTACACCTCAGCATGGGGTGGGTCTGCGCCATGGAGTTCGTTCCTCACGGAAGGTGGATGGGATGTGCAATTCGATCTTTCCCTGGCACCACAGAAAGTGGATGGCCTGGGCACGGTGGACATGACGCTGCAGGAGCTCAAGGTGACGGCCACCGCGATTCCCGTCGGCCCGACGGAAGCACAAGTGCTCACGGCGATGCAACAAGAGCAAGCCATGGGCACGAGCTACGCGACGGCCAACGACCTCGTGATCTCCGCGACCGGCGTTTACTTCTCCCTGGCGAATGCTGGCCTCACGGAAGCGGACCTTGGTTGGGGATCGCAGCGCAAACGCATCGGCCCGTGCAAGTGGATGGCCACGCGCACGGTTACTTCTGGTGTGCCGGATCCACTCTACTTCATCGGCACGGCCGCGCCGGAGTAATCTGGCGAAAATCTGAAACGCTGAAAATCTGAAACGCTGAAATTTTATGAGCAAGAAGAATTTGAAAAGTGAAGCTACACCCGAAGACGTAGCACCTGCACCATCGATCAATCCTGATGACGTGCGTGCCGCTATCGGTGAAGAGACGCTCGCGAAGCTGGGCAGACAACCGCTGGCGATCGCTGGCGGTGGTGTGGAAACGCTGCTGCAGGCGGCCTGCAAGAAGTGTGCAGGATACCCGAATCCGGTGGAAGCGGCGGTGCGTGAGCTGCGGGTCTCGTGTGGATCCAAAGCAACGCCTGCGGTGAAATCCTCTGCTGAATAAGTATGAAGATCGCGCTCGTTCACTCATCGGGAACCTACTGGCTGGCTGGTCAGGTAGGGGTGAGCGAGCGCGTGCATTCGTCTGCAGCGGATCTGGAATTCAGTGGCGAGATTGCAGTGCAGGGACAAGACCGGGTGCGAGCGCCCGCGCGGGCCTTTCGCGATCGGCTGAACTACTCGTCAGGGGTTTCGTTTACGACCTCGCGGAAGTTTGACACTCTCACCGCAGCGGAAGAATTCGCGGCAACCTATGATGCCGTTTACCCGCGCACGGGATCGATCGAACTCTACGGTGCGAGCGAGGTCATCGTGGCAACATTGCAAAACGCGATCGTGAATCCCCCACGGCGCAGAGTGACTGGTGTCTCGGTGCAGCTGATTTATTCTGTAGTAGGCGGTGCCTGGGAACTGCCGGAAGGATTCGAGTATCTCACCATGGGCGGTGAAGTGATCACAATGGACTAAAATTTAATCAATTACTTTTATGGGAAAACAAATCGAAAATAACGACGTTGCGAAGGAATTCTGGGAGAATCTCAGCGATGCCACGGCACTGGACGCAGAAACAAAAACGGCAGTGCTAGCGAAGATCGGAGCAGTAGAGCAATCTCCAGAAGATACGATACCATATGTCCAGAAAGACAACACATGGTCACGACTTATCATCTACTCCGAGTCCGACTTGTTTGCGGATCGCGCAGTGGTCATCATAACAGTAACGGAAGGTGTTGATTCACTGAGCATTGGCCAAATAAACTTCGAATACGGGTCAGTTACTGGTAATGTAGATTTCGTTGGTTCAGGATCAGACATCAATCAAACTGCTGCGGATATTAAAGATGCGCTTGCGAGTAACGGAATTTTTGCGGCAGATTGGAGTTCGAACGTAGACGGGAACGTCATAACACTAACTAGAACAACAGCAACTTTTGAGACGTTCGTTGCGCTCTATCAGGCAGGTGACGTCGTTACGATGGACAACACATACACGCAGAACGTATATGACGGAGATTTTGTTGGACAGATGCAAATCGTCGGTGATTCATACCCCTTTGAATTTTTTCAGTGGGATGGCCAAGCTTGGATCGATGCAAAGTTCATCACAGCGACTAGCGCGGAACTCCTCGAAAACAAAATCATCATAAATCCAGTGGTCCGTAACTACGGCGAAAGTGTTGTGGAACTGGGCAGTAGCGGTGCAGTGGAAACAATAGTTTTAACGAGCGGGACATTTCAGATTATCACTCTCACAGCCAATTGCGCATTTACTATGCCAGCAATTACGCCTGAGAGTAAATCATTCGTTCTCAAAGTGCTGACAGGTGCAGGAGGGTTTGCAGCAACTTTCATTGGCGTTAAATGGAGCGGGTCAATCGCGCCTACGATCACTCCCACGGCGGGTCGATACGATCTTCTTTCTTTCATTTCCGATGGCACGGCCTGGAGTGGCTCAGCAATTCAAAACTTCACCCCATAAAAAATGTTCGCCGCTCGTAATATGACTTTTGCGTCAGCGCTGGATCCTGCGATTATCGCATTACGCAACGCATCCGGTGCCCCTGATCTAGCAGGTTTAAATACGTTAGCCTCCTACATCCGCGGTCAAGGATTGATTTCGCAAGCTCGTGGATTTCCCATGAAGACCGCGCAAAACGCTGGTAGTGGCAGCACGGTTTATGGCTACGGCGATCTGACCGCCAACAACATGACGCTCGTCAATTCCCCCACGTGGTCCGCGAGCGGAATTGCTATGAACACGACGACGCAGTTTGGTCACATGGCGGATTTTCTCGATGCGGAAACCATCACAGTTTTTGTGCGACGGAGCGGCACACTGGGCGCGGTAGGAACTCCGATGGTATCGCAGCTGGATTTCACGGGCAACCAGCGGTCATGGGCGATCACGGCATCGAGCAGTAGCACGAGCGTCATCTCGGTGCGCCGGTCACCCGATGGATCGAGCGCATTGCAAGAGCTTTACAACGGCGATGCATCATCGCTGGTCACTGCTGACACGACCTATGTCGCTCAATGGAGCAATGGCGGTGGCAGAAACGTGTGGACCAACAAGACAGAGCGCACGCTAACGTTGGTTTCCGGACCTCAGACATCGCGGCTCAATGCCACAGCGGCAATCATGCTCAACGCATTCGGAACTGTCGCGGTGCCATCGGGATTCATGGGCGGCACGTATCTTCATTTGTTAATCGTGCGCGGTACCATCACAACGCCGCAGCGTGAGACCATCACGGATCTAATCAACGCACTATGAGCGACGGCAAACAAATCCCGATTGATATCAAGACCACGGCTGACACCAGTGGTCTCAACCAGGTCACGAAGGGACTCGATGACGTCAAAGCCGCTGCGAATGATGCGGGTCAAAGCTCCTCCGGCATTGATGCCGTGGATCAAGCCATTGCCCGTATGGATGCCGCTGCAGAAGATGCCATCAAACGCATCGATGCGCTCGATGAGAGTAATGCCGCTCTCGCACCTGGACTCGCGGACGTAGCGAAGCAAGCTGGTGAAGCGGAAAAAGCGATCGACGATACGAAGAAAGCGGTGCAAGAACATGGGGAAAAAAGCGAGCAAGCCACGCAAAAGATGATGGCCATGGGGCAGATCAGCCAGGGCCTTGCTATGGGTCTCAACAACCTCGCGGATGTGGCGCGTGCGAATGGTCAAGTAGAGCTTGCGAATGATCTCAATAAAGTGTCGGCGGCGATGTCTGCAATCGTTCCAATTGCTTCAATGGGCATGGGGCTGCATGCCGCGATCGCAGCTGCGGGAGGAATGCAGGCGGCTCTGATTGGACTACGCACTGCTGCGATCGCATCACTCGCGGCATTCGGTCCCTACCTTGCAGCACTGGCAGCTGGAGCGGCTCTCTACTATGGGCTGCAAAAAGCAGCTGATGCCTACATGGGAACCGTGGAGGAAATGGACGCCAAGAACGAGCGCGCAGCAATCGCGATCGGTGGCGTAACCGTCAGTCACGAAGAGGAAAAAGAAGCACGCGATCGCGCCAAAGAATCAATCGATAAATACAAGGACGCTCTTGAAGGAGCCAATGACGAACTGGAGCGAAATCTCGAATTAGCTGGCAACCAAGAGCAGCTCGCAAAAGCGCGGATCAATGCCGACATCCGCAAGCGACAGGCAGACGTGGATGCGCAAGCCGCTGCCTTTGAGCGCACTGATGGAAATCAAGGAATCAGTCCGGAGCAAGCCATCATTGAAACGCAGAGACTAAATGAAGAAAAGCTGCGCCGAACCACTGCAGCTGAAGAACAACAAAGGCTATCGGAAGAGCAGGCACTCGCGGCCGCTAATCGCAGACGAGCAAAAGAGCTGGAAGATCTCCGCACGGAAAACACGGCCAACAACGATGGCATCAAAGGCACAGAAGGCCGGTTCAATCTCAGTGCGGAAGAACGCAAGCAACTGAGTGCCAAGGCAAAGGAAGTCGAAGCAGCAAGGCAAAAATACGGTGCTGATAGTGACGAGGTAGCCAGTGCGATGCAGGAATATACGGCCATGGCCGTGAAGATGAATGATGAGGAAAAGGCCGATTTATTACGTCGACTCACACTGCGTGAAGAACTCAGCAAGAAAATCGAAGCAGCAGCGGCCGACCTCGATGCGCTAGAAAAAAAGTTACTCAAAACTCAGCGTGACAACAATCAAGAGCGCGCTGTGACCCAGGTGGAAACGGAAGGTGAAGTCGTGACAACTCGCACGCAATCAGAGACCCGGATCGAAGAAGAGCGGGCGCGACAACAGGCTGCTAAAAAAGCGGCCGCCGAACGCGCTGATCGAGAGAAGATCACTGGCATGGAAGATGATCTGGATCGCACAGCGGCGGGAAATCGTGACCAATTGCTAGGAACGAATCAGGCAAGAAGCGGACCTAAAGCAAAGGAATTGCAGGCCATCGCCAAGCAGATTGCCGATGCTGATAGCACGGAAGAAATCAAGGCCATCGCTGACCGCTTTAACAACATGAGTGGTGGCACAGTGGAGATGATTCGTATGATGCTCGCGGTCCAAGAAAGACAGGCTAAGGAGATCGAGAATATGAAAGCTCGTCTGAAGAAACTATGAGTGCTGTATGGACCATCACCGGCCCGAGTGGCACAGGCACTGTGGAGCTATCACCAGCGGACATTGAATCGCTGGCTGTGAGCTTCCGGATCATGGCAACATCGACCGCGCAGCTCAACATTCATCGGGACTATGATTCAGCGGCTGATTGGTGGGCAGAAGACACTCTGGTAACGATCTATCGCGCACCATCTGCCGAGGGAGAGGCAGTGCCATTTTTCACAGGCCGTGTGCTTGAAACTTCGATCAATGCGGATGGTGGTGGTGAGTATAGAACCCTGCAACTCGCAGACGGTTGGCAGGATCTGGAAGACATCATTTATCAGGAGCCGTGGGCCATCGGCAGTGGGTCTGTTTTGATACCGAAAGCAGTGCTGGGACTGGACACTTCTGGTGACCCAATAAGCACCGGCGCGCAGATCACAGCGGCAGTGGAATATGCGATCGATGAAGGGGCTGCGATCGCACTCGGAACGATCGATGCTGGTGTGAGTGTGTGGCCTTCTGAAGTGGCGAATATTTCCTGCGCGGATGTGATCCTGGGCGAGATGAGATGGAACCCAGATTGGGCAGCTTGGCTGGATCATTCGACCGTGCCGCCGACCTTCAACGCCAGGGCAAAATCGGCGCTTTCAACAAGCACGATCGACATCGAGGACGAGGCTGTGGAGTCGTTCAATTTCGCGAAGCTCATCCGCAACATTCCGCGCGGTGTGCGCATCCTTTATGAGGATGCCAGCAGCATCGATGACACGGTGTATCGCAACGGTTATCTCGACACGGCAGGTGCCACGACCGGGCGCAAAATCATGCATGCGACGATCGAGCTTTCGGGCCTCAACATGCAGCTGCAAAAGAGCCGGATCGAGACGCGCACGCTGCCGACTGATGGGGCGAGTATGAAGGCGTATTTCAAGCTCAAATGGCCTGAACTTGCAGCGATCCCCGATGCAGCTTTTGAGTTCTCTGATGTAAGTTTTACCCTGGCACCTATCGCTACTCAACCGGATCCGATTTGCCCGAAGGCGACGCGCCTTTCTGTGGCGACGGCCGCCGATCTGCCGCGTGAATTAGTGCGTGGCACGATCGAGGACTGGATGCGTAAAAAAGTGGGTGAAGTGACGGTTAAGTATAAGCTAAAAGCTAATGCTGTGGCCACCGCGGCCGAAAAAAAATCTATGGCGGCATTTCTCACTTTGTTTGATAACATGTTGCCAGCCGACGAAGCACATAAGGCCTTCACTGTCACGGCCACGAACGCGATCACGAAGTTGTATAAGGGCATCAGCAGCTTTACTGAAGGCGAAGGGAAGCCGACAGGAATCGCGGCGGCCGTGTATGCGGCAGCCAGCGCGGAGAAGTATGAAGGGCAGGTCACTCTGGCCGATGAAGACGTGCCGGTCACGCAGTGGATGGGCCGGAAGCTCAGCCTAGTAGATGGCGCGACTACGCTCATGCCTGCGATGGTCATTCACTCGGCGAGTCTGGACATTTCCTCGGGCGTCGTGGCTCTTTCCTTTGGCCCACTGCCTTACCTATCGGCGGGCGATTTCCTCGAGCTACAGCGCATGGCGAAGAGCAGGCCAGTGAAGTGGTGGAGCAAAGAAGAGCGTGAGTCAAACGAACTCGGCGCGTCAGCTGCACCCGGATCCAAAGGCGACACGGTCAGTGGGTATGACATACCCACAACTACAGTCCCTCCTAGTGGTGGGCATGTGGCAACGCACCCATGGAAGGTGAGCGATGGAGGCAGCGGCAATGCGGCCATTGCAGCGGGCTTCATCCTTGGCTATTACATGACCTATGCAGCAGCCGATAGTTCTGGCAGCGCGCCTGCGGATGGGGATTATCAGCCGGAAGGAATCGTGCTCGGTCCGGGTGGCAGCTATGCCGGGGGCACGGCGGCCGTCACGGGAACGAAATACATTTACGCGGAAATCCCCCGCAACGGACCGGATGAAGAGTATGCAGAAACGCAGAACTCGGCGGACTCGCTGGAGATCGGCATCGAGCTTTACGACGACATCAATCCGGCACTGGCTGACGCTGCGACAATCGTCGTGCATGCATCCGATCCGTCTGCCTACAGCCCTACCACGGGCAAAGCTGCGGTCTGCATCGCCAAGGTGACAAACGCTGATGGAGTCATCACGGTGGACAAGCAATATGTCACGCACAACCCGACTCTGTTCGTGCCGGTGCCCAAGGTCATCGCTGTGCCGGGTTCATTTGGGGCTGGTTGAATAGTACCGGCGCGTTGCAAGTTTAGTGCAGCGCACGTGCATTCGACCTGAAAAGCGTGTATTTTTCTTAAACTTCATCCAATGTTTCTTAAACCTTGTTCGGCTTTACAACTTAGGGCAACAATCTTGAACTGTATCTCCCTAAACATAGGAAAATGATTTGTAGCGAAAAATCGTATTACTTCGCATTCACTGTTAGACGCTGACGTAGGGATTTTGCTCGCTGTCGAAGGTCGGCAGCATCGAACGCAATTTCCATACTAACAAGACGATTTTCCAGAATAAATGCAAGACGTGATCCATCTGCTGCGAAAAATGCATCCGTGACAGATATGCCAGGTTGTTCTGTGAGAATCTCTCCATCACGCAAACGAACGACACGCAATATTTTAGTATCATCCATGCTAGTATTCACAGCGACCATAGTGAGTGCGTCATCAATCGCGATTGCATCAGTGAAGCGCGATTGCACAGCACTAGTTTTTTTGTCCACAATCGTAACAACTTTATCCCATCTAGACGTCAGCACTATATTGTTTGAATCTGGCAAAATCTTGGCTGTTGTGGAAAACCCATCGGATTTAATTTGCCCTATTAATTGAAGGTCTGGAAAGCTCCACCACTTCATCATCGATCCAGAGTTGCCGACAAGCAGCTTCTCATTATCAAGAAACTGCAGATTGTTATCTGGTTTTTCGTCGTGGGAGAATACCTTGTTCGCAGTGGAATTTTCCAAATCAACACGCCACCATTGGTTATAAGTCGCAAGTAAGCACCAGCGACCGGATGGACTGATGGAGAGGGAGTTGATAGATGTTTGTAGATCCTCAGCAAACGAAAATGTGCGTATCGACTTGCCGGTTGCACTCGCAAAAATTTCTATCGTGCCGTCGCCACGCGCTTCAATTACTTGAGCCCCGTCTGGGGAAAATGTTGTGGCACTGGACCACTCTGATTTTTGAGTGTGCGTGGAAAGCAATTTTACTTTAGTGAGGGCATTTTCTTTGAAACCAATGATATGCAATCCTTCGGCATCTTGTGCTAAAGCTTGTCGTCCCGTCCTAGCTAGCTGATATTCTCTTGCTGGCACGCGACCAAGGAGTTGCCCACTGGTCCAGTCAAAAAAACTGGTTTCCCAGCCCTGAGGGATTTCTCCCATCATAGGAAAAGAGGGATTAACCATGAGCCAGTTGGCGGTCAGATTTACAGAAAATCGAAGATTCGTTTTCGGAGGTTCTACGAGTCCTTTGAACTCTGCCATCGCACATTGTTTGGAAATATCATATTTCGTGACTTGATCCGTACCGCTTATGAAGAGAACCGAAGGCGTGGGATCGCTAGCGTTAAGGGGGATTTCGTTGATCAATGAGCGTGCTAAGGGAATCTCCGCTTCTACCTGATACGGGCACTCCGTACGGAAGAGTGAAATGATACCGCGCTGGTCTCCCATGGCGATTAGTTTCCCGTCGGGAGAAAGGGAGAGACTCTCTGCTTCATTCGACAATGTCATATGCCATGATTCTTTCGGTCGAAACAATTGTGCCACATTGTATTTCCCTAAAATGGCGGCGACAGGACTGACCGCATCATGCCAAGCAATCCCTGCGGCATCGTATGAGGAGCGCGGTTGCGCAATTCGTCCAAGATCATTCGCCACCATAGCAATCAGTTTCTCAGAATTGCCAGTGAGCCCGTTGACCCCAACTTCGCGCAGCCAAGTATGGGATCCAGAGTCATCATCCTCAACTTGATGAGACACAATAAGCTTGCCATCACTAGCACGCCATACGCCGATCGACAGTAATGTATCGCCATTCCAAACAAGAGCGGCAAACGCTGTCTTATCATGTGATGGAATGAAGTGGGTTAATCTCAATTTTTCCATAGGAGAAATTCCTTCTAGGACACCTCGCTCTGCGCCATCACCACCGAGCGTGTAAAGTCTAACGCTTTGTAGGGGATCGACGAGTAGTACGACGCCACAATCTGGGATCAGTTCAGGACCTGTTCCTTGAAATTGTTTTTCTGGTTTTGGCAATGTTTGATTCGTCCAACCATCCGAGAGACGTATCAATCGGTAGAGGGATTCATCACCCGAGTAAGCGTCTCCTATAATCCATATTGGTGATGAAACTGCATCAAGACTCAGGTCTAAGAAACGTGTGTTCGGTATGGTCAGACTGCGCAATTTCTTACCTGATGCAGGATCCCACCAATTTAGGTCTACACCGCTAGAGGAAGAATCGGAATACGTTTTTGCTATTTTTTCCCAAGATTGAACTGTTATGACTTCGTTATTGTTACTTGAAAATGTCGCTAGACCAGTTCTCTGATCAGTCCCTAGTGATGCAATTCGTTTTCCGTCGGGTATCGACCATAGATTAGCGACTCCGGTCGCACGACTAAAAGTAAGTAACCGGCTGCCGCTATGATCAAACTGCGTTGTATCGATGGAGTCGGAATCTGCGCTCCAACGATTATCGATACGATTGGCATCGAGAGCACGTCGCATGATCCACCAAGCTGGTTCTAATTCGCGACGAGTGTTTTCCGCAGATTCGAGTGCGTTCAATGCGGTAATCGCAGCAAGATCCGGCTGAGCATCTACCAGAAGTTGACGCGCCTGGCCCAGTGCCGCAACGGCGGTCTGATACTGACGCTCATTTCGTTCGTTAGTAAAACGAGTTTGAATGTACCATGCAATTGAGAGAGTGCAAACAGTTGCCAACGCCATCAATTGACGACGTCGGCGTTGACGGGCGATTTCGCGCTGCTTGAGGTCGTCATAATTTACCCCGAGAATACCTGCAAGTAGCTTGAGTAAAGCGTTTGATTTTCCGTCTGCATGACTGCGTGCATCTGCTGCGATCGGCTCGGTGCGCTCTTCTGAAAGATTTCCGTCGTGACCGATTTTGTATTTGAGAGCACGAGGAAAACATTCGTCATCGACTGAGAACCCTGGTTTGCCATCAGCAGCGTTGGGCTCACCATCTACAATGATGGCAAGCACACGATTTTCTCGACCCATTCTTTTGTAGTGAATGATCTCCTGATTGACCCACTCGGATTTGGCAGAGTTGGGCGAGCAGATGACGATTAGGTAGCGGCTCTGCTGCAATGCGAGATTGATGACTGCGCCCAGATCTACGGCGGTGGGGAGTTCTTCGCGATCTCGAAATATTGGCTGTGCGCGTTTGGGCACATTTTCGTCTCGGAAGGTGGCTTTCCCCACGAGCGTTTTTGGTACACGATATGTTTCTAGCCTTTTATGCAACCAGTCGCCCCATAATTTGTCACGATGGCTGTAGCTAATAAAAGCCCAGTATTTGTAGGGTGGTGGATCTTTTTCAATCATAGCGCTCCTGATCTTCTATGCAGAAACATATAGTTTTGTGTTTCTGACGGATTGGTTCCATGACAATGATGCTGCGTTAATGATCCAAGGCGAGTCAAGGATTCTCTGGACCTAGCGTAAAACAAAAAACTCCCTTCCACACAAGGTGAAAGGGAGTGATGAAGAGCCGGGGAATCGGTTAGATAAATTCGTTGAGCAAGTTCTCTAGCATTTCTTGGCGACCGGAGCCAATCGTTGGCTCACCATTGCCGAGGGCATAGGCGCTGAGATCATCGAGTGTCGTTTGTTTCGCTTCGATCTTGGCACCGATGCCGCTGTCCCATGTCGAGTAACGTTTGGCGACGAACTCGGCGATGCGGCCATCGGCGCGCATGCGGGCGGCTGACTTGAGTCCGCGGGCGAAGGCATCCATGCCGCCAATGTGGGCGTGGAAGAGGTCTTCAGGCTCGTGGGATTCGCGACGACGTTTTGCATCGAAGTTGAGTCCACCGGTGGTGAAGCCGCCCATTTCCAACACTTTTTCCATGATGCTGGTGGTGAGGTAGAGGTCGGTGGGGAATTGGTCGGTGTCCCAGCCGATGAGTTCATCGCCTTGGTTGGCATCGATGGAACCGAGCGAATCAGCCGCGATGGCGACGGTCATTTCGTGCAGCATGGTGTGACCGGCGAGTGTCGCGTGGTTGGTTTCCAAGTTGAGCTTGAAGTGGCCCATGAGACCGTATTCGCGAAGGAAATTCAAGCACGCGGCAGAGTCGGAATCATACTGGTGAGTGGAAGGTTCGCGTGGTTTTGGCTCGATGTAGAATTGTCCTGTGAAGCCGATTTTTTTCGCGTAATCGACTGCCATGTGCAGCAACGCAGCGAGGTGATCGAGCTCGCGTTTCATATCGGTATTGAGCAAGGTCGAGTAACCTTCGCGACCACCCCAGAAGGTGTAGCCTTCACCGCCAAGAGCGAGCGTGGCATCCATGGCGGCTTTCACTTGAGCAGCACCGTAGGCGAAGACATCGGCGCTTGGCGATGTGCCGGCTCCTTGCGAGTAGCGTGGGTGAGAGAAAAGGCAAGCCGTGCCCCAGAGGAGTTTTTTGCCGTGCGCCTGTTGCAAACCTTTGAGGTGAGCGGTGACTTTTTCCAATGCGGCATTGGATTGCGCGAGGGTGGCGAGCTCAGGTGAGATATCGCGATCGTGGAAACAGTAGTAATCGATGCCGGTTTTGTCGAGGAATTCAAAGAACACATCGGCGCGCTTGAGGGCGTTATCGACGCTATCGGATTGATCGTCCCAGGGCATGAGAGCGGTCGCGCCACCGAAAGGATCGGATAGGCCGTTGCGCATCACGTGCCAGTAAGCGGCGGCGAAACGCATGTGATCGCGCATGGTTTTGCCCTCGATGAGTTCCTCGGGGTTATAGTGCTTGAACGCGAAGGGATTCTTCGAAGTGGGGCCTTCGTAGCTGATTTTTGGGATAGCGGGAAAAAATGCCATGCACGATGGTTAGCAGCATGCGCAAAAACGGGCAAGGGGAAATTGAATGATGAATGGTGAATGGTGAGGGGAGCCTTCACACGGTGGCTAAGGGGCTGGTATGATAGAATCGGCGAAATGGAGCGCGGAATTCATTCCGCTTAGTGAAGCTTGAGAAAGACATGCGGAATGAATTCCGCGCTCCTTCCGCCTACTTTTTCCAAACGATAGACCATTTTACTTCGGTGGTTTCGGGGGCTTCTAGGGTGAGGCGGGTCAAACCATCGGTGGTGGTGGCGAGGCTGCTTTTGCTCTGGGGGGCTTGGACTGAGACGGATGTATGGCCGTTGGACGCGAGAGTGATGATGAATGGCTCTCCGGCTATGACTTTAGCGATGCCGGAGTAAGTGTGTGTTGCGGGGTCCCATTTCACATCGGCGAGATCGCTGAACCCTTGCATGATGTGGCGATTGGTGGAGAGAAACTGCGGGTGGTCTTGCTTGCGATGGAGCGAATAGGTGAGCGCTTGCTGGGGTAAGAGCGCTTGTTCGATTTTACCAGCGCCGGGGATTTCGCCAATGAAACGATCGTTCCAGAAGTCGTAGAGGTAATAGCTGGCAGCGGGATCGAGGGCTAGTGAACCTGTATCGGCTTGGTCGCCGGAGAGGGGAACGGTGACGGTGTGGGGCGCGTCTTGATTGTTGCAAAGGATGAGTTGTTGCCAATCGCTATTGATGCGATAGGCGTATACGGCGGGGTCGGTGCGGCCGGCGACGAGCATATCGACAGGGCGGAATGACTGGGTGCCACCGAGGATGGGATAGAGTCGGGTGAGGTCGTATTGTTCTTCGGCCGTCATGCGGCTGAAGGAGGTGCCGAGCTCGAGGCGACCGGAGATGAGTCCGACTTGGCTAAGCATGGTGCGGCGGGCGTTGGTGTCCATATTTTTGAACGATTTCCCGTCGGGGTAGTAGCCGAAAACGCTGCGGTGTTTGTACCAACGCAGGCCGATGCGCGAAGCCATTTCCGGCTCGAAGTGTGAGGAATCGAACCAGACGCGTTGCAGGTCAACGATGCCAGCGGTGACGTCGAGCATGGGCGTGCCGTACTCGCCGAGGTTGCGTTCGTGGATGAAGGCGCGTTCACCGAGGCCTTCGCGGGCGAGTTCAAATACTTTGCAATAGGCGGCGGTGGTGGTGTAGTTGCGGTCTTCAAAGCCGCCGTCCTTGCACCAAGCGGATTCGGGGTAGTCGAACTTGATCCCGATGAGCCCTTGCTGGCCGATGCGTTTCCACATGGCGAGGGTGTGGGCTTGAAAGCCGGGGTCGGTGAAATCCATTTTCACGAAGGGCATGTGGTGCGGGTGCTCGGCGTGAATGCGAGTGATGTCGTTGTTGAGCATCCATTCGGGGTGAGCGACGGCGAAGTCGTTCGAGGGCATGTTGCTCTGGATGTAGGTGAAGGGGATGCCGCCGAGCTCGGTGATTTTGCCGCAGAATTTATCGAAGGTTTCGTAGGGGGCAACGAGGTGGCCGTATTTCGCCCAGGTTTCATCGTTCCACCAGCCTTGTTGGGTGTCGCCGGAATTTTGGTTGCAGTAGTAATCGGGCTCGAGGCGGATGGCGACAGGGGTGTAGCGGAGGATGCCAGATTTCGCAGCGATTTCCATTTGTCCGACGAGCTCTTTGGAATTATTGAGCGGGCGTCCTTCGCCGTAGGAGCCTTGGGAAACGAGCCAACCGCAGAGAGTGGGAAAGTCGTAGGGTTTGGGGCGGGAATTGTTGGCATGGCGAAGTGCCATTCCGTAGGCTTCGAGCGAAGCAAAGGGATCCGTCGTGGAGACATCGAGAAAAACGGTATCGGTCGCGTGGTATGTGGCACCCGGGGCGATGATTTTTCCTTGCGGGTCCTCGATGGTGACGGAGAACTGGCCCTTGCGTTCATCGAGTCGGATCTGGCGTAGGAACTCGTGGTAGTGCAGTCCGCCGACGACGATCGAACGGCGCTGATCAGCAATTTTTCCGGTGATGAGTAGGTTATTAAACGTAGTGATGTCGAGAGTGGTCTGGACACGATTCGGTTCCGCACCCGCACCGCCGCGAAGGAGTTGCGGTTGCGTGAGGGTTTTTCCTGGGTAGAGGCGAGCTTTGTCGATGATGGCAATACGAGCGATGCGGGCGGGGATTTGGCGGTGATTGGTGACAGAGAAACCCAGCACGGCATAGGGGATTTTATCGTAAAGTGTCAGGTGAAGAATCTTGATCGGTAGGTAGCCACTGGCGGGAGTTTCGGAAATAGAAAGACGTTTGCCGGTACCAATGGAATCTTTCACATCGGTGGCGGTCCACGTGCGTGTTGTGCCCTCGGGCTGCTTCCATCCCGTTTCATCGACGGTGAAACGAGCCCCTGCCAGAGTGGTGCTGTTAGAGACGAGATCGGTCGCGGAGTAGGAGCCGGACTTGAGGTCGTAGGTGAGACTCACGGAATCATTGGCGATGGTGATTCGTGGTTCGGCATGAGTGATCTCAGCAGCATGAAGCGGAGCGAGTATGATCGCGAGGAGGACTAGAACGTTTTTCATTTGAGGAAGAGTGGCGTTGCTTATGATAAGACTACTGTTGCGTCGATTGTTTCTTCTGGAGCGCTGATGCGGCTGATGATGATCTTGTCGATGCGTTGATGGTCCATGTCGGCTATCAATAAGTTGAGACCATTGATGGTGAAAGATTCTCCTTCTTGTGGCATGCGGTCGATCGTGTGAAAAAGGAAACCGGCGAGAGTTTGAAATGATTCCTCTTCGCTCTTTACGGCTTCTTTTAACTCAGGAAACACCTCGAGAATGTCGTCGATTTCAATCATGCCATCGGCAATCCATTGATTGTCTTGCAGCAACCGTAGTTGCGGGGTTTCTTGGTGATCTTTGCGGTAGTCGCCAACGACTTCTTCGATGATGTCGTCCATCGTGATGAGGCCGCGAATCGTGCCGAATTCATCGGTGACGAGAGCTGCGCCGAGAGAGGTTTCGCTGAGAGTTTTCATTAATTTCAGCGCGGGCTGATTTTCGACTACATACGAAGGGGCCTGCATGATGAATTTGACAGTCGTGCTCGTGCCTTGCTGGGAGAGTGATGCGTACAAGGCGCGGATGGACACGAGGCCACAGATTTGATCGCGGCTGCCTTCATATACGGGGAATACGCTTTGTTTGCTGTGTTGGATGCGTTGCCAGATTTGCTCATGGGTGGCATCGCTCGGGAGAAATGTCACTTTCGGACGTGGCAACATGATTTCCTCGGCGTGGATGTTTTGTAGGTCGAAGACGCCGCTAACCATCTCGTTTTCCTCGGGTTGGACGTCGCCCGTGACCATGCCTTCACGGATCAGCACCTGTACTTCTTCGCGGGATGGACCGTCCTGACGAGGATCGGCAGTGCCGAAAAGTTTCATCAGAAGTTTTGTGGATGCCGCGAGCACCCACACCAGTGGGCTGGCGATGCGGGAAAGCAGAGCCATCGGCTGCGCCATGACCATCGCGATTTTTTCCGGATTGCGCAGGGCAAGGCCTTTCGGGACCAGTTCGCCGATGATCAGAGAAAAATACGTGATGAGTGCAACCACAATCGCAAAGGCAACCGAATTGGCATTGAGACCAAATAGCGGCAGAGGTTCCAGCATCGGCGCTAGGTATTTCGACAAACTGGCACCACCGAATGCACCGGAGAAGACGCCCACCAGTGTGATGCCAATTTGCACCGTGCTGAGGAAACGCTCCGGATTTTCCATCAATGTCAGAACAGTGCGAGCATTGCGGTTGCCTTCGTTCGACCACTGCTGGAGTCGAGATTTTTTCGAAGAGACGATGGCGATTTCCGCCATGGCAAAAATTCCGTTGAGTATGAGGAGGAGAGAGATAACAACAATTTCAATCATGTACTGAATCGCATTTTATCATCAAATGATAGGGATGCAAGATGGATCGGGCTGTATCTCAGGGAGCGGCGCTATCACAAAACGAGCAAGGTTTCACGATTCACTGCTCACGATTTATCATTTTTACGGAGGGGCAGGGAGGCGAGGACCCTGCTTCGCTGAAGCTACGAAGGGCAGGCTGCCTCCGCCACGGTGGTTAAATGCAAAATTTCCCGCCTCGTAGCTTGCCAAATGGTTGGAATTGATTACTCTCCGCCGCGACGCATGCCATGATTGCTGCTTGGGGCGTCATATTCTTTTTACCAAAACATCCATGAATACACTGCGCACATTCACCACGGGCTCGGGCCTAGTCGGCAAATTCTATTCTCTGCCGGCACTCGCTGAGCAAGGCTACGACAATCTCTCGCGCCTGCCGATATCCATCCGTATCGTGCTCGAAAGCTTATTGCGCAATCACGACGGCCTCAAAGTGACCGATAAGGACATCGCCAATCTCGCCGCGTATCAACCGAAAAACCCGGGCGATTATGAAATTCCCTTCGTTGTGGCACGCATTGTATTGCAAGACTTTACCGGCGTTCCTTTATTGGTGGACCTCGCAGCAATGCGCTCGGCAGTTGATCGCATGGGCAAAGATGCGAAAATGATCGAGCCCCTAGTGCCAGTGGATCTCGTGGTGGACCACAGTGTGCAAGTGGACTATGCGGGCACCGGCGACTCACTGACGCGTAACCTTGATTTGGAATTCCATCGCAACCGCGAACGCTACGAGTTTCTCAAGTGGGGCGAGCAAGCTTTTGATACGTTTAAAGTCGTGCCACCAGGCATCGGTATCGTGCATCAGGTGAACCTCGAGTATCTGGCGAAATGCGTGCTCGAAAAAAATGGCGTGTTTTATCCTGATACTCTCGTCGGCACTGACTCGCATACGACCATGATCAACGGCCTCGGCGTGGTTGGTTGGGGCGTGGGTGGCATTGAAGCCGAAGCAGGCATGCTAGGCCAGCCAGTGACCTTCCTCGTGCCGGAAGTGGTGGGTGTGTATCTCACCGGTGAGTTGGTGGCTGGTGTGACCGCTACCGACCTCGTGCTGCGCGTGACTGAGTTGCTGCGCAAGACCAAAGTGGTTGGCAAGTTTGTCGAATTCTACGGCCCGGGTGCCAAGGCGCTCAGCTTGCCTGACCGCGCCACGATCGCGAACATGGCTCCCGAATACGGCGCTACGATGGGCTTTTTCGGCATCGATGAAATCACCACCGGTTACCTGCGTGGCACCGGTCGACCGGAAGAACTTTGCCAGACCGTCGAAAATTACTACAAGGCGCAAGGCCTGTGGGGCATCCCTACCGAAATGGATGCACTGGAATTTAGTCAAGTCGTCGAGCTCGATATCTCCACCGTCAAGCCCGGCGTTGCTGGTCCGAAACGTCCGCAAGACCGCATCGAAATTGAATCGCTCAAAGCGAAGTGGGCTGATCTCCTCACGGGCCCCGCGCCCGATGGTTACAATAAACAGCTCGTGATCAACACGGAAACTCCGGAAAATCTCCCGCCTACTCTCGATGAAACACCAGACGATGTTTTGGGCGTAGCCCAAGCCTTCGGAGCGAAAGTTGGTGTTGTCACTGAGTCTAACGAAAGCCCGACTTATCCGCTCTGGGAAGTCACCGTTGATTCTAAAGACGGCATCAAAGACACGATCACTCACGGCTCCGTTCTCATCGCGGCCATCACATCCTGCACCAATACCTCCAACCCGAGCGTCATGCTCGCCGCGGGATTGCTTGCGAAAAAAGCTAACGACAAAGGACTCACCGTGAAGCCCTCCGTCAAAACATCGCTCGGTCCTGGCTCGCGCGTGGTTACGGATTACTTGAACAAAACGGGCCTTCAAACCGAGCTCGATAAACTTGGTTTCCAAACCGTTGGCTACGGCTGCACCACGTGCATCGGTAACTCCGGCCCCCTCGATGCCGGCATCGAAGATGTCGTCAAAGCCGAGGACATCATCGCCGCTTCCGTGCTTTCTGGAAACCGCAACTTCGAAGCCCGCGTTCATCAATCGATCAAAGCGAACTTCCTCATGTCGCCACCACTCGTCGTCGCCTTTGCGATCGCAGGCACGGTCGATATCGACATGGAAACCGAACCACTCGGCTACGGCACCGACGGCGAACCCGTCTTTCTCGCCGACATCTGGCCGAGCGGCCAAGAGATCGAAGATGCCATCAACGCGTCGCTCAAGCCCGATGTGTTCCAACGCCTCTACACCGGTTTCTCCGACCAAAACCCGATGTGGAACAAGATCAAATCGTCCACCGGAAATGTCTATGAGTGGGACCGTCAATCGACATACATTCAAGAACCGCCGTTTTTCGACACCTTCACGCCAACCCCGCGCGATATCGAGGAAATCATCGATGCTAAACCACTAGGAATTTTCGGCGACAGCGTCACGACCGACCACATTTCACCAGCTGGTGCGATCAAAAAAGACAGCCCTGGTGGTCGATATCTCAGCGAGCACGGCGTCGATTTCGCGGACTTCAATTCTTATGGTTCGCGTCGTGGCAACGACCGCATCATGACCCGCGGTACTTTTGCCAACGTGCGCATCAAAAACTTGATGGTGCCCGGGGTGGAAGGTGGAGTGACCAAGTTCGATAATCAAACCGTTGCCATTTACGATGCCGCAGAAGCGCATGCGAAAAACGCAACACCGCTGATCGTCATCGGTGGTGAAGACTACGGCATGGGTTCCAGTCGCGACTGGGCCGCCAAAGGCACCAGCCTGCTCGGCGTCAAAGCCGTGATCACGAAATCCTTCGAGCGCATTCACCGCAGCAACCTCGTGGGCATGGGCGTGTTGCCCTGCAACTTCGTTAACAAAGAAGACTACGATAAAGTCAAGGACCTCGCCGACGCGACCTTTAGCCTTGTCGGCATCGGCAACGACATCAAACCGCAAAGCCTCGCCACGCTCGTCGTGAAAAAGGCCGACGGTTCGCAGTTTGATCTACCCGTGGTCGTGCGTCTCGACACCCCCGTCGAGATCGACTACTACCGCGCCGGCGGCATCCTGCCGTATGTGCTCGGTCAGATCATTGCGTGAAGTAGTGTATATTTCGCCAACAAAAAACCGCACTGGAATGCAGTGCGGTTTTTTTACGATCGAATCGATTTTTATGATCGAATCGATTGAGCGAATTACTTTTTCTCCAATTCAGCGATTTTCGCGCGGGTCACAGGACCGACGATATCTTTGAATTGGGCGCGGTATTTTTTCACATCGGCAGGAGTGACGACCGAGGCGGAGTTATTGAACGAGTTGCGAACGTAGGTCATAACACCCGCAAGTTTGTCATCGTCGAGAGCGGCACCGAGAGGAGCCATCATGCCGAGATAGTCTTGTGTTTCTTTTGCAATGCCGTTGTGGATTACCAGAGCAAGAATGGCGGGATCACCCGTGGCGATTTTCGAACCAGTGAGCGATGGTGCCATTTTCTTAGGACCAGCGGCAACGCCTTGACCGTCCATGCCATGGCAGGCGGCGCAAGTCATGAAGCTGGCTTTGCCGGCTTCCATCAATTTGGCTTTCTCCGCTTCGTCGGCGAGGGCGAGAGTGGGAACAACAAGTGCAAGGGACAGGTATTTCGCGTATTTCATGATCAGAGTATGCCTTGGTAAAAGGTCGGCAGAAACTAGAGCGCACTATCGCTTTTGTCAACCGGACAAATCATTACAGCACATTCCTTGCCAAAAATTCTTCGGGAAATGGGCTTGCAATTCTCGCCTGCTGCGCTTGTATCGGGCTCGGATGGCAAACCGAATTTCGATGAAAATTTATCAAACAATTTGCGTGCAACGATCCGATTTTTTCTGAACATCACGAACGAATGAATTCTTTCAACGTCAAAGCCATCAAGAGTCTGCATGCGGAATTAAGCGTGCCGGGAGACAAGAGCATGTCGCATCGCGCGGCGATGATCGCTGGACTGGCGGATGGCGAATGTGTGGTGCGGAATTTTTTGCCGAGCGAGGACTGCCTGAACACGCTCAATGCCATGGCGGCCGTCGGCGTGCAATATGAAGTGTTAGAAGAATTGCAGGGCTTTGGTCCGACGGTGATTCGAATTCACGGGCGCAACGGCAAGCTGCAAGCGCCGACAAAGCCGATCGACTGTGGTAATTCGGGCACCGGAATGCGCTTGCTGGCTGGGTTGCTGGCGGCACAGCCCTTTGAAAGTGAGCTTTTTGGCGATGAGTCATTGTCATCGCGTCCGATGGGGCGGGTGATCACACCGCTGGCGCAAATGGGGGCAAACATCGAAGCGATGGGCGAGAAGCCCGGTTGCGCGCCGCTGCGAATTCATGGAAAAACGTTGCAACCGACGAGTTATACCATGCCAGTGGCGAGTGCGCAGGTGAAAAGCTGTGTTCTACTCGCGGGGCTATTTTGTGAGGGCGTGACGACTGTGAATCAACCTGCCGAAACACGCGATCACACCGAGCGGATGTTTGAGGCATTCGGCGTCGTCACTGAGCGCGAAGGTCAAGCCATCCATCTGCGCGGCGGACAAATCCCTCAAGCACGCGACTTCCGTGTGCCGGGTGATATCTCCAGCGCCGCATTCTGGATTGTAGCAGCTTCTGCGCTGCAGGGCTCGCGCTTGTTGATTCGCAATGTCGGGCTCAATCCGACTCGCACCGCGATCATCGATGTGATGCGTCGCATGGGCGCGAAGATCACAGTCGTGGTTTCATCGTCACAAGATGGCGAACCGATGGGCGACTTGGAAATTTGTGGCGCACCACTCACCGGCACGGAAATTTTCCCGGTCGAAGTGCCGAATCTCATTGATGAAATTCCGGTCATCGCTGTGGCTGCGGCATTGGCACAGGGAAAAACGATTATCCGCAACGCCAAAGAATTGCGCGTGAAAGAAACCGATCGCATCACCACCGTCGTTAATAATTTGCGCAGCATGGGCGGCGAAGTGGAAGAGTTCGAAGACGGCATGGAAATCACCGGCGGTCATCCCTTGCACGGCGCAGTGATGCAAAGCTACGGCGATCATCGTATCGCCATGGCATTCGCGATTGCGGGTCTGTTTGCAAATGGTGAGACGACGATCGAAAACACCGCCTGCGTGAATACTTCGTATCCCGGCTTTGGGAAGCATCTCGAAGCAGTCATGCAAGAAGCCACCGATACTCAGGCCTATCAAATCCCTACCATCGTTCACTCCCACTGATGCAGCCCCTCCGACATTTCGCCATTGCCATTGATGGCCCCGCAGCTTCGGGAAAAAGCACGATCGCCAAATGCCTCGCGCGTGAACTCGGGCTGGTGATGGTAAACTCCGGTGCAATGTATCGAGCGGTCACGTGGAAAATTTTAGAGCTCGGCATTGATCCGCACGATAGTGATTCAATCATTAATGCTCTGCAATCGATGGACCTTCACTGTGGCGTAGAAGGAAATTTTTCCACCGTCGCCATCGATGGCAAGGTGCTCGATGAGGAGCTGCGAGGTAAGGAAGTGAACCAAGCGGTGTCCATCGTTGCTGCCATTCCGTATGTCAGGGAAAAGTTAGTGCAAATGCAGCGCGACTACTTGCAACATACGTGCGTGGTGATGGAAGGTCGTGATATCGGGTCCATCGTGTTTCCCGATACACCCTTTAAAATTTACGTTGATGCCTCCGAGGAAGTCCGTGCGGCGAGGCGCTCGGCAGAAGGTGTTACGGATAGTGTAGCTGCCCGCGATAAGGCTGATAGCAATCGCACGACCGCCCCATTGTTAGTGGCGGAGGGCGCGATCGTGCTTGATAATTCCGATCATACGGTGGCATCGGCAGTAGCGGCGGCATTGGACATCCTGCGCAGTCAGGGTTTGGTTTGTGACGTATAATTTTTTTATGATGCGGTGGATTTACTGGTTAGGATGGATGAGTTTTGGTGCGGCCTACCGCACGCTATTCGGCTTGCGCATTGAGGGTAAAGAGAATCTTATTACGGAGGGTCCCGTGCTCGTGGCATCGAACCACCAGAGCTTTCTCGATCCGCCGTTGATAGGGAATTTATACAACGACGAGATGTATTTCCTAGCGCGCAAGACTTTGTTTGTCGGACTTGGCAAGTGGCTGTACAAGCAGTGGAATGCGATTCCCGTCGATCAAGATCGCCCCGACATGGCGAGCCTCAAGACGATGGTGAAATTGCTCCAACAAGGCGAAAAGGTGTTAGTTTTTCCCGAAGGGGAGCGCACTGAATCGGGAGCGCTCGGCACAGCACAGCCGGGCATCGGGCTGATCGTGGCGAAGGCTGGCATCAAAGTACAACCGGTGCGCATTCGTGGTGCGATGGAGGCACTGCCGCGTGGTTCCGGTCGTATCAAATTCGCTCGCATCGTCGTCATGATAGGACCTGCGATCACGTTTGCCGCTGAGGAATATAAAAGCAAAGAAGGCTACCAAAAAATCGCCGACCGCATCATGGCGGAGATCGCGGCGTTATAAGTCATCCCTACTT
This sequence comes from Akkermansia muciniphila, assembly GCA_945890645.1. Classification (GTDB taxonomy): domain Bacteria; phylum Verrucomicrobiota; class Verrucomicrobiia; order Verrucomicrobiales; family Akkermansiaceae; genus UBA956. The sequence continues at coordinate 77,309 of CAMDCV010000015.1, forward strand.
CACGCACCGCAGCATTTGCAACACCTTGCCTTGGCTTTCCCACAACAATTGGAAGTCGGTTTTCGGATAGAAAAAATCGCCATCTTGCCACGGCAGGATGGTGAATTTTCCAAACGCACTTACTTCACGGCAAACCCACTCGAAGTATTCATCGTGATCGGTTTTGAATAAAAACTCGCCCCCGGGCTTGAGCGCCTCCCATAGCGCTAGCAAAAATTCTTGTTGCACCAGACGTCGTGGATGATGCCTGCCCTTCGGCCATGGATCAGGACAGAGCAGGTGCAATCGATCGATGCTGCTTTTTTCTAACAACCACTCGATGGTGTATTTGCTCTCCAAGCGCAGCACTTTGGCATTCGTCAATCCCGCGCGTGTGATGTCGCGCGCGACCTTGCGTACGCGACCGAGCAAGCGCTCGACGCCGAGAAAGTTTCGCTCGGGAAATTGCTTTGCCATCGCCAACAAAAAAGCGCCATCGCCGCAACCGAGATCGACTTCAAAAGGCGCATCGCCAGGGAAAATCGCATCACTGCCCACACGAACAAAATAATCCTTTGGCACAAACAATCCCGTTTCGATGTATTTGAGTTTAATGCCTTTAGCCATGTTCAAAGAGCGTTTTTCCTTATTTCATGAGCGCTGTCAATCGTGAACGGAGTTGGCACATTACGCCAAGAATTTCCGCAGCGATTCCAGATCACGACGATAGAAGGCGATGCGCTCCGCTCCTGTGCCGAGGGGATATTCGTGATGTTGGCAAAACTCGCCGGTGAAGTTGCTTTGTTTCAAGGAGTCGAAGTAAGCCTTGCGCACGATACCTTTGCCGAACTCGCAGGAATCGCGATGCCAGTTGCTGTCCGCTTCACGCCAGCGGTAATCTTTTACGTAGGCGACACCGATGCGTGGTCGCGCCAAACGGTATTGAATTGGCCAGCTTTGTCCGCCTTCGACAGTGGCGTGGGCGATGTCGAAGCAAAGTCCGAGATGGGTTGGGTCGGTGGGCTCCATGGCCATGATCGCATCCCAGATCGGGCCGCCGAAAAAGTTCGGGCCAGAATGGTTTTGATAGCCAGCCCACAGACCAAGCTCTTTGTTAAGAGCGGCGATGTCGCGGAAAACGGGAGCCATATCGCGAGCCACTTTCATGGGGTCATCGTTCTTCTGATACATCTGAAATCCGAGTCGGTATTTTTTGATGCCACACGAGGCCAGAGCGCGTAAGAATTTTTCTTCTTTGTCGGTGATTTTCAGAACATCAGTCGTAACCATGCAACTGTCTTTGCCGCGTTTTTTGAGAAGTTCGATGAACTTCGGTAAGTCATCTGCGACGCTTTCGATCTTGATGTGCGTGCTTTTCGCGCGAATGGTGACATCCACTCCATCCCAGCCAACCTCTTCCACGAGAGCGGCGCTATCAGCGAGAGAAAGGTCGGAAAAGGATTTGGTGAAGCCGAGAATTTTGCAGGCTTTCGGCGCAGCAGGGGCGGTGGGTTGCGCGACCAAGGATGATACGGCGGCGGCAGTGGTGGCGATAAATTGACGGCGTTGCATGGATGAGAAACTAGTTATTTTCCGAATCCTCGCAAGTACGAAGAGTTGATCGGCATTCAGCGAAAATCGTGCATTTGTTCAACCATAACCGGAGCATAGCGGAGATAGCCGAACAAACTCAATTCTTATCAAATGAGGCAAATATAATGAAAACCACGGAATGCACTGATTTTGGAAGGGGGATTGCTGATCCTTTTTAAAAGCGCTGATCAGTGCTGCCTCGGCACTCAAAACTTCATTTTCCAGCCTGTCAAAGGTATGCATTGATGTCTTGACCTGTTCCACAAAATTGCGCAATTTCTCCCCAGCAAACTCGCTACACTCTCACTATCAACCAACACTACCGTGGAACTCGATCAAATTCGCAAAATCGTCGAACTCATGCAGGAGCATGAACTTTCTTATTTTGACATGACCACCGCTGACGGCGTGCATTTGCGACTCAAAAAAGGCTCTGATCTCGAGGCTCTGCGCAGTGCCCTGTCTTCTGCTTCCTTTGCTCCCGCTGCGGCTCCAGCGTCCGCCCCAGCGGCCATTGCAACTCCCTCGTCTCCCGCCGCTCCCGCTGTTGCTGCCGGCTCGGAAATCACCTCGCCGATGGTGGGCACGTTCTACCGCAAGGCTTCTCCCGATGCTCCGGAATTCGTTAAAGTGGGCGATGCCGTAAGTGTCGGCCAGACCCTTTGCATCATCGAGGCGATGAAGGTAATGAACGAAATCAAAGCGGAGAAATCCGGCACGATCACTGCCGCCGTGGCTGAGGACGCTACTCCCGTGCAATACGGCGACGTCCTGTTCCGCATCGCCTAACACCCTTTTCTCATCCTCATGTTCAAACGTGTTCTTGTCGCCAATCGTGGTGAAATCGCCCTTCGTATCATCCGTGCCTGTCGGGAGCTCGATGTGGAATCGGTGGCCGTTTATTCGGAAGCCGATGTCGATTCGATGCACGTGCAACTCGCCGACCACGCAGTTTGCATTGGCAAGGGTCCATCAAAAGACAGCTACCTGAAAGCGGATCGCATCATCGCTGCCTGTGAAATCACTGGCGCGGAAGCGATTCATCCCGGCTACGGCTTCCTCTCGGAAAATGCCCGCTTCGCGGAAATTTGCACCTCGTCCGGCATCAAGTTCATCGGACCTTCGTCCAAGGTGATTTCGATGATGGGTGACAAAGCCACCGCCCGTGCGAATGCGGTTGCCAATGGCGTGCCCATTACCCCTGGTTCGGAAATTATCATTGATGCCGACGAAGCACTCGCCAAGGCCAAGGAAATCGGTTTCCCCGTGATGATCAAAGCGACCGCTGGTGGTGGTGGCCGCGGCATGCGTCCGTGCTTTTCTGCAGAAGAATTCCATGCCTTGTTTCTCGCGGCATCGAATGAAGCGATGGCCTGCTTTGGCAATGGCGAATGTTATTTGGAGAAATTGGTGCTCAACCCGCATCACATCGAGTTCCAAATCATCGCCGATACCCATGGCAACTTTTTGCATCTCGGCGAACGCGACTGCTCGATGCAACGTCGCAACCAAAAGATCATCGAGGAATGCCCATCTCCACTCATCGGTCCCGAAATGCGCAAGCGCATGGGCGATGCCTCAGTCAAACTGATCAAAGCCATCGGCTATGAAAACGCGGGCACCATCGAATATCTTGTCGATCACAGCGGCGAAAATTTCTATTTCATGGAAATGAACACTCGCATCCAGGTCGAGCATCCGGTCACCGAGGAAGTCATGGGCTGTGAGTTGATCAAGGAGCAAATCCGTATCGCCGCAGGCATGCCACTTTCCGAGCACGTCCTGAATGCGACCCCTCGCGGGCATTCCATCGAGTGCCGTATCAATGCGGAAGATCCCTACAACAATTTCACTCCGAGTCCCGGCAAGATTGAACTCTGGTATGCCCCCGGTGGCAAAGGTGTGCGCGTCGATACCCACGTCTATTCTGGCTACAGTGTGCCACCGTATTACGATTCGATGATTGCTAAGTTGATCGTCACTGCTGCCACGCGCGAGATTGCGATTGCTCGCATGAAACGCGCCTTGGCGGAGTTCATGATTCGTGGCATCAAGACGACGATTCCTTTCCAGCAGGAAATTCTCAACCATCCCGATTTTGTCAGTGGCAATTACGACATCGGCTGGGTTGGACGCTACTTGGAAGAGAAAAAGTTGAGTTGATGATTGTTCTTTTCGCATAACATTGAACCTGTTCGGTTCCTGTGATAGTCTTCCGCTCATGTCCGCTCGCTCTACACTCAGTCCTGGCCATGTCGTCGTGCCGAGTCTTCTGATTGGCACCATGGCTGTCGGGCTTTCGGTGGGCATGGATTCGTTAGGGTTTTGGAATGCCCTCGATGAACGAGCCACCGCCTGGACCACAAGACTTGGTGATGGCATGCGCGACGCTCCCGCTCACTGGGTCTTGGTCCTCACGGTCGCATCGGCTTTTCTTCTGCCATTCTTGATGTTGTCCACTCCCCAGTGGTGGCGTCGATTGGTCTTATGGGTGAGTTTTTTACTCGTAACCATCGCGTGGATGCCGGTGCTGGCTCTGGCTTCGTGGAAATTGCCGCCCTGCATGCCCGTCATAGCGCTGTTGTGGAGTGGCTTGTGCGCACTCATCTACGCACAACAACATCGTTTGCCCTGTGAACAAATCGCTTCTGCGTCGCACAAGGAGAAAGTTGAGACCGTCAAACAAAACTAACCATGGCAAAAGTTGAGTATCCAGCGGCGGTGCAAGAGTTGGTGGGCGAACTGAAACGCCTGCCAGGCATCGGTCCGCGCAGTGCGGAACGCATGGCGGTTTGGTTATTGCAAAGCAAACGCGCTGAACCACTGGCGCTCGCTCGCTCGCTCGAACGCGCGGATCGTGAACTTTGCTTGTGCGAAACCTGCGGTTTTTTTGCGACCGAAGATGCTTGTTCCGCGTGCGATGAAAGCGTCCGTGATGCCTCGATCATTTGTGTCGTCGAGCAACCGACCGATGTTTTACCCATGGAGAGATCGGGTTCGTTTCGCGGCGTCTATCACTGTCTCGGGGGAAAACTTTCACCACTGGATCATGTGTCGCCAGAAGACTTGCGCATCGCGCCGTTATTGCAGAGAGTTCATGCGGGTGTTGAAGTGATTCTCGCCCTGGGTTCCGATGTCGAAGGGGAAACGACCGCTCATTATCTCGCGGCGGAACTGCGCGGACGTGGATGTAGGATCACCCGCATCGCGCAAGGACTGCCTGCAGGTGGGGGATTGGAGCATGCCGACGAATTGACACTCCTGCGGGCGATGCAAGGTCGCCGTGAGATTGTGGAGTGAGAGCCAATCCCTCGGCATAAACGACTTTGTCATTGCCGCGCAAAGGCGGATGGTGCAGGGTGGCATAGATGAAATTAAATGAACAAGCGGTCCTGCGATTCATGGCGGGGCCGGACTACAGACCCTTGGATCAATCGGAACTGGCGCGTGCGCTGGAAATCCATTCGAATGATCGCGCGGCACTACGTAATATTCTCCACAAACTCGCGACAGCAGGAAAAATACTCCAAGGCAGCAAATCGCGCTATGAGTTAGTCAAAGAGACGACGAAGTCTCGCACTCCGAAACAACTGGTGGGCACGATTCGTTTTGCGCCGAAGGGCTTCGCATGGGTCTATGCCGATCAGGATGCTCCCGAAAACAAGGACTGGGATTTCACACAGTTCGATCGCTTTCGTGCCGAGCAACGCGATTGTGGCACGGCACTCGATGGCGACCGCGTGATGGTGCAGGTGCTAACGCAGCCGAAATTTCATCGCGAGCGGGGTCGCATCAGTGAATCGGAAATGGAAGAGGTGGCGCCGAAAGTTCGCGTCGAGCAAGTGATCTCACGCCGCAGTGGCAAGGTGATAGGGATTTTCCGGCGCAAGGCGAAATTTTTCTGGGTCGAAGTCGATGATGTCGCGCTAAAGGGCTCTGTTGATCTCACCGTTGATACCACCGCGCAGCCGGGGCAGATGGTGGTGCTGGAATTGGACCGATGGGATAATGCGAAACAAGCGCCGAAAGGCCGTGTGGTTGAGGTGCTTGGCTGGCCCGGCGATCCCGGGGTCGATATTCTTTCGGTGATTCATCGCAATGGACTACGCACGACATTTTCTGATGTCGTGATGACAGAGGCACACGCGACACCCGAGACAATTCCGTTAGACGAAATGAAACGACGCGAGGACTGGCGTGACCGCTTGGTGATGACCATAGACCCTGCCGATGCAAAAGACCACGACGACGCGATCTGGGTCGAACGTCTCTCCACGGGCTGGCGTCTTGCAGTGCACATCGCGGATGTTTCTCACTACGTCAAGCCCGGCACGGCGATGGATGTGGAAGCACAAAAGCGCGGCAATTCGACCTATCTTGTGGATCGTGTGTTGCCGATGTTACCACCAGAATTGAGCAATGGCATTTGTTCGCTGAAGCCGGATGTGGATCGCCTCACGAAATGCGCTTTAATGGAGATCGATCACAGTGGTCGCATTGCTAAAGCGGAATTTTTTGATGCGGTCATTCACAGTCGCGCCAAACTCTCGTATGAAGAAGCCCAGGCCATGCTGGATGGCGATGAAAGCGGCGACACAGAAGCCACGGCAATGGTGCGCGAGGCGTGGAAGATGGCATCGCGCATGCGCGAGCTGCGTTTCAAGATGGGTTCGCTCGATCTCGAATTTCCTGAGTTTCGTGTGATCCTCGATGACAAAGGTCAAGCGTGCGAAGTGCGTGAAGTGATTCACACCATCAGCCATCAACTCATCGAAGAATGCATGCTTGCCGCCAATGATGCGGTGGCACTCGCTCTGAAACGTCGCCAAAAACCAGTAGTGCATCGTGTGCATGAAGACCCGGACTTTGAAAAACTGAATGCCTTTGCGGAAACAGCACGAGGTTTCGGTTACAAGGTCGGTGACTTAAGCAACCGCGTGCATGTGCAGCAGTTGTTAGATTCGGCAAAAGGCAATCCCGACGAACATGTGATCAAACTTGGTTTGTTGAAAAGCCTCAAACGCGCGCAGTATGATGTCGATCCTCTCGGCCATTACGGCTTGGCAAAACAGGACTACTGCCACTTTACCAGCCCGATCCGTCGGTATGCCGACCTTGTGGTGCATCGTGCCCTGCAACCACTACTCCGCAATGCGCCGAAGGTTTGCGATCGCACACCGCCGCAACGTGAATTGATCGAGATCGCACAACATATTTCCACCACCGAGCGGACCTCCGCCGGAGCGGAGAGCGAAACGAAATTGCTCAAGCTCATGGAGTGGCTGGCTAAGGCTGGTGAAATGAAAGATGCGCCAACGTTCGAAGGCATGATCACCGAGGTGCGGCCTATGGGATTGTTTGTCGAGGCCATCGCGATTGGCATGAAGGGCGTGGTCAAACGCGAAGATTTACCCGCAGGCGACTGGTACTTCGATGCCGCGCGACATCGATTTACGAGTCGTGAAGGCGGCGAATTCCGCGCCGGGCAGGCCGTGCCCTTGCGTGTGGGCAAAGTAGATTTTGCGAGAAAGTTTGTCGATTTCAGCATCGCTGGTGAGCCCCGTGATCCGCGCAGTAAAGAGGAACGTTCGCCGAAACAAGGCGGACGTTCGCAAGGCGCGCGTGGAAAGAAAACGCCACTAGAGGCGACCAAGCGAGGCAAAGAATCAAGTCGTCCGCCTACCAAAAAAGCGCGTCAAGGAGAGCCTCCGAAAACGGATAAACCAGCGAGTAAACGCAGAAGGCGATGAGTGGCGGAGGCGTCTCGCCTCCTAGCCTATCAATGCTTGCTTGGATTGGCTATTGGGCTTGCGGGCGAGACGCCCGCGCCACGGTCAACGCAATTTCTCCAACGCGTTTAGACGTTGCGATAGCGGGGGATGCGAGTAATCGAGACAGATGCGCAACGCGTGCGGGGTGGGGTGCGATAGATTGTCGGTCGTGAGTTTTTTCAATGCTGTGATCAAGGCCTCGGGTGAACCGGTGTGCTTGGCGGCGTAGGCATCGGCTTCGAATTCATGCTTCCTTGACCAGCGATTGCTGAAAATTCCTAACAAGCGCGAGGCAGGGGAAAACAATATGCCAAACAACACCAGTCCCACATGCGGGCTGATGCTGGCGACACCGAAGGCATCAAACAACAAGCGCGCAAAGGCACCATCGGGATTGGTTGCAAGGCCGATGAGGAAAAATATCACAGCAGATTGCGCGATGGAAACGACCAATCGCTGCGGGATGTGTTTGCAACGGAAGTGGCCGATTTCATGGGCGAGGATGGCGACCAATTCTTCGGTGCTGTGCTTTTCGATCAAGGTGTCAAATAGCGCGATCTTCTTCGTTTTACCGAAGCCGGTGAAAAACGCATTCGCTTTCGTCGAGCGCTTCGAGCCATCCATCACGTAGAGCCCGACAATGGGGAATTCGCAACGTTTCGCCATCGCCTCAATGGCATCTCGCAGTTCGCCTTCGGGCATGGGTTCGAATTTATTGAACAGCGGCAGAATCACCGCCGGAGCGAGCCACATCATCAGCAATTGAAAGGCGGAAACACAGAGCCACGCCCAAACCCAAGCGTGATCAACAGTGGCAAAAATCCACAACACCGCAGCCGCGATCGGAAGGCCGATGACAATCCCTAACAGGATGCTTTTGATCTGATCGAGTGCATAAAGTTTCGGCGTCGTTTTGTTAAAACCGAATTTTTCTTCAATGACAAAGGTATCGTAGATCGCGAGTGGGAGTCCTATGAGATATTGGGCAAAAAACAACAACCCGAGAAAGGCTAATCCCGCACGAATCGGCGAATCCGTAAACCATTGCTGCGTGAGTGCATCGAGCCATCCAAATCCACCGAGCATCCAGAATGCCAATAACAACATGAGTCCAAAGGTCGATTCGATGATGGAAAATCGCGCCGACGAAATTGAGTAGGCTCGCGCTTTGTCGTATGAGTCTTGCGTCCAAAGGTCGCGCAAATTGGCAGGGATTTCTGTGGCGAAGGATTTGAGATTTAAGAGAGTTGCGATCAATTCGAGTTTCCAAAACAGGAATAGTACGATAACTAAAGTCACTGCCATGAACTTCCCATCGATGATTGCCAAAAAAGTTTGTTCCAATAAATGCATGCGAGTTGCTGCTATCATCGCGATTGCGCTGGGATTGTCAAACTGCGCGAGCTTAATTGCGAAAAAGAACACATACGCGAGTGAGGGACCCAGCGTGAAAATCAACGGTGCGACGGTGCGTATGCAGGTCAATCCTCAGGGTTCGGCGAATGGATCCATGGCATTCAGTGCGATGATTGTATCGTCGGCAGTTGCTACGTTAGAAGGCCCGTTTCGCTGGCGATTGGAAGCCGTGGGTACGCCGGGGGTGCATCAATCGGTGGTGATTCATCGTCTTCACACGACTACCGAAAAATCAAAACGGAGCGGTTGGTATCCTGCAGAAAAATTGAATCGACGCGCTGATTTTAAGACCAGCAAGGATCAACCTAGTATTTCCAGAGCTCGCTATGAAATCCCAGGACTGTTGAAAGTCGATTCGGCCACGGATGGAAAGCTGACCATCCTTGCCGATGTTTCCGTGTTTACCAAGGAACGACGTGAGAGAAAGCTTGTGCGATTTCATCTCGATCCGCAGCAAAAGCGCGCCGATGAATTTATCATCTTACCGGTAGAGATTGTGAAAACCTTCGGAAAAGACTGGGAAGATATGGAGGATCCTAGCTGGGATTGATGCGGTGGAAGCAGGGAGAGCCGCCGTCTCGGCGGCTTCAGGCTCGTGAGGTGACTAGCGGCATTTTTTATCTTTGATACACTGAGACCCTCTGAAAGCACTGGCTTATTGACTGAAAAAGAACCTTTGGATTTGGGCTTGGAGGCCAGAGGCCTCCGCCACGAATTAGAATGCGGGGGCGATGATCAGTTCATCTCCGGCTTCTGGCGAGAAGGGGCCGATGCTGGGGAGCACATCCGCGATCGCTTCACCGCCGATGATTTCACGCACCTTGACACTGCCGGCGATGCCGTCTTTGCGACGCACGGCAAGTTCGGTATCGACCGTCACATGCTCCGGCATCACCAGTTGAATGGTCACAAAGGCGCCAGTGGCAGGATCGTTGACAAATTCCATCACTTTGGCCATCAGCAGCGCGTCCGTAATTTGGCGGGCACGTCGTAGTTCCTTGTCGCTTTTTTCCACATCGAGTTGTGCGATGAGATTGCCTTCTTGTTTGGCGACGCTCACTTCCTTATCCTTCATCTCCAATTCCCGTTGTAAGGCGGCATTGCGATCTTCGATTTGGCGCAGCTTGGCGGCTTTCTCCTCGAGCTCTTGGTTGGAGTTCATGGGGCTGATTACAGCGCCGGTAGCCGAGGAGGTGACACCCATATCACGCAGTTGTTTTTCCGTGCGGAGAATTTCCTCTTCGCGTTTGATTTCTTCCAGTTGCGTGCGGATGCGAGCGAGCTCGGCGGCCGGTGCGTCTTTGCTGATGCTGCGTTGCGTTTGCCAACTCCATGCCAGCGCGCCCAAGAGCAGCGCGGTGGTGGTGGCGAGTAGCATTTTGATCGTGTCCATACTAGAAATGCGTTAGAAGTTGCGTGAGAAAAATCCAGCTTACTGGGGATTGATTTGCCAAACTTCGCAAACTTGGTTGCGTTCGGGGATGCGAGAAGAAAAGCGTTTGGTTTGACCGAGAAACACGGCCTGCACCACTTGATTGCCGGATTTTGCCATTTCGACATTGCTCGCGACAGTGGTGGCACGATCCGACGACAGCTGGCGATTGCTGTCGGCAGCTCCCGTCGTGGAAGCGTAGCCGACGACGAGAATCATTGCGCCTTCGGGCAAGTTGTTCAGGGCATCGCCGAGTGCCAGTTTGTCAGCGGGATTCAGTTGGGAAGAGCCCGTGGGAAAACGAATTTCCTTGAGAAAGCTTGCACGGTATTGCGTAGCGAAACGATTGTAAGCGGCGGAAATTTCCAAATCGGCTTTGTCTTCCAGTTCGTTGAGTCCCTGGAACAAACCATGAGCCATGGGATACAATTCATTGACAGATTCGGCGAACAATTTGCGTGGGGCAGGAGGGGGGGGGACGGCGTTTTTGGCGGCGAGCTGTGCTTCGAGTTCGGCGATACGCGCTTTCGCCATGGCCATATCTTCTTGTGTAGGACGATTCGAGTATGATGCCAGGCGCTCTTGCATCATCGATGCATTATTACGCGCTTCGTTGAGTTGCGCACGGAGCGATTCTGATCCTGCGCCATCGGCCAGCGCTTTTTCAAGTTGGTTTTGCAATTTGCCGAGTTGTGAAGAAAGTGCCTGACGTGCTTGTTCCGAGACGAGCAGGTTCGCGTTTTTATCGGCGATGATGGTGTCCTTTTCGGTGAGCAAGGAGCGGAAACGGTCGGAAAAATTTGCCAAAGTCGCGGCATCCTTCGTCAGACGTGCAGCAATTTGCTCGGGAGAATCTGTGCCCACTCCTTCGAGTGGCGGCAAGCCTTGACGGGCTCGCTCGGCATTGACCGTTGCGGTCCGCGATGCAAGTTCCGCCTGTGCAGCATAGAGATCGGTCTGATCGACTTTTTTCTTTTGATTGAGATTCATCGCAATCATGAAGCCGACTAACAGCGCCACTACGACTGATAGGATAAGGGTGGCAGAAATGCCGGACTTTGGCTCGACGCTCATAGGGGCGACGGTTGTTGCATTATCATTGTGGTGGGTTTGATCTTCGCTCACGCGGCGAGATGTAATGGATTTTTCGGGCGTCGTCCATGCGAAAGGCGATTTTTGAAAAAAGAAGATGAAAAGCATGTCATTCAGGTACAAGGTGGCGGCGCGATGGGAAAAAATCGTTTTCAGCAATGCGCAAAAGCCGCGCTCATTTCGGTTCTGGTGTTAATTTTCGTGGGAGCGATTGTTCGAGTGACGGGTGCAGGCATGGGCTGTCCCGATTGGCCGACCTGCTGGGGTTGTTGGGTGCCGCCGACGAAAGTGGAAGACGTGCAATTTGAAAAGCTGGATGTCGCGAAGTTTCAGAAAAAAGCCGAACGTCTTGGCCGTGATCCACAATCCATCACAATCGAATCCTTGCGCGCGGAATTCAACCCACGGCATGTGTGGACGGAGTTTATCAATCGGTTGTTTAGTCTTCCGGTGGGATTGTTTGCTTTGCTGACTTTCGTGCTGTCGTTTTTCAAACAGCGAGAGATTCCACTCGTATTTTGGGCATCCTTCAGTGCTTTGATTTTGGTATTAGTCAACGCTTGGATGGGGGCTCGGGTGGTTTACAGTGGTCTAGCTCCCGGGGTGTTGACGATTCACATGGCCTTGGCGTTTTTGCTGATCATCGTGCAAAGCTATGTCGTCTGGCGTTCGGCCCATGTGCCGAAACAACTGGTTTTCCGCGATGATGGCATGCGCGTTCGCTTGCAACGCTGCCTGTGGGTTTTGTTCCTCGTGATCATCGCCGAGGGCATCATGGGGACACAAGTGCGCGAGCTGACGGATTCGCTGTCGAAGCATCTCAGCGTCCCGCGCGACCAGTGGGGCGTTACTTTGGAACACTCGTGGCTCTATCTTCTGCACCGGAGCTTTTCGTGGGTGATCCTAGGGGTCACCGGATATGCTTGGTGGATCTCGCGTCAGTACCGTCAAGGGGCTATGACTCTATCGGAAAAATTAGTGATCGGTATTGTCCTCGCGCAGATGTGCCTCGGCGTGGTGATGTCGCAAATCCACATATACGGCGTGGTGCAAATCCTTCACGTGGGTCTCGCGGCAATTCTGATATCGGCGAATTTTTTCTGGATTCTCTCATTGAATCAAGTGAGCAGTGCTAGGAACAGTGGATGAACATTTTTACAGACTTGTGATACGTTATCTCTCGCAATTTGCGAGTGCTCTCATAGTTCCAGCGAATGCACTTGCTTCCGCTAGCTGTGACTGTTGGTTTTTCTGGCCCTTGTCTCTGGTTTTCCGAAAAGGAATTCCCCGATCCCAAGGCTGCCGCTGACACTTCTCACTGCTCACGATCAACTGCCACCCCGTCGGTGGCTTCCTGAACTTCATTGCAGCGAGGGCGCACGTCGATCAAGGGGGTGGTGTTGTAGTTACGGAAAATCATCGAAACAGAACGGCTGGTAGGGGTTGTCATGGCGCATCTTGTTCGATATCTTGGATTCATAAAGTAAGCGCAACACCCGAATCTTTACAAGTAGGAAGATTCGAGATGTTACTCTGAAATGAAGACATACACTCAACTAACAGACGAAGAGCGAGCGGTGATTGGCAAGATGCTTTGTCATCGCCTCAGCATAAGA